>CP054178.1:2400000-3120665 GCA_015709595.1 Phycisphaeraceae bacterium
ATGCTGCAGTGGTACGGCAACATCCCCGAGGAAACGCTGTGGTGGCAGCCGCGCGCCAGCGGCTACACCGGTACGGTGGTTTACCACGGACACGAGATCACTCCCGGCGCGTGGAACAACTGGTCGTTGTTCCTGCTGGTCGGGCACTTCGTGGGACCGTTCCTGGCCATCATCTCCCGCATGCCCAAACGCAACAGGGTCATGTTGGTGGCGGCCGCCGCGTGGATGCTCGCCATGAGCTGGTACGACCTGTTCTGGCTGGTGATGCCGGTGTTCCACGCGGATCATCCGGGAATTGTGCTGACCGACGTGCTGTGCGGCGCGGGCGTGCTGGCGATGGTGGTCGCCTTCGCCGCCGCCATGGCGCGGTCGGTGTCGCTGGTGCCGCAGCGCGACCCGCGGCTGGGCGAGTCGCTGGCCTTCGAGAACGCCTGAAAGCGAATCGGACGACGAGGTGACGATCATGACCGACAAGCACTATGGCGACCCGACAGCCGGCTCCACGATGTACGTGGGCCTGGTGGGCACCATCATCTTCGTGCTGACGATCATCTACCTCCAGGCGCTGTACTACAACGCCGAGGAGCAGTCTCGTATTGAGAAGGTCGTCGAGGCCCCGGTGCCAGCGCTGGAGAACAACCGGGCGCAGCAGCAGGCGTGGCTCACCAGGCCGTCCTATGAGCACGTCTACAACAACAACACGGGGCGCGTGACGATTCCCATCGACGAGGCGGCTGACAAGCTCCTCGCCGAGTGGGGGCGGGGGAGAGGAGCCGCCAGCCAGTGACGCGGCGAGGCCGAACCATCCCGGTGCTGACGGCGGCGCTCGCCATGGCGCTGGGCGTTCTGGCCGCGCCCCGCGCCCTCGCGCAGCCACCCAGCCAGGTTCCGCACGAACTGGAAGGCGTGGAGATCATCGAGCATCTCAACGAGCGGCTGCCGCTTGATCTCACCTTCACCGATCACACCGGCAGGCAGGTGACGCTGGGCGACTACTTCAACGCGGGCCGCCCCGTCATCATCACCCTCAACTACTACCGTTGTCCGCTGCTCTGCACGCTGCAGCTCAACGGCATGGTCAAGGCGCTCAAGGAAGTCGATTTCGAGCCGGGACGGGACTTTCGCATCGTCACCCTCTCGATCGACCCCAACGAAGACGCTGAACTGGCTCAGATCAAGCGGCGCAGCTACCTGGCGTCGTACGGGCGCGAATCTGCGGCGGAGGGCTGGGCGTTCCTGACGGGCACGCAGGAGAACATCCACGCGCTGGCCGAGGCGATCGGATTCAGGTACCGCTGGAACGAGCGTCGGCAGGAGTGGGCGCACGCGGCGGCGTTCTTCATCGCCACGCCCGACGGGCGACTCTCACGCTACCTCTACGGCACGGCATACCAGCCGTCCACCGTGCGAATGGCCCTGGTCGAAGGCGGCGAGGGCAAGATCGGCACCACCATCGATCGCTTCCTGCTCTGGTGCTTCCATTACGACAACCTCACGGGCCAGTACACCCCGCACGTGATGAACATCATGCGACTGGGGGGCCTGCTCACCCTGCTGGTGATGGCGACCGGGCTGTTCATCCTGTGGCGGCGCGGTGCGCCCCGGTGGGCGGCTGCGGCTCCGGGAAGTACTTCGGGGGTTTCGGGGAATGTTCCGGGGGCGGGGGTTCACACGACATGACGGACCTTCACACCATGCTGCTGACACTCGCACAGGCGCCCAACGAGCCGAAGGAAGGCGTGGTCGCGCCCCGGAACGTCGAGGGCTTCCGGCCCGACTTCTGGATGCCGCCCGATTACGCCAACTTCGGCAGCCAGGTCGATGGCCCGTTCCACTTCATCACGTGGGTGTGCATCTTCTTCTTCGTGGGGATCACCATCGCCCTGATCTACTTCGTATGGAAGTACTGGAAGCCGGCGGGCGTGGTGGAGCATCAGGATGTGCCTTCGCATCACACCATGCTCGAGGTGACGTGGTCGGGCATCCCCCTCATCATCGTCATCATCATGTTCTACGTGGGCTTCAAGGGTTACATGGACATGGCGGTGCCCCCCGCCAACGCTCAGCAGATCGATGTGACGGCCTGGCAGTGGCAATGGGGCTTCAAGTACCCCAACGGGGCCGAACTGCCCGAACTGCACGTGCCGCCGGATGAGCCGATCCGGCTCCTGATGAAGTCCAAGGACGTGCTGCACGCCTTCTACGTACCCAACTTCCGCGTCAAGCAGGACGTGGTGCCGGGCCGGTTCTCGATGGCGTGGTTCCAGGCCAGGCACTCGGGCACGACCGATCAGCCCGAGGCGCACCGGCTCTTCTGCGCCGAATACTGCGGCACGGACCATTCCAACATGATCAGCTGGGTGTACGTGCACCCGACGCGGGCGTCGTATGAGGCGTGGCTCGCCAAGGCGGGGGACTACGGCCAGTATCCCCCCGAAGTAGCCGGCGATCTGCTCACCCAGCGGCTTGGCTGCCAGACGTGCCACTCGCTCGTCAAGGATGAAATCAAGACCGGGCCGTCATTCAAGGGCGTGTGGGGCCGGGCGCTCCGGGGCGAAACGAAGTTCTCCGACGGTCGCACGCTCGCCGACATTCCCGGCTATGGCGACGACCCGGTGGTGCGGGCCCGCAACTACATTCAGGAGTCGATCTACGATCCAGCCACGCGCATCGTCTTCGGCATCGCGCCGGGCATGAGCACCTTCCGAGGCCAGGTGGACGAGGAGAAGCTCGGCTACATCATCGCCTATCTGCAGTGGCTTGAAGACCACGATGGCTCGCCCCATGCCGAGTGGTCCGCGCTGCCCGCCGACGACAAGAGCGCGTACATGCAGAAGTACCACGGCGGCGGGGGCGGGACCAACTGACGATCCCGGACGGCACGACGGAACGAAACGACATGACCACGATTCATCCTTCCATTCCGCACCCCGTGGGGGGCCACGCCGAGGGCGAGAACTACCTCAACTGCTCGCGCGGCATCCTGTCGTGGGCGCTGACGCTTGACCACAAGCGCATCGGCGTCATGTACCTGGTGGCGGTGCTGGCCTCGTTCTTCGTGGGCGGTGTGGCGGCGCTCATCGTCCGCACCGAGCTGCTCACCCCGGGACCCGGCTTCCTCACCGCCGATCAATACAACCACTGGTTCACCCTGCACGGGGCGATCATGGTGTTCCTGGTCATCATCCCTTCGGTGCCGGCGGCGCTGGGCAACTTCGTGCTGCCCATCATGCTGGGCGCCAAGGACGTGGCCTTCCCTCGGCTCAACCTGATGTCATTCTACCTGTGGGTGGCCGGCGCGCTCTTCGCGGTCATCTCGCTGGTCATGGGCGGGTTCGACACCGGCTGGACCTTCTACACGCCCTACAGCACCACCACCAAGTTCGGCGGCGTCATTCCCGTGCTGCTGGGCGTCTTCATTCTCGGGTTCTCCTCCATCTTCACGGGGATGAACTTCATTGTCACCATTCACAAGCTGCGCCCGCCGGGCATGGGCTGGTTCCGCATGCCGCTGTTCCTGTGGGGCATCTACGCCACGGCGCTGATCCAAGTGCTGGCGACGCCGGTGCTGGCCATCACGCTGCTGCTGGTGGTGGTCGAGCGGGCCTTCCATATCGGCATCTTCGATCCCACGCTGGGTGGCGACCCGGTCCTGTATCAGCACTTTTTCTGGTTCTACAGCCATCCGGCGGTGTACATCATGATCCTGCCGGGCATGGCGATCATCAGCGAGCTCATCGCCGTTCACAGCCACCGGCACATCTTCGGCTACCGTTTCATCGCGTTCTCGTCGGTGGCCATCGCGGTCTTCGGCTTCCTGGTGTGGGGCCACCACATGTTCACCAGCACGCAGAGCCCGCTGATGAACATGATCTTCTCCGCCATCACGTTCTCGGTGGGCATTCCCTCGGCGGTCAAGGTCTTCAACTGGCTGGCCACGCTGTACAAGGGTTCGATCACCCTCAACACGCCCATGCTCTACGCCCTGGCCTTCCTGGTGTTGTTCACCATCGGCGGGCTGACGGGGCTCCACCTGGGCACGCTGGCCACCGACGTGCATCTGCACGACACCTACTTCGTGGTGGCCCACTTCCACTACGTGATGATGGGCTCGGCTCTGATCGCCATGGTCGGCGGCATGCATCACTGGTGGCCCAAGATGACTGGCCGGATGTACAACGAGTGGGCGGGCCGCATCGGCTGCCTGCTCGTTTTCTGGGGCTTCAACCAGACCTTCTTCACCCAGTTCATGCTGGGCAGCCAGGGCATGCCCCGCCGCTACTTCAACTACGTGCCTGAATACCAGACGTACCACGTCATCTCGACGATCGGCGCGTACATCATGGCGGCGGGCTTCATCTGGACCGCGATGTACCTGCTCCATTCGCTGGCCCGCGGCAAGAAGGCCCCGGCCAACCCGTGGGGCGGTCGGTCGCTGGAGTGGCAGTGCGAGTCGCCCCCGCCGCATCACAACTTTGATGAGCCGCCCGTGGTGGGCGACTGCTACGACTTCTCCGTCATCGAGTGGGATGAGCAGATCGGCGGCTACGTGAACACCGACACCCTGCACGGTCATCGCACCAAGGATGACCTGGCCGCCTGGGATCGCCACAAGCACCCCACTGACCACGGTCCCACCGGTTCTGCCGGGCACGGCGGGGGAGGACACTGAGCGATGAGTCAGCTGAGCGCATCACCCGCCCATCACACCCACGGGCACGATCACCCGGCCCATCTGGCCCACCACTTCGCCTCCCTGGGGCAGCAGTTCTCCAGCGGCAAGCTGGGCATGTGGCTCTTCCTCGCCACCGAAGTGCTCTTCTTCGGCGGTCTGTTCGTGTTCTACACCGTGTGGCGGGCCAACCACCCTGAAATCTTCGTGCAGGGCTCGACGCGACTGGACTGGAAGCTCGGCGCCATCAACACGGTCATCCTGATCATCTCCAGCATGACCATGGCCATCGGCGTCACCGCCGCCCAGCAGGGCAAGCGCAATCTTCTTCTGGTGCTGCTGGCCTGCACCTTCCTCGGCGGGCTGGGGTTCATGGGCATCAAGTACGTCGAATACAGCCACAAGATCCACGACGGACTGGTGTGGGGGGCGGCGTTCAACCCCAAGCTGGAGCACGGCGTGGTCCATCATGACAACGCCGCCAACCCCGGCATGGATGCCGGCGCGGTAGTCACCCCTCCCGCGCGGGGCACGGGGGCGAGCAGTCCCTACGGCGCCTGGAATCCCTACGGAAGCGCCACGATTGAGGTGCCGCGCTCCCAGGTGCAGCCGCCCGCATCGGGGGCCGCTGGCCTCAAGCCGCCTCCGCCGCCGACCAAGACGAAGGAAGAACTGACCCAGGACGTCCGCACGTACTTCTCGATTTACTTCTGCCTCACCGGGCTGCACGGCATCCACGTGGTGATCGGCATGGGCATCATGGTCTGGCTCTTCTTCAAGGCATGGAAGGGCCAGTTTGGTCCGGATTACTTCACTCCGGTCGATCTGGGGGGGCTCTACTGGCACCTCGTGGACCTGATCTGGATCTTCCTGTTCCCGCTGCTGTATCTGATCTAGGAAGGCGCCAGGCATCGGGCGCCGAGCAATCGGAACTCTCGGACTTCCCCCCCCACACAGTCCCCAGTCCTCAGCACTCACATGGCACACGCAGAACATTCCGGTGAACATCATCACGGCGTCGGGCACATCGTGCCGGTCCGCATCACGCTGGCGGTGGGCATGGCCCTGTTGGTGCTGACGGTCGTCACCGTTCTCACGGCCAAGTTCGTGGATCTTGGCCCCGGCAACATCTGGCTGGCGCTGGCCATCGCCTTCACCAAGGCCTCGCTGGTGTGTCTGTACTTCATGCACCTGCGCTGGGACAGCCCGTTCAACACGCTGGTGCTGATCACCTCGTTCTTCGGCGTGCTGCTGTTCATCGGGTTCGCACTGACGGATACCTCGGAGTATCAGGGGGAGATCAAGACGTTTCAGACGTCGGAGTTCGCCACCCCGCCGCCAGCGCCGCCCGCCCAGTGACCGAATCACGCCCCAACCCCGCTCCGTCCCTGCCGGACGCCGGGCTCGACCGCGATCCGTTTCGCGGCATGAAGACCGGTACGCTGGGCATGACGATCTTCCTGATCTCGCTCGCCGCCCTCTTCGGGGCGACGATGATCGGCTGGCTCATCATGGCCATCGTGCTGCGCAACCGCACCACGTTCATCGATGATGCCGGTCACGAGGTCGTGCTGCCGCCCATGCCTGATCTGCCGGGGCTGCCGTGGCTGCTGTGGGTTTCCACGCTCGTGATTCTCGTGTCCAGCGGAACGATCCAGTGGGCGAAGAACAGCGCCCGGCGGGATCATCAGCCGGGCGTGCGGTGGGGGGCGAATCTCACGCTGATGCTGGGATTCGTCTTCCTCGCGCTGCAGACGGTGTGCTGGTTTCAGTGGGTGGACCGCGCCTGGGGCGCGATGGACGCGAGCCACGACGCCTATCGCTTCGCGGCGACCGGGTTCCTGGTGCTGTCAGGTCTGCACGCCGCCCACGTGGTGGGCGGGCTTGTGCCGCTGATCATCGTCGCGGTGCGGGCCAGGGCGGGCCGCTACGGCCCGGCCAACCACGCCGGGCTGGATCACGTGGCGCTGTACTGGCACTTCCTGGACGTGATCTGGGTCATCATGTTCCTGGGGCTGGTGGTGGCAGGGTGATCGGACTGCTATTTCAGCGCCTCCTCCAGCGCCAGCACCGCGTAGGTGGTGACGAGCGACGGGTCGCTTTCCATCCAGCGGTCGGCGTCGTTGACCCACGAGCCGTCCGCCGCCTGGCGGGCGAGCAGAGCGTCGATCAGTTCGGCGCGCCAGTCGTGCTCGACCCCGTCCGTATCGCTGAGCCGGTCCAGATCCGAGGCGCGCAGAGCCCGGGCCAAGGTGTGGTAGTAGTAGAACAGGCCCTGCTTGCCCACGCCGGGGTTCTGCTCGAACGTCCAGTGGGCACGCAGCCAATCGAGCGCCGCCTTCACGCGCGGATCGTCCTTCGACAGCCCCGCGTAGAGCATGCTCTTGAAGCCGGCATAGGTCATTGAGCCGTAGGAGCGGAGCGAGCGCGGCTCGCCGGCGGGGATGTTCTCGCCCCGACGCCCCTCGCCCGCGGTTTCGCTGGCGAATGACTCACCCCCGTTGGCCGCGGTGTAGACGAAGCCGCCGTCGTCGCCCGCCCAGGGCGCGTTGTTGACCTGTTTGAGGTTCTGCGTGCGGGCGAGGAAGACAAGGGCCCGCTGCATGGCCGGGTCATCGGGCGACACGCCCGCGTCGTAGAGGGCGTCGAGCATCATCTGGGTGTTGGACAGGTCGGGGCGGCCGTTGTTGCCGTAGCCCGCGCCGCCGAACCAGTCCTGCCGGGGGGAGAGCCCCTCGGTCTGATCCCACTGGGTCTCCTTGAGCCATCGCGTCGCCAGGACCATCTGATCGCGCAGGGAGCGGTCGTCGATCGCCGCCAACGCGCTGGTGACCGCGCTGGTGACGTAGTTGGACATGATGGTCTGATCGAACGATCCGTCGGCATTCTGGGCAGTGCGGACATACTCGAGGGCGCGGGTGAGGCGCTCGTCGCCCATCACGTCCGCCCCGGCCTGCGCAAAGGCCTTGAGCGCCATCGCGGTAACGGCGACGCTGACCGGCGACTTCCGAACCTCGTCCGTCGGCGCGACTTGGGCGTCCACCATCCACCCGCCCGAGGCATGCTGCCTGGCGCGCAGAAAGTCGAGCCCGCGGCGGATCGCCTCGTGAGCCCTGGCCCAGCGCTCAGCGTCGAGCGGCACCTCCGCCGCACTGGCCGCCAGGCGATGCGCGGGCGGCGGAGGGGACGCCAGGGCGCCTGGGTCCGGCAGCGCGGGCGGGTCGGATTCCGTGATGCGGTCGGGCTTGATGCGCGGGTCGAGCGGTTTATCGGCGGGGCGCAGCAGGTCGCCCGTGCGGCGCAGCGCCGGCGCGCCGGAATCCTGCGCCGGTGTCGCGGCGCCCAGCGCGAGTGATAGCAGACCGATGAGTGGCGGAACGAGTCGACCGTGGTTCATCATCGCGTTGCTCCAGGAGGCGCCGGGCGTCCGAGGATTGTACGACCGGCGTCGACGCCGGTTCCGCATGGATTGATTGGTGAACGTGGTCCGTGCGATCGAAGGGCGGGGCGAACTCCTCCGGGCCCCTTGGCGACCTTCGCATCTGTCGGACCCGGATGCGGCCGCACGGCGGGCGGAGCGCACTTGACCCAGTTCTGATTTAGACTTAGTCTAGGGATGAAATGGACGTCCTTGATCTTCTTCGCCGGCATGGGATTCAGCCGACGCCGCAGCGCCTGGCCGTCGCGGAGCAGGTATTGTCCGCCAAGACGCATCCCACGGCCGACATCGTGTGGGAGCAGGTGCGTCGGCGGTGTCCGACCGTGTCGAGGGCGACGGTGTACAACACGCTCAACCTGATGGTGAAGAAAGGGTTGATCCGCACGCAGGTGCTCAGGGAAGGCATCGTGGTGTTCGATCCGCACGTGGACGCCCACCATCACTTCGTCGATACGAAGACCGGACGCATCTATGACATTCCCTGGGACGCGATTCGGGTGACAGGACACGCGGACCTCAAGGGATTCGAGGTGCGTGAGTACCAGGTCATTCTGCGCGGCAGACGGAACGCGAAGTAGAGAAGCCGCTCCGATCGGGCGGCGGCTCGTCACCATTTTGGAATACGTCTCGAACAGGACTTGATCAAACCTGACTCGCTGAACGCTGACCAAGGAGCCATCATGCACGCGGAAGCCAAGTGTCCGTTTCATTCCGCCCCGCACGCCGGAGTCACCCGTCACGACTGGTGGCCGAACCAGTTGAACCTGGGGATGCTCCATCAGCACTCGGAGAAGTCCGATCCCATGGGCAGGGATTTTGACTACGCGCGCGAGTTCGAGTCGTTGGACCTGGCGGCCGTGAAGAAGGATCTCGCGGCCCTGATGACCGACTCACAGCCCTGGTGGCCCGCCGACTTCGGTCATTACGGCCCGCTCTTCATCCGCATGGCGTGGCACAGTGCGGGCACCTATCGCACCGGAGACGGTCGCGGCGGCGGAGGCACCGGCGCGCAGCGCTTCGCGCCGCTCAACAGCTGGCCCGACAACGTCAATCTCGACAAGGCCCGTCGACTCCTCTGGCCCATCAAGCAGAAGTATGGTCGCAGGATCTCCTGGGCCGACCTGATGATCCTCGCGGGAAACGTGGCATTGGAGACGATGGGATTCAAGACGTTCGGCTTCGGGGGCGGACGCGTGGACGTGTGGGAGCCGCTGGAGGACATCTACTGGGGCAGGGAGAAAACCTGGCTGGGCGACGAACGCTACAGCGGCGATCGCCAACTGGAGAACCCCCTTGCGGCGGTTCAGATGGGCCTGATCTATGTCAATCCAGAAGGGCCCAACGGGAACCCGGATCCGATCGCCGCGGCGCGGGACATCCGCGAAACCTTCTCGCGCATGGCGATGAATGACGAGGAGACCGTCGCGCTGATTGCCGGAGGGCACACCTTCGGCAAGTGCCACGGTGCGGGCGACGCGAAGCTGCTCGGCCCGGAGCCGGAGGCCGCGGGACTGGAGGAGCAGGGGCTGGGATGGAAGAGCGCCTTCCGGTCCGGGAAAGGCGCCGACACCATCACCAGCGGCCTTGAAGTTACGTGGACGCGCACGCCCGCCAGGTGGAGCCACGACTACTTCAAGCATCTCTTCGAATATGAGTGGGAACTGACCCGGAGCCCCGCCGGCGCGCACCAGTGGCGTCCGAAGAACAACGCCGGGGCCGGCACGGTCCCCGACGCGCACGACGCGACCAGGCGTCACACGCCGACGATGCTCACCACCGACCTGTCGCTGCGGTTTGACCCCGTGTACGAGAAGATTTCGCGCCGATTCCTCGAACATCCCGAGCAGTTCGCGGACGCCTTCGCCCGTGCGTGGTTCAAGCTGACCCACCGCGACATGGGCCCGAAAGTCCGCTACCTCGGACCCGAGGTGCCCACGGAAGACCTGATCTGGCAGGATCCGATCCCCCCGGTGGATCACCCCCTCGTCGACGCGGCGGACATCGCGGCGCTCAAGGAGAAGATCCTCGCCAGCGGGCTGAGCGTCGGCGAATTGGCGGCGACGGCGTGGGCCTCGGCCTCGACGTATCGCGGCAGCGATCATCGCGGCGGAGCCAACGGCGCACGGATCCGTCTCGAACCGCAGAGAAGCTGGGATGTGAACCAGCCGATGAGACTGTCGAAGGTGCTGGGCGTCTACGAATCGATCCAGCGCGACTTCAACGCCTCCGCGCGTGGCGGAAAGAAGGTCTCCCTGGCCGACCTGATCGTGCTGGGCGGGTGCGCCGGCGTCGAGCGGGCGGCGGCGGCGGCGGGCGTGCCGGTCACGGTTCCGTTCACTCCCGGGCGGATGGACGCCACAGCCCAGCAGACTGACGCGGCCTCGTTCGCGGCGCTCGAACCCTGTGCCGATGGCTTCCGCAACTACCAGAAGACGAGGATGAGCGTGCCCGCGGAGGCGATGCTCGTCGATCGGGCGCAACTCCTCACCCTGACCGCGCCGGAGATGACGGTGCTCGTTGGCGGGCTGCGGGTGCTGGGGGCGAATCACGGCGATTCGCCGCACGGCGTCTTCACGAGCCGCCCGGGCGTGCTCACGACGGACTTCTTCGTCAACCTGCTCGACATGCGCACGGCGTGGAAGCCCGTCGGCCCGGAGGCCGACCTGTTTGAGGGCAGCGACCGGGCGACTGGCGAGCGACGCTGGACCGCGACGCGCGTGGACCTGGTGTTCGGGGCCAACTCGCAACTGCGGGCCATCGCGGAGGTCTACGCCTGCGCCGACGCCCGGGAGAAGTTCGTGCGCGACTTCGTGGCGACATGGACGAAGGTGATGAACCTGGATCGCTTCGACTTGAACGGACGCGCCTGATGGCGCATCGATCGTGACGGGTGCGCCGGTCCGCCGCGAGTTCGTGCAGCGCGGCTTGCCTCGCGCCAAGCCAGGGAGCCCTCGCGGTCGAGCCGGGGCTACCGTTGCGCGTTGCCAGTCCGGAGTTTCCCGTGATGTGACGCCCTCCCCGTTCGTCCGCGCTCTTCAGCCATCATGCCCTCGCCGCCCCGTTCCGCATCGCTGGCCCGTCGGTACCCGCGTCGGGTGGAGATTCCGCTGCTGCTGTTCGCGGCGGGGGCGATGCTCACGCTCGGGCTGACGCTGCCGGCGCTGCAGACCCGCACGCTGTTCTTCTGGAAGGACGAGTACTCGGTGCTGCTCAACATCGTGCGTCTGAACGAGGAGGGCAAGCGAACCGCCGCGGTGATCCTGGCTGCATGCTCGGTCGTCTACCCGGCGATCAAGTTCATCCTGCTGGGCTACTTCTGGTTCATGCCGTTTCCGCACGGGTGGCGGTTCCGGGTGATCCGAATGCTGCGGCTGCTGGGCCGGTGGGCGATGGTGGATGTGCTCACGATCGTATCGATCGTGGCGGCGAGCATGACCATCGGTCCGCTTCAGGCCACGCCGCGCGCGGGGCTGTTCCTCTTCGCGGGCGGAATCTTCGCCCTGATGCTGGCGGGCCTGGCGATGGAGCGGCTGGCGCGTAAGGGCGTGCGAAGGCGGTAGGCGGAAGGGATGGCGGAGAGGCGTCCGGGGATGACGCGGGGCGTCACGCCGGGTTGGTTTCGGCGGAAGGCATGGTGGGTGGTCTCCGCCGCGGCCGCGCCAGAAACAGAATCAACAGCACTCCCAGCAGCCACGCCCCCGCGGAGCCCGCGATGGCCTTCGTCCACAGGTGAGGCGGCATGCGGCTCGCGCTGGATGACCCGGACGAGACCGAACTGAACCCCTTGCTGCCCAGGTTGGTGATGGAGACGCCGCCGCGCACGCCCAGCCCTGCTGGCGTTCCCGGCACGGGCTTGCCGATCGCCCCCAGGTTCTGCACGATCTGGCCGATCTCGTACGACACCGCATCCGACTCGGCATCAATCCCCAGCGACTTCATCCAGTCGGTGAGGACTTCCTTCGTGAGCGGCCCCTCGTGGCGGATGGAGGTCCCCGCCAGGTCGGTCCACGTGACCAGGTCATTCCGCGCGCTGACGAGCAGGTCGTGCTTTGACCCATCCAGCGCGTTGAGCGTCACCAGCAGATCCTGCGGTCCCGCGGTGGCGGGCATGGCCCCAGTGGAGGGGGAGATCATCTGCAGCGACAGGAACGCCCGCGAGCCCGGCATGCCCAGCGTGAGGCGCTGACTGGTCACCGTCCACGGCTGCACCTGCGCGATGAGGATGGATGAGACGATGAACGCCGGCAGCGGCAGCAGGCACGTCCAGACGATGAGCCACCCCAGCCGCCCCATCGGCCTGATCGAGCCCGGCTGCAGAATGCCCACCACCCGCAGGTCCGACCCGCACTCCGGGCAGATGTGCCCCGGCAGGCCGACGACGGCGTAGCGGCAGTGGGCGCAGGAGGGCTGCTCCACGCGCGGCCCGCGCGCCAGCCGGTAGCCGAGGATCACCAGCCCGACCAGGGCCAGAGCGGCGAGTGCGATGAAGAGGAGGCCGACGAATGCCATGCGTTGGTGGTGTTGGGGTTGCTTGTTTGAAATGGGACGGGCCGGAGGTGGTGAGCCGTCAGGAATGGTATGGGTGCCCGAACGACTGGTTGAGTCGAAACGAAACGCGGACCCGGGAAGGGTCCGCGTTCAGGAGAGTTGTTGGGTTCGCCGGCACGGCAAATCAGGCCATCACCGGCGCCTTCACAAACGCCTTGCCCAGGATCGGCTTGTGGTCCGCGCCCATCCAGTCCTCCAGCACCGAGGCGTAGATGGAGCGGAAGTCCACGTTGTACTTGAGGTCGCCCTGGTCGAGGTCGGTCAGTGACGGGTGCGTGCCGTGCAGGCCCGGCTTGACCATGTCGCCCACGAGGTACATGGGGGCGGCGGTGCCGTGGTCGGTGCCGCCCGAGGCGTTCTGGCGCACGCGGCGGCCGAACTCGGAGAAGACCATGGTCAGCACGCGCTTGTTGTTGCCCTGGGCCTTCATGTCCTTGTAGAAGGCGTTGAGCGAGGTGGCCACCTGCGTGAGCAGGTTGGCGTGGGGGTTGAACTGGTTGGCGTGGGTGTCGAAGCCGCCCAGCGACACGTAGTAGACGCGGGTGGGCAGACCGGCGCGGATCATCGCGCCCACCATCTGCAGTTGCCGCCCAAGCCCGTTCTGCGGGTAGCCCACCAGCGGGGCGGCGGCCACGGCGGCGCGAATCTTGTCCGAGGCCACCTGGGCGTCCAGCGCGGTGCGCATCAGAAAGGCCTTCTGCGAGTCGCCTTCGCTGGCGCCCAGCTCGCCGGCACGGTTGATCTGCTCGTAGGGGTCATCCAGCGACTTGTGCAGATCCTTGCCGAGCCAGCGGAAGAGGTCGGGCGACTCGAAGTTGATGGGCTTCTGAATCTCGCCGATCATCGCCAGCGGGGCGGTGCGGCCGATCGACACCGCGCCCTGCGGCACGGGCGTGCCGCTGCAGGTGCAGTCGAAGTACCTGCCGATCCAGCCCACGCCGCTGGCGTCGGTGTTGGCGGTATGCCAGATGTCCATCGACGTGAAGTGCGAGCGGTTGGGGTTGGGGTAGCCCACGCCCTGAACGATCGACGCCACGCCGTCGTCCATCAGCTCCTTGAACGGGGCGAGCGATGGGTGAAGCCCCAGCCCGTCGTTCTGGTTGAGCTGCAGCGCGGCGGGGTTCTGATTCGTGCCGCGTCCCGGGGCGGGGATGGCCAGACCCGGACGCGAGTTGTAGTAGATCGGGCTTCCGTAGGGGACGACGGTGTTCAGCCCGTCGTTTCCGCCGCCCAGTTGCACGACGACGAGGATGCGGTCCTCCGGCACGCCGGGGCGGCTGGAGAGCTCCGAGCCGAGGGGAAGCATCATGCCGTAGGCGGACTTCTGCAGGAACAGGGGAATCGTCGCGGCCGCAGAAACCAGCGTGACGCCCTGGGCCAGGAAGATGCGACGCGTGAAGGCGGGTTGCTCGGACATTTCGGAACTCCCGATCAGGACAGGGCGGGCATGGGGGCGCTGTGGGTGGATCAGCAGAGTTGGTATTCGGGCATCGCGGTGATGAGCGACAGCATGGCGATGATCATGTCGTTGGTCACGCGGTTGCCGTTGGAGGATACGAAGTCGATCAGCGTGCGCACACGCTCCGACTCCGGCTCGGCGCCCAGGGCGAAGCGCAGCAGGTAGGCGGCGGCGTCCTCGGGCTTGATGTCGCCCTCGGCGCTGCGCAGGTGCGAGACGAGGTGCGTGGCGTCGTAGGAGTCGGTGCTGGCCTGCCACTCGTACAGGTTGGGCCGCCGCCCCGTGAGCAGGTAGACCAGCAGGTTCTGGCGGATGAAGAGGGTGGAGGTGTTGATCCACGCGCGACCGCCGTCCCACCCCTTGACGGAGGGAGGCATGAACAGATCCTGCCCCATCAGGTCCGCGGCGCTGTTGAGGGCGGCCACATCCCGGGCGGGCGTGTAGAGGGAGCGGATGGCCTGCACGATCAGTTGCACGGGGCTCTTGATGAGCGCCGCGGTGTTCTGCGGGTCGTAGAAGTGCTCGGATTTGAAGAGAGTGGTGAGCACCGGCTTGAGCTCGTACTTCGAGTCGCGCATCAGTCTGGCCAGCCGCGCGATGAACTGCTCCACGTCGCGCCCCGGCTTGCCCGGCATGTCGTTGACGAAGAACCGGTAGAGTTTGCCGCAGATGAACCGGCTGCAGACCTCGCGGGAGAGAATCAGGCGGCAAAAGTCCACGCCGTCGAACGGGCCGACCTTGCCGAGGATGCGCTTGGGTCCGGCGTCGTGCTCGTTCTGGTCGAAGAAGAACTCGTGGCGCCCCAGCTGCTCGTTGTAGCGATAGGTGTAGCCGGTGAGCGCCCGGGCGCCTTCCTTGATGTCCTGCTCGGTGTAATCGTTGCCCTCGCCGAGCGTGAAGAGCTCCATCAGCTCGCGGGCGAGGTTTTCGTTGGGGGCGTTGCGTCGGTTCTGGTTGTTGTTCAGATACCGCAGCATCGCCGGGTCGCGGATGATGCCGTACACCAGGTTGGCGAAGTTGCCCGTGGCGTTGGCCCGGAAGAACTGGTTCTGCTGGAACATGTCGTACGAGTTCTCGATGGTTCGATAGCCCGTGGCGAAATGTCCGTGCCAGAAGAGCGTCATCTTCTCCTCAAGCGGGCGCGGAGAACGGATCATGCGCTTGAGCCACCACTCCTGCATGGAACGATGCTGGCGGCGGTCGGCCTCCTGGCGGCGCTGTCGCTCGCGCTGCAGTTGTTCAACGGCGGCCTCGTCGCCGGATCGTCGGGCGGCTTCAATGGCCCGGCGCTCCTCGGCGGTGGGGGGTCGCATGATCGTGCCATCGAAGGCGTCGGCACGAACCTCTTCAAAGTCGCACTTTTCGTAGTTGACGATGTAGTCCACCGCCTTGTCGAGGCCCATCTCGACCAGGGCGCGGGCCTGGGCGGGCGTTCCGCCGAAACCGGCCCGGTTGAGCAGGTGGTGGGCCTTCCAGAAATCAAAGTCCCCGCCGCGGATGGGTCGAAGCGATGGCTCGGGCATGGTCACATCCTCATGGACCGCCTCGCGGGAGACGAGGCCGCACCGTTCTGAACGATCCAGACCCCCCGGTATTGCCGGATCAGCCGCGTCCGTTGACCCCTGGACGGGTCACGTCGCCCGCGAAACAAAGGTATATCGGTCCGGGCGGCAACGCCAGCGGAATCCGGGAAAGCCCGTCCACCAAACGCTACCCCTTCCGCCCCTTGCGCCCCGTGATGCCCGCCCGCGACTTGGCCATGCCCGGCTTGGGCCTGGGAGCGGCGACCTCGTCGAAAGTGACCTTGTTCCGGGTCGAAAGCAGCGGCATGGCCTTCAGGTCGCGGATGCGGTCGCGCAGATGGGCGGCCTTCTCGAACTCCAGCCGCTCCGCCGCGGCGAGCATCTCCTTCTCCAGTTCGACGATGAGCTCCTCCCGGTCGTACTCCTGAGCTGGCCTGGAGACGGGGGCGACGGCGGCACGGGCTGTCTTGCGAGCAGCCAGCTCCTGTTCGATGCCCCTTCGGATGGCTTTCTGAATGGTGTCAGGCGTGATGCCGTGCTGCTCGTTGTAGGCCTGCTGAATGGCGCGGCGTCGCGTGACCTCGTCGATGGCCGCCTGCATCTGCGGGGTGACCGAGTCGGCGTACATCACCACCTCGCTGTTGACGTTGCGGGCGGCGCGGCCCATCGTCTGAATGAGCGAGGTTTCACTGCGCAGGAAGCCGGTCTTGTCGGCGTCGAGGATGGCGACGAGCGCCACTTCCGGCAGGTCGAGCCCTTCGCGCAGCAGGTTCACGCCCACGAGGATGTCGAACTGCCCCTCCCGCAGCTCGCGCAGGATTTCCAGACGCTCCAGCGTGTCGATGTCGCTGTGCAGGTAGCGGACGCGGAGTTTCCGATCGTGCAGGTACCCGGTGAGATCCTCGCAGAGCCGCTTGGTGAGCGCGGTGACGAGCACGCGCTCGCCCCGTGCGGCGCGGTGCTGGCATCGCTCGATCAGGTCCGGGATCTGCCCCCGCGCGGGCAGCACCGTGACGGGCGGGTCAAGCAGGCCGGTGGGTCGGATGATCTGCTCCACCACCAGCCCCTCGCTGCGCGCCAGTTCGTACTCGCCGGGCGTGGCGCTCACGAAGATGACCTGGGGCACGAGCTCCTCGAATTCCTCGAAGCGGAGCGGTCGGTTCTCCAGCGCGCTGGGCAGGCGGAAGCCGTGATCCACCAGCACCTGCTTGCGGGCCCGGTCGCCGTTGAACATGGCGCGAACCTGCGGCACGGTGACGTGGGATTCGTCGATGAACATGAGCCAGTCGTCCGGCCCGCGGCCGGGCACATGGCGGAAGTAATCCAGCAGCGTGTAGGGCCGGGCGCCGCGCGGGCGGCCGTCGAGGTGGGCGGCGTAGTTCTCGATGCCCGAGCAGTAGCCGACTTCCTCCATCATCTCCAGGTCGTATCGCGTGCGGGAAAGCAGCCGCTGCGCCTCGAGCAGCTTGCCCTCGCCGCGCAGCTGCAGCACGCGGGCGTCGAGCTCGGCCCGGATGTTGTTCAACGCGGTCTGAAGCTCGTTCTCCGGCATCACGTAGTGAACGGCGGGGAAGATGAAGACCTGGGTTTCTTCAGCCAGCACCTCGCCGGTGGTGGGGTTGATGAGCTCCAGCCGCTCGATCTCATCGCCGAACGTCTCGACGCGCACGGCGAACTGCTCGTAGGCGGGATACACCTCGATCACGTCGCCCTTGACGCGGAAGGTGCCGCGCTCCAGCGCCGCGTCGTTGCGAGAATACTGCATGTCCGACAGACCGAGGAGCACTGTCCGACGGTTGATCGGCTGGCCCTTGATCAGCCCGATGACGCGCTTGCCGTACGCCTCCGGCGAGCCCAGCCCGTAGATGCAGGAGACGGACGCCACGATGATGACATCGTCGCGCGACAGCAGATGGCTGGTGGCGGAAAGACGCAGCCGGTCGAGGTCATCGTTGCGCGAAGCGTCCTTCTCGATGTAGATGTCGCGCTGCGGGATGTACGCTTCCGGCTGGTAGTAGTCGTAGTACGACACGAAGTACGAAACGGCATTGCGCGGGAAGAGTTCGCGCATCTCCTCGTACAACTGAGCGGCCAGCGTCTTGTTGTGCGAGACGATGAGCGTGGGCTTCTTCACCCGCGCGATCACGTTGGCCATGGTGAACGTCTTGCCCGTGCCGGTGGCGCCCAGCAGCGTCATGGCGGAGCGTCCTGACCGCACGCCATCGGTCAGCGCCTCGATGGCCTGCGGCTGGTCGCCGGTGGGTTGGAACGGGCTGACGAGTTCGAAAGCACGGTGCTCGGGCATGGCGGGTGATTATTGCGCCGCCGCGTCGATCCGCGCGAGGGGTCGTCACGCTTCGGGGGTTCGTCGCTTCAGGCGAACGCCCCGTTCATCACGGGCGACCAGCCCGCGAATTTCGAGGATGGTGATCTCCGAGAGCAACGCTGCGGGGGGCATCTGCACCGCGTGGGCGAGAAAGTCCGTGAGCAATGGCGTTTCCGCGTCCTGAAGGGCGGCGACGATGGCCCGTTGGCCGTCCGTCAGGTTGAGTTCGCGCAACGATGGCGCGCCGTTGGGCGGCGCGGCGGCGGCCTCGAAGGCCCCCCGCACCAGGTGTCCGGCCGACTCGAGCTGCGTCAGAACGTCCGCGTGGCTGAGCACCATGCCTGCCCAGCCGTCGCGGATGGCCTCGAGGCATCCCATCGCCGACGGAGAATCAACCCGACCGGGCAGCGCCATCACCTCGCGTCCATGCTCCTCGGCGGCGAGGCGCGCGGTGATGAGCGCCCCGCTGCCGCGACCCGCCTCGATGACCAGCACTCCCAGCGACAACCCGGAGATGATCCTGTTCCGCCGGGGAAAGTGCTCGGAACGCGGCATGACGCCCATGGGGTACTCGCTGACGACCGCGCCGCGCTCGACGATGTGCATGAAAAGGTCGGCATGCTCCGGCGGATAGTCGTGGGCGAGTCCGCAGCCGCACACGGCGATGGTCCGTCCACCGGCGCGCAGCGCCGCCCGATGGGCCTCGGCGTCGATGCCCCTCGCTCCGCCGGAGACGATCGTCAGCCCGCACTGGGCCAGCATGGAGGCGAACCGCGCCGCCTGGTCCCGTCCGTACGCGGAACAGTGTCTCGATCCCACGATGGCCAGTGCGATCGAGTCCTCCGGCGCCAATGTGCCTCGGACCCACAGCGCCACGGGAGGGTCGGCGATCGACTCCAGCAGCGGCGGATAGTCAGAATCCCCCCGCAGAATGATGCCCACGCCGCGCGCCGACATGGCGTCTCGTTCAGCATCAGGGGTGGTTCTGGCCAGTTCCTCTTTCAATCGAACCGCGCGGGTGGGGCCGATGCCTTCCACCGCGGCAAGTTCCGTGGCGGATGCGCCGACGATTGCGGCCGCGCCGCCCAGTCGCGCCATCAGCCGTCGATACGTGACCGGACCGATCCCCGAGGTGAGGGCCAGGCGGAGATGGGCATCGTCGATCTGTTCGGGTGTCCGGGGCATGACGATCTGGTGGAAGCATCGCATCCTACCGGATCAGCCCGCGGCGTCCCAGCGTCGTGGCCAACGAGCGGGGGCGAGGTACGGTTGGTTCGTGGGGACGCCCGCGCTCAGGCGGGCTCGGGACCGAGGCGCTCGACCGCAGATGCCGGCGCGGGGTTCGTACGCATCGTGTCAGGATGATGCTCAAGGGCCTGATCAGGCGCCTCGATGCGAACGCTCTCGGAGCGTGCCTGGCCCGAGGGACCAAGCAGGAGTCCGATAAACAAGGCGGCGATGGAGCCCGCCAGAACCCAGTGTCGATGCTCGCCGGTCACCAGTTCGACGAGATCGGACTGAACAGGGTCATGGGGTCGGAACTCGACAGGTGGAACGGTGGCCTCGATCCACTCCGTCACCGGAGCAGCGGCGGAGCCGGCCGCCAGAATGGGCACGTCGCCCGCTGGCGCCAGGTTGAGCTGGGCGGCGGCCAGGCGGCGAAGCAGCACCGGATCGCCCTGCTCCAGTCGCTCGATGAACTCGGCGTAGGCCCGCAGTCGCTCCACGCCCACGCGTTCATGCTCCCGGAGCAGGCCCAGTTGATCCCGCATCTCAGCCAGTTGCCGCTGAGGCGGGATGAGAACGGCCGCGCAGACCATCACCAACCCGGCGGCGATGAACAGCCAGCCGGGGTCCAGCCGCACCAGTGGACGGGTGACGCGCATGGCGTCATTGATCGACCATATGGGACGGTTGGATTGAACGACTCGAACCGGGATTCTCGGTCCCATCGACACGGGCCGCGCCCGTCGCCCGCGTCGGCGCTCCTGACGGCGGAGATGGGTGTTGCGGACCGCGACGTGGGCCGATCATGCTGCATGATGGCCGATGAACGCACCGATCCCGCCCTTCTGAGACTCGCCGCCCAGGGAGTCAATCAGCGTCAGACGGGTCGTCTGCCGCAGGAGTCGCTGGCGTGTTCGCTCGGCCCGGTGCTGGACTTTTCCGCCGGGGGAATGCGCGTGAAGACCCGGCGCGTTCCGAAAGGCCGGTTCGAGGTGGAGCTGTTCGGGTTGGGCGGGCGCATCACCGTGCCTGCCGAAGTGATCTGGACGAAGCGATGCGGGCTGTTTTCGCGGATTGTGGGCGTCCGCTTCGTCAACCTGGATCAGGGCATGCTGGCGACGCTGAAGCGGATGTCCTCGGAGAACCGATCCCGGCGTCTGCTGGCGTCCGAGGTCAAGAAGGCCGCCTGATCCCCGATTCCGTACCTGCGAAGTCAATCATTCTCGATCAACCGGACGTCTGGCCGCTCGCACCTCCGAGGTGGCGGCCGCAGATGGCCAGCAGTTCGTCAACCCTGGCCTTGAGTGGTTCGATGGATTCGACCTTGGGGGCGGCCTGGGCGATGCCCTGGGCGGCCTCTCCCACGTCGTCCATGCCGTATCCGACGGCGCGGGTGCGCACCGCGTCGCACAGGATTCGAACCGACTCGCGCCATCCTTCATCATCCAGGGCCTGCTTGAGCGAGTCGACCTGGGCGCGGATCTCACCGACGAACTCGTCCGTCAGGTCGTCCGCTTCCGGGCAGTAATCACGGATGCGGATGGGGGACTCGAATCGCACGCCCACTTCATGGACGCCCTGTCGCAGGTAGCGGCAGGCGACGACCCGCCCCTCGATGTGACGTGTCTCCCCATTCCGCGCGGTCAGCGCCACGCGGGCGCAGACGCCGGGATGAATGAACGCCCCGTGCAGCAGCGAAATGCCCATGACGCTCAGATTGCGCGTCTCCATCAGGAAGATGCGGGGGCGCACCTCGGCCCGAGGCCAGATTTCGACCCGCCCGCCGGAGCCGGAGCGGAATGACGGCATGGTGCTCGGATCATCCACGTGCCAGAGCAGCACTTCGCAATGACGCTGGCGAAAGCGGAATCGTCTGAACTGCCTGCGCGACACCTTGGGGCGATTGAAGCCATGCTCCAGCTCGCCCAGCAGATGCTCCATCTGGTGGCGGTCGATCCTGAGTGTCTCTCGCGCTTCGTACCTCTGCGTCATGCCTGGGCACCCTTGTGCTGGAATCCCGGTCAATCGTGGACGGATCCCTGGCGTGAGACGCGCCCGCATTCATGTCGGCGACGACACCACGGCTCTCCCCAGGCGTGAGATCGTCACATGGTCACGACGGATTGAGGGTTTCTCCCGATCATCACGCGGAACTGGCGCAAAGATGGAGGCCCGATTCATCAAGCCATGCTGTTATGGGGACTTCCGTTGGCCATGCCTCACCGCCAGGCGCGGCGGCTGGTCAGCTCGGATCAGTCCAGCGGCATCGGTCGACGAGGGCCTTGCACTCACGCTCGACCGGCTCCAGGTTCTCGGACGAGGCCTGGATCACTTTCAGAAGCGACTCGGCGCCCTCGGCGATGGCCTGATACCCATATCCCAGGGCGCGGGTTCGGACCGCTTCGCCGAGCACGCGCAGGGCGGCGATGTTGCCCGCCTCGACTTCGAGAGCCAGCCCCTCGGCGCGGGCCTGGAGTTCGGCCAGGAAATCGCGGGACATGGCGTCGGCTTCGGGACAGTACTCGCGCAGGCGGATGATGGCGTCGAAACGCACCCCCAGTTCATGCACGCCGCCGCGCAGGTAGCGACAGGCGACCACCACGCCGTCCACCGGCCGGCGCTCTCCCTTGCGATCGGTCAGGGTGACGCGGCATCGTGTTCCCGGATGCACGAATACGCCATGCAGCAGTGAGATGCCCTGAATGCTGAGGTTTCTGGACTCCATGACGAATGGACGTCCTCCGCTGGCGGCTGAGCGCCACACGTCCACCTCGCCGTGCGTTCCGGTTCGGAAGTGACGCGCCTCGCCGGCGGTCGAGTGCTGCCACAGCAGCACCTCGCAGTCGCCGCGCCGATAGGGCAGACGAACGGACTGTCGCCTGGATGACGCAACAATCCGGGCATCGCGCCCCAGTTCATGCATCAGCTGATCGACGTCCGACGGTTCGAGACGAAGCGTTCGTTGCGGCAGTGGTTGTGTCATGACATGATGCCCGAAGGGCGTTCATGCCGGTGTTGGGATCGTGCCCCTTGCAGGATCCCGATTACCTCCCCGCAGAGGTCCGGAATGAGTCTCCCATCGCGCCATCGGCGAAATCAGGCGGCATGTTGACGATGCACGCCATCGTGCGTGTACGTCATGATCCGATCGCGTCGCGCAACCCCGCCAGGATGTCATCCGTGTTCTTCTTGGCGTCGCCGAAGAGCATCCGCGTATTCTCCATGTAGAACAGCGGATTATCGACCCCGGCGTAGCCGCTGGCCATGCCGCGTTTCATCACGATGGCGGTCTTGGCCTTCCACACCTCCAGCACGGGCATGCCGGCGATGGGGCTGGCTGGATCGGTCAGTGCGCTGGGATTGACGATGTCGTTGGCTCCGATCACCAGCACCACGTCGGTGTGCGGAAAGTCGTCGTTGATCTCCTCCATCTCATGCACGATGTCGTATGGCACGTTGGCCTCGGCCAGGAGCACGTTCATGTGTCCCGGCAGTCGTCCCGCCACCGGGTGAATGGCGAACAGGACGTCGATTCCCCGGGAGCGCAGGATGGAGGTGATCTCGGCCACCGGGTGCTGGGCGCGGGCGACCGCCATGCCATACCCCGGCACGATGATGACCCGCCTGGCCTGGCGCAGCAGGGCGACCGTGCCGGGTACGTCGATGGCGTGGACTTCACCGACCGGGGCGGCGCCTGCTCCGGCGGCGGGCGCAGCGCCCTCGCCCGCGCCGAATCCGCCCAGAATCACGCTGAGGAACGATCGGTTCATGCCGCGGCACATGATGTAGCTCAGAATCGCGCCGCTGCTGCCCACGAGCGCCCCGGTGATGATGAGCAGGTCGTTGGAAAGCATGAACCCCGCCGCCGCCGCCGCCCAGCCGGAATAGCTGTTGAGCATGGACACGACGACGGGCATGTCGGCCCCGCCGATGGCCATGACCAGGTGGATGCCGATCAGCCCGGTGAGGATGGCGGCCAGAAGCAGGTCGATTGTTCCGCCGCCCTCGCCGGCCGAGACGAACCGCACGCCCAGCCAGACGGTGACGGCGAGCGCGAGCAGGTTCAGCCCGTGTCGCGCGGGCAGCAGAAGCGGCTTGCCCGAGATGAACCCCTGGAGCTTGCCGAACGCCACCACGCTGCCGGTGAACGTGATCGAGCCGATGCACACGCCCACGTAGACCTCGATGGCGTGGATGACGTGCGCCGCGGAACTGGCGGTCAGCTCCGCACCGCTTCCTGGCGGAGCCCCGGCGGTCAGGTGGCTGGCGAAGCCCACCAGCACGGCGGCCAACCCCACGAAGCTGTGGAGAATCGCCACCAGCTGGGGCATGGAGGTCATCTGCACGCGCGAGGCGAGGAACGCGCCGATCAGCGCCGCGGGAAGAATCGACGCCGCCAGGATCGCGTACCCGCCGCCGGAGACGCCGGGACCGAGGATGGTCGCCGCCAGCGCGATGGCCATGCCCAGCATTCCGAACAGGTTGCCGCGACGCGCCGTTTCCGGGTGCGACAACCCGCCCAGCGAGAGGATGAAGAGCACGCCGGCGGTCAGGTAGGCGCTGGTGACCAGTTCGTGGGAGAGCAACCGTCACCTCCGGAACATGGCGAGCATCCTCGACGTGACGAGGAAGCCGCCGGCGATGTTGATGGCCGCGATGAAGACGGCGACCGCCCCGAGCACCGTGGGGGCCGAGAGCGGCGCGCCCGACACCTGCAGCATGCCGCCGATCAGGATGATGCCGCTGATGGCGTTGGTCACGCTCATCAGCGGGGTGTGCAGCGCGGGGGTGACGTTCCACACCACCTGCCACCCCACGATGCACGCCAGGATGAACACCGTGAAGTGATTGAGAAACGAGGAGTCGCCCACCAGACCCGCGGCGATCAGCCCGAGGCCGGCGAGCAGCGTCCACGCCAGTCCGCCCGATCTCCTGGTCGTGGCGGCAGCACCCCGGGCGGCGAGTTCCTTCGGCTTGACGTCCACCGATGGCGGGCGTTCATGCACCACCGGCTGCTCGGCCGGCTTGGGCTTCGGGGGCGGCCAGGTGAGCCGGCCCTGATGAAGCACCGTGGCGCCGCGGACGACCTCGTCCTCCAGGTCGATGTGGAAGTTCGTGCCGCCGCCCATCTCCTCGAGCAGGTTCACCAGGGTGGTGCCATACAACTGGCTGGCGGTGCTGGCCATGCGGCTGGGCAGGTCGGTGTAGCCGATGATGGTCACCCCGGAGTGGACGGTTTTCTCGCCCGGCGTGGTCAGGGCGCAGTTGCCGCCCTGCTCCGCCGCCAGGTCGACGATGACCGAGCCCTCCTTCATGCTCTCCACCATGCCGGCGGTGATGAGCTTGGGGGCCTCTTTTCCGGGAATCAGGGCGGTGGTGATGATGATGTCCACGTCCATCGCCTGCTGGGCGAAAAGGGCCATTTCGGCCTCGATGAAAGCGTCGCTCATGACCTTGGCGTAGCCGCCTTCGCCGGAGCCCTCCTCCTCGAACTGAAGTTCGAGAAACTCCGCGCCCATGCTCTGAATCTGCTCCTTCACCTCGCGTCGCACGTCGAAGGCCCGCACCACCGCGCCCAGCCCGCGGGCCGCGCCGATGGCCGCCAGACCCGCCACGCCCGCCCCGATCACCAGCACCTTGGCTGGGTTGATCCTGCCCGCGGCGGTGATCTGCCCGGCGAAGAAGCTGGGGAACGCGTTGGCCGCCTCGATGACCGCCCTGTACCCCGCCAGGTTGGCCATGGCCGAGAGGGCGTCCATCTTCTGCGCCCGCGTGATGCGGGGCACGCAGTCCATCGCCAGCGCGGTGACCTTTCGCGACCCCAGCAGGGCCAGCAGGGGTTTGTTCTGAGCCGGCCAGAGGAAGCAGATGAGAATGCCTCCCTCGCGGATCAGGTCCGCCTCGAACATGCCCGTGGCGGGGTTGGCTTCCGGAGCGCGGACCTTCAGGATGATGTCCGGCTCTCCCCACACCTTCCGCGGGTCGGACTCGATGGTCGCGCCCGCCTCGGCGTAGGCGGCGTCGGAAAAATCGGCGGCCTTGCCGGCGCCCTGCTCCACCACCACCTCGAAACCCATCTTGACCAGGCGCACCACGGTCTGGGGCGTGGCGGCGGCGCGACGTTCGCCAGGCGCGACTTCTTTCGGGATGCCGATCTTCATCAACGGTGATCCGGGTGCGATTCCAAGACCTGCGGGACGGTGTGCCGGAGTCGTGGGAAAGGACTATCGTGCCCCGGTCGCGGCCGGAATCAACCTTCGGCGATTCCCTGATTCGACTGTACGTTTTGGCCTGTCGGGACGTGTCGCCTGTCACAGGCGCCGGATTCCTGGGTCACGGATGGCCCGCGGCGGTTATAGTGGAGGCGCCTCCGGACTTCCGGTTGCGAGGAGTCGCCGCATGGTGAGTTTCACGTGGTTCGTGACGGGCATGGTCGCGGCTGCCGCCGGATCGGGGTCGCCTGACAAGGTGGACTTCGTCACCCAGATCAGGCCCATCTTCGAGTCGCGCTGCATCGAGTGCCACGGCGAGCGGGTCAAGAAGGGCGGTCTGCGGCTGGATCGACGAAGTCAGGTGTTCCACGCAGGCGGGCCTGACAAGTGGGCCATCAGGCCGGGTGATCCCGCCGGCAGCGCGGTGTTCGAGCGCATCTCGCTGCCCGCCGACGACCTGGACATCATGCCCGCCGAGGGCGACCCGCTGACTCCCGCGCAGATCGACCTGATCCGCCGCTGGATCGAAGAAGGGGCCGAATGGCCCGAGGACGCTCCTGAGCAGGGCAAGGAGGACGCCCGCGTGGTCATTCCGCCTCTCACGACGGCGGAGCAGGCCGCCGAAGCCGCGGCGATCGAACGCCTGCGCCAGCGCGGCGTGCTGGCGCAGCGCATCGCCAGCGACACCAGTGCGTTGTACGTCAATTTCTCCCTGTTGGGGAAGGAACTGACCGGCGATGACCTGACGCTGCTCGCCGGGCTGGAGCCGACGCTGGCGTGGCTCAATCTGGGGCGCACGCCCGTCAAGGATGAGTGGCTTTCGCACCTGCCGCGCTTCAGGCAGTTGCGACGCATTCACCTGCAGCAGAGCGGTGTGACGGATGAAGGGCTCAGGCACCTGGCGCCGCTGGAGGAACTGCGATACCTCAACCTCTACGGTACGAATGTGACGGACGCCGGGCTGGCCCACCTGCGGAAACTCGCCAAACTCCGCAACCTGTATCTGTGGCGGACGGGCGTGACGGAGGAAGGCGTGTCGGCGCTGCAAGCCGTGCTGCCCGAACTGCGCATCGACACGGGAAGGGGCACGCTGGTGACGCCGGTGGAAACCGCGGCGGAATCGGCTCAGCGCGAACTCACCTGCTGTGAGAAAGCCAAGGCCGCGGGCAAGGAGTGTGACCACCCCTGCTGCATCGAGGCGGCGAAGAAGGGTGAGGTGTGCCTGAAGTGCAACCCCAAGGGAGCGCCAGGGCCGTGACGGGGCGGGCGCGGGCGAGCGTGGTGGCTGCTCTCGTCGTCACGGTGGGCGCAACCGTGGGTGAAAGCCGCGTTTCGCCCGATCCGATCGTGATCGACTTCACCCGCGACATCCGCCCGATCCTCTCGAACAACTGCTTCAAATGTCACGGGCCGGATGAGGCCACGCGCCAGGCGGGTTTGCGGCTTGATACGCGCGATGGCGCCGTGGCGGCGCTGCGCTCGGGAGCGTTCGCCGTGACTCCCGGCGACCCTGCGTCCAGTGAGCTGCTCGCGCGCGTCCTGCACGTCGATGACGGGAGACGGATGCCGCCGCCCGAGACGGGACGCGCGCTGAGCGGGGGCGAGATCGACCTGCTCCGCCGGTGGATCGAGCAGGGGGCCGAGTACCAGCCGCACTGGGCGTTCGTGCCGCCCGTGCGGGCTGAGCCGCCCGCGGTGCGGCAGCATGACTGGCCGACCAACTTCATCGATCACTTCGTTCTGTCCCGGCTGGAGCGGGAGGGGCTGGCGCCGTCACCGCCGTCGGATCGGGCCACGCTTCTTCGACGACTTTCGCTGGACCTGATCGGGCTGCCGCCCACGCCGGAGGAGGTCGCCGCGTTCGAGCGGGATGAACGCCCGGATGCCTACGAGCGCGTGGTGGATCGGCTGCTCGCTTCTCCTCACTACGGCGAGCGCTGGGCCCGCGTATGGCTCGACCAGGCCCGCTACGCCGACACCAAGGGGTACGAGGCGGATCGGCGGCGCACCATCTGGCCCTGGCGCGACTGGGTGATCGACGCCCTCAACGCCGACATGCCATTCGACCAGTTCACGCTGGAGCAGCTCGCCGGCGATCTGCTGCCCGATCCATCGCCATCACAACTGGTGGCGACGGCCTTTCATCGAAACACCATGAACAACGACGAGGGCGGTACGGATGACGAGGAGTTCCGCGTCGCCGCCGTGGTGGACCGCGTCAATACGACCATGCAGACGTGGATGGGTCTCACGATGGGCTGCGCTCAGTGCCACACCCACAAGTACGACCCGATCACGCAGCGCGAGTACTACCAGTTCTACGCGGCGTTCAACCAGACGACGGACGCCGATCAGCCCGACGAGTCGCCCACGATGGCGGTCATCACGCGCGACCTGGCGCGGCGGCTCGGCGCGATCGACGCGGAGCTGGCTGAAGCAAGATCGCAGCTCGAAGCGGAGACGCCGGAGATTCGCGCGGAGCGTGAGCGGTGGATCGCCGCCCATGCCGGACGCGCCGTGGAATGGGTGACCCTGACGCCCGAGTGGATCATGTCCACGCACGGGGCGGAGTTGACGAAACTGGACGACGGATCAGTGCTTGTTCACGGCGCGTCCGTGCCGTCGGATGAGTACGTCATCTCCACGTCCACGTCGCTGCGCGGCATGACGGCGCTGCGGCTGGAAGTGCTGCCGGATGACCGGCTGCCGGGCCCCGGCCCGGGCCGCACCGCACATGGCAACTTCGTTCTGACGGAACTGCTTGCTTCGGCGTGGCCGAGCGGCGCGACGCACCGCGCGCCCAGGGCCCGATTCGTGCGCATCGACCTGCCGGGCTCGGGGCGCATCCTTTCGCTGGCGGAGGTGCAGGTCTTCAGCGGGCTGGACAACATCGCACCGAGCGGCAGGGCGGATCAGTCCAGCGTGGACTTCGAGGGTGACCCGTCGCGCGCCATCGACGGCGTCGTGAGCGGGCGGTACGAAGACAACTCCGTCACCCACACGCGGACCGAAACCGACCCGTGGTGGTCGCTCGACCTGGGCGAAGCGCGGCGGATTGAGCATCTCGTGATCTGGAATCGCACCGATGGCGCGCTGCACGAGCGTCTGCGTGGCGCGCACGTGACGCTTCTTGATGACAACGGAGCGGAGGTGTGGCGTGCGGAGATCACCAGGCCGACGCGCGAGCGCCTGATTCTTGACACCGCGGGTGACCGACTTCTGCGATTCTCGGCCGCCCAGGCGACCTTCAGCCAATCAGAATGGGGTGTCGAGCGCGCCATCGACGGCGACCTGCGCCCGGGCAACGCGAGCCGCGGCTGGGCCGTGGGGCCTCGCTTCGGGGCGCCGCATCATGCGGTGTTCACCCTGGCGGACGATCTGGGCTTCGAGCCGGGCGTGCATCTGTCGTTCCGCCTTGTGCAGCGGTACGGCACGCAGCACACCATCGGGCGGTTCCGGCTCTCCGCCACGTCAGCGCCGCGCGAGATGCTGTCGCTGCCGCCCGAGGTGGCGTCCGCCCTGCTCGTGTCGGACCTCGATCGCCCGTTGGAGCAGCAGCGTGTTCTGAACGAGTACTTCCGCACCATCTCAACGGAACTGGCGCCGCTGCGCGAGCGCGTGGCCCGGCTCGAGCGGGAGCGCGAGCAACTGGCGCGCTCCGCCCCGGTCATCCCCGTCATGCGTGAACTTGAGCCGGAGCGGCGGCGCGTCACCCACATTCAACGGCGCGGCAACCACCGCGACCCCGGCGAAGTCGTCGAGCCGGACGTGCCCGCCGCGTTCCACCCCTGGCCGGAGGGTGCGCCGCGCGATCGACGGGGCATCGCCGCCTGGCTTACCAGTCGGGAGAATCCACTGACCGCGCGCGTCGCCGTCAACCGTTCCTGGGAGCAGTTGTTCGGGATGGGGCTTGTCGAGACGGTCGAGGATTTCGGCGTGCAGGGCGCGCTGCCGACCCACCCCGAGCTGCTCGATGCGCTGGCGGTCGAGTTCATGAACACCGGCTGGTCGATGAAGCAGCTGTGCCGGCTGATCGTCACCTCGGCGACCTATCGGCAATCGTCCGCCATCACGTCCGGGCATCTCACGGTCGATCCACAGAATCGACTGTTGTCGCGCGGCCCCAGGTTCCGTCTCGAGGCGGAGATGATCCGCGATCAGGCCCTGGCGGTGAGCGGATTGCTCAATGCCTCGATCGGCGGTCCGCCGGTGTTCCCCCCCCAGCCGGAGGGCGTGTGGTCGATTGTCTACAGCGACGATCGGTGGGTGACGACCGATGCCGATCGGCATCGGCGCGGGCTGTACACATTCTGGAGGCGGACAAGCCCGTATCCGTCGATGATGACGTTCGACGCAGGCAGCCGGGAATCGTGCCTGCCGCGCCGGCTGCGCACGAATACGCCCCTGCAGGCGTTTGTCACGCTCAACGATCCCGTGTATGTGGAGGCGGCTCAGGCGCTGGCGCGGCGCATGATGCGCGAGGGCGGGGCTGACGGGTCTGATCGTGTACGCCGCGGCATGCAACTCTGTCTCCTGCGTGATCCCACCGGGCAGGAGACGACGACCTTGCTGCGGCTGTACGAGGAAGCGCGGGCCGACCTGGCTGGTCGCCCCGAGGATGCGGATCGACTGGCGGGAGCGCTGCCTCGCGATGGACTGGATGTCATCGACCTTGCCGCGTGGACGACGGTGGCCAACGTGCTGCTCAACCTGGATGAGTTCCTGACCAAGAACTGAGAATCATGCCCGCGAACCCACGACACGACCTGATGCTTGACCCCCGGCTGGAGCATTACCGTCTCCTCACGCGCCGGCACTTCCTGGGTCGCTGTTCACTGGGCGTTGGCGGTCTCGCACTGGCCTCACTGCTGGGGGAGGCGCTGGGCGGCTCGGCCTCCGCGAACGCGCTGGCGGGCGATGGTCCGCTCGATCCGAAGTCGCCGCTCTTTGTTCCGCGTGCCCGGCGCGTGATCTACATGCACATGGCCGGATCGCCTCCCCAGCAGGACTTGTTCGACTTCAAGCCCCGGCTGACGGAACTGAACGGCCAGCCCTGCCCCGCCTCGCTGCTGGAGACGGAGCGGTTCGCCTTCATCAAGGGCCACCCGAAGATTCTCGCCTCGCCTTACAAGTTTCAGCGGCACGGTTCAAGCGGTGCGTGGGTGAGCGAACTGCTGCCGCACTTCTCGCAGGTGGTGGATGACGTCCTGTTCATCCGGTCAATGCACACCAGCGAGTTCAACCACGCCCCGGCGCAGTTGTTCCTGTACTCCGGCGCGCCGCGTCCCGGGCGTCCTTCGATGGGATCGTGGGCGGTGTACGGGCTGGGCACGGAGAACCAGAACCTGCCTGGATTCGTCGTGCTGGTGTCGGGCGGCAACAACCCGGATGCGGGCAAGAGCGTGTGGGGCAGCGGATTTCTTCCGAGCGTGTATCAGGGCGTGCAGTGCCGATCCAGCGGCGACCCGGTCCTCTATGTGTCCGACCCGCCCGGCATGTCGCGCGACCTGCGCCGGCGGGGGCTGGACGCCCTGCGCGAGATGAACGAGCTGGAGCACATCCGCAGCGGCGATCCCGAGACGCTCACCCGCATCGAGCAGTACGAACTGGCCTTCCGCATGCAGATGGCGGTGCCGGAGGTGATGAACATCGCCGACGAACCGAAGCACGTGCTTGATGCCTATGGCGCGCAGCCGGGCGCAAGCGGGGGGGCCTCCTTCGCCAACAACTGTCTGCTGGCTCGGCGTCTCATCGAGCAGGGCGTGCGCTTCGTGCAGCTTTTCGACTGGGGGTGGGACACGCACGGCACGGGGCGGAGCGACGACATCATCCACCAACTGCCCCTCAAGTGCCGGCAGGTGGATCAGCCCATGACCGCGCTGTTGCGCGACCTCAAGCAGCGCGGGCTGCTGGATGACACGCTCGTCGTCTGGAGCGGGGAGTTCGGACGCACCGCCATGAACGAGGAGCGCAACGGCTCCACGTTCCTCGGGCGGGATCACCATCCGCACTGCTTCACCATCTGGATGGCGGGGGGCGGCGTTCGGGCCGGGCATGTCCACGGCGAGACTGATGAGTTCGGCTACCGCATCGTCAAGGCGCCGGTCCACGTGCATGACCTGCAGGCCACCATCCTGCACCTGCTGGGGCTGGACCACGAACGGCTGGTCTACCGATATCAGGGGCGGGACTTCCGCCTGACGGACGTGCATGGCCGGGTCGTTCACGACCTGCTGGCGTGAATCGGAAGGATTTGTCCATCCGGCGCTTGCGGGGATTCGTTAGAATGCGGTGCTTGGAGGTTCTTTCGTGGGCACGCCCCGTCGCGCGATGACATCGTTCGGGCTGACGGCCCTGGCGCTCAGCGCCGGAGCGATCGGCCTGTCATCATTCGGTTCCGCGGCGCTCAGCACCCGGTACGCGGCGCCAGGCGCGTCGTTCCCGGCGCCCTCGAACGAGGGCGCTCGCGGTTCCGAGATCCCCTCCTACAACCGCCAAGTCCGGCCGATCCTGTCGGACAAGTGCTTCAAGTGCCACGGGCCGGATTCGGCCGCCCGTCAGGGGGGGTTGCGGTTGGATTCCTTCGACGGCGCCACGGCGCTGCGCGAGGGTTGGGCAGCGATCATGCCCGGCGACCCGGACGCGAGCGAACTGATCCGCCGCGTCTCCTCAGCCGACCCCGATGAGGTGATGCCCCCGCCATCGGAGCACAAGTCGTTGACGGCGGCGGAAGTAGACATCCTGCGCCGCTGGATCGCCGCCGGGGCGTCATACGAGCCGCACTGGTCGTTCATACCGCCGATCCGTCCCGCTTCTCCGGCGGTGCGTCACGCCGGCTGGGTCCGCAACCCGGTCGATCAGTTCATCCTTGCGCGCCTGGAGCGCGAGGGGCTCTCGCCGTCGCCCGAAGCGGATCGTCGCACGCTCATCCGGCGGCTGTCGCTCGACCTGACGGGCCTGCCTCCGACAGTTGAGGAGATCGAGGCGTATCTCGCCGACACACAGCCGGGCGCGGATGAGCGGCTGATCGACCGCCTGCTCGCCTCCACGCGCCATGCCGAACACATGGCCCGCATCTGGCTTGATGCCGCGCGCTTCGGCGACACGCACGGTCTGCACCTGGACAACTATCGCTCGATGTGGCGCTGGCGTGACTGGGTCATCGACGCGTACCGGCGCAACATGCCATTCAACCAGTTCACCATCGAGCAGCTGGCGGGCGACCTGCTGCCGGAGCCGACGCTGGAGCAGCGCATCGCCAGCGGCTTCCATCGCAACAACGTCACCACCAGCGAGGGCGGGGCGATCGACGCCGAGTACCTGGTGAAGTACGCCGTCGATCGGGCCGAAACGACAGGCACCGTGTGGCTGGGTCTGACGGTGGGCTGCGCCGCGTGTCACGATCACAAGTTCGACCCGATCACGCAGCGCGAGTTCTACCAGTTCTTCGCGTTCTTCAACAACGTGGCCGAGAACGCGATGGACGGCAACCGCCACGATCCGCCGCCCGTCATGCGGGCGCCGACGGCTGAGCAGGCCCGCGAACTGGACGTGCTGCGAGACGCTGTCCGCGCCATCGAGGAACGCATCGACGCGGCTGACCCCGCGATTGACGCGGCCCAGGAGGCGTGGGAGAGCCGGTGGCGAACCACTCTTGGTTCGACGTGGCAAGTTCTGTCGGACATCTCGGTCGAATCCACGGGCGGAACCGCGTTCACGCGGCTGGAGGATGGCTCATACCTTGCGAGCGGCGTCAATCCCGATCGGGATACCTACGAGATCGTCGCGCGCATTCCTGAAGGGTTGACCCACGCGCTGCGGCTGGAGGCGCTCACGCACGAGTCGCTGCCGCACAACGGCCCGGGTCGGGCGGACAACGCCAATTTCGTGCTCAGCGAAGTCGAAGTGACGGCCGTCAGCACCGCCGATCCGGCACGATCGAAGCCCGTCGAGTTCGTGATGGCGGCGGCCGATCATTCCCAGACGAGCGGCGAGTTCCTCGTCCGCAAGGCGATCGACGGCGTGACGGACGCCGCCAACGGGTGGGCCGTCGAGGGATACGCACGTCGTGAGCCGCGCGTGGCGCTGTTCATTCCGAGCGAGCCAATCGGGTTCGAGAACGGCACGGAGCTGCGCATCCGGCTGCGGCACGAAACGCAGTTCAAGGGGCACGGCATCGGGCGGTTCCGCCTGTCGGTCGCCGCCAGCGACGAGGTGCGAACTGCGCTCGCGCCGTCCGTCGCCGGGCCGTGGCACATGGTCGGGCCGTTCGCCGCGGAGGCGGGAGTTGATCCGTTCCTGGCGGACTTCGCGCCGGAGAAGTCCCCGGGCCAGTTTGACGAGGCGCAGGTGTTTGAGGGCGGCCGGGCATGGCGGCCGAGGCCGGAGTTCATCGACGGCAAGGTTCACATGCTCTCTGGCGAACAGTGCGCCACGTACCTGGCGCGGGAGATTCACTGCGATACGGCGCGGCGGGTAGCGGTCTCACTGGGGAGCGACGACTCGATCCGCGTGTGGGTGAACGGCCGCGCGGCGCATGACCAGCCCGCGAAGCGGCCCGTAGGGCCGGATCAGGATCGCATCACGATCGACCTCTCACCCGGTCGCAATGTCATTCTTCTCAAGGTCGTCAACTATTCGGGCGGCTACGGGTTCTTCTGGTCGCCGGGGGAGCATGATCACGCCCACGCGGTGGCGGCCGTGCTGCGGCTGCTGGAACGCGACCCCGCCACGCTGGCGACGGATGAGCGTGAGTCGATCCGCCGCTTCTTCCGACGCAATCACTCGCCGGCGATCCGTGGGTTGTACGACGACCTGGCGGCCGCCGAGGCGCGTATGGCGTCATATGAGCAGTCGCTGCCCGTTACGCTGGTGATGCAGGAGCAGATGACGCCGCGCCCGACGCACGTGCTGCACCGGGGCGAGTATGACAAGCCGCTGGATCGGGTGATGCCGGGCATCCCCGCCGCCCTGGGGGCGATCGAGTCCGATGGCGCGGCCTCCTCGCGTCTCGACCTGGCCCGTTGGCTGGCGGATCGCAACAACCCGCTCACCGCCCGCGTGGTCGTCAACCGTCTCTGGCAGCAGATGTTCGGCATCGGGCTGGTGAGCACGGCGGAGGACTTCGGTCTTCAGGGCGAGTGGCCCTCGCATCCCGACCTGCTCGACTGGCTGGCGGTGGAGTTCGTCGAAAGCGGTTGGGACGTGCGGCACATGCTGCGCCTGATGGCGTTGTCGGCGACGTATCGGCAGAGTTCGCGTGTCGCGCTCGACCTGCTCGGGCGCGACCCGGCCAACCGGCTGCTGGCGCGAGGCGGACGCTTCCGGCTGGACGCGGAGGTGATCCGTGACCAGGCGCTGTTCATCAGCGGGTTGCTGGTGGAGAAAGTCGGCGGGCCGAGCGTGAAGCCCTATCAGCCCCCCGGCATCTGGGAGGCGGTGTCGTACCCGTCAAGCGACACGGCCCGGTACCGGCGGGACTCGGGCGAGTCGCTCTATCGGCGCAGCATGTACACGTTCTGGAAGCGCACTGCGCCGCCCGCCAACCTGACCACGTTCGACGCCCCCTCGCGCGAAACCTGCACGGTGCAGCGCGTCCGCACCAACACGCCCCTGCAGCAGTTGGTGCTGATGAACGATCCGCAGTTCGTCGAGGCGGCCCGCGGTCTGGCCCAGCGAGCGCTGTTGCGGTCCGGTGCACTGTCCGACGTGGATCGACTGGCATGGGTGTTTGAAGCCGCCACCAGCCGAACACCGGCGACGGATGAACTGGACGTGCTTCTGCGCCTGCTGGCGACTCAGCGGGAGCGTTTCTCCAATGACGCCGACGCCGCGGCTCGATTCATCGGAGTGGGCGAGTCGAAGCCCGACCCGTCACTGGCCCCGGCGGAACTGGCGGCGTGGACCACCGTGACGGGCACGATTCTCATGCTGGATGAAGTGATCACCAGGAACTGACGCATGGACCCGCGACTGGAACAGTGGATGCTCTGCAATCGACGCCAGTTCTTCGGGCGATGCGCCTGCGGCATCGGCACGGCGGCGCTGGCGTCGCTGCTCAACCCGGCGGCGCTCGCGGGAGCCGCGGCGGACGCACAGCGCCGCGGTGGGGGCGGCGCGCTGGGCGCGCCGCACTTCGCGCCCAGGGCCAAGCGCGTGATCTATCTGTTCCAGAACGGCGCGCCATCGCAGCTGGATCTCTTCGACTACAAGCCGGGCATGACGGACTGGTTCGACAAGGATCTGCCTGACTCGGTCGTCAACGGCCAGCGATTCACGACCATGACCTCCGGCCAGGCGCGGTTTCCCGTCGCGCCTTCCATCTTCAGGTTCACCAGGCACGGGCAGAGCGGCGCCTGGGTGAGCGAACTGCTGCCCAACATCGCCCAGATCGTCGATGACGTCACGTTCATCCGAACGGTTCACACCGAGGCCATCAACCACGACCCGGCGGTCACCTACATCCAGACCGGCCACCAGCAGCCGGGCCGCCCCAGCATGGGCGCCTGGCTCAGTTACGGGCTGGGCAGCGAGAACAGGGATCTGCCCGCCTTCGTGGTGCTGATCTCGCAGGGTTCATCCAAGCGCGACGCCCAGGCGCTCTTCTCCCGGCTGTGGGGCACGGGATTCCTGCCCTCGGAGCACCAGGGCGTCTCGCTTCGGTCGCAGGGCGACCCGGTGCTGTATCTCACCGATCCGCCGGGGGTGGACCGTGCGACGCGCCGGCACATGCTCGATGCGCTCGCGGCGCTCAATCGACGCCAGTATCACGAAGTGGGCGACCCGGAGATCAACGCCCGCATCGAGGCGGCGGAAATGGCGTATCGCATGCAAGTGTCGGTGCCCGAACTGACCGACCTGCGCGATGAGCCGGAGGAGACCTTCCGACTCTATGGCGAGGACGCCCGCAAGCCCGGCACCTACGCCGCCAACTGCCTGCTGGCCCGCCGGCTGGCGGAGCGCGATGTGCGCTTCATCCAGCTGTATCACCGGGGGTGGGACCAGCACGGCAATCTGCCCAGCGACATCCGGCTTCAATGCGGCGACGTGGACCGCGCCTCCGCCGCCCTGGTGATGGACCTCAAGAACCGGGGCATGCTGGATGACACGCTGGTCATCTGGGGCGGCGAGTTCGGCCGCACCATCTACTGCCAGGGGACGCTCACCAAGCAGGACTACGGGCGGGACCACCACCCGCGCTGCTTCACGGTGTGGATGGCGGGAGGCGGAGTCAAGCGCGGCTTCACCTACGGCGCCACCGACGACTTCAGCTACAACATCGTCGAGAACCCGGTGCATATCCACGACCTCAACGCGACCATCCTGCATCTGCTGGGCATCGACCACGAGCGACTGACCTATCGTTTTCAGGGGCGCGATTTCCGCCTGACCGACGTGCATGGCCGCGTCGTGCATGACATTCTCGCATGAGACCCGTTCGACTGACGTCAGCCCGAACGTGGGGGATGGCGCTTACGATCGCATGGATCGCTGGCGTGGCGCGCGCCCAGCCGACGTCAACCGCTCCATTCTGGTTCGGCGACTTCGAGCGGGAGATCGCCGGACTGCACGATCCGGTGGACGCGGCCGTGGATGGCGAGGGTCGCATGCACGTGCTGGAGCGTCTTGCCGCGCGCGTGTCGGTGTATTCCCGCGGCGGTGAGCGGCTCGGCGCATGGGGCGTGCGCGGCGACGCGCCGGGAGAGATGCTCGCTCCGCGCGGCATCGCTCTGGCCGCGGGGCGTGTGTTCATCACGGATGAAGGGCTTCACCGCGTCTGTGTGTTCGCCCCCGACGGGACGTTCATCAGTTCCTGGGGCCGTTTCGGATCGGAATCAGGCGCGTTCTGCGACCCGTCCGGCGTCGCGGCGGACGCGGAGCGCGTCGTCGTCTGCGATACCGGCAATGATCGCGTGCAGGTGTTCGACCACGAGGGGCGGCTGGTTCGCGTGATCGGCTCGCGCGGGACGGGCGAGGGCCAGTTCCGAAGGCCAGTCGATGCCGCCATCGCGATGGACGGGTCGATCCACATCGTGGACGCCGACAACGCGCGGGTGCAGGTGTTCGACGCGAACGGACGGTTCGTGCGCGCGTTCGGCGAGTGGGGGCCGTTCGTCGGGCTTCTGGATGATCCCACGGGCATCGTGCTGCACGGCGGCGAGGCGCTGGTGGTCGATCATCGCAATCACCGCGTGCAGGCCTTCAGCAGCGCCGGGGGTTTTCTCGGCGCGTGGGGCATCCATGAGGTTGAACTGCACGAGGGCCAGGGCAAGGTGCATTACCCCACCGCGCTCGCCGTGGACCCGCGAGGCGCCTTCGCCGTGCTCGTCGAGCGGGTCGAGGACCGGGTGCAGGTCTTCGGCGCGGTCGTTCCGCCGCCGGGGCTGGATCGGACAAGCGCGCTGGTCACCCCGCCCAAGGCGGATCAGACGCACTTCGGCAGGGCCATCACGGCGGACGGCCCGCTGCTGATGCTCGCCGATCCTGAGAATCACTTCACCGTGACGTACGACATGCGCCACGAAGCGCCGGTCATCATCAACCAGTTCGGCGAGCGGGGGGATCGGTCGGGCCTGCTGCGGCTGGCGTCGTGCTTCGACCTGGACCTGTCGCGCGGGCGGCTGCTGATCGCCGACCCGGTGCAGCAGCGGCTTCAGGAGTGGTCGATCACCTATGACGCCGCCGCGCCGCTCAAGTTCGATCCCGACATGGCGTCCTTCTCCGGGGCGATCGACCTGGACCGCCTGCGCGCCAGCGTCTCCGATGCTCCGCTCGCCCACGCGATGGAGCCGGTCGGTCTGGGGCGGCTGAGCGGCGGCGAACTGGTGGTGCTGGATCGCCGCAACCGACGAGTCGTGCTGTTCGACCGAGCGATGAACTTCGTGCGCTCGTGGGGCCGCATGGGCGGCGTCGGCGGCGGTGAGTTTCTCGACCCGGTCGCCCTCGCCGTCGATCGAGTGCGAAGCGAGATCGCCGTGCTCGATGCGCTGCGGCGCGATGTCCAGATATTCGACGACGCGGGGATTCTCCGCCGCGTCTGGCGCGTGATCCCGCCCGAAGAAAGCCGGACGCCGACCGACGAGACGACGGCCCCGTCCGGGCTGGCCATCGCCCCGAACGGCGATGTGCTGGTGACCGACGCGGGCGGGTGCCGGGTGCTTCGATTCAGCCGGGATGGGGAGTTCAAGGCGACGTGGGGCAAGCGCGGCGTGGGCATGAGCGAGTTCTGGAAGCCCGGCGCCTTGACCGTGGCGCACGATGGTTTGATCGTTGTCGTTGATCAGGGCAATCATCGGGCGCAGTCGTTCGAAGGAAGCGGCGAGTGGATCGCGACGTTCGGGCTGGGCCGGGCGTTCACCCGAAGCAACCCGCCGCGACAGGTCCGGGAGGAGGGCGACGACGATGACTGATCGGTTCCGGTGGTGTGTGATGGTGGTGACGGCCGCCGCGGCGCTCGGGGCCTGTCGATCCGGCTCGACCAGCGGCGAAGGGGCGTCAGCCGGATACCCGGATCCGCCGGTCGCCATCGAGTCGGCCCGGGACGGCGACGGCGCGTGGACGGTCCTGCGCACGCCGCGCTCCGGGGCGGAGGTACGGTATCGGAGCGATCCTTCACCGATCCCGCTCAACGAACCTTTCTCGCTCGAAGTCGAGCTCCGTTCAGCGGACGGCGCCGCTCCGCTGGAGGTTGAAACGCTCGAAGTCGATGGGCGCATGCCGCACCATCGGCACGGCATGAACACCGTTCCGCGCATCACGTCGATGGGCGGGGGCCGATACAGGGTGGACGGCATGTTGTTCCACATGCCCGGTCGGTGGGAGCTTTCCTTCGATCTGACCCGCGACGGCGTGACCGAGCGGGTGCTGCAAGTGGTGATGCTCGACTGATGCGAGGCGCATGGGCTTCCATCGCGGTCATCGGCGTCGGCGCCTCGGCGCTCGGCTTGGCGCGTGGCGGCGCCGGTCCGACGTGGGGCCACCAGGTTGATCGGGCGTCCACAGGCGACGCGCCGGAGTTCACCGAGATCGAGATCCGACGCATCCTGCAGCACGAGTGGCGTGCGATCCCGCCTGACCCGACCAACCGATTCGCGGATGATCCGCGGGCTGCTCACTTTGGCCAGTATCTGTTCTTCGACACGCGATTCTCGGCCAACGGGCAGGTATCGTGCGCCACCTGCCACGACCCCGCCAAGGGGTTCGCGGACGGGCTGCCGCTCGGCAAGGGGCTGGCGGAGTTGACGCGCCACTCCATGACGCTTTGGAACGTGGGGCGCAATCGCTGGTTCTTCTGGGATGGCCGGATCGACACGCTCTGGGCGCAGGCGCTCCAGCCCTTTGAGAACGCGATGGAAATGGGAACCAATCGCGTGCGCGTGGTGCGTCAGATCGCGTCTGATCCCGTTCTGCGCGAGGCATATGAGGCGCTCTTCGGCTCGCTGCCAGGCGGCGAGGCGATGTCGCAGTTCCCACCGGATGCCCGACCCGTCCCCGACGATCCCGATCATCCGCACCACAAGGCATGGGAATCCATGCCGGAAGAGAACCGGGAAGCCGTCAACCACGCCTTTGTGAATCTGGGCAAGGCCATCGCGGCCTACGAGCGGCGGATCGTCAGCCGCAACGCGCCCTTCGACCGCTTCGTCGAAGGGTTGCGCACGGGGGATGCGGCGTTGCGTCAAGCACTCACCCCGCAGCAGCAGCAGGGGTTGCGTCTGTTTATCGGGCAGGCCAACTGTCGTCTGTGCCACTTCGGGCCTGACTTCACCGATCACGAGTTCCACAACAACGGGGTGCCACCCTTGAGAAAGGGTCTGCCGCAGGACGCGGGACGTTTCGACGGCATCGGTCGGCTGCGGTCCGACCCGTTCCGGGCTGAGTCGTCGTACAGCGATGATCCGACAGGCCCGGTAGCGCAACGAGCGGGCTTTCTGGCGCGGACGCCGGAGTCATGGGGGCAGTTCCGGACCCCGACGCTCCGTAACATTGGGCAAACCGGCCCGTACATGCACCAGGGACAGTTCGAAACACTGGAGGATGTGGTAGAGTTCTACTCGACCCTGCAGGGGCAGGTACGCATCGGGCATCATCAGGAGACGATTCTGACGGCGTTGAACCTCTCGACGGAGGAGAAAGCCGACTTGGTCGCGTTTCTGAAGTCGCTGACCGGCGAACCCCTGCCGGAACGGCTCCTCCTAAGGCCGGATGATCCCCGGTGGCTCGGGGATTGACAATCGGACCTGTTCCTGCGATACCACTCGTGCGGGGTGTTGAGGAGACATCCGTGATCACACGCAGCATGGTGGCGGTTCTGGCTGGTTCCATCGGGTTTCTGGGGCTGGGCTCCCTGTTCGCACACCCCGACGACCCCAAGGAGCGGGATCGCCAGCCGCGCTACGAAGGCCCCGCATGGCGTCTGGATATCGACGGTCAGGGCGACACGCCCGGGCCCGCGTTTCCATCGCAGAACATCCAGTTGATGAGCTGGCTGCCCCTGGGTGAGTTCGGCAATCACACGTCGGGCAACAGCGTGTGGGGGTACGTTTCCCCCGGCAAGCGGGAATACGCGATCATGGGGTTGTCGGGCGGGACCGGATTCGTGGATGTGACCAATCCCGGCAACGCCCAGATCGTCGCGGTGCTTTCCGGTCCCACCAGCACCTGGCGCGACATGAAGACCTACGGCCAGTACGCCTACGCAATCAGTGAGGGCGGCTCGGGCATCCAAGTCTTCGACCTTTCCCGTATCGACGAGGGCATTGTGACCCATGTCAACACGGTGCTGACCGGCGGCACCGCGGCCACGCACACGCTGGCCGTCAATGAGCAGAGCGGCTACCTCTATCGCGCCGGCGGCGGAAGCAACGGCATCCGCATCTACAGTCTCGCCGACCCCGCCAACCCGGTGCTGGTCAACCAGTACACCGAGCGCTACACCCATGAGGCCACGGTCGTCACCTACACCGAGGGGCCGTATGCAGGGCGCGAGATCGCCTTCCTGTGCGGCGGCTTCAATGGCGGATGGAACCAGACCGGCCTGACGATTCTGGACGTCACCGACAAACAGAACTTGCAGGTGCTCGCCCATCTCCAGTACTCCGACAACAACTACTCCCATCAGGGCTGGCCTTCCGCTGACATGCGGTATTTCTACCTGAACGATGAACTGGACGAACAGAACGTCGGCTTCACCACGCGCACGCGCATCATCGACATCAGCAACCTGAACAACCCCACCGAGGCGGGGTGGTTCACCAACGGGCTCCGCGCCGTCGATCACAACCTCTATGTGCTCGGCAACCTGATCTTCGAGTCGAACTACCGCAGCGGCTTGCGCGTCTTCGATAACTCCGCGGACCCGCTCAATCCCGTCGAGATCGCCTACTTCGACACCTACCCGGACAACGACAATCCCAACTTCAACGGGCTTTGGAACAACTATCCCTTCCTGCCCAGCGGCACCATCCTCGGAAGCGACATCGAACGTGGGCTCTTTGTGTGGCGGCTGGTGCTGCCCCTGCTGGCCTTCGACTATCCGGACGGCCGACCCGACCTCGTCGATCCGCACGGCGGAACCCGCATGCTGGTGCAGGTCAGCGCCGACCGGGAGACGCCGCAACCCGGCACCGGCGTGCTGCACGTGTCCGTCAACGGCGGCGACTTCGTCGAGTTTCCCATGACTCACCTGGGGAATCACCTGTACGAGGCGACGTTCCCCGAGGCGCCGTGCGGATCAACGGTGCGGTACTACGTCAGCGCCGAAACCACGCGCGGCACGCGCTTCACCAATCCCATCGGCGCGCCCGCCGACGCCTTCAGCGCCGTCGCGGCGGTCGGGTTCGCCACCCTCTTCTCCGACCCCTTCCAGACCGACCAGGGCTGGACGGTGCAGAACGTTCAGCTCACCGACGGCGCCTGGGAGCGAGGCGTGCCCGCCGGCGACGGCAGCCGCGGCGACCCCACCAGCGACTTCGACGGCTCGGGCGCCTGCTACCTCACCGGCAACCGGGCCGGCAACAGCGACGTGGACGGCGGCCCCACCCGCCTCCTCTCGCCCGTCATCGACCTCTCCAGCGCCCCCGAGGCGGAGGTCTCCTACGCCCGCTGGTTCACCAACGACGACCGCGACATCGACCGCCTCGACACGCACATCTCCAACGACGGCGGGCAGACCTGGGTGCTGGTCTCCAGCGTGGGCCACTTCGACGGCTGGCAGGAGCACGCCTTCCGCGTCGCCGACTTCGTGACGCCGACGAACCAGGTGCGTCTGCGTTTCAGCGCCACCGACAACCCCAACGACTCGGTGACCGAGGCGGCCATCGACGCGGTGCGCATCCGCACGATTCAATGCGACTCGACCGTGCTGACCGGCTTCACGGTGTCGCGCGGCACGCTGATGTCGGGCACGCTGGATGACCTGCGCGAGTCCGACGACGCCTCGCTGCGCGTCAAGTCGGGCTTCGGCAACACCTTCACCGACCTGCACAGCATGTTCCTGCGCGTGGACGGCGAGACGACGAACGCCAGCCCGGCGGAAGTGGACGTGCGGATCGAGACGCGCATCAGCCACCAGACGGGCATCGGCCGCGTGATGATGCAGAACTGGAACACCAGCCAGTTCGAGCAGGTGGGCACGTACGCGGTTGGTCAGACGGATGTCGTGGCCAACGTGAACGGGCTGGACGCGGGCAAGTACGTGCGCGCCGGCGACGGCCGGGTGCGGGTGCAGATCCGCCACATCGTGGTGGTGCCGGTGTTCGCCTTCACCTTCGACACGTGGGTGGACCAGGTGCGCTTCACGGTGCGGTGAGCGACGGCGTCCGGCGGTCGGCGCCGGGTGCCGCGCGGGGTGCGTCGGTTGGTCGCGGTTCCGGCCGAGGTCGCCAGCCGACCGCCTTGCTGCCTGTCCGTGGCGGCCCTCGTACAATCACCCTCGGTGCGCCCGTAGCTCAGCTGGATAGAGCGGCGGTTTCCTAAACCGCAGGTCGGAGGTTCGAGTCCCCCCGGGCGCGTTGGCGGCCCCGCATGCGTCGCTTGATCGCCATGCGGCTGTTCTCTCGTCCCTATCGTCCGTTCAGCGCCGCGGCCAGGGCGCGCGCCTCGTCACGAATCGCCCGCAGGGCTTCGAGGTGCTCCGGCCTCCACGCCGGGCGTGCCGCGAGATTGACGCGCTGATTCTCCCGCCGGTCCGTTGATTGGACCGCCTCGGCGCGTGATGCCCGTTCCTCATCCCCCAGCCCGGCGGACTTGGACTGTTTCAGCCGCGACAGGATCAGATCCCGCAACGCCGGGGCATCGGCCACGCCCTCGATGCGGGCCTGGTTGCCCACGCCCGCGCCGCCCTTCTGCACTGCGGCGGCGCCGGCGGTCTCGATGATCACGTCCGCGATGCCGAAGTGCCGCTGCACCGGGCCCTGCTGCACCTTGACGTTCTGCACGTTCTCGAACGTCACCGTGGTCTCACGGATGCTGATGATCCCGCGGCGGATGCGGATGCTGCGGTCCGTCATGACATACCACGTGGCGTCGTATTTCAGGTGAATGGCGATGAACGCGATGATGTCCGGTACGATGATCAGCACCAGCACCGGCGGCAGCAGCAGGGCGGCCACCCACCACAGCCCCTCGAAGATCAGCGCCGCCGCCGCGGCCACATAGCCGATCGCCAGACCGATGTCCGTGATCGCCAGCACGATCCAGAACCAGAACTTCATGTACTTCAGCCACCCCGGCGCGGGCTGGAAGGATCGCACTTCGCCGCCTCGCGACGAGTTCACGGGAATGGTCGGCGGCTCCTTGGGAACCCGCAGCAGGGGCACGATGACCGCCCACAGCCCGCGGTACATCTTCTCCGTTGCTTCCTCGATGGGCCGGCTCATGCGTCGCCCTCCGGTCTCCCGCCGGGGGCGGCAGCGGCACTGGCGCGGGCGGAACGGATCTCCCACAGGGTGTCGCGGATGTCGCGCAGCAGCGCCAGGGCTTCGTCGTCGGGGTCGTCACCTCGGCCCGTCCTCGGTGCTGACGTAGTGCAGTCCGGCGCGGCATCGCCCTCGTCATGCCCATCGCCTGATTCCAGCCCTCCGACGCCTTTTGCTCCTGCTGCGACCGGTTCGGAACCATCGTTCAGCGAGGCCGCGTCATCCTCCACGCCCCTCATGCGGGCGTAGAGGAAGTCCCGCAGCGCCTCCGGGTTGCGGATGCCCTCGATGGTCATCTCCGCCCCGGACGAGCCGCTGGCGGTCTGCACCGCCACGTCCGCAAGCCCCAGCCAGCGGTGGAAGATGTTGCGCGTGACGTGGATGTCCTGGATCCGCCGGTAGGTCAGGTAGACCTCCTTGCGGAAGAACATGCCGTACGCCATCGACACGCCCTTGTCATCGAACTTGTAGATCAGCGTGCGGTACTTGAGCCACCCCGCGATGGCCACGAAGGGGAAACCCACCAGCGTCAGGGCCGCCACCAGCAGGTAGTAGGTCATCAGCGCAGGGTCGGGGCGTTCGGCGTCGGCGGGGTTGAATCCGGCCGCCGGCACCGGGGCGCCGGGCTTGGTCGTGGTGGTGGCGGCTGCGGCGTCCCGTGTCATGGCGTCTCTCCGACATCATCTTGGGAGAAACGCGATGCGATTGCAAGCAGGGGTTCAACACCGAGGACTACGGAGAGCCACGGAGAGGTGGTGGAGCAGGATCAGGAACGCCGCGACGGCTCAGGGGGACACGACGAATCGCGTGCCGCTTTCCACGTAGCAGTTCCACAGGTCGCCTTCACGGAACTGATCGATGGCGTTGTCCTTGTGCAGCGTCATCCACGCAGGGACGGTCAGGTCGAGCAGCACCCGGTTGTTGGCGGCGTCCACCGCCAGCACCGCGCCCTGCACGATGCGCGGGGGGCCGTACACCGGCTCGATGAAACAGCCGCCGGTATCGCTGCGGTGCATGCGCAAGGCGCGGGCGTGAATCTCGCCGCTGACCCGCCGGCCGATGTGCGAGGCGTCGATTACGCCGCCGTCGCGCACCAGGTGAAGTTCGTAGTCCGTGCCGGGCACGCACAGGATCAGCAGGTCGCCCTTGATCTCCTTCAGCCGAAGCGAGACGCGGGCGCGGGAAGAAGCGGCGGCGGGTGCGGACATACTGGACACGGGAAACCTCCGGTGTGAACGGAGGCGAGTATATGAGCATGTGACGCCGGTGTGCAGGCGCCGCATCGAAGCATCGAAACGCTGAATGACGCCGGTCGATCTCCGTCCGTGTTACCGACCGCCGCCGGCGTTGCCGCCTCCGCCGGGACGACGGGGCGGGGTGGTGCGGCCTTCGTCCGTCGCGGGCGGGCGATCTGTCCCATCCGCGGGCGGCTGCCCGGGTCGCTGGGGCCTGGCCTGCTGTCCGCCGCGTCGGCCCAGCGGCCCGTCATCGCCCGTGGCCTCGGCGATGCGCGTCACCACCGGGGCAAGCGCGCCGCCGAGATGCCGGTCGAAGAACTCGGCGCAGCGGATGGTCGAGTCGGCGTCGCGGAAGCCGTGTCCCGCGCCTTCCACCACGATCAGTTCCGCCTTCACGCCCGCCTCGTGCAGGGCCTTCTCGAAGATCTCCGACTGGCTGAGCGGCACCAGATTGTCCTGCGAGCCGTGGACGATGAGCACGGGGGGGTCGTCGGCGTCCACCCAGTGAACCGGGCTGGCGCGTCGGAGTTTCGTTTCGATGTCCTCCACCGCCTCGCCGAAGAGCTGGGTGCGCAGACGCTGAATGTCGCGTCCGCGACCCGTGAAGAGCGATGGGAAATCGGTGGGTCCGAAGTAGTCGATGACGCAGGCGACGGATGAGTCGACCTCGGGCGTCTCGCCCACGTCGCCGTGGGTCTCGGGCGCGTTGCCGGTGACGCCCAGGTAGGCGGCCAGGTGGCCGCCCGCGCTATGCCCCCACACGCCGATCTTCTTCGGGTCGATGCCCAGTTCCTCCGCGTTGGCGCGGAGGAATCGCACCGCCGCCTTGCAGTCGTGCATCGCCGCAGGGAAGCGACCCTGCTGCAGCAGCCGGTACTGGATGGTGCAGGCGAAGTACCCGCCCGCGGCGACGATGGCGCTCAGTTGGTCGCCCGCCTCGCGCGAGCCGCCGGTGAAGCCCCCGCCGTGGATGTAGATGACCACGGGGAGTTTCCTGCCCGCGGAGTCCTTGGGAAAGTAGACGTTCATGTGCAGGTCGAGGTCGCGGCCGGCATCCGTCCTGACCGTGGCGTAGACCACGTCACGCACCTGCTCGACGTTGGGGAGCAATCGCAATGGCTCGCCGGACTGACGGACGCCGGGACGCTGCGGCTCACGCTCGACGGGGGGCTGGTCTGCCGGGGGGCGATCGGATGGGGGGCGCGTCGGGGGGGAATCTGGTGGGGGGGAACCCGGCGGGGGGGTTTGCGCCATCGCTCCGCCCGTCAGAATCGAGACGAGCGACCAGCACAGCACGCGTTTGTTGAGCATCGGACGGCTCCCGGTTCAGGTGCGACAGGTCAACGAACGGTCGATCAAGGGTATTGCGGGTATTGTTCAGACGGCTCAGGGCGAACCGCAGGGGTCACCGGCGGGATGCCGGCGCCACAGAACTGCGCCGTCGAACCGGGTCGCCAGCCGGAAACAGGCGCCACCTGCTCATGCTCATTCTCCTCATCGACAACTACGACTCGTTCACCTACAACCTCGTGCAGCGGATCGGCGAGTTGAGGCCCGACTCGCCCCCGCCCATGCGCGTGGTCCGCAACGACAAGATCACCGTCGCCCAGGCGGCCGATCTGGTGCCGACGCACCTGATCCTTTCGCCCGGCCCCTGTACGCCCAAGGAGTCAGGCGTCTGCCCGGACCTGATCGCCCACTTCCGCGGGCGCATCCCCATCCTCGGCGTGTGCCTGGGCCATCAGACCATCGGCGATGTGCACGGCATGACCGTCAGGCGCCACCACACGCTCATGCACGGCAAGACCTCCGAGATCTTTCACGACAACCGGGGCATTTATCGCGGTCTGTCCAACCCCTTCGTCGCCACACGGTACCACTCACTCATTGTCGAGCGGGATACGGTGCCGCCCGCGTTCGAGGTGAGCGCATGGACGAAGGACGGCGAGGTGATGGGGCTGCGGTGGCGGAGAGAGGGAGGAGCCGTCTGCGTACAGCAGGCAGCCGAGCGGCGTGAGTCGATGGCGCCGGCGGCCTCCCTGGACGGCGTGCAGTTCCACCCGGAGAGTTTTCTCACGGTGGAGGGGCCGCGCCTGCTGGCGAACTTTCTGGGCATGGCGGCGGCATAGAACTCCGCGGCGCGGGCGGGCGATGCCCGGCGGGCAGCACCGTTCATCGCGCACCAAGCGACTTCAGGCGCCGTCGCGCCACCTTGATCGCCTTCGCGCTGCGGTCGATGCCGACGGCGTTGCGCCCGGTCTGCAGGGCCGCCACGAGCGTGGTTCCGCTGCCGCAGAAGGGGTCGAGCACCGTTCCGCCTGGCCGGCAGCAGGCGTTGACGAGGAGCGTGAGCAGTGCCAGCGGCTTCTGCGTGGGATACCCGGTTCGTTCGCTGGCGAGGTTGTTGAGCGCGGGGATGTCCAGCACATCCGTGGCCTTCTTCTCCCGACCAGCCATGCGACGACTCGTCGCGGGCACGCGCGGCGGCGCGAAGAAGTACCGATCCGACCGGGCGTAGTACAGGATGTCATCGTGCTTGCGCGCGAAGCGGCGCGGCGAGGAGCCGCCCAGCCCGTAGCGCCAGATCAGGTGGTTGACGAATCGCTCGGGCCCCAGCAGATCATCCAGCAGCAACCGCAGGTGGTGGCAGGCGCGCCAGTCGCAGTGGAGCAGGATGGCTCCATCGGGCGTGAGCGTGTTCAGGGCGGCGATCAGCCGCGGCCGCAGGAAGCCCAGGTACGAGGCGATGTCCGGCCAGCGGTCGGCGAACGCGCCGGCCCGACCGGACTTCGGGCGACCCGTGTTGAAGGGCGGGTCGAGGTAGAGCAGATCGACGCCGCCTGCCGGGATGGATGACAGTGCGGTAAGACAGTCGCCGACGCAGAGTCGCAGTCGCGCGACAGGCAGCGAGACGTCGCTGGGACGAAGCGGCGGCCTCATGCCTTCCGATCATCCGGGCCCCGGCGCTGATTCTTGATCGTCATGGACAAAGCCGTCAGCGCGCTGATGGCCTCGCGCACCTCGTTGATGTCGAGTTCGGAAATCTGGCCGTCGCTGATGGCGACGATGGCTTCGGCGCACTCGCGCACGGCGTTGACGGCGGCCATGTCCACCGCTTCCATGCGGACGAAGTGGCCGCCCATCTCCTGGCAGATGTAGTCCAGGGCCTGATCGCCGGCGTCCACATCCGCGCTCTGGAGCGACCTGATGAGCCGCTCGATGGGGTTGGGCTGTGCGCCGGAGAGAATCCGGTTGACCTGTCGCGTGGAAAGCCCCATCGAGGCGGCGAAACGCTTGATGCCCACGCTCTCCACGAGCGCGGCGAACCGGCACAGGGCGTCGTGCTCCAGCGAGTCTCGGGATGAACGGTTGGTGCCCCGCATGAACCCTGCTCCACGGTGTCCTTCCAGCATACCACAGGACGCCCGGCGTGGACGCTTCAGAGCAGCGGACTGAAGAGCCCAGCCACATTCTGGGCCAGCCGACGCGGCCAGGGGCGCTTCGCCCACCGGAGCGGGTCGATCCGCCGGGAGCGGCTCATGTAGGTGCGCTGCAGCAGCCGCAGGTGGCCGGTGAAGTCATCATCATAGACGATCACGCTGGATTCGAAGTTGAGGAACAGCGAACGACGGTCGAGGTTGGCGGAGGACATGATGGCCAGTTCGCGGTCCATGGTGAGCGTCTTGGCGTGCAGCAGCCCGGCGGCGTATTCGTGGATGTGAACTCCCGCCTCCAGCAGCGGTTCGTAGTAGGCGCGGCTGGCGGCGGCCACCAGGCGCGAATCGTTCCGCTTGGGCACCACCAGTTCCGTGGTCACGCCGCGCCGCGCGGCGGTGGCCAGCGAGACGACCGTCGCCTCGTCCGGGACGAAGTAGGGAGTGGTCAGGATCAGTTCCTCTCTGGCGAGCTGGCAGGCGGCCAGGTACACCTGCCGCATCGCCTGGTTGTAGGCGTTGGGGCCGGTGCCGATGAACTGGGCGATCACCCCTCCGGGAATGGGAGAGGGGGGGTTGAGCAGCGTCTCACCCAGCCATTCGTCGGTGTCCAGGTACCAGTCCTCGGCGAACAGCCGCGCCAGGTCGTGGACGAGCGGGCCTTCAATCCGCACCGAGGCGTCCACCCACGGGGCGTAGCGACGTTTCGGGGCGAATGCCGCGTCCGCGATGTTCTGGCTCCCGGTGTGCCCGATGCGTCCGTCGATGACCGCGATCTTGCGATGATTGCGAAGATCGAAGCGGGCGAACTTGGAGCGCAGCGGGTTGACCGGCAGGGCGCCAACCACCTGCACGCCCTCCATGCGCATGGCGTCGCACAGGTCGGAATCGAGAAACGCCGCCGACCCGACCGAATCCACCAGCACGCGGCACTGCACGCCCCGGCGCTCGGCGCGGATCACGGCGTCGGCGACGGCCCGGCCCGTGGCGTCGGTGAGGTAGATGTACGTGACGATGTGGCAGTGATCACGCGCCTGGTCGATGTCGCGGATGAGGGATCGCATCGACTCCTCGGAGTCGCCAAGCAGCGTCAGCACGTTGCCTTCGGCGGGGAGGTCGCCTCCCACGGATTCGGCCAGCAGAGCGATCTGGCGCAGGGGCTCGGCGATGACCGGCGCATGGCCCGGAGCGGGCGGCGTATTGGCCGTCTCGCGCCGCGTGAGCACGACCTCGCGGTGGCGCCGGATACGCCGTCCGCCCAGGCGGGCCTCTCCCACGAGCAGGTAGGCGATGATGCCGACCACCGGCAGCAGCACCAGCACGGTGAGCCACGCCAGCCGCGTGGCCGGGTCGAGATTGCGCCGCAGCAGCACCGTGACGACCAATGCGCCGACGGCCAGCACTTCCGCCGCGATCAGGGTGATGGTGAGGGTCACGCCCAGCAAGCCGCCCCCTTGCTTTGCCGCGCCTGCCCGGCGGCGTGCTGCCGCGGAGCCCGTCGGCGCGCGCCCCGGCGCTACAGCAGCTCGATGATCTCGAACTGCTTGGGTCCGCGCGGCAGATCGACGCGGATGGTCTCACCCACCCGCGCTTTCATGAGCGACACGCCCATGGGCGAGTTGGCCGAGACTTCGATGTACTCCAGCGTCATGTCCACCTTGGCCTCGCCCACCAGCCGATACACGTCCTCGTCGCCGGTGTCGGCGTCGCGCAGCCGCACGGTCGCGCCGATGAAGACCATGCCGTCGGGAATCACGCTGGAATCCGCCACCTTGGCGGTGCGGAGCTTCTCTTCGAGCTCGCGGATGAGCCGGTCGTTGAAGGCGTGGTCCTCGCGGGCGGCGTGGTAATCCGCGTTCTCGCGCAGGTCGCCCTTGGCGCGGGCCTCCGCGATCCGGTTGACCAGGTCCAGCCGCTTGGCGTGCAGCTCCGCGAGCCGGGCTTCGAGTTCCTGCTTTTCCTGGGCCGTGATGAAATCCATGTCGCTCCGTGCCTCCCGGGGAGACTGGCTGTCCGCCTTCGACAGAATATGGGTCAAGCCGCCACGCCGCCACTGGCGGCGAGCGATTGTGGTCGGCGCGTCAGGGCCAGGGCGATCCACGCCGCCACCGCCGCCACCCACAGCCACGTGATGGACGCCCACTGAGCCGGGGTGATGGGCGCGCTCTTGCCGTCCCCCAGCGTGTTGATTGACAGCAGCGGACTGAGGTCGATCAGGTCCAGCGCCTCCACGCGGAACTGCAGCCCGAGCCAGGCCGCCAGCGGACCCGCCAGACAGAGTCCCAGGCATCCCAGCATCCCCAGGACGCGCACCCTTCCCGGTCTGGCGCCGAGCGTGGAAGCCACCAGCGCGCCGGCCAGCAGCGTCCAGGCGATGATCGTCAGGTCCATGGCGGCGGTGCGCTCGCGCGTCCACGACGTGATCAGGCGCAGCGGCCAGATGACCACCTGCGTCATCGACAGCATCACCGTCAGATCCAGCAGCGTCTGGCGGATCGGGGCCAGCGAGCGCGGCTGTGAGAGCCGGTAGAGCGGCCACGCCACCATCAGCCCGATCACCACGCCCAGCAGCATGCGCTTCACCCCCGGCTCGTAGCTGGCCGCGCTCGGAAACACCGGCGGACGGACACCGATCGACGCCGACCACGACGCCACCAGCCACAGGAACGACAGAAAAATCAGCCCGCGCGGCAGCGTCACGGGCGTTGCGGCATGGTCCATGCCATCATGCTACGCGACCCCGGTCTACCGGGCGTACACGCGGTCCGTGACCAGGTCCAGTTCGCGCAGATCGCGGTCCACCCGTCCGTAGTCCCGGTGCAACTGCTCAAGGTACGCGAACTTGGTGGTGGCGGGCACCTCGATGCCGCGTTCCTCCCCGGGCGGGCGCCCCCAGAGCAGACGAGCGCCCTTGTTGGTCGTCAGCCAGAGCGCCTCGGTGCGGTTGTACTCCGAGGCGTCCACTTCGACGATCTGCGACAGCCACGGACGAGCGCCGCGATCATCGGGACGCTCCAGGAACGACACCAGTCGCAGAGCGGCGGCCACGTCCTTGCCCTCCCACTTCATGCCCGGCTGCGACGGACGGGCGAAGCGGACGCCGGTGATGACGGGCAACCGCGCCAGGCGCGACTTGGCCGGGTAGTGCAGGGGCAGCAGGCGACCCTGTTCATCCACCAGGTGGCTGCCCTGTGCGTCGCGCACCATCGTGAAGGGCTGCACGAAAGTGGCCTCGATGACCACCAGGCCGGGCTGATCACGCCGGATCGAATCCACGGACTGGAACCAGCCCGTCGCCATGAGCGATTCCCGCGTGGCGATCAGATCGCCACGCACCAGCGGATCGCGCCCAAGCCGGGCGCGGGCGGCGGTGGAAATCTCCTCGATGATTCGCGCCTTCACGCCGTTGACGAACTCGACCGTGCGCCCGGTTTGCTCGCCGGTGTCCAGCACCTCCAGCCAGGCGGGCAGGGGGGGGAGGCGGATTTCGATGGCCTCCACGCTCAGCTTTGACGCCGCGTAGGAGCGCAACTCCGGGTAGCCGTACACCGCGCCGAATCCCAGTCCGCCCAGTCCGGCGATCCACATCAATCCCAGCAGGGTGCCGCGCACCGCGCCGTCCGGCATCCGCGGCCAGGTCCGACCGGCGGCGGGCTTGTCCTTCATCGACTTCGATTTCTTCGCGCTCTTTTTGCGCATGAACAACCCTCGAGCGGCTTCGGGGCACGCGTGACGACCGCCGACCACACCCATCGGCAGGGGGAGCGCTCGATGTTCGGAAATCCCGGCGGAGACGCCGGGGCGAACCGCGTCACGCCGCGTCGTGATCGACCTGGGGTGATTCAGAAGTCCACGCGGTTGCTGTCGCCGCCTTCCCGCTTCGGGGTGGCGCCGGCGCCGTCCTTGAGCCGCGGGGCCTCTGTGGGCGGATCGAGTCCGGCCACCGTGCCGGGCGAGCCGATGTCCTCCGCGCTGAACGCTCCGGCCGCCCGACTCGCCCGAGCCCCGTGCTTTCCCGCTTCGGATTTCATCCACCCTCGACCGTCATTGAGTTCCACAACCTTGGCGCTCGTCAGTGCGATGCTCGGTCCGCCTCGACCCGTCACGGACGGCCACAGTCCACCGGACTGGAAATTCACCTCGCACACCACCTCGCCCCTGTCATTCCTGACCTGCAGAATCTCATTCTGCTCATCCGGGCGATTGGCCAGACTGCCCCAGGTCACCGGAATCACCAGGTAAGGCGGCGGTTCGGGTTCGCCTTCCTTCGGCGCAATATCCCACGCCTTGCGGAAGTCCTGCTCGTTCGTGCCGTCCCTGTTGATCAGCACCACGACGCCCCCCGGCGGTAGGACGCAGCTGAAGGTTCCCCAGTCCAGCGAATCCTCGTCATCCAGCTTCCAGTCTGTGATCTCCACCGCGGCATCGCCGACGTTGGCGATTTCCACCCACTCCGTCTGCCCCTTGTCCTCAACTGACGCGGGGTTGTACATGATCTCGGTGATGATGACCCGCCCCTGGGCGCCCGCAGGTGCGGCGAGCAGACCGACGACCATCGGAACGAGGATTCGTGGCGCCATGCGATGACTCCGGGAGTGACTCCATCCTAACCGGAACCCGCTCGCCGGGCGTGCGATTCAGGCCGAATCCTCCGGGGACGGATGCTCCGGTGCCCCCTACAGTGGCGCATGCCGCCGCGCCGCGGCGTCCTGGAGAGACCGATGAAGTACCGTCGCATGGGCATGTGGGGGATGAAACTGTCGGAGATCGGGTTGGGGTCGTGGCTTACCTCCGCTGCGCACGGACAGGAAGGCACGGACGCCCTGCACCGCGCCGCCTACGAGCAGGGAATCAACTTCTTTGACACGGCCAACGTGTACGGCTCGGGCGAGACGGAGGTGATGGTGGGCAAGGCCCTGCGCCCGTTCCGCCGCGACACCTTCGTGCTCGCCACCAAGGCGTACTTTCCGTTTCAGAAGGACTGGCCCTTCCCCGGCGCCAACGACCGCGGACTGTCGCGCAAGCATCTGTTCGAGCAGTGCCACGCATCGTTGAAACGACTTGGCGTCGAGTACATCGACCTCTACCAGTGTCACCGATTCGATGAGGAGACGCCCCTCGTTGAAACCTGCCGGGCCATGAACGACCTGGTCAACCAGGGCAAGGTGCTCTACTGGGGCGTCAGTCAGTGGACGCACGATCAGATCAGCGAGGCGGTGGAGATGTGCCACGACCACGGCTGGCATCCCCCGGCGTGCAATCAGCCGCAGTACAACATGCTGCAGCGCGGATGGGAGCCGCATGTGTTTCCCACGTGCGAGCGGCTGGGGCTGGGAATCGTCTGCTACTCACCCCTGGCCGAGGGCCTGCTGACGGGCAAGTACAACGCGGGCGTGCCCGCCGGCAGCCGCGCGGCGGATCCCAAGCAGAGCGTGTTCATCAAGGACAAGATCAACGAGCAGAACCTGGCGATCGTCGCGCGGCTGACCGATCTGGCCAGGGGGCTGGGCGTGGAGATGAGTCAACTGGCGCTGGCGTGGTGTCTGCGCCGACGCGAACTCACCAGCGCGATCATCGGCGCCAGCCGACCTGAGCAGATTGTCTCCAACGTGAAGGCGGTTGATATCACGCTGGATGACGAGGTGCTCGACCGGATCGAGGCGATTCTGGCGAAGTGAGCAGGGGTGGAAGACATCAGAAGTGGGGAGTGGGGCGTCGATTGGCGCGGTCGGTTTCGGCGTCAACCGAGGCCGCGCCCCATCGCAGGCGACCGACAACCGAGGACTGACAACTCACCATGTCTTCCCCCGTCGGCCCAATTCTGGAGCGTCTGGACGCTGCGCTGAGCGCGCTGCCGGGCGTGTTTTCGACGGCTCAATGGGGCGGGCGGGCGTACAAGCTCCCGGGGCCGGGGGGCTCGCTGAAGAAACCCAAGCTCCTGGCCTTCGTGGTGGTGCTGAAGGGTGATGAGGGGGTCGAGATTTCCTTCAAACTGACCAGGGAGCGGGCGGCATCGGTCGTGAACGCCAGTGGTTTCATCCGCCCCAACTCCTTCGGCTCCCTGGGCAGAGCCGGATGGCTGGAGGCCCGCGTCACGCGCCTCAGGCAGGTGGAAACCCTCAGGCCGCTGCTGACGGAGTGCCGGGCGATGTTCGGGGGAGTCGAAGCGGGATCCGGTTCAACGGTGTCCGTCGAGTTGTCTGGCCGCATGGCGCCGCGCGGCGCAGCCAAGACCGCGGGGCGCGATCGCCGGACGCCCGCGCCCGCCAACCCCGTGGCGGCGCACATCGCCCGGGTGGTGGAGCAGGCGCGGCATGAACTGGGATGGTCACCTGGCGATCGGGACGACTTCTGATCGGTCTCTGCATGTCCCGACATCGCGGTACGATGCCGACATGCCGCTGCGCCGCGAATCACGTGCTCGATCAGTCACGCCTCCGCTTGCGCCAGAGTTGCTGATTCACGCGTATTCGATAGGCGTTTTTCCGATGGCCGACCCGGACACGGGTGAGATCGGCTGGTACAGCCCCGATCCACGCGCCCTCTTCCCGCTGGATGACTTCCACGTTCCGCGCAACGTCGCCCGGCTGACGCGGCAGGGACGGTTCGAGATTCGCACCGACACACGCTTCGAACAGGTGATGCGGGCCTGCGCCTTCGACCGCTCCCGGGACAACCGCTGCTGGATCAGCGAGGAGATGATCCGGGCCTATGCACAACTGCATCGCCACGGACTCGCTCACAGCGTCGAGGCCTGGCGGAACGGTCAACTGGTCGGGGGGCTGTACGGCGTACACCTGGGCGCGGCGTTCTTCGGCGAGTCGATGTTCTGCCGTCCGGATCTTGGCGGTTCTGGCGCATCAAAGGTCTGCCTTGTCCACCTGGTGCGGATGCTCCGCGAGGGCGGATTCATGCTGCTGGATACGCAGTTCACCAACCCCCACGTCGAGCAGTTCGGCTGCGTGGAGATTCCACGCGAGGCGTACCTGGAGCGACTGCGGCTCGCCATCCAGGCGGATGGGGCGTGGCCCGCACCAGGAACAATGAACGCCTGACCAGGGCCGCACCCTCCCCCGACCGCACGCCGCGCCGATTCACGGAATCACGCATGGCCGACGAACTCGCAATCACCAACGCACGAATCTGGACCGCCGACCCGGCGCGCCCGTGGGCGCGCTGCCTGACGGTGCGGGACGGCGTCATCACGTCGATCGACGACGAGCCACGCGCGGAATCGGCGCGGCGTCGTCTGGACGCACGGGGTCGGGCCATGACGCCGGGCCTGATCGACACGCACGTTCACCTGCTCATGGCGGGCGAGTCGCTGGGGCAGTTGGACCTTTCAGGGGTGCGCTCGCGCCGGCAGTTCGAGCAGGCCCTCGCACGACGTCACGCCGCGATGCTGGAGTCGGAGCAGGCCGACGGCGTTCCGCACGGGACGCGATGGCTCCGCGCCCACGGCTGGTCGCAGGAGAACTGGGGCGGAGCACTCCCCGACAAGTCGTGGTTGGCGGCGGCTGGCGATCGACCCGTCGTCGCCTACCGCATGGATTCGCATGTCTGCCTGGTCAACAGCGCGGTGCTGTCCCGCTGCGACGTGTCGCGCGATCCCGAGGGTGGACGCATCCAGCGCGACGCGCGAGGCGAGCCGACCGGCCTGATGCTCGAAGCCGCCGCGTGGCAACTGGTGAATCCCGTCATTCCGCCGCTGAGCGCGACGGAGAAGCAGGCGGCCCTGCTCGCCGCCATGCATCACGCTCACGCGCTGGGGCTGACGACCGTGGGCTCCATGGAGTACCAGCGCGAGATCGAGGCGGCCTACCTGCCCCAGCGCGATCACCTGACGCTGCGCGTGCGGCTGACGCTGCTGGACCGTGACTGGCCGCTGGATTTCACCTTCGGCGAGTCCTTCGCCCATGATGACCGGCTGGCCGTGATCGGCTACAAGTCGTTCGTCGACGGCACGCTCGGCTCACGCACCGCCCGCATGCTGGAGGCGTACGACGATGCGCCGGACCATCGCGGGCTGTGGTGCGAACTGGCGGCGTCCGGGGATCTCGACGCCTGGGTGCGCGAGGTTGCGCGGCGGCGGTTCCAGCCCTCGATGCATGCCATCGGTGACGCGGCGGCGCGGCGCGCGCTTGACGCCGTCGAGGCGGCGGGCGCGCCGACCGCCACCGCCGCGGTCCGGCCGCGCATCGAGCACGCTCAGACCCTGCATGTCCACGATGTGCCGCGATTCGCCCGCCTGGGCGTCATCGCCTCCATGCAGCCGCTCCACAAGGCGGATGACGGCCGCTACGCCCGGCGGCGGCTCGGCGAAGCCCGCATGGTCGGCTTCTTCGCCTTCCGCCAGTTGCGCCGTGCCGGGGCGCGGCTGGCCTTCGGGTCCGACTGGCCCATCGTCACGTGCGATCCGGTGGCGGGCATCCGCGCCGCGGTCACGGGACTGACGCTCGATGAAACCCCCGTGCGAACCGAGGAGAACCTGACCATCGACGAGGCCCTTCGCGCCTACACCATCGACGCCGCGGCCGCGCTGCGATTCGAGGATCGCATCGGCTCCATCGAAGTCAACAAGCTCGCCGACCTGACCATGTTCGATCACGACCCGTTCACGGCGGATTGGATGAAGCAGCCGCCCCGTGTCGCCATGACGGTGGTGGGCGGCAGGGTGCTGCATGAGGTCGCATGATCGGGCTTCGAGCGCGACATGATGCACGCGGGCAAGGTCGTCCGGGTCGCCGGACTGTGCCGGGGGCCGGGTGATCCCGCCCTCCGTCACCTGGCCGGCATCACCGCGTATTCGCCTGCTCGCCCAGCAGCCGCATCTTCAGCGCGTCATCAATGCCCAGGTACTCGCACATGTAGCGGTCGTAGGTCTGCTGGTCCTCATCGCGCGAGAAATCCAGCCGCAGTTCGTTGATGACCTTGGTGCCCTGACCGATCCAGCCCTGCCAGGTCTCGGCGGAGATGTTCTCGTGAATCCACTTTCCGATCGGGCCCCGGAACGGCGGCGCCGGGAGTTGCGTGCCTTGGCGGCCGGTGCGGTGACAGATGAACCCCGACGCCGCACCCCCCGCGCCGCCCGCCCCTTTCGTCGTGCCCGCGGCGGTCGCCGGCGCGCGTAGGGGGGGCGGTTCGCGCCCGATCGACCTGAGCAGGTCGGCCATCGCCTGCTGGGGCATCCGGTCGCCCTTGCTCGCGGCGATTTCGTAGCCCTTGTTCAGCACCTCGACGGCCTTGTCGCTCCAGCCCGCCTTGATGAGGGCCTCGCCCGCCATCTGCCACGCCTTGGACATGTCCGGGTTGAGGGCGGTGCAGCGATGGAAGGACGCGGCCGCCTCCGCCGCCCGCCCCGCCTGAAGGTAGGCGCTTCCAAGGGAGAAGTGGGCCATCTCGTTGTCGGGGTCGGCCCTGGCCATGTGCTCGAAACGCGCGATGCGGTCGTCCAGTTCGCTCATGTTCGATCCTAGGCCCTCACGCTCGTGATTTCGTGATCGTCCCGCCTATCGTCACGCCGCATGGCGGACCTGTCGGTTCAACTCGCGGGGGTGACGCTGCGGGCCCCGGTGATCGCCGCCTCGGGCACGTGCGGCTACATCGATGAACTGGCGGACGCCGTGGACCTGTCGCGCTTCGGCGCGGTGGTGACCAAATCCATCACGCGCGAGCCGCGGCAGGGCAACGCCACCTGGCGCATCCTCGACGCCCCGCACGGCATGCTCAACGCCATCGGGCTGGCCAACATGGGGCTGGAGCGGTTCCTGGCGGAGATCGTCCCGAGGATTCCCGCCGCCCCCACCACGGTGATCGGCTCCATCGCGGGCGGGTCGATCGACGACTACGTGACCGTGGCCGCCGCGTTCGACCAGTGCGGCGCGTTCCGGCTGGTGGAGCTCAACGTCTCCTGCCCCAACACGGCGGATGGGCTGGTGTTCGGCGAGAACCCCGCCGCGCTGGGGGAACTGCTGCGCGCGGTGCGCCCCGCGCTGAGCCGCACCAGGATGCTGGTGAAACTCTCGCCCAACGTGGGCGACATCGTGGCCCTGGCCCGGGCGGCGATCGATGCGGGCGCGGACGGGCTGACGCTCATCAACACCGTCAGCGCCATGGCGATCGACGTGGAGACCCGCGCGCCCCGGCTGAGCAACGTGACGGGCGGCTACTCCGGCCCCGCCATCCACCCCATCGCCGTGCGGATGATCCACGCCGTCTACCGCGGCGCCGCCCGCGAGGCGGGCATCCCCATCATCGGGCTGGGCGGCGTGATGACCTGGCGCGACGCCGCCCAGTTCATCCTCGCCGGCGCCAGCGCGGTGGGCATGGGCACCGCGCTCTTCGTCAACCCCCGCCTGCCGCTCAAGGTGATGCGCGGGCTCGACGCGTGGGTGACGCGCCAGGGCGGCTCGAAACTCAGCGACCTGGTGGGGCAGGTTGACCCCGGCGCGGGGAGAGCGGCATGACCCCCGCCGAGCGCGACCGCTTCGACGCCCTGCTGCAGGAGGAGATCGACGCCCTGCCGCCCGCCATCCGCGCGCTGCTGGATGAATCGCCCGTCATCGTGGAGGACCACCCCGACCCCAAGCTCCTCACCGAACTGGGCATGGAGCCGGACGACATCCTCTGCGGGCTGCACACGGGTGTGCCCATCACCGAGCGGTCGGTCGAACACCCGGACATGGAGACCATCCACCTCTTCCGCGAGGGCATCCTTGACATGGCGGGCGGCTGGGATGAGGATATCGATGAGGACGGCCACCCCTTCGGCGGCGAGGAACTGATCCGCGAGGAAATCCGCATCACCCTCCTCCACGAAATCGGCCACCACTTCGGGCTGGATGAGGAGGATCTGGAGCGGCTGGGGTATGGGTGATGTTGATCGTGTCCGCGGACGCCCGCTCGCCTTGGAGCATCGTGTGAGGAAAGCCGACAAAGGAGCGCCGTCATCCATGGTCAAAGGCGCCGTGACCGAATCCATCGCCCGACAGCTGGCGTGGTACTTCGACCGCAACGGGTACGTGCGTCGCCCGCGCCCCGAGCGTCGCGCCGACGCTGCGAAGGGGGTCTACAGGAAGGGCTACGAGGTCCGTCTGACGGCCGAATCGCGGGCCGAGCTGGCCGAGATCCGGCGGCTGCTGCGGGCGGCCGGGTTCAAGCCGGGCCGCCCGTTCCGCAAGGCGCTTCAGTTCCGCCAGCCGATCTACGGCCGCGCGGACGTGGCGCGGTTCCTGGAGATGATCGGGGAGCCAGCGGACGCCTGACATGGAGCCGCGTGAGGCAAGCCCGATCCGTCGGTGAGCGCTGACCCTCGGACCCTTTTGTGTGTTGCCACGCACCCTGCTGTGTGACCGCAGCCGCCTATGCCCGACACCCTCATCTCCCAGTTCGGCCACCACCACCCCGACGCCGCGTACACCCTCCGCCCCGGCGGGTACGCGGTCATTGTGTCGGAGCGCGGCGAGGTGGCGGTGGTGCTGGTCAACGGGCGCGGCTTCCTGCCGGGGGGCGGGCAGGAGGCGGGCGAGTCGCCTGAGCACGCGGCGGTGCGCGAGGCGCGGGAGGAGTGCGGGCTGTCGATCCGACTCGGCCAGCCCATCGGTGTGGCGGATGAACTGATCCACGCCCGAGCCGAGGGGCGGCGCTACCGCAAGCGCGGCACGTTCTTCCGGGCCGAGGTCGTCAGCCACGAGCCGCGCGAAGGCGAGGCGGATCATCGGCTGGTGTGGCTGCCCCCGGCCCAGGCGATCATCGCGCTGCATCACGAGAGTCAGCGCTGGGCGGTGAGGCAAGCGATCAACCCGGCGGCGCGGTGAATGCACTCCAAAACTCTGCCGCAGGCGGGACGCCTGTGCCACTGGGTCTGTCACTCGAACCGCGTCTGTCCCGGCATCGGCACGGGCGGGAAGGGGCGCTCCGGCGTGGTCCAGTCCGTCGGCGTGTACGACCGGGTGGAAGCCATCATCTGCTCCCACGTGATGGTCTGTCCGGTGTACGCCGCCTCGCGTCCGAGGATGGCCAGCATGGTGGAGTCGGTCATCCACTGCCCGTCGTTGATCGGCTCGCCCGAGCGGATCGAGGCGAAGAGTTCGTTGTGCTCCTGCTGGTACATGTCGGGCGGGTTGATGGGGCGGCCGCGTTCGTCGCGCGGGCGCTCGTAACGCCAGGGGTTTTCGCCCTCGATGACGCACGCGGGCGACCAGGGGTTGGTGGAGCACGTGCCCTTCGTGCCCAGCAGGTGGGCCGTGTTGTCGTTGCTGCAGTTGGCGATCTGGCGGCACATGTGGTAGGCGCGGGCGCCGCCTTCGTACTCGTAGATCACCGAGAAGTGGTCGTACATGTTGCCCGTCCATTCGCCCGAGCGGCACTGCCGCCCGCCCACGGCGAAGGCGCGCGCGGGCATGCGTCCGTTGAAGGCCCAGTTGATCCAGTCGATGGCGTGGACGGCCTGCTCGACGATGTGGTCGCCGCTGACCCAGTTGAAGGCCTTCCAGTTGCGCAGTTGCCACTCCAGGTCGCTCCAGCCGGGCTGGCGCGGCACGTCGCCGAGCGGGCCGGTGTTGTAGGTGGTCTGCACCGATCGCACGTCGCCGATGGCGCCGTCGTGGATGCGGCGGTACATCTCGCGCTGCGGCTGGTGGTAGCGCCAGCAGAAGCCGGAGACGAGGGCGAGGTTCTTCTCCCTGGCGATACGGGCGCTCTCGAGCACGCTGCGGATGCCCGGCGCATCCACCGCCACGGGCTTCTCGCAGAAGACGTGAACGCCCCGCTCCACCGCGTACCGCAGGTGCATGGGTCGGAACACCGGGGGCGTGGCCAGCAGCACCACGTCCACGCCGGAGTCGATGACCTGCTTGTAGTTGTCGATGCCCTCGAAGCAGTCGGCCCGCTGCACCCTGATGCGTTCGGCGAGCCGCTCGCTGGAGCGAAGCCCGCTCATCGCGCCTTCCACGCGGTCCATGAAGACGTCGCCCGCGGCGGTGAGGATCGCGTTCGGGTCGGCGTTGAGCGCCTGCTGGGCCGCGCCCGTGCCGCGCCCGCCGCATCCCACCAGGCCCACGCGCAGCGTGTCGGTGTGCGACACATGCACCGATCGCGCGAAGGCGGGCAGGACGAACGAAGCGCCCACCGCGGCCGTGGCGGACGACTTCACGAAATCACGACGGGTGATGGGGGCGGGCTTCTTCATGATCGATCCTGATGCGGGATGGAACCACGGATGAACACGATGCGGGCCGGAACCACGGATGAACACGGATGGACACGGATGGTCAGTTGAGGCGGGTGAACAGAGCAAAGAATCAGTCCGGCGTTGCGACGCACGTGAAACGCTGCAAGTCACTCGAAGCGACCCCCAAACCCGGAATCACCGCAGAGCCGCAGAGAGCGCAGAGGATTTGAGCGCCTGCGGTGTCTTCTCCGCGCCCTCTGCGGCTCTGCGATGAATATTCGATGGAGTGCTGGGGAAGTCGCCTGACTCACCCTCACTTCTTCCCATCCTTTCCATCCATGTTCATTGGTGGACTGTTCGCGTCACCGGACTTCTCCGGCACGCACACGACGCGGAAGCCGACGAACGGACAATCCGCCAGCCACCACCTGCTCTTGGGAATCTGCGGGTCGCTGGAGTTCCACGAGCTGTCCTGCGCCAGACGCGCGTCGCACCGCAGCGCTGGGGGCGCGTCGAGGTGGTTGCCGCCGCGCGTGATGGGCTTGCCGTCGGCGCCGTTGCACCACTCCGACACGTTGCCGTGCATGTCGTGCAGCCCCCACGCGTTGGGCTTCTTCTTTCCGACCGGCTGGGTCTTCCAGTCGGCGTTGTCCTCGAACCAGGCGTAGTCTCCCAGCGCCGCCGGGTCATCGCCGAAGGAATAGGCGGCGGTCGAGCCCGCGCGGCAGGCGTACTCCCATTCCTGCTCGGTGGGCAGCCGGAAGGTGCGGCCCGTCTTGGCGCTCAGCCACTTGCAGAACTGCTCGGCGGCGTGGTGCGTGACGCTGATGACGGGGTAGCCCTCGTGCCCGTAGCCGCGGTCAGGCGGCACGTAGGGGCGGCTGGGGCGGGCGATGGCGTCCACCTCGGGCGTCGTGTCGCCCGACTTCCTGTCCAGTTCGTACACGAACACGTCGTACAAGTCCCACACGATCTCGGTCTTCGCCATCCAGAAGGGGCCGATCTCGGCTTCGGCGCCCGGCAGTGTTCCGGCGGGAATGGCGATCATTTCCAGCTCGTATGCCGCGCCGGCGATCTTCTGCTTGAATGATTCGATGCTGGGTGGTTCGACAGCGCCCGGGCTGACGCCATGCGGGGAGACGGCGCATCCCGTGAGCGCCGCTACCATGGCGACGATGGATGCGAGTTTCACGATCCTCCGGCTTCGACGGCTTGTGCTGCTCATGCCGCTCCTCGTGTGTGCGTCCTGTGCCGCCCCGCCGGCGAGACACGAGTTTAGTCGCCTCGTGATGGGGGTCGAAGCCCGAATCGTCATCTGGCACGCGGACGGCGAGGTCGCCGAGCGTGCCGCCGTCGCCGCCTACGACCGGCTGGGCGAACTCAACCGCATTCTCAGCGACTACCAGGTCGACAGCGAGCTCAACGTCCTCTGCGACCGCGCCGGGCAAGGCGCTATTCCCATCTCCGGTGATCTTTTTGCCGTGCTGCACCGCGCCCAGGAGTTCGCTCAGGCCAGCGACGGGGCGTTCGACGTGACGATCGGCCCGCTGTCGCGCCTATGGCGCGAGGCCCGTGGCCGCGGACGCCCGCCGACGAGCGAGCAGGTGGAGGCCGCCCGCGCCCTGGTCGACTGGCGACGGCTGACCCTCGATCCCTCTACCCGCACGGCCCGGCTCGACACGCCCGGCATGAAGCTCGATCTGGGCGGCATCGGCAAGGGATACGCCGTTGCCGAAGCGCGGCACGAACTCATCCTGCGCGACTGCCAGTCGTGCCTGGTGGAGCTGGGCGGCGACGTGGCGTTCGGCGATCCGCCGCCGGGAACAGATGGATGGACCATGCTCCTGCCCGCACGTGATGGTTCATCCCGGAGCGAACGACTCGTCCTTTCCAACGTCGTCGTCTCCACCTCGGGCGACTCGGTGCAGTACCTGGAATGGGAAGGTCAGCGCTACTCCCACATCATCGATCCGCGCACCGGGTGGGGCGTGCGGAACATGGCGCACGTCGTCGTCATCGCCCGCGACGGCATGACCTCGGACGCCCTCGCCTCCACCATCAGCGTGCTCGGCGGCGTCGAAGTGAACTCGCTGCTCAGCCGCCTGGGCGTCGGACCGGACGTGCGCGTGATCATCCTGGACTGACGCCTGAACCGGGCGGCATCTACGATTCCCCACCATGCTCCGCATCGGCCCCGTCCAGCTCGAAACCCCCATTCTCCTTGCGCCCATCGCGGGGCATACCGATCTGGCGTTTCGGCTGCTCTGTCGGGCGCTGGGCGGCGTGGGACTGGCGTGCACCGACCTGCTCAACTGCCACTCCATCCTGCGCGGGCACCCCAACGCCATGCGGCTGGCCAAGACCTGTGCCGACGATCGACCGCTGGCGATGCAGCTCTACGGCAATGACCGCGACCCGCTGCCCGAGGCGGCGCGGTGGGCTGTCGATCACGGGGCGGTCATCGTCGATATCAACATGGGCTGCCCGGTGGACAAGGTCGCCAAGAAGAACGGCGGCTCGCTGCTGCTCTGCGATCCGGATTCCACCACCCGGCTGGCGGAGCGGATCGTCCGCGCGGTGGAGCAGCACTCCGGCGGACGCGTGCCGGTGACGGCCAAGGTGCGGCTGGGGTGGGATGATTCGCGCATCGTCGCCCCGTTGCTGGCGAGGCAACTGGAGGAGGTGGGCATCGCGGCCATCACCGTGCATGGCCGGACGACGGAGCAGATGTTCAAGGGCCGCGCCCGCCTCGACGGCATCGCTCAGGTGGTGGCGGCGGTCCGCTCGATCCCCGTCATCGGCAATGGCGACATCACCGAGCCGGAGCACGTGCCCCACATGATGCGGGCGACGGGCTGCGCGGGCGTGATGATCGCGCGCGGGGCGATCCGCACGCCCTGGCTGTTTCGGCGGGCGTGGGATCTGCTGCGCACGGGCGTCGCGTCTCCCGAACCATCGCAGATCGAGAAGGTAGGGATCATCCGCCGTCATCTGGAGTTGATGGTGGAGCACGAGGGCGAAATGCGGGCGGTGCGCACGCTCAACAGCCGCATCAGCTGGTACGGCAAGACGATGGGCCACGTGAAGCCGCTGAAGGAAGCGATTCGGACGGCGAGCAGCGCGACGCGCATCTTCGAAGTGCTGGATGGGTGGGAGGCGGCTGCGGTTGGCAGTGAAAACGAGAATGACGCGGTGACGGGTGAGGTGGTCGGACAGGTCGGACTCTCCCATGCGAGCCGCGACCGTGAGGGAGCGGTGGCCGGGGCGCTGGTGTGAAGCTCGATCGGCCAAGGAGGCAAAGTGAGCCGCGACCGTGAGGGAGCGGTTGCGGCGCACGCAAATCAAACCGCTCCCTCACGGTCGCGGCTCGATTCGGCGGGGAGGCGCGGCTCATCAGCGCCTGGCGACTGGGAGGCCGACGCCGCCGACCTATCATCGGGAACAACCGCAGTTCGGCCGCGTCTTTCTTCGTGGAGCAACCGATGGCACAGCCCACCCGCGTGAATCGACCGTGGATGCCGATGCTGGCGACACTGCTGCTGGGAGCGGCCGCGCCGGTGCTGGCCCAGACTCCCCCGCCACCCCCACCAGTGGAGAAGGTCGCGGAGAAGCCCGCCTATACCGACAAGCAGGTGACCTCGTGGACGCATCAGGCGCGCGCGGTCGTCGCGCGGCATGGCGTGACGGGCGAGGAGGCGGAGAAGATCATCAACCTGAGCGTCGCCTCGCGCAAGCGACTGGCGGAAACGGCGGCGCACCTCCGTCAGGACTGGCTGGAGATGACCGAACAACGACTGCGCGAGATCCGCGAGGGCGGCGGCAGCGGGGCCGGGCTGTTCGACCGCAGCGACCTGCAGCGGTCGATCAACCTGGCCGCCGAGCGGGAGCGCAAAAAGCTGGCGGAGGAACTGGTGAAGATCGTGGACCGGGACAAGGCGCGGCTGATCTTCCCCCCGCTGGCCGCGATGGACGGCAGGGTGGATGGATTGGTGGCGCTGCTCGTGTCCTTCGAGTTGCCGCCCGCGGCGCTGGATGGGTCGATCGAAGCGGTGCAGGCGTGGCATATCCGCACCATCGCCGCGCGGGCCATGCCGCGTGAGAACCGGGTCTTCGCCAACGAGGAGATTCGCCAGGCGCGCGATGCGATGCTGGAGAAGACCAGGGGCCTGCTGAGCGCCGAGCAGTTCAAGACCTTCGCCGCCGCGGTGACGTCCACGAAGCCGGTGGATGAGTGAGACGGGTTTGAGGATCGGGTTCGCCGCTAAGTCGCCGGGTTCGCAGAGAAGTCACAGCAGGGTTTCCTGACTTGGCGCGGTGTGCGGTGCGGTTCCCCAGGGCGCCGATTCACGAGCATCCGTTGTTCTTGCCTCTGCGTCCCCTGCGACTCTGCGGTGAATCCCCGTTTCGGGTGCGGGTAGAATCGCCCCCGCATGGCGAGTGATCGCAAGAAAGTACTCTTCACCTTCGGCAACCACATGCACTGGGTGGACATGCAGTGGCTGTGGGGCTACGGCGTGCTGCCGGGGTCGGTGCGCGACATGCTGCATCTGTGCCGCGAGGCGGGGGTGAAGGGCAACATCAACTTCGACGGCGTCGGCTACGAGAAGATGGCGGCGGAGTGCCCCGAGGCGCTCGCCGAACTGCGCGAGGCGGTGCAGCAGGGCCTCATCGAGCCGGTGGGGTGTTCGTACGGGCAGCCGTACGGGCTGTTTCACGGCGGCGAGTCGAACATCCGCCAGTTCACGTTCGGCGTGCGCAGCGTGCTGCGTCTGCTGGGCGTGCGGCCGCGGGCGTTCTGGGAGGAGGAGTTCTACTTCTTCCCCCAGTTGCCGCAGATTCTGCGTGGGTGCGGCTTCGAGTGCGCCAACCTGTACTTCCAGTGGACGTGGCACACGCCCGAGGTGCCGCGCGAGCCGCACGCGCTGATCCTGTGGGAGGGCATTGATGGCACGCGCATTCCCACGCTGCCGCGCAACGGGCTGAATTTGCACCAGTGGCCGGAGGATTTTGAGTTGCTGGGGGGCGAGGGATCGAGGGATCAAGGCATCGAGGCATCGAGGGAGGAACGGGCCGGGGGTGAGGGCTCTTCGCTCCTGCGCGACCTGCCTCTGCCCGCCATCGTGCAGTGGCTGGAGTTGATGCCGAGCAAGGACTGGATGTGCCGCAGCGAACTGCTGCTGCCGAAGTTGAAGGAACTGCTGGCCCACCCGGAGTACGAGATCGTGCCGGGCACGATGAGCGAGGTGGTGGCGGCGCTGCGCCGCGCGTTCGCCCCCGGCTTGGCCGGGCGTGAGGGCTCTCTGCTCCCTTCTCCCCTTGGGAGAGGGGCCGGGGGTGAGGGCGACTCGCGCGTCGCTCCCACCCACTCACCCCAAACCCCTCTGCCACACCCGGACAGCGAAGAGGGGCTTCCCGTTCGCGCGTACACGATGGATGACGTGTGGCACGGCATGACGCTGGGGAAGAACGGCGATCGGCACCCGCGCGCCAGCCATCGAGCTGAAGGAACGATTCTGACGGCGCAGCAGGCGGCTTCGCTGGCCGGTCTCTGCGGCCGTCCTTATCCGCGATGGGATGTGTACCCCGGTTGGGAACTCGATGAAGCGTGGCGCGAACTGCTCGCCGCGCAGCACCACGACAACCACGAGTGCGAAGGACTGTGCGGCGACATCGGGTCCGACGGGTTCGAGCGAGCCGACGCGCTCGCCCAGGCGGTATGGCAGCGCACCACGCAATTGCTGGCTGGTCGGATTGTCCGTGGTGACCATGAATGCGTGCTCTTCAACACCTCGCCCTGGCCGGCGCGCGGGCTGGTGTCCATCGGTGAAGATCGCCTCGCGGTCGCGCCGGAAGTGCCGGCGCGCGGCTGGACGCGCGTTGATCCACGCGACCCGTCGCTGAAGGAACTGGAGCGTGCCACTGTTCACGATCAGGGAGCGCATTTCGAGGTGCATCGAGGCGATGGCTTGCGAGCATCCATCGACAAGTCGACCGGCATGCTCGCGCAGCTCTGGCATGAGGAGCACGCTCCGCTGGGCGCCTTCGGCGGGGGGCAACCCGCGATGTCGCTGTCCATGCGGCAGAATGGAGAGCCCGTCGTGTTTCGACCGCATCTCTGCGAAGGGGGCTCGGGTCGCGCGAAGGACGGCGTCGCCGTCATCCTCGAAACGCCGTCCGGCTCGCGCCTCTGGCTCTCCCATCGCTTTGATCCGGTGGTCAGCGGCCTCCACGTGCGCATCAAGTCATCGCCCGCGGAATGGTCTCGACCCGATCCGGGGCTCAACGCGGCGCTTCAACTTCACCTTCGGCTGCCGGAGCCGGACGCGCTGTCGCTGGTCGCCGACTCGCCTTTCGCGGTGCATTCGGTTCATCCGAACGGCGTCACTCGGCGAAAGTACCCCTCAGGCGACTGGATGACCTCGCCGCAGTGGTTTGAGTCCATCGAGCGCCCTTTCACGGCGATGTCGTTCGTCGATTGCCTTCAGGACGACATCGCCTCGTCCGGTCGCGGTGTGCTGTGCGTTCACGACGGATCACAGCAGTGTCTGCGAACCGAGCAGGGGATCGCCTTCGTCCTCACGGCCTTCGACCCGTGGGACGAGCATCACCACGACACGCACTTCGAGGCGGAGTTCTGGCTGATCCCGCACGGCCGCCTCACCAACAGTCAGCGAAAGCGACTGGCGGCCGAGTCATTTGCCTGTCCGGAAGTTGTTCGACCCCGTGTGGGTGGCGCCGGACCCGATCTTCCTCCCGCCTTCGCCCCCTTCGACCTCTCCAACGCCCCCAATGTCATCGCCCATGCCTTCTTCCGCGTGAGCGAAAAGGACGGCGAGCACCTGCCGCGCTGGGCCGGTCATCGCATGATGCGGGAGTCCAGGGGCGCCTGCACACACCCCTTCGTCGTCCGACTCGTCGAATGGGATGGCGAGCTGGCCGAGGTCATCCTCAAGTTCCCCGGCGAAATCGCGATGGCGGCCAAGACCAACCTGATGGGGGAGGTCATCGAAGGGCGCGCCGATGGGTGGCGCGCCACCCCGGACACCTGCTGGCTGACGCCCAACTCGACCGAGCCGCCGGAGTGGGCGCGCGGGATCGAGCGGCCCGCGGGCGGACAGGGCGTCGGCACGCCGCTGAAGTGGTCGCAGGTGCGGTTCACCATGCGGCCGCGCGAGATCGCAACGATCATGGCCGACCTCGTCATGGGCCGAAAGCAGTTCCGCGACCTGGACGCCAAGCGCGAGGTCTGGGCCACCGTGCATCGTGAGAAGACCTGAGAGACGGACGGACCGAGTCGTGGAACCCCCGAGCCACCACGTCTTGGATCGATCACGCCCCTCATGCGTGGCGATTCCGATCCAAGAAGACGCTCACTCCAGCCCTCTCCCGGAGGGAGGGAGGGTTGTTCAGAGACCCCTCATGCTGATGTGCCACGGCTGTGTCGGCCGTGGTCGCGCGGATGACGATGCGGTGGCTTGGGGATCGCACGGCTCACAGAGCCGTGGCACGCTGGCGTACGGCTCATGGATCTGCGACATGCGGGGCGATGCGACGCTGGACTCCGCCCGCTTCTCTCCGCGCTCTTCACGCCTCCGCGGTGAATCCTCTCGCTCACCGCTTCTTCTTCAGCCACGCGTGCAGTTTCTTCGCCGGCCATGTGTTGATGCATCGTGGGGGGGTCAGCCAGCCGCGGCGGGCGGTGAGGATACCGTAGCGCAGTTCATCGAAGTGTTCGGCGCAGTGGGCGTCGGTGTCGATGGCGATGAGTGCGCCGCCGTCCACTGCGGCCTTGATGTGGGTGTCGCGCAGGTCCAGCCGCAGGGAGTTGGCGTTGAGTTCCAGCGCGGTGTCATGCTCGGCCGCCGCGGCGGCGAGGGCGTTCACATCCGGGTGGAGCCCATCGCGCTTGCCGATCAGGCGGCCGGTGGGGTGGCCGAGGATGTGGACCAGCGGGTGTTTGATCGCCGCCAGCAGGCGGGCGGTGGCCTTGCCGGGCTCCTGCTTGAGGGCGACGTGGGGCGAGGCGACGACGATGTCGAGCAGGGCGAGGATGTCATCCGCGTAGTCGAGCCGTCCGTCGGAGAGAATGTCCACCTCCGCCCCGGCGAGAATCGTGATGCCCTTGATGCGGGACTGGGCTTCGCGGATGGCCTCGATGTGAGCGCGCAGGCGGTCCTCGTTCAGACCGTTGGCCTGGATGCTGGACTTGGAGTGGTCGGTGACGGCGATGGTGTGGAAGCCGCGCCGTCTGGCCTCGGCGGCGAGTTCGTCGATGGTGAGGCGGCCATCCGAGGCGGTGGTGTGGGCGTGGAGTTCGGCCCTGATGTCGGGCAGTTCGATGAGCGTGGGGGGCTTGTCCTGGAAGGCGGCGTCCAGTTCGCCGCGGTCTTCGCGCAGTTCCGGCGGCACCCAGTGGAGTTGGAGTTTGCGGTAGATTTCCTGCTCGGTTCTCGACGCGACGGGGGTCACGCCGCGCTTGTGGGGAGCGGCGTCGCCATCGTCGGGGAAGAGGCCGTACTCGTTGAGGCGGTAGCCCATTTTGATGGCGCGTTCGCGCAGGACGATGTTGTGCTCCTTGGAGCCGGTGAAGTACATGAGGGCGGCGCCGAAGGAGTCCTCGGGCAGGATGCGGAGATCGACCTGCACGCCGCGCTCGAGCCGCACGGAGGCCTTGGTGCCCCCGGCGACGAGGACTTTTTCGATGCCGGGCATGGCGGTGAAGGCGGCGAAGAGCGCGTTCTCGTCCGTGGTGCTGGCGAGGATGTCGATGTCGCCGATGGTCTCCCTGCCGCGCCGGAGCGATCCGGCGTACTGAATGTGCGTGACCCCCGGAACGGCGCGCAGGCGCTCGACGATGGCTTCGGCGATGGGCAGGGCGACGCCGAGGCGGATTCGCTCGCCGGCCTTGGCGGCGAAGGCGAGCGAGTCGCGGATGTTCTGGACGGTCTTGGCCCCCATGCGGGGGAGTTTCTCGACGACGCCGGAATCGAGGGCCTTCTTGAGTGATTCAAGATCGGTGACGCCCGCCTGCTCCCACAGCAGTTTGACGGTCTTGGGCCCGAGCCCGGGGATTTCCATCACCTGGAAGAGGCCGCGCGGCACCTTCTCGACGAGTTCATCGTGCTCGGCGACCTTGCCGGTCTTGACGAACTCGATGATCTTCCTGGCGGTGCCGTCGCCGATGCCGTCGATGGCGGTGAGTTTCCTGGGGTCATCGGCGAGCGTGGCGATGTCGTAGGTGAGGTCGCCCATGAGTCGCGCCACACGCGCGTGGGCGTTGACGCGGAAGGGATTGGCCCCGGTGAGCTCCAGCACCTTGGCCATCTCGTCGAAGATGCGCTCGAGTTCCGCGTTGGTGGACATGGGGTGATGGTAGATGCGAAGTTCGGCGACTCTCTGTGAAGTCCTTCTCCTTCCGTAAGCCCCTCTCCCATAGGGAGAGGGTTCAGGGCGCTACGCGACGTCACCCAGCCCCAGCGCCTGGCCGTAGGCCTTGAGCAGGCGCTTGCGCAGCAGCGCATCGCGAGGCGACGCGAGTTCGGGGTCGGCTTCGATCCACGCGCTCGCATCGCGCCGGGCCATCTGAAGCAGCGGCAGATCCCTGGGCAGCTGCGCCACGCGGAAGGGGGGCAGACCTGACTGCCTGGTGCCGAACAGTTCGCCGGGGCCGCGGATTTCGAGGTCTTTCTCGGCAATGGCGAACCCGTCATTGCTGGCGGCGATGGCTTCAAGGCGTTGCTTGCCCTCGTCCGTGACCGGATCGCCGATGAGCACGCAGATCGAATGCTTGCTGCCGCGACCCACCCGGCCGCGCAGTTGGTGGAGCTGGGCCAGCCCGAAGCGGTCGGCCTGCTCAATGACCATGATCGAGGCGTTGGGCACGTCCACGCCGACCTCGATGACCGTGGTGGCGACAAGCACATCAATGTCGCCCTCGCGGAAGCGGCGCATCACCTCGTCGCGCTCGTCCTTCTTCAGACGGCCATGCATGGCGGCGAGGCGGCGGCCGCGGAAGTGGCCTTCCGCGAGCCGCTTCAGGTGTGTGTCCACGGCGGTCAGTCCGCTCTCGGTTTCGTCGATGACAGGCACCACGATGTACGCCTGCTCACCCTGGGCGATTCGTCTGGCGAGGTAGGCGTAGACCTCGTCGCACCGCTCGGGCGAAACCACGCGCGTGGCGATGGGCGCGCGGCCCGGCGGGAGGCCGCGGATGGTGGAGACATCCAGGTCGCCGAACACCGTGAGCGACAGCGTGCGCGGAATCGGCGTGGCGGTCATGACCAGCGTGTGGGCGACGAGGTCCGGCTCGGTGGACTTGACGCGCAGCACCGCCCGCTGCTCTACGCCGAAGCGGTGCTGTTCATCGACGACGGCCAGGGCCAGCGATTTGAACTTCACCTTCTCGGCCAGCAGCGAGTGGGTGCCGATGACGAGGTCGAGTTCGCCCTCGCGGAGGCGCTGCTGGATGCTTCGCCTCGCCGCGGCGGGCAGCGCGCCGGTGAGCAACTCCATCCGCACGCGCGAGCCCGCCAGCATGGCGCGGATGGTGGCGTCGTGCTGCTCGGCGAGCACCTCGGTCGGGGCCATGAGCGCCGCCTGGTGGCCCGCCGCCACCGCCAGCAGCATGGCGTAGAGCGCCACGACCGTCTTGCCCGAGCCCACGTCGCCCTGCAAGAGCCGGTTCATCGGGCCTTCGCGGCCCACGTCGGCGACGATCTCCTCGATGACGGCGTTCTGGCTTTCGGTGAGCGGAAAGGGAAATCTCCTGCGGATGCGCTGGTCGATCTGCGGCGTGCGCTTGAGAGACGGGGCTCGATACGCCCGACGGCGGTGCGCGCGCTTGAGCATCACGCCCAGTTGCAGCATGAGAAGTTCATCGAAGGCCAGCCGCCTGCGGCCGAAGGCCACCTCGTCCTCATTCGCGGGCGCATGCACCATGCGGTAGGCCGCAGCCAGTTCGGGCAGGGCGGCCTGATCGCGATATTCGGGGTGCAGGTGGTCGGGCAGGTTCGCCAGCGCGGGCTCGAGCACCTGCTGCACCAGATCTTCGAGAACACTGGACGACATCTCCTCGCTGGCGGGGTAGATGGGTCGCAGCCGGTCGGTGCGGGGCTTGACCTCCTCCTCGATCCTGATCGGCTCCCACCTGGGGTTGACGAGTTGCAGGTAGTCGCCCCGGCGCTTGGCCTTGCCCCAGGCGCGGATGGTCATGCCGGGGTGCAGTTTGCCGCGCAGCCACGGGGCGTTGAACCAGGTGAGAAGCAGCGTGCCGGTGCCGTCGAACAGCGTCGCCTCGGTGCGGGTACGCCGCCCCTGCACCTGGCGGAGCGTGAGAATCTCGCCGCGCACGGTAAGCGTGGCGCCAGCGCCGTGAACGGGCGTCACCGCCTCCGACGCCTCATCCACCGATCGCTCGCCCAGTTCGCGCTCGTAGCGGTGGGGCAGGTGGAGGAGCAGGTCGGCGACGCAGCGGATGCCCATGCGGCGCAGCGCCGCGGCGCGCTGCGGTCCCACACCGCGCAGCGAAGCGACGTTGGTGGTGAGCGTGATGGGGGGCGTCGAGGCGGTCACGCGATGCTCCGGTGGCGATGCGTACCGTATCATGCGCCGCATGGCCCGCAAACGGCTGGACCCATCCATGTTCGCCGGACCGGAGCCCGACCCGCCCCCCGCGCGGCGGGAACGGGCGGCAGCGGCGCACGGCGGGGAGCCGCGCCCCCTCACCGTCTCGCAGGTGAGCGACCTCATCACGCGCACGTTGGAGGAGCGTCTCCCGTCGCCCCTGCGCGTGATCGGCGAGATCAGCAACCTCTCCACGCGCAATCACTGGTACTTTTCGCTCAAGGATGACAAGTCCGTCCTCTCGTGCGTGGCATGGGCTTCAACGGCCAGGCGGCTTTCGTTCACGCCGCGCGACGGGCAGGAAGTCGTCGCCACGGGACAGGTGGGCCACTATGCGCCGCAGGGGCGCACGCAGTTCTACGTGACGGATCTGAAGCCGGTGGGAGAGGGGGCGCTCGAAGCCCGCTTCAAGGCCCTGTGCGAGGAGCTTCGGGCGCTTGGTTACTTCGATGACGCACGCAAGCGCCAGGTGCCGGCGTATCCCGGTCGGATCGCCGTGGTGACGTCGATCAAGGGGGCCGCGCTGCAGGACGTCATCGCCACCGCCGCCCAGCGGTGGAAAGGGGTGGGTCTGCTCGTCTTCGATGCGCGCGTGCAGGGAGAGGGGGCGGCGGAAGACGTGGCTCGCACCATCCGCCGCATCAACCGCGAGCGCGTGACGCTGGGCGTCGAGGCGATCCTGGTCACGCGGGGGGGCGGGTCGATCGAGGATCTCTGGGCGTTCAACGAGCGCGTGGTGGCGGATGCGATCGTCGAGAGCGTGCTGCCGGTCGTGGCCGCCATCGGACATGAGTCGGACGTGACCATCGCCGAACTGGTCGCCGACCTTCGGGCCGCCACCCCCACGCAGGCGGTGATGCGGCTGGTTCCCGCGGCGACGGAACTGGCGCGGCAGATCGACCACCTGGAGCACCGGCAGGCATCCCTGCTCGCGCGGCGGCTGGAACGCGAGCGGGAGCGGCTGGCCCTGCTCTCACGCACCGACCTGCTGCGAGGTCCGCGGGCCGTCATCGAGCGACTGGCCGAGCGGCTGGAGCACCGTCAGGAGGGTCTTTCGCTCGCTCAGCGCCACCTGCTCGCTCAGCATCGGCTTGATCTGGACCGGCTCTCGCGACGACTGTTTCAACTTCGCCCCGCCGACGTGAGCGCCCGCCAGCGGGAACGGCTGAGCGTGGCGAGCAATCGTCTGCGCGCTGCAATCGCGCATCGGCTGGCCCTGGCCCGCAGAGTGCTTGACGGGCGTGAGCAGACGCTCCGCGCCTTCGAGGTTCACGGCGTACTGAGGCGGGGCTTCTCATACACCACGCATCCGGACGGCGGGCTGATCCGCTCGATCAGCGACGTCAACGCCGGTGATCCGATGCTCACCCACCTGGCGGACGGCGTGGTGCGCTCGGTGGTGGGTGACCGGATGGTCCGCAAGCCCCGGCGGGCTGGTTCAGGAGCATCTGGAGGCCTGAATGGAGGGCCAAGTGGGGGGGCGGATCAGTTGGACCTGTTTGCCTCTTCCGAGTAGATTCGTCGCATGGCGTCCAGGCGATCCAATCCGTCCGTCCCGCCCGTCGAGGCCGAGCCCGACCCCGCGTCGATGACCTATGAACAGGCGGTCGAGGCGCTGGAGGCGATCATCCGCCGTCACGATGAGGGGTCGATCGGGCTGGAGGAGAGCATTGCGGCCTATCGTCGCGGCACGGCGCTGATTCGTCGCTGCCGTGAACTGCTGGACAGGGCCGAGCAGGAGATCCGGGTGATCGAGAAGTCGGAGGGTGGTTCGGACGAATCGTGAGGGGCGGTGTAACGGGTCAGCGTGGGGTGGATGCGGCCGGGCGACCGGTCGAGCGAGTGCGGGCGGAGCGTCGAGCAACCACATGATGACGGACAGCGCGCTCTCGATCGTCGCCATCCTGGCTCAGTCGCCGACCCTTCCACTGTGGGTGTACAAGGTGCCGGGGCTGGTGTTCGCCTTCTGCTTCGGCGCGTGCGTGGGCAGTTTCCTCAACGTGGTGGTGTACCGGCTGCCCGCGGGGGTGAGCATCATCACGCCGCCCAGCCGGTGTCCGCGCTGCGGGTGGCGGCTGACGTGGCGCGAGAACTTTCCCATCCTCGGCTGGCTCTGGCTGCGGGGCAAGTGCCGCAAGTGCCGCGCGCCCATCAGCGCGCAGTACATGATCGTCGAACTGATGATGGCGCTGCTGTTTCTCGCGCTCGCCTGGCTGTTCTATGTCGTTCCGCCGGCGACGGCATGGTGGAGCCAGGTCGCGGGACCCTGGTGGTACTGGAATGGTGTGAAGACCGTTCCGCTGTTCATCGCGGTGCTGGTGCTGGCGGCGTCGCTCGTCGGCATGACCATGATCGACGCCCGCACGTTCACCATTCAGATCGAACTGCCGATGGCGGCCACGCTCACGGGCTTTGTCGCGGTGCTGGTGCAGGCGATCATTCAGCAGTCGGGCTCCACCATGCCCCGCACCTGGCAGGCGTGGCCGATGCCGCTGCTGGGGCCTGGCGGCACGTGGGCGTGCTTCGGCGGGATGATCGGTATCGTCATCGCGTGGCGGCTGCTGCGCCGGGGCACGCTGCCGCGCAGTTTTTCGGATTACGACCAGTTCGTCGCTGGCGGATCGGGCGCCCGGACTACTTCCGGGGCGGACGACGACGCGCCCGAGTCGGGGGTTTCCACCGCGGAGGTTTCGTCGTTCGAACTGCTCTTCGGGCTGCCCGTGCTGGCGGGGTTGCTCTCGGTGGGCGTGGTCGGGTTGAAGGGCGCCGGCGCCGTTTCGGTCGGCGTGATGATCGCGGCGCTGGTCGTCCGTTCACTGCGCAAGGGCGGCGTGGACGTTGGCGTGGCGCCTTCCGGGGAGGGCGTACTGGCCGACGACTATCCGCACGCGCGTCGCGAGATGAAGTGGGAGGTTCTCTTCCTGCTCCCGTGCCTGCTGGGCCTGCTCATCGGATGGGCCATCGGCGTGCGCGTGGGCGGCGCGACGCCGTTCATCATGCAGGCGATGGGCGGGGCGTTCGCGGGCTACCTCGTGGGCGGCGGCGTGGTGTGGGGCATCCGGATTCTCGGCACGCTCGGATTCGGTCGCGAGGCGATGGGCATGGGTGACGTGCATCTGCTGGCGGCCGTGGGCGCGGTGCTGGGCTGGCGCGACGCCGCGCTCGCCATGTTCGCGGCGGCGTTCATCGGGCTGGCGTGGGCGATCATCGCCGCCCTGCTTCAGACCTTCATCCGGGGCGTGCGGCGCGAAGCCCCCTTCGGCCCGCATCTGGCGATCGGGGCGGCGGTCGTGTTCCTGCTGCGACCGGAGATCAACACGCGGCTCTGGCCCCAGATCGAGCAGGCGTGGCGGAACATCGTGGGATGATCGCTGCCGACAGGTTGTCCACACCTCGTTCACCGCTGGACACACGCCGGCGGATGGCTTCAATTGCATCAGGGCGTCACCACGGAGGGACGCCTGCACGGACGGTTTCGCACTGAAAGGATGCTCCATGCGATGCACATGGATGGCTGGCGCGGCCTTGGTCGCGCTCACGATGACGGCGGGTGGATGCGGCAGCAAGAAGGATGATTCGGCCCTCCTCCGCGAGGAGGCGACCAATCTGCGCGCCCAGCTGGAGCAGCGCAACAACGCGCTGGCCTCCGCTGAAGCAGATCGACGGACGCTGGCCATGCAGCTCGCCGACCTTCGGCGCCAGCTCGAGGATGCCAACGCCCGCGCCGCCGACGTGGGACGCACCACCGGCTTCGAGGGCATCGAGAACGTGCAGAGCGTTTACGGCGACGGTGAGATCACCCTCATCATCGAGAGTGATGTGCTCTTTGACTCCGGCCAGGCCGCGCTCAAGCAGTCATCGCAGCGGTCCCTTTCGCAGGTGGCCTCGGTGCTCAACTCGCAGTATCCGGGCAACGGCATCCGCATCACCGGACACACCGACACCGATCCGATCCAGAGGAGCGGCTGGAAGAGCAACTTCCATCTCGGCGCCGAGCGGGCGTACGCGGTGATGGAGTATCTCCGTCAGCGCGGCGTGGAGGTGAACCGCATGCACATCGCCAGTTTCGGCCCCAATCGCCCCATGGGCACCAAGCAGGCGAGCCGTCGCGTGGAGATCGCGGTGCTGCAGAACGAGTAGGTCGGTGACCAGCGGCACAGGCGTCCCGCCTGTGTTCAAGTTGCAGTGGGCAGGCGAGACGTCCGCGCCACTGCCTGCGCTGCCGTATCATGGCTCAATGACCGCACCCTTCACCTCGCGCATCACCCACGAAGGCCCCGTGTTTCGGGTCGAGCGGCGGGAGTACGCGCCGCCCGGCGGCCGCGCGTTCGTGCGCGACATCGTCCGTCACCCCGGCGCGGTGACGATCCTGCCGGTGCTTGATGACGGCGGCATCGTCTTCGTGCGCAACTACCGCGTGGCCGTGGATGCGCCGCTGCTTGAACTGCCTGCCGGGAAACTGGAGCGTGGCGAAGACCCGAAGGAGGCCGCGGGGCGCGAACTGGAGGAGGAGACCGGCTATCGCGCCGCCGCGATCGTTCCGCTCGGCCAGTTCTTCACCACGCCGGGTTTCTCGGATGAGCGCATGCACGCCTTTCTCGCCACCGGTCTGACGCACGTGGGTCAGCGGTTGGAGCCGGGCGAGGAGATCACGGTCGAAACCGTGCCCTCGGTGGAGGTGTGGCCCATGATCCGCGACGGAGCGATCCGTGACGGCAAGACGATCGCTGCGCTGGCCCTGTGGTTTGGTTTCGCCGCGACGCCGTCCTGCGCGGCATCCCACGTCGGAACAGCGCGATGAGCTGGTACGAGCGCGACTACAACCGGGAGGGCGGCTCGCCCGGCGGACGACCCGGGGGCGACTGGTCGGGCATGCGCCCCTCGTTCGATAATCCGGCCTCGTGGTCGTTGCCGCTTGCTCGCGTGTGGGGCATTTCGGTCCGCGTTCACATCATTCTGGTGCTGTTCATCGCCTTTCAACTGCTCGAATCGGTGGGCAGCCCGACACGGGGCGTCTCACTCTCACTCGACCTGTTCTTCACCAGCGTGTGGGTGGGAGGGCTGTTTTTCATCGTGCTTCTGCATGAGTTCGGCCACTGCATCGCCTGCCGAAGGGTGCGGGGCGAGGCGGATGAGATCCTCATGTGGCCCCTGGGCGGCCTGGCGTTCTGCCACCCGCCCGGTCACTGGAAGGCGCACCTGTGGACGGTGCTGGGCGGACCGCTGGTGAACGTGATGCTGATTCCCGTGCTGGGCGTCCCGCTCGGGATCATCTCCGGCGCGTGGTGGGGAGCGGCGATCCCACTCCCATTTGGACAGGCGCCGGCGGCGCTGAGCGAAGTGAGCGACATCGTCTTCGCGCTTTACATCCTCGCCCGCGTCAACATGATGCTGCTGCTGTTCAACCTGCTGCCGATGTTTCCGTTGGATGGCGGGCGAATCGTGCAGGCGTTGCTCTGGCCGCGGCTGGGGTACGGGCGGTCGATGCTCTACTCGGTGCGCGTGGGCTACTTCGGGGCGATCGCACTGGGGTTGTACGGGGCTGCGACGTCCCAGTGGGTGCTGGTCGGGCTGGCTTTCTTCGGGGGCTTCACCTGTTATCAGACATATCGCCAGCTCCAGTACACCGATGCCCTGCTGGGGCCCGGTTACGGGGGTGGATACGGGGCCGAGCCGGAGGTCCGGCGGGGACCAAGCAAGCGTCAACTTCGCAAGGCCCAGCGCGAGCGCCAGCAGCAGGAGCACGACGCCCGGGAACTCGACCGACTCCTGGACAAGATCCGCGAAAAAGGCATGGCGTCGCTCAGTTCGTCCGAACAGAAGTGGCTCCGTCGTCATACGGAGAAGCAGCGCCGCGACGGGGGGACTTGACGGCAGGAGCCGCTCTTCATGCGTGACAGGCGACAGCCGGACCAGTTCAGTGCGGTTCCACGTCTGGGTGGGGCCAATGCACCCCCGATGGGCTTTCGCGCCCTGAGCATGGTGTCCGCCACCACGTGGCTCATCGTGATCTGCGCGGCGGTGTTCTTCGTGGATCGCGCGCTGCCGGCGGAGTGGGTGATGGTGGGCGGGCCGTACATCGCGCGCGGAGCGCCGATCAGCGACGTGCGCGACCTCGACTTCGACATGGAGGGCGTGAAGCCCCCCCCCAACCTGCACATCATCCCCGTGCCGGTGGTGGATCGGCGCACCGGCATGGAGGTCGGCTACGCCATGGTCACCCGCATGCACTGGCTGACGCGGGTCATGCACTTCTCCACCACCAGCGGCTTCCTCGGCATCGAGTACTGGCGCTTCATCGGCTTCCAGTTTCTGCACTTCGACTTCATGCACCTGGCTCTCAACATGCTGGGGCTGTTCATCTTCGGACCGATCGTGGAGGAATACCTGGGCCGCAAGCGCTACGTGGCGTTCTACCTGCTGGCGGGCATCTTCGGCGCGCTGATGTACCTGACGCTCAATCTGCTGGGGAACCTCGCACTGATGGCGGGCGTGGAATCGTGGCTGCCGGGGCTGCTTTTCCACGATCCCAAGACGCCGCTGGTCGGGGCGTCGGCGGGGGTGTTCGGCGTGATGATGGCCGGCGCGTTCATCGCGCCGCGAGACATCATCTACTACTTCTTCCTGCCCATCCGGCTCGACCTGTTCGCCTACACGCTCACGGCGCTGGCGGCGGTGAAGGTGATCTTCGGCGGGTACAACGCCGGCGGCGAGGCGGGGCACCTGGGCGGGGCCATCGCCGGGTTCTACTTCATCCGTCGTCCCCATCATCTGCACGGGTTCTTCGACATTCTGGGTCGCGTCGACCCCACCTCGCATCACTATCGGAAGGGAGATGGAGACGCACGCCGCCAGCGCCGCAGCCACGAACAGGAAGTGCGGCGCGTCCTCGCCAAGATCCGTCACGTCGGGATCGAGGGGCTGACGCCGGAGGAGCGCGCCGTGCTGGAGGAGGACGCCAGGCGCAGGGGATGATGGGGTGAGTCGGCGGAATGCTCGACCCTCACATCCTGACGTTCGCCGGGGGCGAGGGGGGAGCAGGGTTCTACCATCCCGCCCGATGTCCGGCCCCTTGTCATTCGAGATTCTGCACCGATGCCCCCTGTCGCGCGCCCGCATGGGGCGGGTGACGACGCCGCACGGGTCGTTTGACACGCCGGCCTTCATGCCCGTGGGCACACGGGCGTCGGTAAAGGGGCTGACGCCCGAACAGGTGCGGGGCACGGGCAGCCAGATCATCCTGAACAACGCCTACCACCTCATGCTGCGCCCGGGGCCGGAACTGATCCGACGTCGCGGGGGGTGCCACCGGTTTATGCGGTGGGACGGGCCGATCCTGACCGACTCGGGGGGGTATCAGGCCTTTTCAATGTCGGATATCAGCCGGATCACGGAGGATGGCGTCACGTTCCGGTCGGTGGTCGATGGTTCGCCGGTTCACCTCAGTCCCGAGCGGTCCATGGAGGTGCAGAACGACCTCGGGGCGGACATCATCATGGCGTTCGACGATTGCCCGCCCGCGGCGGAAGGAGGCGCGACTGCGGAGGATCGCGCCCGTGTTCAGGCGGCCTGTGAGCGCACCATCCGGTGGCTGGAGCGATGCGTCAGAACCCATCAACGCCCGGATGAACAGGCCCTGTTCGGCATTGTCCAGGGGGGCGTCCATCCGGATCTGCGCCAACGGTCGGCGAGTCAGGTGTGCGGGATCGACCTGCCCGGCTACGCCGTCGGTGGAGTGGCGGTGGGGGAGGGAACGGCGGCGATCGCCCGGGTCGTCGAGTTCACCGCCCCCTTTCTGCCGCAGAACAAGCCCCGATACCTGATGGGGGTGGGGTATGAGCGGGATCTTGTCATGGCGGTTCGGGCGGGAGTGGACATGTTCGACTGCGTCCTTCCGACGAGGAACGGGCGCAATGGCACCGCGTTCACGCGGGCGGGCCGCATCAACCTGCGGAACGCCCGGTTTTCAGAGGACGATGGGCCAGTGGACCCCGCTTGCGATTGTTCGACCTGTTCCGGGGGGTTCAGCCGCGCCTACCTGCGGCATCTGTTCACCGTCGGGGAGATGCTGGGGCCGATTCTGCTGAGCGTGCATAACATCCGCCACTTCCAACGGCTGATGCTGGACGTTCGGCGGGCTGTCCGGGAGAATGGCTGGTCTTCCCTGGAGCGGGACTGGCCGGTGCTGTCGGACCCGGTCGCCGGGTCGGCGGAGGCCGGTCCAGCCCGTTCGCGTTGAGTCACACCCATGTGGAACCTTGATTCGATTCCTTCGCTCACGCTGACCCTGTCGCAGGGCGAAGGCGCACCTCCGCCCCCGAACCTGGGCGGCGGTGGCGGAAACGCGACCACCGGCGCGAATGGCGGGACCGGGGGCGCCGCGCCGCCGCGCCCCAATGATCCGTTCTCCAGTTTGTTGCCCATCTTCATGGTGCTCATTCTCATCTTCATCTTCTGGTCGTTCTCGAGTCAGAAGAAGGAGAAGAAGAAGCGGGAGGCCCTGCTCTCGAGCATCAAGAAGCACGACCAGGTGCAGACGATCGGCGGCATCATCGGCTCGGTGGTGGAAGTGAAGTCGAACACCGTGGTGCTGAAGGTGGATGAGTCGTCCAACACGCGCATGACCTTCGCCAAGTCAGCCATTCAGCAGGTGCTGCGGGATTCTCCGGACAAGGCCCCGGAGCCCGCCGACGCGGGAGCGAAGAAGTAACAGGCCGCATGGCTGGCGGCGCGAACGAGCGGCCGGACGTTGCGGCCATCGACGTTCGCATGACCTGAGGGTGGATGCACGATGCACAACTTGCAATGGAGAATCCTCATCATCCTGGTGGTGCTGGCCATCTGCGCCTGGCAGCTGGTCAGCAACGGGATCCGGTGGGGTCGTGACCTCGCCGGCGGCCTGAGCGTCATCTATCAGGTGAAGCTGGAGGACACCGATGACCCCGAGCAGGTGATGCCGCAGGTCGTCGACGTGCTCAAGAACCGTCTCAATCCCACCGGGGCCATTGACCTGAGCGTGACGCGCCAGGGGACCGACCGGATCGAGATTTCCATCCCGCTGCCGGATGAGCGGGTCAAGGCGGCGCAGCAGGCCTATCGGGACGCCATCGATTCCGTTCTGCGCAGCGCCCGCATCGACCCCAACGAACTGGAGTCGCGCCTTCAGGCGGGCGAGGCCGTCAAGGTTTTCGGCGGGCCGGAGGGCACCACGCACTGGGCGCGGATGGACTCGCTGCAGAAGGCCTACGACCGGCAGCGCGCCGCTCGCGCCGCGTACGAAGCCGCCCGCGGCGCCGACCCGCGGGACGAAGCCGCGCTGGCTCGCGCCGAGGCGGAGCTGGCCGAGGCGGAGGTGGTCTACGACGCGCTGCTGACCGAAGCGCTGCGGTACAGTCTGCGCGAGCCGGACCTGCTCCGCCTGGTGCAGCTCTCCAACGAGCCGCGCGATCGCAAGGATCCCGAGACGGGTCGCGTGCTGCTCGATGAGAACAAGCAGCGCATCAAGGACAAGAGTCTCCGCCAGCTCGAGCTGGAGTCGCTGCAGGAGCGATTCCCGCACCTGAAGAATGAACTGGCGGCGGTGGTTGAGAAGTACGACACCTACGCCGGACTGCGCCGCGGCTTCGACGACATCGAGGACCTCAAGCGCATGGTGCGCGGCGCGGGCGTGCTGGAGTTCCGCATCGCCGCCACCGCGGGGCAGAACGAAGGGTTCAACGTCGACCAGATGCGCGAGGCGCTGGCGGAGCACGGACCGACCTTCCGCGCCTCGGACATCGTCCGCTGGATGGCGATCAACGACGTCAAGCAGTGGTACAAGACCGATGAGCAGCTGGCGGCGCTGACGCGCGACCCGGTGGGATATTTCGCGGGGCGCGGCCTGATCGCCGCGGAATACCGAGGCCGCATCTATCTGCTGATCTACGATGCGCCGGGCAAGAAACTGGTGCATGATCAGGCGGGAGCCCCGTGGTCGCTGCAGGCGGCCTTCCCCACCCAGGATTCGCTGGGGCGGCCGGCCGTCGGGTTCCGTCTCGACAGCGCGGGCGGCATTCAGATGGGCCAGTTGACCGGCTCCAACGTCAACCGGCCCATGGCGATCGTGCTGGATGACGAGGTCTTCTCCGCGCCCAACATCAACTCGCGCATCGGCGGCAACGGCATCATCGAGGGCAACTTCTCCGCCGCCGAGATCAACTACCTGATCCGCGTGCTGGCGTCGGGATCGCTGCAGGCGCGTCTGCTGCCCGACCCCATCGCGCAGAACGTGCTGGGACCGTCGATCGGGCGCGACAACCTGGAGCGCGGACTGTGGGCGTGCCTGTGGTCGATTCTGGCGACCTGCGCGTTCATGATGGTCTACTACTTCTTCGCCGGGGCCATCGCCAATTTCGCTCTGCTGTGCAACGCACTCATCATCTTCGGCGTGATGGCGATGCAGCAGGCGTCGTTCACGCTGCCGGGCATCGCTGGCGTGGTGCTCACCATCGGCATGGCGGTGGACGCCAACGTGCTCATCTACGAGCGCATGCGCGAGGAGATCTTCGCGGGCGAGAAGGATCTGCGCTCCATCGTCAAGCTCGGATACTCCAAGGCGCTGAGCACGATCATCGACGGCAACCTGACGAACCTGATCGTCGCCTTCGCGCTCTATCAGACGGCGAGCACCGAGATCAAGGGCTTCGCGCTGACGCTGGGCATCGGCATCGCCTCCACGCTGTTCACCGCCCTGTTCGTCACGCGGACGATCTACATCATCTACGCCGACAAGCTCCGCATCAACAAACTGGAGATGCTGCCCACCGCCGTGCCGGCCATTCACCGGGCGCTGGAGCCGAACATCAACTGGGTCGGGCTGCGGCGCATCTTCATCCCGATGAGCTTCGTACTGGTGGTCGCCAGCGTCGTGATGGTGGGCTACCGAGGCCAGGAAATCTACGACACCGAGTTCCGCGGCGGCATCTCGGCCACCATGCAGACCAGGCCGTCCGATCCCGGCGATCCGCAGTCGCCGCGCATTCTGCTCGACCGTCGGGAAGTGCAGGAGCGCGTGCAGGCCATCGCCGATGGTCCGCGCGCCCAGGAGGAGCCGATCCTGCAGGCCTTCCGGCGGGCGGTGGTGCTCACCGCCGGCGCGGGTCAGCAGGGCGCCCGTTCCGACAGCTTCCAGATCAAGATCGCGGTGGACGCCGAAAACGTGACGGACACGCAGAAGATCGTGGACGCCATCGTGAGCGCGTTCGCCGCGGAGCTGGGCCAGACCTCGTCGCACGACTTCCGCGGCGCGGCTGAACCCACGCCGCCCGTGGGCGCGACGTATCCCATCAGCGGGGCGCGGTACCTGTCGCAGGTCATCGAGCGCCCCGGCTTCGACCGCTCCGTGGCGGCCTACGACGGGGGCGTGGCGATCGTCATCGACGAGATCAATCCGCCCGCCGCCCTTTCAGACGTGCGCGATCGCATCGCCCGCATGAGGCAGCAGCGCGACTTCAGCGACACGGTGGGGCGTGATTTCGACGTGATCGGGCTCACCCCCGCGCCGTCGGGCGATGGCTACACCTCGCTCTGCGTGCTGGTCGCCGATCCGGCGCTCAGGTTCGCCGATTCGGCGGAACGCTGGGAGAGCTTCCTGGCGACGCGCGAATGGCAACTGGTCGGCGCCGCGCTGGCCAGGCCGGCCTCGCTGGAGCAGGTCAGCTCCTTCTCCGGTTCGGTGGCCGACACCCTCTTCGCCAACGCCGTCACCGCCGTGGCGCTGAGTCTCATGGGCATCCTCGTCTACATCTGGATCCGCTTCGGCTCGCTTCGCTACAGCGTCGCGGCGGTGGTGGCTCTGGTGCATGATGCCGCCATTGCGCTGGGCGCGCTGGCATTGACGCACTACATCTCCGGATCGTCCATCGCCAATCTTCTGCTCATCGAGGACTTCCACATCAACCTCGGCGTGGTGGCCGGACTCCTCACGATCATCGGGTACTCGCTCAACGACACCATCGTCATCCTCGACCGCATCCGCGAGAACCGCGGCAAGCGCCCGCTCGCCTCCGCCGAAGTGGTGAACGCCTCGATCAACCAGACCATCAGCCGCACCGTGCTCACGGGCGGCACCACGCTGATCGCGGCGATGATTCTCTTCGCCGAGGGCGGCACCGGAATCCGCGACTTCACCTTCGTGCTGATCGTCGGCCTGATCGTGGGCACCTACAGCTCGGTCGCCATCGCGGCACCGATCGTCTACAAGGCGTCCAATGGCGGTCAGGGAGAGCCGCAGGAGGAGCCGACCACGACCGGGGCCGGAGCACTGGCCCGAACCACGTGATCCGGTGTACCATGGATGGTGCATGGAAGGGCAGATGGACCCTACGGATGGAGGTCCGAACATGTCGAGTGGCGCCAAGATCGGTCTCTTGCTGGCTCTGGTGATCGTCGGTGTGGTCGGGGCGTACTTCGCCTTCGGCCCAGGGTCGGATGGTTCACCCCCGCTTCAGGCCAATGCCTCGCACTCGGAGAGCGATCCGCTCTCGCTCGAGGCGCCGCGCGGCGAACCGATGCGCCCGGTTGACCCATTGGTGCGCAGGCCCGATTCGCCCCCGGCTGGTGATGGCGGCGGTCCGCTCACCGAGTCAGTTCGTGACCGCTTGAATGCGACAGATCAGAAGCCGCCATTCGTCATCATCAATCGTCTGGCCGGCGCTTCATCCGGCGAGGACGTGCTGCCGGTTGAGCCGCCATCAAGAGGGGGAGCGGGAGGCGGCGCGCCTGGCACATTGATCGGCACCGACCTGCCGCCCATTCCACCCGATGACGAACTTCCGCCGCGTCACGCCGACGGCGGCAAGGACGGGTGGACGCCGCCACCGGCGGAAGATGAGAGCCATGACTCACCGCCGGCTGATTCCACCGAGCCAGCGTCGCCGCCCCGGAACGATCCGACGCCCGTCGCACCGCCGGCGCGGACGCCGACGGACTACGTGGTTCAGGCGGGGGACAACTTCTGGTCGATCGCGGAGATGTGGTTCGGCGACGGCTCCCGGCATCACCTGATCGCCGCCGCCAACCCCGGCGTTGATTCATCCAAGCTGCGCATCGGACAGACGCTGAAACTGCCGCCCAAGGACGCCGCGGCAGCGCCGCAGCCCCCGACTCCGACCACTCCGCCCCCCGCCCAGCCGGGAACGTACACGGTTCAGCCGGGCGACACGCTGGTCTCCATTGCGCGGCGGCTGCTGAAGGACGAGTCGAAGTGGAAGCAGCTTTACGACGCCAATCATCGCGTGATCGGTGCGAACCCCGACAACCTCAAGGTCGGCATGGTGCTGACCATCCCGCGGTGACCGTGCCTCGCGTCCGGTTGACCCGATATCGTCATCACGGCGCATGAAGCGCCGCAGTCGCCGCGCGGCAGTTGTCGCGCAGATGATTGAGATTGAGCCCGCCCACCACCATCGAGTGGACGGCGGGATTTCCGAGCACGAAGGGAATCGCCCGGTCGGGCGTCAGCATGCCCGACGCCAGCCCTTTCTTGACCACAACGCCCACGCCGCGCGAAGCCGCCTCGGCGATGACCGACTCGTGCGAGCGATCGTTGACGTGATACGTGACCATGATGGCGTCCGCCCAGGCGATCGCCAGCCGGGCGCCGTCAACGGTCTTTCCGGAGAAGCCGATGGCCCGGATCACGCCGCGATCCTTGAGCGCGCGCAGAGCGTCCACCGCGCCGGAGTGCTCAATGATCTCCCGGTCGCGTCCGTCGGAGTGGATGAACACCAGGTCGAGCACGTCCGCGCGGAGTCGGAAGCGGCTGCGCTCAACACTTGCCTCGATGGCGCCGCGGGAGAAGTCGTAGCGCGAGCCGGTTTCGGGCGAGAACTCCTCGCCTGCCTTGGTGGACAGGACGAACTCGTCACGCCGCCTCGACAGGAACCGGCCGATGCGCTCCTCGCTCAGCCCGTAGGCGGGGGCGGTGTCGATCAGGTTGACGCCCAGGTCGAGCACGCCGTGCAGCAGGCGCTCCGCGGCGGCGTCATCGGGCAGGTCGTAGGACGCGGCGTATTTCGTCCCGACGTTGCGGCCGATCTTGAACGCGCCGAACCCGATGGGGGAAACGCTCAGACCCGAGTTGCCGAGGTGGCGGCGATCCATCGTGGAGCAGTCTCCCAAGGGGGCGGGGCGACGGGGGGGCGGGGCCAGTCGATCATCTCGGGCGAGGGGGCGGCCTCGCCGCGCGGTCGATCGAGCGCCTCGGCGATTCGCTCCGCCACGCGCGGAGCCAATGCCAGTTTCGTGGGCCACGCAGTGATGAACGGGCCTTCACGTCGCACGAACACGTCATCCGGCCGCACGCCCGACCCCGTGGCGGCCTCGGCCCGGTCCACACGGTAGGTCGCCCACTCGACATCCGGACCGGGATCGAATCCGCCGAGCGCCTCGTGGCTCTCCCGGCAGGCGTGCGCGATGAGGGTTGCCTCGTCCATCGTGACGCCGTCCTCCGCGATCTGGCCGCCCACCTGCCAGATGACGCGCCCGACGGAGTCGGACGCGCTCGTGATCGTCACGCGCGTGCGCCGACCATCCACGCAGTGGCCGTTGAGGATGGGGAGCCGTTCGCCTCGCGCCATCACCATGTGCAGCGGGCGGCGCTGCATCATTTGCACCGGAAGATCGACCAGACGGCGCAGATCGGCGTTGCCAGCCCCGGCGGCGAAGATGCAGGCGGGGGCATGGATCGAGGCCGAACGTGAACCGTCTTGCACAAGAACGTCGACGCCGTAGAACTTCGGAACAATGCCGATCCCACCGTCGGGGACGGGACCGATGACCCGCGCGTGATTCCGCGCCAGCAGGTCGCCCATCAGCGACACCGGGTCGATCACCTGCTCATCCAGCCGCGCCACCGTGCCGGGCACGTCGCGCAGAACGGGTGGACGCTCCTGCGGTGCGACTTCGACCGGCCTGATGCGCAGCCCCACCTTCGCCCCGATCATGCCCAGCCGCGATGAAACCGATTCGGTGTTCCACAAGTGGCAGAACTGGCTGCGGACGGTGGTGCCCGTCAATCGCGGCTCGCGCTGACCCGCCAGGCATTCGCGCCAGATGAGCGGCATGTCGCGGATAGCCCGCGCCGACTCGCTGAACAGGCCCGCCAGCGAGTACTTCAGCCCGCCGTGGATGATGCCCTGCGAGGCCACGGTCTGCCCGGCGCCGAGGGCTTCGCGCTCGATGAGCAGCGCCGCATAGCCCCGGCGGGTCAGCTCATCCAGCGTCCACAGCCCGGCGACCCCTCCGCCGAGGATGACGGCATCGAGTTGAATCGTCCCATGCGTCAGCACGTCACAGGCCGCCTCGGTCGAACGTGTCGAGTCGCCGCGTCGCGGGTCGTTGGGTTGAACAATGTGGAATGCGTGTGTGCCATTGACCGGCCCCCGCTTTTCGCGCCAGGCGCTGTGAGTGTCGGAGATCAAGGATAGGGTTCGGGATCGACGCTGGCCGGGCCGGAGCGAGGACGGGATCATGCGGGACATCGAGGGCTTGTCCTCAGCCACGATTCCTCTCTCTCACCACCCCCTGATCGCCAGCGTCAGGAAGATCACGAACGCCGCAACGTGAACGAACCAGATCGCCGCGGCCAGGCAGACCTGTCGGCCGCGGGAGAGCGCCAGGAAGCGGTGACGTTTCCACGCCAGCGCGATGGCGAAGAGCCCGCTGGACCAGCCGAACAGGTCCAGCCCGGCGAGGAGCGGATCGACATAGTTGTTGAAGAGCAGCTGCCCGCCCAGGGGGATGAGCACAAAGCACGCCGCGATGCCGGAGAAGAACCCAGGGGCCAGGGCGACGAGCAGCCAGCCCAGCCGCAGGTTCACCACGCCCACGGTGAGGGTGAGTTGCTGCCGGCACTCCGGGCAGACAGGTCGCGTCAGGGCCCGCACGTTGTAGCCGCACGAGGGACAGCATGCGTCGTGGTCGCTCAGGAAGTCGAGCAGCAGCGTCTGGGCTCGAGTGAGCGCCGGCGGCGGGTTCGACTGGACGGGGTCGGCCATGCAGGTGGTTCGGCGGAACGGCGCGGGGGAGGACGCGGAGTGGCGGGATGGTGTCGGGGCGTGGTGTGACGCTCCGCGTCGTGCGGCTCACTCCTACGGTCGGCCAGACGGGTCGGTTCGCTGGAGACGATGTGAAGGCGTCACGGCCGCGCAGCCGTCAGCCGACAGTCAGCACGGTATACTCTGGCCACCGGCCCATCACACCATGTTCCGCAACATCGATCAGATCCTGCGCCGATTCAGTTCGTACCCGTGGTACGAGGTGTTGGTGGAGATCGTGCTGATCGCCGCGTGCATGTATCTGGCGCTGCGTTTCCTTCGCGGTACGCGCGGGGCGGGGGTGGTGAAAGGCGTGGCCTTCATTCTGATCATCCTCACGCTGGGCATCCGCGTGCTGGGCGGGGTGACGGACGCCTTCACACGGCTGAACTTCCTGTACGGCAAGTTCATGGGCCTGGTGGCGATCATGCTGATCGTGGTCTTCCAACCGGAGCTGCGCCGCGCCCTGGTGCGGCTGGGCGAGGCGCCGCTGCTGCGTCGCTCGCACCGCGCGGTGCAGCCGGTGGTCGAGGCGGTGGCGGAGGCGGCGGCGTTTCTGAGCAAGAGCCAGTTCGGCGCGCTGATCGCCATCGCGCGCCAGGGCACGCTTGAGCCGTACGCGGCGACCGGGGTGGCGCTCAACGCCAACGTGAGCAGCCAGCTGCTTCAGTCAATCTTCTGGCCTAACAATCCGCTGCACGATCTGGGAGTGGTGATCCAGGGGGGGCGCGTGCTCGCGGCGGGGGTGCAGTTTCCCCTGATCGAGGAGGGCGCGGTCCCTCCGGACCTCGGCTCGCGACACCGGGCGGGTCTGGGTCTGTCGGCCGAAACCGATTGTCTCGTGGTCATCGTGAGCGAGGAGACGGGCCGCATCAGCATCGCCGAGGGAGGTCGTCTGGAGCGCGACATCCCCCGCGATGGGCTGAAGGACGTACTGCTGCGGCGGCTGCATGCCGGCGTAACGGCGCCCGCGGCCAGCGGGCATGCACCGGAGGACGGCCTCGTGGACGCCGCCGACACCCCCGACTCGGCGCGAGGCGATGCGGTCACCCGGCGCTCGGAGGCCGCCTGACATGGACGCACGTGAACATGTCTGGACGCTGATTCTCGCCCTGTTGCTGGGGTCGTTGGTGTGGCTCTGGGCCGAGGGCGAGAATCGCGCCAAGCAGCCGATGGTGGTGGACGTGGAGTTCGTCGTGCCCTCGGGGCGTGATCGTTTCCTGGTGCGGGCCGTCTCGCCCTTGGACGGCGGCGTGCTGGTCCACTCGATCAGCGTGCGCCTGGAGCTGGAAGGCCCCAACCTGGGGCTGTCGCGCGTCATCAGCCGCGTCGCGGGCACCACGCTGCGCGTGCCGGTGGAGGATCCGGGCGGCAATCGCCAGCGCGTCATCCGGCTGGACCGGGCCATCGAGGAGCTGCCCACCCTTCGGGAGTTTGGCGTCACCGTGGCCTCGGTGGATCCGCTGGAGGTCGCGGTGGAGATCGACGAGATCATCCGCCGCACGGTGCGGATCGGGACCAGCGTGCCGGGCGTCGAGTTCGACCAGATTCAGGTGACGCCCGATCGACTGGACATCGCCCTGCCGCAGGACGAGTGGGACTGGCTCCTGCGCGACGTGGGGGACCAGTTCATCATGCTCGATCTTCCGCCCTCGCGTCTGCGCGACCTGGCGCCGGGCGAGATGGTCACGCTGCGCGACATTCCGCTGCGGATGGATGATCGGCTGGTGCGGCGCGGCTCGCTGAACGTGGATCTGCCTCGCGTCACCGCGGAGCTGCGCATCGCCCGGCGTCAGGTGGAGCGGGCCTTCCCGGTGCCGATCAAGCTGAACCTGCCCATCCGAGACATCGGGCGATACAACGTCACGGTGCTCGACCTGGACGCCGGTGACCTGCTGCAGAATGTGCTGATCACCGGCGATGACACGCGCATCCGCCAGTTGGAGAATCGCGAGATCGCCGTGTTCGCGGTCATCAACCTCACCAGTGAAGACCTGGAGCGGGGCATCACGTCCAAGCGCATCGAGTGGTGGCTGCCGCCGGGGCTGACCGCGCGAATGGCCGACGAGGCGGCGCCGGTCGTGTCGCTGCAGATCTCCCCGCGCGGACCGGAGCAACCGTGACGGCGACGGGAGGCCGTGCAGGTCAGTCCCGGATCATGACGGCCGCCCAGGTCTTCTTGCCGCGTCGGAAGAGCGCCACGCCGCCAGGCAGGACGTGGTCCGGCAGCAGGGTCGAAGCCGGGTCGGACACGGGTCGCCCGCTGACGGTGACGGCGGCCTTCTGGATGAACTCTCGGGCTTCGCGCTTGGACGCCGCCGCGCCCGACGCCACCAGCAGATCCACGACCGGCGCGCCGATCACCTGATCGCGCGGCATGGCGACGTGTGGGATCTCCTGGCAGATCATGCGCAGCGACGCCGCGTCCAGTTCGCGCACCTCGCCGGAGAAGAGCGCCCGGCTGGCGGCTTCGATGCGCGCCGTCTCCGCCGTCCCATGCACCAGCGTGGTCATGTGCCGCGCCAGGGCGCGCTGAGCCGGGCGATCCTGCGGGTTCTGCTGCTGCTGCGCCGCCAGCGATTCGACCTCGTCGCGGGGCATCAGCGTGTACCACATGATCCACTGGACCGCGTCGGCGTCGGGCAGGTTGATCCAGAACTGGTAGAAGGCGTACGGGGTGGTTCGGTCGCGCGTGCCATCCGACATGAAGATCGCCGTCCCCTCGGACTTGCTCATCTTCTTCCCGTCCGAGCGCGTGACGAGCGGCACGGTGACGCCGAAGGCGCGCCCCTTGTCCGGGGCCCCGGCGTGCTCGCGGCGGATCAGATCCATGCCCGAGACGATGTTGCCGTACTGGTCTGCGCCGCCCACCTGCACGGTGCAGCCCAGGGTGCGGAAGAGATGCAGGAAGTCGTACGCCTGCAGCAGCATGTAGGAGAACTCGGTGTAGGAGATGCCGTGATCGCGCTGCTCCAGCCGCTTCCTGACGCTGTCGCGCTGAATCATCTCGTTGACCGAGAAGTGCTTGCCCACGTCGCGCAGCACGTCAAGAAAGCCGAGGGTTGTCAGCCAGTCGGCGTTGTTGACGATGATGGCCCCGTTGGGGCGCTTGCGGTCGAAGTCGAGGAACTTCTCCAGGATGCGCCGCTGCGAGGCGACGTTCGCCTCCACCTGCTCGCGCGACATGAGCGTGCGCTCGCTTTCGCGTCCGGACGGGTCGCCGATCAGCCCCGTGCCGCCGCCCATCAGCACGATGGGCTTGTGTCCGCACTGCTGCCAGTGCATCAGGGCCTTGGCGGGGATGAAGTTGCCGATGGTGAGGGAGTCGGAGGTGGGGTCGAACCCGGCGTAGGCGACGCGCATCACCCCGCCCTGCGAGGGCGATCGCAGATGCTCCTCCAGCCCCTCGCCTGCTGTCTGATGAAGCTGGCCCCGCCAGCGCAGTTCCTCGAGAAACGAAGTCATGTGGCGCTCCCGTGTCCGCCGGGGTGACGGTCCCGCCGTCGCCTGGCGATCGACCCCAAGGGTAGGGTGGCCTCGGTCCGGGTCGACCGCCGCGCGGACTGCGCGGCGCATCGCCCCTATCGTCTTTCAGACACGACTTCCCGCATCATTCCTGTCCGCATCGAGAGGTGACTCATGGCCTTCACGCTTCCCGCCCTGCCGTACCCCTCCAACGCCCTCGAGCCGCACATCGACGCCCGCACGATGGAGATCCATCACGGCAAGCACCACAACGCGTACGTGACGAATCTGAACAACGCCATCGCGGGTCAGGCCGCGCTGGAGTCGAAAACCATTGAGCAGCTCTGCGCCGACCTGAACGCCGTGCCGGAGTCCATTCGCGCCGCGGTGCGCAACAACGGCGGGGGGCACTACAACCACTCGCTGTTCTGGACCATCATGAGCAGTCCCGCGTCAGGCGGAGGCGGCAAGCCCTCGGGCGATCTGGCGCACGCCATCGACAAGCACTTCGGCTCGTTCGACGCCTTCAAGGAGCAGTTCGCCAAGGCGGCGACGACGCGATTCGGCTCCGGCTGGGCATGGCTGGGCGTCAAGACCGACGGCTCGCTGTGCGTGTGCTCCACGGCCAACCAGGACAACCCGCTGATGAAGGGCGTGGTGGACTGCCTCTGCACGCCGATCCTGGGTCTGGACGTGTGGGAGCACGCCTACTACCTCAACTACCAGAACCGCCGCCCGGACTACATCGCCGCGTGGTGGAACGTGGTGAACTGGTCCGCGGTGGCCAAGCGGTACGAGGCCGCGCGACGTCAGCCCGTGGGCGTGTGATCGCTGAGGGCTGGGTGACTGCTTGTCGCCGGGTGACGGTGGCGACCGGCTGTCATGGCGATTGGTCGATGCTGACGGCTGACAGCCGACGGCTCTTCCCCCTACCCTTCGCCCATGTGCGGCATCGGCGGTATCGTGCGCACCGATGGTCAGCCCATTCCCGAGGAATGGCTGGACGCGATCGATGCGCGCATCGCCTACCGCGGGCCGGACGGGGCGGGCCGTTTCCGCGACCGCGTCGAGTTCACCGATGAGAAGGGCGAGAAGCGGGTCATCGAGGTCGCCCTGATCCACCGGCGGCTGTCGATCATCGACCACACTTCCGGGGGGCAGCCGATGGTCAGCGAGCGCGGCCGCACCGAGGCCGAAGGGCTGGTGGCCGTGGTCTTCAATGGCTGCATCTACAACCATCGCGAACTGCGGCGGGAACTGGAGGCGAGGGGCCGCCGCTTCGTCACCGATCACTCGGACACGGAGGTGCTGATTCATGGGTGGCGGGAGTGGGGTGAAGCACTGCCCGATCATCTCGAAGGGATGTACGCGTATGCGGTGTGGGATCGGACTTCCGCGCAACTGTTTCTTGCTCGCGATCAATTAGGCGAGAAGCCGCTTTTCTACCGTGCGTGGTTGGAGGAACCGCATCTGCCGCAAAGCCCGCCGCGCGGGATGGCGTTTTCCAGCGATTGCTGGGCCTTGATCGCCATTCCATTCACAGAGGAAACGCCCGATTCAGCCACGCTTGTGCATTGGGCTGTTCGATATGCCGCATTCGGATATTCGGGTCGGATGTCGCAACCGTACGAGGGTGATGGAACCATCTGGGAGATTGATCCCGGCCAAGCAATCAAGAGCGATGGAGCGAAGACGTTCCATCGAATCGCGCGTGACTCGCTCTCGAATCCAGACCCCGCACCCCCAAACCCTCTCCCAGAGGGAGAGGGGAGTCTTGAATCCCTTCTCGAACGCGCCGTCGCCCGCCGCCTCGAAGCCGATGTCCCCCTCGGCTGCTTCCTTTCAGGCGGCGTCGATTCATCGCTCATCGCGCACTTCGCCAAGAAGCACAAGCCGGACCTGATGACGTTCACCGTGCGCATGCCCGACCCGCGGTATGACGAGTCGGCGCACGCGGAAGCGGTCGCCCGGCATCTCGGGACGAATCACCGCACGCTGGATGTGGCGATGAAGCCCGCGGAAGATCTCGTCCACCTCATCGACCTCCTCGGCCAGCCCTTCGGCGACTCCTCCATTCTGCCCGCGTACTGGGTGAGCAAGGCCGCGCGGCAGCACGTGAAGGTCGCCCTCTCCGGCGACGGGGGCGATGAACTGTTCCTTGGCTACGAGCGATACATGGCCGCGCCGTTCCTCGCGAGGCACTGGCGGTGGCTGCGGCTGCTGCCGGTTGGTTTCCTGCACGGCGCCCATCCGAAGTCGCGCTGGAACAAACTGGCGCGGCTGGCGGACATGGCCCGCGACTACCCGAGCATTGGCCTGACGGCGATGGAATCCATCTTCACGCAGCGGCAGTTGCGCGAGCTGATCGACCTCCCCTCTCCCTCCGGGAGAGGGGCCGGGGGTGAGGTCGTTTCCGAAAGAGACTGGTCCGTTCCGCACCAACCGCTCCCTGATGGTCGCGGCTCACTTCCAGCGGGTCGCGGCTCACTTTCAGCCATCGAAGCACTTCGCCATTTCGACCTCAACCACTACCTGCCCGGCGACCTGCTCCGCAAGACCGACACCGCCTCCATGGCGGTCGCCCTCGAAGTCCGCTGCCCTTTCCTCGACCGCGACCTGGCCCGCGCGGTGCTGGCCATGCCCATCCAGCAGCTCATCCCCGGCGGCGAGCGCAAGGGGCTGCTCAAGCAGATCGCCCGCAAACACCTGCCGCGCGAGGTGGTGGACCGGCCCAAGATGGGATTCGCCATCCCCATCGGCGAGTGGTTCCGCGATGACGACCTGCCCCACCGCGGCGCGGGGATGAAGACGCTGCTGCTCGACCACCTCAACTCGACGGAGCCCTTCGGCCCAATTCAACTCAACCCCAGAGCCGTGCGGCGACTCATCGACGAGCACATGACGGGTGGATTCCGGGGGCGTGACCACTCGCACCGCTTGTTCACGCTTCTCACGTTGTCGATCTGGGCGCGGGGGGTGGGCCGCGCTGCGACGCGCGGCTGAGGGCTGCTCAGTTCCCCGCCGAATCGCTCGGGCACGGCAGGTCGCCCTCGCCCAGCAACCGGAAGTTCTTGCGCCGGAGAATCTGCCCCGCCAGCACGTGGTCATCCACCGCGATGGCGATGGTCGGTCGTCCGTTTGGGCGCAGCATGAGCGGGTAGACGAAACGAATGTTCAGCTCGGCTCCCAGCAGGTACAGGCACAGCGACGTGAGCGTGTGGCCCTCTGAAAGCTCGAGAACCAGCAGATCGACCTCAGAAAACGCCAGCCGGTGGGCGCGGAGCAGGCGACGGGCGGCCTCGGCGTTGTTGGGGATCATCCGCACCACGGCGTGGTCGGAGGCCTCCACCACGCTGAACCCGCACAACTGCACATCCGGCGCTTCATCGAACAACTGAACAACGTCCAGCAGCCGCCCCGGTTTGTTCTCGAGGAAGACGCTGAACTGCCTGACGCTGGGGGCGTCATACCCCTGCATCGTGTGTCCGGGTACTGCCTGGCTCATGGATCGGCCCAATCGGCCCACAAGGGGGCGCCCGCGGCGGCATCCGCGACCTTGCACCCCGCTCTCATGGTATCCGTCAGATGCCTCAGGCCGCAAGAGGAAACCGCCCAGTTTGACGGCGACGCAGGTTATCAGGACACAGCGGGGCACAGCCCGCGAGCCGCCCCGTGGGCGATGAGGGCGTCGATCGCCTGCCGACCACGGTCACCCATGTCACGGGTCATCTCGTTCACGTACATCCGCACAAAGGCGTCGTTGTCGGCGTCAGAGATGCCCCTCCCGAACCGCGACGCGTGTTTCAACGCGGCAGTCCGGTGCGACAGTCCGTACTCGATGGATGCGGACAGGTGTCTTTCAATGGCGTCGATCGTCCCCGGTCCCCATTGGTCATCCAGGTCACGACGGATGACGTTCAGGCCGAGCGGCAGGGGCAGTCCCGTCTCGCCCTCCCACCACGCGCCGAGGTCGAGCACCAGGTGCAGACCGGCGCGTTCAAAGGTCAACTGGCCTTCGTGAATCACGATGGCCGCGTCGAACTCGCCGGCAAGCGTGCGGTCGATCGTCTGCTCAAACGGAACGGGCGTGAGCCGCTCGGGGCCGACGTCAAGCGCCAGCATGGTGACGAGGGCGGCGGTGGTGCGCGAACCGGGCGAGGCGATGCGCACGCCCGACCTGGCCAGCGCCTCGGCGCCGATGGGTCGCCGGGCGACCAGTCGCGGACCGTAGCCGATGCCGAATGATGCGCCGCAGCAGGTGACGCGGTATCGCCCGGCCACGGAAGGGTACGCCCCCGCACTGATGCCGGTGATCTCCAGGTCGCCGACTCGCTCGGCGCGATCATTGAGGGTCTGCACGTCGGCGACGACCGGTTGGAAGCGGTAGGGGGGCGTCGGCAGTCGAGCCGATTCCCCTGGCGAGGCGATGGCCCACCACATGAAGGCGTCATCGGGATCGGGGCTGTAGCCGAGTCGGAGCGCGTGAAGCCCATCAGTCGAGGCGGTCATGCGCGATGGTAGGAGCCGCCTGACGCGGCACGGCGTTCCGCATCGCGCGGGTCGGCGGTGCGGCCGTCCATCGTACAGCGGCGCAGGTCGTGGCGCGGTCAGTGACGCAGGCGTCTGGCCTGCATGGGTTCACAGGTCAGACCCTCATCGTGCGCGAACAGCGGTCGTCCATTGCGTGCGGCCGCGATTGGAGAGACGCACGAAACTGATGCTCACCGCGTCACCGGGTCTGACGCCCTCAAGCAACTCCCCCAGCTCACCTGCGCTGGCGGGGAACTGGCCATTGACCGCCACCAGGAAGTCTCCCGTCGCCATGTCAATGGTTGCCGCCGGGCTCCCCGGCTCGACCTCGCGCACGCGCAGAGCGCGGGCTCCGCGCAGTCCCGCCGCGGCGAGCTGCTCCGCCGTCAGTTCCTCCAGCCGCACGCCCAGCCGGGCCCGCGCCAGGGCCAATCCGTCAGGCAGGGGTCGTTCGCGCAGTTCGAGGGTCGTCATCAGCGTTCGCCCGTCGCGATGGAGTCGCATTTCCACCTTGTCGCCCGGCCTGTGACCGAGGAGCGCGATGTGATAATCCACGAGTCCCCTGGCTGGAGTGTCCTCAACCCGCGCGATCACGTCGCCCGGCCGAACTCCCGCGTCGGCGGCGGGTGAACCGGGGGCGACGCGCTCGACGACCACGCCTCCTCCGACTTCGCCGACCCCTTCGCGCAGCGACAGCCCCGTCTCGACGCGGTAGCGGCGTTCGATCGAGAGCATCTCAGGCAGGCGCTTCTTGAGTTGATCAACGGGAATGGCGAACCCGATGTTCTGGGCGTCGCCTCGGATCGCCGTGTTGACGCCGATCAGTTCTCCCAGAACGTTGAGCAGCGGACCGCCCGAGTTCCCGGGGTTGATGCTGGCGTCGGTCTGAATAAGCCCGGCGAACCGCAGGCGATCGTTGATTTCGATGGTGCGGTCCAGCGCGCTGACCACGCCGGCCGTGACCGTGTGCTGGTATCCCAGCGGGTTGCCGATGGCGATGACGGTTTCGCCGACCATCAGGTCGTCGCTGCGACCGAGCGGCAGCGTCTTGAGCGGGCTGGTCGCGGCGATCTTGAGAATCGCCAGATCGTGCTCGGTATCGAGCGCGACCACTTCGGCCTCATGCTCCTCGCCGTCGCCGAACACCACCTTGCGCTCCGCCGTGCGAGCCACCACGTGGGCGTTGGTGACGATGTAGCCCGAGGGATGGAGCACGAACCCGCTGCCCATGCTGGTCTGGCGAACCGTTCGGCGCGGACCGATGGGCAGTTCGAAGAAATCATCGAAGAGCCGGTCGAAGTCTCCCAGACCACGCCGCTCGACGAACTGCGTCGCGGCGATGTTCACCACCGCGTCCCGGCACTGCTCGAAGACATCCACCACCGGGGTGCGCCGGGCCTCGCGCCGGGCCTCATCGGCGACCGGCTGGGCCAGACAGGGGATGGCCGCCACGACAGCCAGGCACACGGCGGGAGCAAACGAACGCAACAGTTTCCTTGACATGGGTTTAGGCACCTTCACAATCCATGCTTCCAACCCCCCGCTGAAGACGCCCCACGGAGGGCACGCCGTCACAGAATGAGACGCCTGGCGAGGATGGATTCTTCCGGCGTCGCGCAGGGTGTCGAATAACGCCGCCTCGCCTACCGTTATGCTCTTGACGGCTTCTGAACCAGCACTTTCCCCCGAAAGGACCAACACCATGACACGCTCTCTCCTTCGCTCCGGACTTTTCGCCTGTCTCGCGGCCTGCGCCCTCGGGCTTTCCGCCTGCTCCTCCGGCGACAAAGCCACCAACGAGACCGCCAGCATGGGTGTGATCAACTCGCACTGCCCCATGATGGCCGAGCACGAGGTGGACACGGCCGTGACGCCGGCGGAGTACAAGGGTCACAAGATCGGCTTCTGCTGCTCCGGCTGCCTGAACGGCTGGAACAAGATGACCACGGAGCAGAAGGACGCCTTCGTCTCCAAGTCTCTGTCCAAGGCGAACATGGGCGCGGTGGGCGGCGCCTCCTCCAAGTCGGGCTGCTCCGGCGGCTCGTGCAGCGAGTCGGCGGGCTCGTGCAGCGGCGAGAGCAAAAGCCAGGCCTCGCCCGGCGCGGTGGGGGGTTCCTGCTGCTCTTCCGGCAAGTGAGGTAACGAAACCAATCCTTGGGTGAACAAGGGTCGGCGTGAGGTGATGGCCTTGCCCCCTCTCGCTCGACCTCCCAAGGTCGAGCACCCTCGATCGCACCCGTCGGCTTCGGCCGGCGGGTGCATTTTTATTCCGCGGACCGCCGGCTATCGACTCTCGATCAGTGCGGAACGGGCGCGGACCGGAATGCGCGGCGGCCGCGTCGGCGTCGCCAGGGCCTCACGATCAGCGCGGCAGCCCACCCAATGCTCCGGCTCCACCTCCAGCAGCACGCCGCCAGAAGCGTTCCGGGCCGGGCTGTCGCCGACCGCGTTCCGCGCCGTCGCCGGCCACCACGGCACGCCGCGCACGTCGCGCACCCCGACGTCGTGGAACTCCTCGGGACGCGAGGTGATTTCGTCCACCGTCGTCAGTCGGTTCCGGCGGCGACCCACCACCGGAATCGACTGAAGCAGCCCCCGTGTGTAGGGATGCAGCGGACGATCGAAGATCACGGCGGTGCGGGCATACTCCACCACGCGACCGGCGTACATGACGCATACCACATCGGCGTGCTGAGCGACTACGCCCAGGTCGTGCGTGATGAGAATCAATCCCATGCTGCGCGATCGCTGCAGCGACTCCAGCAGGTCGAGCACCTGCTGCTGGATGGTCACATCCAACGCGGTGGTGGGCTCGTCCGCCAGCAGCAACCTGGGTCTGCAGGCGAGGGCCATGGCGATCATCACCCGCTGGCGCATGCCGCCGGAGAACTCATGCGGATAGGCGATCAGGCGCGAGACCGGGTCGGGGATGCCAACTTCGCGCAGCGCTTCCACGGCGATCGCCCGTGCCTCGGCGAGCCGTCGCGTGCGATGAAGCCGCGCCGCTTCGATGATCTGCTCGCCGATCGTCATGACCGGGTTGAGCGAGGTCATCGGCTCCTGAAAGATCATGGCGATTTCGCGCCCGCGGACGCGGCGCAGGTCGGCGGGCGGCAGCCGCGACAGATCCCGTCCGTCGAAGATGATCCGGCCTCGCTCCATGTGACCGGGCGGCGGGATCAGCCCCAGCACGCTCAAGGCGGTCATGCTCTTGCCGCAACCGGATTCGCCCACGATCGCCAGGGTCTGTCCGGCGTAGACCGAGAGCGACGCCCCATCGACCGCCGCAACTCCCTCGAAAGTCACCGCCAGGTCTTCGACTTCCAGCAATGGTTCAGGGGCATCGGGCATCAGCGACATGGCGCAGGACGGTAGCGCGGGAGGTGAAGGCCGGGGAGATGGGAAACAGTGGTTTTGAGTGATGAGGCGTGAGTACCGGCCTTCGGTCGCCGGTGCCGGCGGCCGATCGGTGTCAACGGCCCGTTTGGCGTCATCCGTCGTCCCCGCCTCTTGCCCCTTCACCCGCCGGGCAGGTACCCTGCACGTCATGAAACACTCCGGCCTCATCACCTTCCTGATGATCAGCGGCCTGGTCCTGGGCGCGCTCTTCGGCCAGTACGTGCTTTTCAACCCGGATGACCTGATCCCGACGAACCACTGGACGAAGGAAGTCGGTACGCTCATCCTGATCCGACCGCTGATGATGCTCATCGTCCCACTGGTCTTCGTGAGCGTCACGCTGGCCATGACCACCATCGGCGACCCGGCCAAGCTCGGCCTGCTGGGCGGCTCGACTCTGCTGTTCTACATCGTCACGATGGTCTGCGCCGCCACGCTGGGTGCGATCATCGTCACCACGTTCCGCCCGGGCGATCTGCCCCCGGAGACGCGGGCCGCCATGACCGCCCGCGCCGAGGCGGACTATACCGCCAGCGACGTGGTGGCCAACGTGGAGCAGGCCAGGAAGGAATCCAAGACCAGCATGGGCGGCGCGTGGATGAACCTGTTCCAGCAGTTGATCCCCACCAACGTGGTCAAGGACATGGCCGAGGGGCGCACGCTCGGCGTCATCGCCTTCGCGATTCTCTTCGGGCTGGCGCTGGCGGTGGGAGGCGAGCCGTGCCGACCCGCGGTGGCGGTGCTGGAGGCGGCCTTCAACGCCATTCTGCGCATGATCTCGTGGGTCATGTGGGCGGCGCCCGTCGGTGTGTTCCTGCTGGTGGCGGCGTCCGTCGGTCGCGTCGGCCTGGGGGCGCTCTCCGGACCCCTCATGTGGTTCATGCTCATCGTCATCGGCGGGGTGGCGACGTTCGGCGTGGTGGTGCTGCCCGCGGTGCTGCTGATCTTCGGACGCACCAACCCCGGCCGCTTCGCGTGGCAGATGCGGGGCGCGCTGCTCACGGCGTTCGGCACCGCGTCCAGCTCGGCCACCATGCCCATCACCATGGAGAACTGCGTCACGGAGGGCGGCTGCTCCAGGCGCGCCACCAACTTCGTGGTGCCGCTGGGGGCGACCGTCAACATGAACGGCACCGCGCTCTTCGAGGCCGTGGCGGTCATCTTTCTCTGTCAACTGTACGGCATCGACCTGACGTTCGGGGAAGTGCTGATCGTGGTGATGACCGCCGCGCTGGCGGCGATCGGGGCGGCGGGCATCCCCGCCGCCGGGCTGGTGACGATGGTCATCGTCATCGGTGCGGTCAACAAGGCGCTGGTGGCGCGGGGTCAGCCCACGCTGCCGGAGTCGGCCATCGGCGTCATCATCGGCGTGGATCGGATTCTCGACATGTGCCGCACCACGCTCAACGTGTGGGGCGACATGGTGGGCGCCAAGATCATGACGCGACTGGCGCCGGACGACGTGGAAGAGCGCGAGAAGGCGCTCTCGTAATGCGCCAGCCGGGCTGAGGACCACGCCCCACCATCACGCCGTTTTTTCGGCGGGAAATCGGGCCCGCGAGCGCGGTGCGCCCCTACGCTGGAAATCATGTCGAAGAATAATCTGCTGACCGTCCTGATCCTCGCGGGTCTGGTGCTGGGCGTGCTCGTGGGGCAGTTCGTGCTCTACAATCCGATTCCCGACCAGCGCATCGACGACGCCCACTGGACCAAGCAGATGGGCGACCTGGTGCTGATCCGGCCGCTCACGCTGATGATCATTCCCCTGATCCTGGTCAGCGTGGTCTCGGGCGTGACGCGCATCGGTGATCCGTCGAAACTGGGCGTGGTGGGCGGCGCCACCGTCACGTACTACCTGGCCACGATGTTCGCGGCGGTCATCCTGGGGGCGATCCTCGTCACCACGATCAGACCCGGCGCCGGACTGCCGCCCGACACCGTGGCGGCGCTCAAGGCCGAGGGGGTCGAGCGCTACGCCGGCAGCGAAACGGTGCGCGCCGCCGCCGAAACCGCTCAGTCCACCACGCTGGGAGAGGCGTGGCTCAACATTCTGCGCCAGATGGTGCCCTCGAACATCGTCGAGGAGATGGCCAACACCCGCGCCCTGGGCGTCATTGTCTTCGCCATCCTCATCGGGCTGGCCATCGCCGCGGGAGGTGAACGCACCCGGCAGGCGGCGGCGTTCTTCGACGCCATGTTCGAGGCCATGATGCTGCTCGTCCGCTGGATCATCTGGCTCACGCCGATCGGCGTCTTCATGCTCGCGGCGTGGACCGTGGGCAAGATCGGGCTGGGCGAACTGCTGGCGCCGCTGGGCAGGTACATGCTGGTGGTGCTGGTGGGTCTGGCGATCCACGGCTTCATCACCCTGCCGGCCGTGCTGTACGTGTTCACGCGGGTCAACCCCTACCGCTTCATGTGGCGGATGAGGCGGGCGCTGATGACCGCCTTCGGCACCGACTCCAGCTCGGCCACGCTTCCCGTCACGATCGACAACGCCGAGCGCGAGGGCGAATGCTCCAGACGTGCTTCCAACTTCGTGCTGCCGCTTGGCGCCACGGTCAACATGGACGGCACCGCGCTCTACGAAGCCGTGGCGGTCGTCTTTCTGTTCCAGCTCTACGGCGTGACGCTCAGTCTCGATGAACTGGTGATCGTCGTCATCACCGCCACGCTGGCGGCGATCGGGGCGGCGGGCATCCCCTCCGCCGGGCTGGTGACGATGGTCATCGTCATCGCGGCGGTGAACGGCAGTCTCGCCGCCACCGGCGGCGCCAGCGCCCCGCAACTGCCTATCGCGGCGATCGGCATCATCCTCGGCGTCGATCGCATCCTCGACATGTGCCGCACCACCATCAACGTGTGGGGCGACGCCGTGGGTGCGAAGATCATCACGCGGCTGGCGCCCGATGAAGCCGATGACCGCGGGAAGGCAATGGCGTGACCACGATCGAGCGATTCTCAACCCACGGCCGCGGCGACATCGCAGCCGTACGATGCTGCTCATGCCGCAGAATCAACCGGACATCCCGTCGCCGGGCGACGCCGCGGAATCGAGTTTCGTTTCCCGCGCGGGCGTGAAGCTCGCTCATGCCCTGAACATCTTCGGGCTCGACCCGCGGGGCCTGCGGTGCGCGGACCTTGGCTGCAACGTCGGCGGGTTCACGGATTGTCTGCTGCAGCGCGGGGCCGCGAGCGTCCACGCCGTGGACACCGGGTACGGCGTCCTCGACTGGCGGCTGCGCAACAATCCGCGCGTGACCGTGATGGAGCGGACCAACGCCCTGCACCTCGTCGAGAAACTGCCGGGCGCGACCTTCGACCTGATCGTGATCGACCTGGGGTGGACGGCGCAACGGCTGGCCATTCCCGCCGCGCTCCGAGTGCTGCGGCCGGGCGGCGCCATCGTCTCGCTGGTCAAGCCGCACTACGAAGTCTCGGCGGAGGTGAAGGCATCGCTGCCGCGCGGCGGAGCCCTGTCCGACGCGGCGGCCAGACAGGCGTTGGATCGCGTCATCGCCGCCATGCCGGGACTGGGGTTCGAGGTGGCGGGGGTCACCGAATCACCCATCCGCGGCGGCAAGAGCTCGCGCCAAGGCGCGGGCAACGTGGAGTACCTCATGTGGGGACGCCCGTTGGCGCCGCAGGAGCCGGGACACGCCGTCGCGGTCCACGTGGCGTTGTGACCGAACCATCAGCCGGTGATGCCCAGGGGCGCAACGTTGTATCGCGGGAAGACCGCTGCAAGGTCCAGTCCGGGATTGTTCCGCGCAAGTATCGGCGCCAGCACGTCGCGGTAGTTGATGCCCACCGGAATGTCGCCAGGTCCGATGAGCTGGGCCTGATCGACGTTTCGCCAGCGCGACACGACCTGCCCGCCGCGGATGCCCGGGCCGATGGTGAACATCACGCTCGCCAGCCCGTGATCGGTGCCCAGCGAAGAGTTCTCGGCGACGCGGCGACCGAACTCGGTCATCACGACCACCGTCACGCGGCGCGACTCGGGGCCAAGATCCGTCAGAAAAGCGTCGATACCCTGGGCCAGGGTGCGCATGAGCCCGCCGATGAGCGCGTTCTGCCCGAAGTGCGTATCCCAGCCGTCCAGATCGATGGTGCTGGCGACGAGCCCCACGTCGGCGCGGATGATGCGGGCCAGCTCGCGCAGCCCCCGCCCGAATGATCCGTCCGGGTAGGCGGCCCGATTCCGTGGTCCGGGGTCATCGGCCCTCAGGGCGCGGAGGCGGCGGATGGCCTCGATCGTGTCGCGAGCCGCCTGCCCAAGGGGGCCGCTCTCCGCCGCGTACAGCCGCGCGAGCTCCTCGGTGAAGGTTCGTTCGACAGGTTCATCGCCCAACGAGAAGTCACGCACGGTCTGGATGACCGCTCCGCCCGGCGCGCCGCGGAGCGACTCGGGCAGCGTGGTGCCGATCGACACCGCGCACAGCGCCCCCGCGCCGCCCGGCCGGGCGCGCAGGTAGCGCGCCAGCCAGCCGCCTCCCGTGTTGCCGGCATGCTCCATGAAGTCCTGGGCCTCGAAGTGCGATCGCGTCGCGTCCTCCGACCCCACCCCATGCACGATGGCCAGCTCGCCACGTTCGTACCACGGCATGAGCGGCTTGAGATCAGCGTGCAGCGAGAAGACATCGTCCAGCGCCATGGCGTCGCGCGGCGACACGCCAATCGTCGGGCGGGCGCGGTGGTAGCCGTCATCGTTCACCGGCGGTACGAGCGTCAGCCCGTCCGCCCCGCCGCGCAGAAAGACGACGACCAGCACCTGATCCTCGGGCGTCTGCGGGTCGAGATAGTCGTGTCGGATTCGCATGGCTTCTTCTGAGCTGAAACGCGGGGGGAAGACCAGAGTCAACACAGAGCAACACGAGAGAGACACAAGAGAAGAGAAGCACGGAGGGCTACGGAGGGAAGGTCAACTCAACACAGAGGTGAATGTGAGCAACGCGAGAAAAGGGAATCGTCGTTTGGACGTACCATGCCTGCATTCAGCGCGAATGTGTTCGAGTCGATGCGTCCCATGCACGCGCGGATTTGCGTTTTCGGCGTCCTGATAAGCGATGGTTCGCCACCTGCTTCATCCCGACGCCTTGGCGGCCTCGTCTGTTATGCATCCCAACTTCCTTCACCACCTGCGTCCGTTGCGTATCCCTTTGTGTTGATCTGTTTGTCTCTCCGCGGCCCTCCGAGGCCCTCCGTGTTTCAACATTCCTGACTTCTCTCGTGTCTCTCTCGTGTGTCTCTGTGTTGAATCATGCCCTCAGCATCGCTGAAACGCCGGTGAGGCCAGCAGCAGCGACACCGGATGCTCGGACGCCTCGATGACCTGCCGCTCGCTCTCGGTCAATGCGCGTCCCAGCGCGTGGGCGGCCACGCCTTCCCGCGAGCCGATGCGCCGCACCAGCGCCTCGCCGTCGAACGAGGTGCCCCGTAGGCGACGCCCTTCCAGCGCCAGCACGAAGTTCCAGCGCCACAGCAGGGTGCCCATCCACGGCTGTGGTTCGATGGGGTACCCGTCCGGCGTGGGATACTGGAACGGCGCGTGACCCATGCGCTCCAGGTATTCGATGAGTCGCGGCCCGCAATCCGTCGTCGCCTCCACGGCCCGAAGCGCGGACGCGACGAAGTGGAAGGGCCTCTTGAACATCCCGCCTCGCATGGTCCAGAACGCCTCGGTTTCGAACAGTGCTTGCAGGCCCGCGCGAATGCTCCACTCGTTCGACGTGAGCGCCGCCGCCACCGCCTGAACCGCCTCCGCGGGCGGCTCGTCAGCGATGAAGCGGCGGCAGAGTTTCCACGCGATGTGCCGCGCCGTCGCGGGGTGATCGCACACGATCCGCAGCACCCGGTCCAGGTCGGACGCACCGCCGCCCGCGGGGATGTGCACGCCCAGCACCGTCTTTTCGCCGTCATCGTGGAAGTCGGGGTTGAAGGACACGCGGTCGGGCCGCAGAAACGAGTGGCCGTACGTCCACCCGCTCAGGCAGCGGGCGACTTCCATCACGTCCTGCTGCGTGTAGCCCCCATGCACGCCGAGGGTGTGCAGCTCGAGCAGTTCGCGGGCGTAGTTCTCGTTGGGACGGTCGTCCGGCCTGGCGACCTTGTTGTCGTGGCCATCGAGATAGATGAGCATCGCCGGGCTGAGGGCGCTGGCCCGCAGCAGCGTGCGGAAGTCGCCCAGCGCGTGCTCGCGGATCACCTCGCGATCATCGGCGGCCTTGAGCCACCGGCACTGGTCCTTCGACATCACGATGTTGAAGTGATCGGTCCAGAAGTCCACCATCACCTCGTAGAGCTGGCGGCGGCTGTAGACGGCCCGCATGAGTTTGGCGCGCGTCAGATCCTGCAGCAGCTGCCGGGGGTGATGGCTGAACAGGTCCCCGCGCGAAGCGTGGATTGACTCCAGTCCGTTCACCTTCCATTCCGCGCGTCGGTCGCCGATCTTCTCGGGATGCAGTTGCTCGTTGATGAACGCCCGGACGCCCATCTGCGACACGCGGGCGTGATCGCCGGGGCGCGGGCCGTACGTCAGCCGGTTGATGACGTGCGACGCATCGTCGATCTCAGCGGCGGACGGCGGGCGGAAGTCATCTGACCCAGGGTCCAGCGCCACGGCCAGCGAGTCCACCGCGTCGTCACATCCGGCGAGCGCCGTGGCCAGCCCGCCGGCAACTCCGCCGGCGCCGAGCAGTCGAACGAAATCGCGGCGAGTGGTGGGCATGGGGAGAGATTGGGCGATCAGGTGATTCGGCGATCTGGCGAGTCGGTGCAAGCCGAGAACGAAGGGGGCGGGTTGAGGGTTCGAAACCCGCCGCGAGGAGTCCCGAGCGAACGTCGGTTCAAAGCGGTGGCAATCCCAAGGCGTCGTCCCACCTACGAGAACCGCCCCTCGTCAAACATCACGAGACCCGGCTGGCCGCCCCCGCCCCCCGCGCCGCCCCCGAACGCGCCTGTGAACTCCACCGCCGCGGGCCTGCGCGGCAGCATCCCCAGCAGCAGACATCCGACGCCGGTGGCGATCGAGAGAGGCAGCACGAAGAACCAGCCGATGAGCGGCAGCATCCACGCCAGCGTGATGAGCAGTCCGCCGCGGATGGTCGCGTGCGATGGTCGACGGTCATCGCCGCCGCGCCCTACGTGAAGCGCCAGGCCGCCGCCGCCGACGAGTCCGCACAGAATCCACAGAAGTCCGATGACGCTGCCGATTCCCGCCACCGGCCCGCCCCGGCCCATCATCCCAAGCGCCACCACCACCCACGGCAGCGAGATCAGCACGCCGACGAGCGCCGCCAGCCACGGCCGCTGCCCGAACCGCGCCGCGGCCCGTTCGCTCAGTCCCGGCAGCAACGCCGCGGTGACCGTGTAGTACGCCGTGACGACGAGGATGATGCCGACGTGGATGAGCAGAATGGCCCAGACCTGAGCGGTGGTGAGCATGATGGAACTCCAGGGTGTCGATGGGTAGTGACGTCGGGATAGAGGGGGTTTAGGGCGGGTAGCTGGGGGTGTTGGTTTCAGTTGTGCTTGTCGGCGCTGGGAGTCACCCGGGCAACCCGCGTTCGGTGCTGGGTTCCGCTCACCATCCCTATCATGCCGCCCGACGATTGGAACGGAGAGAATCATGCCTCTGACCCGCGATGAGATCACCCGCCGCGCCGCCAAGGAGCTGCGCGATGGCATGTACGTCAACCTCGGCATCGGCATGCCGACGCTGGTGGCCAACCACATTCCGCCGGGCATGACGGTGTGGCTTCAATCTGAAAACGGGCTGCTGGGCATGGGGCCGTTTCCGAGCAGGGACGAGGTCGATCCCGACCTGATCAACGCCGGCAAACAGACGGTGACAGGCGTGCCCGGCCACTCGTTCTTCTCATCCGCCGACTCATTCGGCATGATCCGGGGCGGGCACATCAATCTCGCCATCCTCGGCGCTATGGAAGTCTCCGAGCATGGCGACATCGCCAACTGGATGATTCCCGGCAAACTGGTCAAGGGCATGGGCGGGGCGATGGATCTGGTGGCGGGGGTGAAGCGCGTGGTGGTGACGATGGAGCACACCAACAAGAAGGGCGAGCCGAAAATTCTGCGCGCCTGCACACTGCCGCTCACGGGCCGGGCGTGCGTGGACATGGTCATCACCGACCTGTGCGTACTGGAGATGAACAGCGAGAAGCGGCTCTTCGAGCTGCGTGAACTGGCCCCGGGCGTGACGGTCGATGAAGTCAGGGCCAAGACCGCCGCGCGGATCCTGATCCCGGAGCACGTTCGGGAAGTCGCGCTCGCCTGACGGGGACGTGCCCGCCGGGGTGCGAAAACACACGACGGCGGGTTTGTCCCGCCGTCGGTTCAGAGGGTCATGTGAAGATGAGGCCCCGCGGCTTACTCGTCCGTGGTGCGATGCTGCATCTGGGCCTTGAGCCGGGCCAGAATCGAGGAGTGCATCTGGCTCACGCGCGACTCGGACAGATCCAGCGTGGCGCCGATTTCCTTCATGGTCATCTCCTCGTAGTAGTAGAGGATGACGATGAGCCGCTCGGCGCGGGAAAGCCCCTTGGTGATGAGGGCCTTCAGATCGTCGCGCTGGATGGTGCCCAGCGGGTTCTGCTGACGATCATCCTTGATGACGTCGATCTCGCGGACGTCCTTGTTCGAGTCGGTCTCGTACCACTTGCGGTTGAGCGACACCACGCCGACCGGGCGGGAGTCCTTGCAGAGTTTGTCAAACTCCGCCTCATCCACGTTGAGCCGCTTGCACAGTTCGGCGTCGGTGGGCTTGCGTCCCAGCTCCATCTCGAGGGACTTGCGGGCCCGCTCCACCTTGGCGGTGCGGCTGCGGACGAGCCGCGGCACCCAGTCCATGGCGCGGAGTTCATCGAAGATGGCGCCGCGGATTCGCTGCGTGCAGTACGTCTCGAACTTCACGCCCCGCTCCACGTCGAAGGCGTCGATGGCGTCCATCAGGCCGAACAGCCCGGCGGACATCAGATCCTCCACGTCCACCTCGTTGGGCAGGCGCATGTGCATGCGCTCGGCGGTGTAGCGCACCAGCTCCAGGTACTTCTTCATCAGGAAGTCGCGGATTTCCTGGGAGTGCGTGCGGGCATACTCGGCCCACACTTCCTCGATGGGCATGTCCGCCCACGAGAGCACCGCGGTGTTGCGACGTGAGGTCGTCCTGGTCTTCGGCATCGGTCGGCTCCTTGACCTTCGAGCCCGCCTGGTCCTTGGCGGGCGAAGAGATGTAGGCACACTATACCGCAACCGGCGCGCCGGAAGCAAGCGCTCAGGCGGGGCGCGTCTCAGAAACTGAAGAGGCCTCCGGATCACGACGCGATTCGACCATCGAGGCCGATGCGTCCATCGTGCGTCCGTCGGCGGGATGCGCCGACCGGTACGACTCCATGTGACGCTCCACCACCCGCTCGCACACCGATCCGACGAGCAGGCCCACGGGATAGCACAGCATGAGCGCAACAACCGCGCGGAGCAGGATGGTCATCGCCTCGTTTCCCGACGCCAGACCCGCGACCACCGCCACCGCGAAGGCGCACAGGGCGAAGCAGGCGGCCAGAACGTGCGTGGCGCTGCCGCGCATCACGACCCTCCAGCGCGGACGCGATGAGCCACTCCATTCGCGGGGAACGACGTGCGAACGGAACTGGCGCCGCGACACGGCGCATTGAACCACCTGTTATCGGCCGACCCGGCGTTCGCCTTGAACGAATCCATGCCTCAGGTTCTCTTGGCGCTGAAGCGGCGCAAGAACCGCGCGAGGAAGCCGCCGGTGGAAGCATCCGGAGCGGCGTCCGGCTCCGCCAGCCGACGCGCCAGAGCGGCGACGGCGCGCGACGCCGGCGCCTTGGGCGCGTAGAGCGAGAAGGGCGCTCGAACACGCACCGCCTCGCGCACCGCCTCGTCCATCGGCACCGTGCCGGCGAACTCCACGGCGCGATTGAGAAACGTGCGCGACACACGGTCGATCCGGGCCGCCACCGCCTGGCCCTCCTTTGCGTCATCGCACATGTTCACGACGATCTCGAGCCGGATGTCCCTCGTGCGCCGCGTCAGCGCCTTGATCAATCCGTAGCCGTCGGTGATGGAGGTCGGCTCGGGCGTCACGGTCACCAGCACGGTGTGGGCGGCGGCGGCGAAATCCAGCACCGAGCGGTGGATCCCCGCGCCGGTGTCAATCACAATGACGTCCATGGCCCGCTCGAGGATCGCCAGTTTTCGCAGCAGGTGCTCCTGACGGTCGATCGGCAGGTCGGCCATGCGGGTGACGCCCGAGGCGCCAGGCACCAGGCGAAACCCTCCCGGCGCCTCCAGGACCGCCTCGCCCAGCCGACACCGGCCGTGCGCCACGTCGTCCAGCGTCAGTCGCGGCTGCACGTTGCACAGCACATCGGCGTTGGCCAGACCCAGGTCGGCGTCGATCAGGCACACCCGCTTCCGCATCGCCGCCAGCGCGACGCAGAGGTTGACGGCGAGATTGGATTTCCCCACGCCACCCTTGCCTGACGAAACCGCGATGGCCCGCGCCATGCGCACCGGCGCGGGACGCACCGGCTCGACCGTGCGCGGCTTGACCGGCTCGGGGCGGAAGCTCACCTGGCCGGTGCGCACGCTTGGCGGCACCACCAGGGCCACGCCGCCGCCGTCGTCGGCCACGCCCGACCCCTGCACGAGCCGCCGCAGACGGGTGGCCTGGTCGCTCACGCGCGGACCTCCTCGCCCAGCAGCAGTCCGGCCAGGCGCTCGGGTCGGCCCGGCTCGATGTGATCCGGCACTTCCTGTCCGGTCGTCAGGAAACTCAGACCCTTGCCCACCTTGCGCACCACGTTGATGAGCATGCCGAAGGAGACCGCCTCATCCAGTTTCGTCAGGATGATGCGGTCGATCCGCACCCGCGAGAATGACTCCGCCTCCTGCATCAGCACCTTCTCACCGGCGGTGCTGGAAAGCACCAGATGCACTTCGTGCGGGTTCGCCGCGGCGATGAACGAGCCGAGTTCATCGAGCCGTTCGTGATCCTTCTGCGAGCGCCCGGCGGTGTCGATGAGAATCACGTCGCAATCCCGCAGCTGATGGCAGGCCTGCGTCATTTCGTCGGGTGTGAGCACCACCTTGAGGGGCAGGCCGATGATGGTGGCGTAGGTGCGCAGCTGCTCGACGGCCGCGATGCGGTAGGTGTCGGAGGTGATCAGCCCCACGCGCCGCTGATGGCGCAGCTTGAACGTGGCCGCCAGTTTGGCCAGGGTCGTCGTCTTGCCCACGCCGGTGGGACCGATGAGCGCAATGGTGCGGGGACGCCCGTCATTCGTGGGAAGCGCCATCGGCTCTTCCGCCGTGGGGACCAGGGCCATGAGCCGCCGGCGCGCCGTCCGCCGCACCGCCTCTGGATCGGCCAGCTCATCCGCCGAAAGGTCCGCCTGCACCTGCTCGATCACTTCACTCGCCAGTTCCTCCGAGAGATCCTGCCCGATGAGCTGCAGATAGGTGTCGAACACGTGCTGAGGCATGGGGGCGGCCGGCTGACGGACCAGCCCGCCTCCCCCGTGGCCCGTCGCGCCCAGGGTCTGCTGCTGGAAGATCTGGCTGACCATCTGGTGGATGGCGTGCAGTTCACTCTGGGCGGCGTCTGTTCCGGGCACCGGCGATCGGGTCATGCCACCGGGCGACGTTGCAGGCGCGACGTGAGGCCGTGCTGCCGTGGAGTGCGGCTGGCTCGCCTGCGCCATGATCTCCGCGTCGCCCGCGGGTTCGGATTCGTCCGCGGGCTGCAGGATGAAGCGCTGGGCCACCGGCGCGACAGGTTCGGACTGGAGCGCGACCTTGGGTTCGATCTCCGGCGCAACGGAAACGGTTGGCCTGGGTTCCGCCGCCGCGGGAGCGGGCGTGTTCGTGATCGCAGCGAGGCGGGGCTTCTGTCCCGATGGTTCCGTCGTCGCGGCTCGTCGGGCCGGGGGCTGGGAGGCGCTGCGTTGGTGCTCCTCGATGGCGGCGAGCAGGTCGATCTTGCGCGCCTCCAGGTTGGAGATCGGTCGTCCCGGCGTCAGTTTCGCCCCGCCATAAGCCCGCTGCGCCGCCTGGGCCGGAGCGGCGCTCGTTCGGCGTGAACTGGTGGTCCGACCACGCCCCACGGTGCTCGCGCCCGCAGCGTCGTCACCCGTGGCCACGGTGACCTCGACGACCGTCTGTCGCCACAGCCCGAAGAATCGCCCCCGCTTGAACGACCGCGTATTGAGGATGGTGGCACGGGCGCCAAGATCCCGCTTCACCGCGGCGAGCGCCTCGGCCATCGTGTACGCCCGGTACGTCCTCAGACTCATGCGCGTGCCCTCCCTGGCGTGCGCGAACGGTGCAACCGGCGCCTCCAGCGCCGGGGCGACGATCCGCGGATCATAGCCGATTCTCACGCGAACGTGGACAGGCCGCGGATCGACCACTCACACTATCGGCCGCCCATCCGGCGCGCCTGCCGAAATGGCGACCCGACGTGAGTACGTCCCGCATCGTCTCACGGTGCGGAGCGCCGCGTTGCCCCATCAGGTGGCGATGTGAAGGTTCGCCATCGGCTGATGGCTGGCGGTTTCTCCCTCACCCTTTCCACTCACGCTACCGCCGCGGCGGCTCTCGGGTAGGCCGCCCGCTCCTCCACCTGCACCAGCCCGAGCGACTCCACGTCAACTTCCTTGACGATCTCGTTGTACCCCAGCACGACGGCGTTGGGGAAGCGGCTCTCGACGATCTGCCTCACCTGCGCCCGCACGGTGGGGGAGGAGAGAATCACGAGTTGATGGCCCGAGGAGACGAGCGGCTCCGCCGCCTGCGCCACGGCGCGCACGATGCGGTTGGCCACGTCCGGCGGCATGGACATGCTGGTGCCCCCCGGTCCGCGCTCGATGTATCCGCTGATGAGATCCTCCGCCGCCGGGTCCATGGTGATGCAGTGCAATCGATCGCGTTGACCCTCCTGCCTGGTGGCGAACAGCGATGAGATGGTCCGCCGCAGCGCATTGCGGACGTACTCGGTGAGGACGTCCGTGTCCTTGGTGTGCGCACCCCAGTCGGCGAGCGTTTCAAGGATGGTCTCCAGGTCGCGGATCGGCACCCGCTCCTTGAGGAGGTTCTGCAGCACCTTCTGCAGGTCGCCGACCTTGATGACGCCCGGAATGGCCTCTTCGACGATCTTGGGCGACTTCTGTCGGAGTTGATCGAGCAGGTGGTTGACCTCCTGCCGCGTCAGCAGTTCGTCCGCGTGGCCCCGGATCAACTCGGACAGGTGCGTGGCCACCACGCTGGTGGCGTCCACCACGGTGTAGTTCATGTTCTCGGCCCGCTGCTTCTGTTCCGGCTCGATCCAGATGGCTTCCAGTCCGAAGGCCGGTTCGCGTCCGGCAATCCCGTCCGGCTTGCCCGTGGCCATGCCGGAGTCCATCGCCATCAGCAGGTGCGGGTAGACCTCTCCTTCGCCGATCACCGCCCCGCGGATCTTGACCCGGTAGGCGTTGGGATCGAGCTGCATGTTGTCGCGGATGCGGATGGGCGGGACGACGATGCCGATTTCCGCCGCCAGTTGGCGCCGGATCATGGCGATGCGGTCGAGCAGGTCGCCGCCTCGGTTGGCATCGACCATCTGCACCAGCCCGTAGCCGATCTCGATCTCCATGGTGTCCACGCGCAGCAGATCCTCGACCGGGGGCGGCGGGGCCGCGGTGCGGGCGGCCTCCTGACGGGCTTCGGCCTCCTTGAGCACCTTCTGCTGACGCGCGACGAACGTGATTCCCCAGGCCACGCCGCCCACGATGGCGGCCCCGGCCAGCAGCGGCATCGTCGGCAGGGGGGTGAAGGCCAGCAGACCGAAGAACCCCGCGATCAGGAACAGCGCCACGGGTTGCGACGTGAGTTGCGCGGGGATCTCTTCGCCCAGCGTCTGCTTGTCCCCCGCGCGGGCGACGATCAGGCCCGCCGCGATGGCGATGATGAACGAGGGAATCTGGCTGACCAGCCCATCGCCGATGGTGAGGGTGGTGAAGACCTCGAGCGACTCCGTCATCGACCACCCCTTGTCGAAGGCCCCGATGGCGAATCCGCCCACGATGTTGACCAGCGTGATGATGATTCCCGCGATGGCGTCGCCCCGGACGAACTTGCTGGCGCCGTCCATGGCGCCGTAGAAGTCCGCCTCGCGCATGGTCTCGCTGCGGCGTCGCTTGGCCTCGGCTTCGTCGATCAGCCCCGCCGAAAGATCGGCGTCGATAGCCATCTGCTTGCCGGGCATGGCGTCGAGCGTGAACCGGGCCGCCACCTCGCTCATGCGCGTGGCGCCCTTGGTGATGACCACGAACTGCACGACGATGAGGATGATGAAGATGATGATGCCAACCACCTGCGACCGACCCGCCACCACGTTGCCGAACGCCTCGATGACGTGCCCCGCCACCGCCTCGGCTTCCGCCGGGGTGGCGGCGTCGGCGCTGAGGATCAGGCGCGTCGAGGCCACGTTCAGCACCAGCCGGAAGAGCGTGGTCGCCAGCAGCAGCGACGGAAACACGCTGAAGTCCAGCGGACGCTGCATGTAGATCGTCGTCATCAGGATGATCGCCGCGATGGCGATGTTGGCGCAGATCAGCAGGTCCATCACGAACGTCGGCATGGGCACGATCAGCACCACCAGCATCGCCAGGAAGGCGATGGGCAGCAGCAGGTGCCGGTGACGCGCCACGGCGCGCCAGGCGGTCATGAAGGGCAGGTTGGTCGGCGTCAGGTCGGCCATGGTCGGTCAGGTCGGTCGTGCGGCGTCACGCGGGCGTCGCGGCGGGCTTGCGGTTGGCGAGTCGGAACACGTAGGCCAGAATCTCCGCCACGGCCTGGTAGAACTCGGGTGGGATCTCCTGCCCCACCTCCACGCCTCGATACAGGGCGCGGGCCAGCGGCTTGCGCTCCACGATGGGGATGCCGTGCTGCATGGCGATCTGCCGGATCCGCAGGGCGACGTAGTCCTGCCCCTTGGCCACCACCCGCGGCGCCCGCATGGTCTTCTCGTCGTACTGAATGGCGATCGAGATGTGCTCCGGGTTGGTGACGATCACATCCGCGCGGGGAACCGAGGTCCGCAGCCGCTGCATGGCGATCTGCTGCTGCAGCCGCTGGCGCCGTTTCTTGGTCTCCGGGTCGCCGTCGGTGTGCTTCATCTCCTCCTTCACTTCGGTTTTTGTCATGCGCAGGTCGCGCCGGTGTTTCCAGCGCTGCCAGATGAAGTCGATCAGCCCCAGCACCGCCAGCACCGCGAGAATCCGCAGCGCCAGGTCGAACATCATCCACCCCACGACCGCCAGCGCGTGGATCATGGACAGGTTGGGGAGCAGCAGCATGTCGTGCGACATGCCCATGATGCTGAGCACCGCCACCAGCAGCACCGCGGCCACCTTGGCGCTGTCCAGCGTCGCCTTCACCAGCGCCTGCAGCCCGAAGATGCGCTTGAACCCGTTGATGGGGTTGATCTTCTCCAGTTTCGGGGCCAGCGCCTTGCTGGTGAAGAGCCACCCCACCTGCCAGAAGTGCGCCCCGTACGCCGCCAGCCAGGCGATGAACAGCAGCGGGAGCCCGATGCGGACGAAGGCGACCAGCGCCTCACGCGGGGCGTCGCCGATCGCCTCGACGCGGATCAGGTCCAGCCCGGATGAAACCCCCAGGGCCCGCTCCAGGTACAGACGCAGCTCGCCCAGCACCGGCGTCATGGCCACGAAGAGCATCAGCACCACCACCAGCAGCAGGGCGGCGGCGGCGGCGTCCGCGCTCTTGGGCACGCGGCCTTCCTCGCGCGCGTCCTGCAGGCGTTTCGGCGTGGCTTCCTCGGTACGCTCGCCCAGATCCTCAGCCACGGCTCACCCCCGTTTCATGGAGCCACGACAGGATCTGCGCGAACGCATCATTCACGCCGTCGATGAGCACCGCGTCGATGATCAGCAGCCCCGACGCGATGATGAACAGGCCCGCCATGATGCGCACCGGGAAGCCCAGCGACAGGATGTTGAGCTGCGGCACGGTCTTGGCGAGGAATCCCATCGCGATCGTCTCGAGGAAGATCATCGCCAGCAGCGGCGCCGCGATGCGCAGCGCCATCTCCAGCGAGGCGATCAGCACCCCGGCAATGAGTTCCAGCACGCCGATGTCGGTGGCGTACGCGCCCAGGGGCACGTGCTCGAAGCTGTGCATCAGGCACAGCAGCATCTGTTCATGCCCACCCACGGCAAGGAACCCGCCGATGGCCAGCAGAAAGAGCGCCTGTCCCACCACGTCCGCCTCATCATCCATGGCCGGGTTGAACAGCCGCGCGAAGCCCAGCCCCATCTGCTGGCCCATCACCAGTCCGGCGGTCTGCGCGGTCACAAGCGGAATGCTGGCCAGGTAGCCCACCAGCGCGCCCAGGGCGATCTCGGCCAGGGCGAGCGGCGCGAGCGTCCACAGGTCGAGGACCACGCCGTCCGCGAAACCCGCACGCGTGCTCAGCAGCGGGTAGGCCGCCAGGCCCAGTACGATCGTCAGCAGCACCCGGATGCGCACCGGCACCACGCTCGACGCCAGCAGCGGTGCGAACACCGCCAGCCCGCCGATGCGGAAGATCACCAGCATCGCCGGGGCCAGATGGGCCGAGATGGTGTCGATGATCGGCACGCGGCGACGGCTCTCCTGACGCGCCTTACGCGCTGAACATCTCAATTGAGAAGTCAAGCAGCCGCGACGCGATCCACCCCAGCAGCACCACGGCCACGATGATCATCGCCGCGATCTTGGGCACGAATGACAGCGTCTGCTCCTGGATCTGCGTCACCGCCTGAAAGAGCGACACCAGCAGTCCGACGACCAGCCCCGCCAGCAGAATGGGCGCCGAGATGATCAGCGCCTCCATCAATGCCTGCTGCACCACGTCCAGTTGATTCGCTTCCATGATTCACGGGCCCGGTCAGGGGCCGCCTCCACCTGCGAGCACGCCCGCCGCGCTCATGGCCGTCGTCGCCGTGTCCGGCTGCACCACGCTCGTCAGCAGCGTGCCCACGACGAGCTGCCAGCCGTCCACCAGCACGAAGAGGAGCAGTTTGAAGGGCAGCGAGATCAGCACCGGCGGCAGCATCAGCATGCCCATCGAAATGAGCAGCGACGCGATCACCATGTCGATCACCAGGAACGGCAGGTAGATGCGGAACCCGATCAGGAAGGCCACCTTCAGTTCGCTGAGCACGAAGGCCGGCACCAGCGTGAGCATGTCCACGTCCGCCCGCGTGAGAGACGCCGGGTCCGACGTGTCCACCCCACGGTAGTTGAGGATCATGTACACCGACGACCAGTTGCCGCTGGCATCGATCTGATCGAACATGAAATCGCGCAGCGGCTGCTTCGACCGCTCCCACGCGATGCCCTGGTCGGGCTGCGCCCCGCTGATGTACGGCCCGACTCCCTCGACATACATGCGGTTGAACGTCGGCGCCATCACCAGCAGCGTCAGGAACACGCTCAGCCCCACGATCACCTGGCTGGGCGGAAGCCCCTGTGTGCCGAGGGCCTGCCGCAGCAGCCCCAGCGTGATGACCATGCGCGTGAAGCACGTGCAGAGGATGAGAATCGCCGGGGCCAGCGCCAGGACGGTGAGCAGAATGAGCACCTGCACCGCGCCGGAGAAGCCGCCCTCGAACCCTGGAACCGACTGCGACGCCTCCTCGACCAGCGAGATGGGATTCAACTCGTCCACCGCCGCGCTCTGCCCAAGTGTCGGCGCGGCGGCGACGATCATCATCAACAGAATGATCGCGCGGGCCGTCATGGGAGCAGTCGCCTCCGCGCCGAGGTGCTGCGCGTCAGGTCGATCGTCTCGACCTCGCCGTCGCGTGCCGCGGCGCCGCCTGCCGTCGCGCCATCGCCGAAACGTCCGCCCGCGCGCTCAAGCAGCAACTGGAACCGACCACCCATCGACTCGCGGTTGGCCGCCTCGATGCGCGACAGCAGCGAGGCCACCTCGCCCGGCTCGCGCAGGTCGGCCAGCGTCGCCATGTTCGAGCCGCTCTGATGCACCAGCAGCACGCGGCGGTCGAGTTTCAGCAGCATCAGGTGCTGGCCGCGCCCGACGGGGTAGCGGGCCAGCACTTCCAGCACGCCCGCGGGACGCCCCGCCCGCAGTGTGCCGCTCAGCCGCCGCGTCAGCATGGCGAAGAGCAGCAGCAGGCCGACGACCACCGCCAGCGCGCCGCCGACGCGCAGCACCTCGCTCAGCCCGGCGGGCAGCAGCCCGTTCGACTCCGTTGCGCTGCCGCTGTCGGACGACTTCGTTCCCAGTCGCAGCGGTCCCGCGTCGCGCCCCAGCGGCTTGAGTTCATTGGACGACGGCGTCGCCACCCCTTCACCCGATGACGTCTCGGCGACTGTGCTGGAGCCCGTCAATCGGTCATCCCGCGACGGCCTGTCCGACCCGGCCTGCTCACCATTCGCGGGCGTCGTGGCCGTTGTCGCCTCGTGCGGCTCTTCCGGCGGCGCCCACGCGCTGCGCCCGCCGTCCAGCCGCACCGGACCGTTGGCGCTGAGCGTGCCGGCCGGGGATGGCGACCGTTCCTCCGAACCATCGGGCTCGGTGCCGGCATCATCACGCGGGGACGCACTGTCTCGCTCAGCCGCGGTGTTGAGGAGCCAGGCACGTGAATCCGCCGACGCGGATGCGGACCACGCCGCGCCGAGCGATCCCAGTACGAGCGCAAGCTGAAGCAGGTTCCGTGGGCCGTCCATGGCGTTCCGGTCGGCTCCGCCGACCGCTCGATCGTTCTCCGCCGCGTCACTCGGCGGGGTGTTCGGCGCGGATGATCTCGCTCACCCGCACGCAGAAGTTGTCGTTGACCACCAGCACCTCGCCACGCGCGATGTGCCGATCGTTGACGTAGATGTCCACCGGGTCGCCGGCGGGCTTGTCGAGCTCCAGCACCGAGCCGCTGTTGAGGCGAAGCACGTCCTCCACGAACATGCGGGTGCGGCCGAGTTCGACCTTGACCTTGAGATGAACGTCGCCCAGCAGACCGATGGCCGCCTGCGTCGATGCCAGGCCGCCTCCACCGAGCGGAGGCAACTCCATGGCCCGCGGCTCGGAGACGCCGGCGCCCGCCTTGAGGTTGTCCGTGGCCTGCTGCGCCCGGCGCAGCGCCTCCTCGGCGGCCTGGGCCGCGGCAGGGGCGCCCGGCTGGCCGGGCGTCGGCTTGGGTTGATCCTTCGGATCGGCCATCCATGGCTCCACGCGACAGGTGCGATGCGCCGGCTCCGCCGACGCTCGCAGTGCATCGGCATGCGCGGGAAACTCACTCGAAAAGTCAAACCTGCGCGGCAGTGATGCGCAACTCGTGCGCTTCGGATCACAGGTGAGCATCCCGCGCTACCGTGTTGCGTGCTGGGTCGCAGGCGGGACGCCTGCGCCGCTGCGAAGGGAGGTTGAGGCAGGGGCAGGGGAGACGCCTGCACCACGGACCTTGGTCCGGATCAACCGTCGATTCGGAAGCCGGGGCCGGCGACGACCACGCACTTCTGGATGATCCGCTCGCCGTTCTCACCCTCGTCGCCGAAGCGCTCGTGCAGCAGCACCTCGATCTTGCGGGTGAGATTCTCCAGCCGCGGCTCGGCGATATGGCGCGGCTCGGCGGCCCGCCAGATCGCCATGATCTGCGACTTGATCTCGTTCTTGAATCGCGTCAGTTCATCGGTCACGCGCGCTTCATGCTTCTTCTTCACATGCGCCCAGATTTCCACGTCGTGGATGTAGTTGGCGCCCGACCGATCGTTGAGCAGCCGGTCCTTGAGCACCTGCACCTCGACGATCTTCTCCTCTTCCGCGTTCACCGCCGGCAGGTCGTCCTTGGCCTGCACCGAACCCGGGCGCCCCACCAGCATGATGGCGCCGATGATGACGACCGCCTCCACCGCCATGAGGGCCGCCACCATGATGAGCGTCTTCTTCCCGCCTGGCGCGGGGGCTGCCGGCTGTGCCTGTTCGGCCATGGTCAAACTCCCTGGAGAGCGATCTTCGTGGATCGCTGCATCGTGAACATCGGCAATTCTCGATTGAAACACGCATCCGACGATCCGGCTGGCGGCGTGAGCGCACGCCGATGCATCGGACGACCGATGCAACTTCCCATCCATGCGAAAGCGGGTCGGGCAGGCCGCTTGGGCTGGAGCGCAACCATCGCGCAGCCGTGTCACCATCGGCTCAGGCATGTCCTGACTTGAGTGTGACGCGAAATCAGACGCCGTCTGGAGGGCGGAACACCCGCAAAGCCCCCGGCAGCACCGAGATTTCCAGTGGCGTCGTCGGGGGCCGTCCCCCCACGACCGCGGGCGGGTCGCCATCCACCTGAAACACCTGCGGCGACTGGGCCTCCACCCGGATCGACCGCCCGCGCCCATGCATCACGCCGCGAGAATTCAGCAGCCGCCTGCGCCAGCACTGGGTGACCCGCCTGAGCAGTTCCCATCGGTTTCGCACGCTGAACAAGACCACGTCCAGCAGCCCGTCATCATCCAGCGCCGTGGATGCCGGGTCGAGCCGCCCCGCGTACTGCCGCGTGTTGGCGACCACCAGCATCCCCGGCCCTGGCGGGTCGAGGTCGGCTCCATCCACCCGGACGCGCAGCCGGGGCGCCCGCCAGTTCAACATCGCCCGCGCAATGGGCATGACGTACGACGCATGGGAGATCGGCCCGCGTCGTCGCGCCGCCAGGTCATGCACCACCGATGCATCCAGTCCGATCGAGACCATCATCAGGAAGACCTCGCCGTTGACCACCCCCACATCCACAGCCCGGCTGCGCCCGCCGGTGACGAGCGAGACGATCGTCTCCACGTCCCGCTCCATGCCGTGCTGCCGCGCGAAGAGGTTCTCCGTGCCGAATGGAAAGAGAGCCACCGGCACGCCCAGCCGCATCGCCAGCGGCGCGGCGAGCCGCATGGTGCCGTCGCCGCCGACGATGATGAGGCCGTCGGGAGGCGGCCCGTCGCCGTCATCGTCGATTCCCGATGAACCCGCCTCGGCACGCTTGGTTTCCCGAAGCGCCACATGGTGCCCGCGATGCACCAGTGCATCCCGCACCGCCTCCGCGGCCGCCCGGGCCTGACCGCGCCCGGCGGCGGGGTTGAAGAGGATGAGGAGGCGCATGAGGCGGGAGTGTAGGGATGTCGTCCTCGCTTGCGACTCAGGTCAGCGCCAATCAGGTGCATGTCTCCCCGCGGGCACTTCCCATGACCCATGCCTTGTGAGTTCACGCACCAGTGGGGCTGAATGTCACCGCCGATGACACGATCCTTACAGCCCGGTGGTCAGGGCGCCTCTCGCTGCAATCCCGGTGGTGGGAGCAGGTCGGCCCTTGCGAATGCTCGCGGACCCGCATGATGCCCTGTCGCACATTTTCTTCACTGCCTCTTGACGCGCCCCCCCGTGTGCGAGTAGATTCATCGCACAGGCCGTCTCAGGGCGGCCAACAGGGGTGCCGTATGACATTGCTGGGGAACTGCGCCTATCGCGCATGGATGATGAGGTTGCTGTGGCACGCTGTCACACTGATCGTGGTGGTGGTTAGTTGTCCGATGGCGGGCGCGCGAGGCGCGGGCCGTGAAGGGCGCCAGCCGGCGCCCGATCAGGGTTCACGCTGGCGAACGACCGCGGAAGCCGTCGAAGCCCGTGTGTTCCAGTCGGATTTTGATCGATTCTGCGCCCGCCTTGAACTTGACGCAGGCCAGCTCATCCTGGCGGCGCAGGTCTTTCGCGAATACCAGACCCGTCTGACCGCGTTGGATCGCAAGGTCAACGATGTCATCCTGAGAGCGACCCGAACTCAGGTTCTGTCCGAAGCATGGCAGGTCTGGAGATCGCTTGATACGCGCGAGGCGATTGCTCTCCGGCGCAAATACATGGACGCACATCGATCGACTCGAGATGAATCGATGCAACTCATTGATGCGCTGGTGAATCAGATCCATGCGATCCTGATCGAAACACAGACCAACGCCTTTGAATACGCCCGACTGGGGCTTCGGCGCGACGTCCTGCTGAATCCTACCTCGGATCTGGAGGGGCCTGACTCCATCGACGACCTTGGCGTCAACGTCGATCTGGTGCGTCTGGTGGAGGCGGCATCGGTGGAAGATGGAGAGTTGACGCCGCTTTTCAGTCCGTCGCCGCCCGCGGATGCGACGGATGAGCTGCTGGATGCGCGGGAACGCGCTCAGGCGGTGCTGGCCGAGTACATCGACACGATCGACCAGATCATCGGCGGCGCATATGCCTGGCTGGACAACAAGTACGCGATCACGGAATCCGGTCCGTTCGACCTGAACGATCGGGAACGCGCCAGGCGATATGACCGGGCCGCGGACGCCTACGTGCTGCGCATCTACCACCTCAACTACCTGACCGCCGCCCGGATTGAACAGATCCTTCGCGAACGGTCGCTGCCCACGCACGCCGCACGCTGGAATGAGCGGGTTCACAGGGCGCACTACCCGCACACACACCGACAGGACCGGGTGGACCGCTTCATCTCCGCCGTGCTGAAGACACTGGACGATGATGCACCGCTGCGCCGGGATCTGACCATCCGTTACGACGCCTACTGGAATGCTCGCGCCGCGCTTCGGGCCACGGCGCGGCAGTTGATGTTCGACGTGCAAACCGAGTCCATGAAGGCCTTCGGCGAGTTCATGGAGCACCCGAAGTTCCACGAACTCGTCGCGAACATGGGCCAACGGGAACGTCTCGAAGAGGAAACGCTGAGCATACTGACGCGCCTGGTCGAGGCGCATTCACGCACACTCACCAACGGTAAGGACACACCATGAACCGTCGTTCACTGCTGGATGTCGCACTGGTCGGCCTCGTGAGCACCGTGGTTGGAGGGTTCACATACGCTCAGGTCATTGTGACTGGCGTATTTCCCAAAACCAAATGTACGTTCATCACCAATTGCGTGGGAGCAACCACCATCTGCCCGACACCTGGCGCCGCATGCTCGTGGTGCACATCACCCCAGACACAGAAGCGATGCCTGAACGACGCGAAGACGGATTGTACCGAAACGACGTGGGGCCCGAACAATGGGTGTGGCGCCGAGTTTACAGGAACCTGCCCGAATCCGCCCTTCTGGCCCGCCCCATGTGCTGGGCCATTCCTGAATACCGGTTGGTGCCCGATGCTGATGTGTTTTGACCGTTGAGCGGTCATGTGCAACCGATCGCTTCGCCGCATGACCACGGTACTCTCACGCCACGTAAGCAGGAGAGATTGTAGTGTTCGAAGTGCGTAGTTACCCGGCGGCACTCGCGGCGTCCATCGCGATATTTGCTATCCCATCGACACCCAGTTGTGCGGATACGCCGTTCCCGCCTGAGGAACTTGGGCGCTTGGTCGAACAGTTGCTGAGCCGTGACACTCCCTTGGTCACGCAGGTTCGCTGTCGGACTTCACCTCTGTATCTCGACGATGCTCCGGCTCCTCCGCCTGATACGTGGGAGATCCAGCAGACCTTCACCTCGACCTACTGGAAGGACCGTTACCACCAGTCCATCGCATCGGAATACCGCCCAACGGGGCTGCCCTCCAGTACGACACTCATCACCAAGGCCTGGAACGGAACCTTCGGGTTCCAACTGGTCGATGGTGACGCGGGGGTGTCGATCTCCGGAAGGGCGACCGCGGCTGACAATCACCAGTTCGGGTTTCTCTTCGATCTGGTGGCGGAGCGATTCCCAGCCGCCAGTCATCTGACGGACTTCTTCCCCACGGCGACGATCCTTCAATCCACAATCGACACCGACGGAAAGGTCACCTGCTCCTTTCATCCCGAGAACGCGCCGGACGTGATCTTCACGATCGAGGCGTCAACCAGGCCGGTTTTCCGTCTGAAACGCATCCTGCGGGAAATCAGGCGCGACGGGCCAACGCCGTTCATCAACCGGAACGACTTCTTCATCGACGAGTGGATGGAGGTTGACGGTCTTGACTTGCCGAAGCGGGCGACACTCTACTGCTCCGAACTTGGTCGAGCCAGGTACGAGCGGAATTGGATCCGCACGGTCACGCGATACGAGCGGCTGTCGTGCAACTCCCTGACCGAGGCGCCGTCCGACACCCTGTTCGAGATCCAATACGCGCCCGGCATGGGGGTGTATGACGAACGACTGAATCTGTCCTTCACGGTGGGCGGCACATCGCTTCATCTGGACGGCGTGGCCTATGTGACGACATCCCCGCTTCTGGCGCACCCCGGCGATCAGTTGGCCGAGGTGCTTCGTACGGCGCGGCGAATCGAGCCAGTTGCCCGATCGCCTCAGGCGACGATCACGCCCGCGCCGCAAGTCAACAGTCGAGCGATCCTGATCGCGATCCTCGCCGCCCTCGGGGCTGGGCTGGTTCTCTTTGCGGTGCTTCGAATGGCACGGCATCGGAAGCCGGGGACATCGCCATGAATCGGAACGCGATCATCGTGGTGGCGTTATTGGGCGCGGCGTGCCTTGGCGCAGCCGTCATTGCGGCCATGGCGCAGTCCCGCTCACCCGCCGCGTTCGAGGGGCTGCTGCGCCACGACTTCGGGTTGGTTCCCATCCAGCCCGGCGAAACGGTGTATCGGAATCACCAGTTCGTGCTGCGAAACGCGTCGGGGCGCGCCCTGACAATCGCGCGAGTGTTCACCACCTGTGGATGCGCCGTCGCGGAGCCGGACGAGCGGCTCATACCCGACGGTGGCGAACTGCGGATCGACGCGACGCTGGCCTTCACCCATTCCGGGAGACTTGCGGAACCGGTGCAGGTGGACCTCGGGAAGGATGGGGTGCTCACACTCGTCCTGGAGGGCACGGGCCGCCTGGCGCGGAGCATGCAGATCGTGCCGAATTCGTTGACTGTCGTCGCGGGCGGCTCGTCGAGCGTTGAGTTGTTTTTCCTCGATTTCGAGTCTGAGGCGGCCCCTCCCGATCTCGCAATGGATTTGCCTGAGGGTGTCAACGGGACACGCAGCCCGTGGGAGTTGATTCACCCATCCAAGCCATCTGATGGCGTCCCGGCGAGATGGCGCACGACGGTTCAGTTCTCAGCCAAGCCGTCGGTGACACCCCGCCGAACGTCGGCAGCATTCACCCTGCCTGGAGGCGTATCGAGCCGTGTGCCGCTTCTCATCGCGGCGCCTGAAACTGGCGGCTGATGGACGACCCCCAGCATCCGAACGTCTTTCGCACGCCCACAGAGTGTTCCTCCCGGATCCCATGCCAGCGCGCGCCCATGCGAGGGCGTCCCTCCAGCCCCGCCATCATCCTGCGTGTGCTGCCGACCCCGCCACCGTCCCACCGGGCGGCTGGCGTCAGTGTGGTCGTCCGGGGTTGCCGGCGGCTGATGGTCTGCGCCAGTTGGATCGGGAGCCGGCCCGCCGAGATCGGGATTCACTGGTTCGTGGCGTCGTCGCGAACCGGCCATGGCCCCCTTGAGTCCCGCAAGGTGCCGTGCTACCCTCACGTTCCGTCCGGTTCGGCGCTGTTCGAGCCGGGCGCGAGGGCAAGTGTAGCTCAATTGGATAGAGCAACGGCCTACGAAGCCGTAGGTTGAAGGTTCGAGTCCTTCCACTTGCGTTGGCTGAAGAGGACGCCCCGGCGTTGGTCGGGGCGTTGTTCTTTGCATCGCCACCCAGTCTTCCGGGATCAGGCCGGGAACCCGGAGAAGACTCCACCGTGGGGTCGCGGAGAGCGCGGAGCCCGGAACTTCTGTCGTTTTCTCTCTGCGCCCTCCGTGCCTCAGCGGTGCATCCGGTCTTCGCGCCGCTATTCCCACACCGTCACCTCAACGTGGTCGATCCACTTCTGGAACGGGCCGCGCCAGGCGGTTCGGACCATCCGGATGCGGATGCGGATCAGGCCGTTGGTCTGGCGGATGTGGTCCTGCGGGTTGGGGATGTTCTCGATCGCCCGCGTGAACAGCCGTCCTTGCCGCCGAGCTTCTCCTGGAGCCACTTCAGGACGACCCGTTGATCGTCGATGGCGGCGCGCCTGATCTGGCTGAGCAGATGCACTCGATCGGGTTTGGGAAGCGCCGTGTTCTGCAGCCCCTCGTTGCAGTTGCTGCAGACGGCGCGGAGATTGCCTGGTGAGTCGTCGCCGCCCTTGGACTTATCCTTGATGTGTCCCATCGTCAGCCGGATCGTTCTGGTCGGATTCAGTGGATCGGGGTCGCCCGCCGCGGCGCCGCACATCTGGCAGGTGTATCCATTCCGCTCGAGAACGAACGCTCGATTCTGCTTCGAGATACCGCGCTTGAAGGCCGGGACGCGCTTCGCGGTCTCCATGAGATACTGATTGGGCTTGAGGTCGGCGCGGTCCTTGTGGGAGAGGATCAGGTATCCGTCCTCGTTTCGCAGTTCACGGACGCGGCGAGCCCATTCCACGGCACCGCCCGAGGCCGCTTGAATGTCGCGCGATTCGGCGACTTTCCCCAGGTTACTGAGGAAGAAATTGAGGATTCGTTGCTTGGACCCGGGCTTTCGATCCATGTCGAACTCGCTCCTGACTGATGGCCGAGTAGTCGGGATTGATCTCGATGAGAATTGCCCGTCGCCCGGTTTCACAGGCGGCCACCCCGGTCGTGCCTGAACCGCCGAATGGATCAAGCACGAGATCGCTCTCGCGGCTGCCGAGGAGGATGCAGCGTCGCGCCAGTTCCCTGGGGAATGCCGCGGGATGCCCGTTGTTGGCCGGGTCCGGGCCGAGAACCCAGGCGTTTCGGAGATTCGCCCCGCTCTCAGCGCGGACGGCCATGTGGTCGTAGTAATACCGAGGGGACTTCGTGAACAGAAAGATGTCCTCGGTGGCGTTGGTGGGCCGATCCCGGACGCTTTCCGGCATCGCCGTTTTCTTCACCCACGTCACTCGCGATCGGAGGTACCAGCCATCCTCCTGAAGTGCGAAGGCGACGCGCCATGGCAGGCCCATGAGATCCTTGTCCTTCAACCCCCAGCAGTCGGGCACCTTGCAGTTGCGCTTCTGAATGAGTTTTCTCGTGTTGCCCACAATCGCGTTGGGCCCGCAGTTTCCAGTGCCGCCGTTGCGCGCGTAGCCGTCGCCGACGTTGAGCCAGAGCACGCCATCGGACCTGAGCACCCGCCTCACCTCGCGGAATACCTCCACGAGGTTCGAAACGTACTTCGTAGGCGACGGCTCGGCTCCGATCTGATCGGGATGTGCGTAATCGCGCAGTCCCCAATAGGGTGGCGATGTCACGCAGCATTGCACACGACCCGAATCGAGGCCGCGAAGCACAGTTCGACAGTCGCCGGTCAGGACTTCAACCTGCTGAGCCCTGCGATTCTTGGTCGTACCATTCGCACCAGGATGCACGCGGTTTCCTCCAGCCCTAGGGCGTTGATTCGCATTTGACCCAAGATGTAGTGGTGTGTCAATCCGGTGGGGTTGTCCACAAGGTACTTCTGGAAGCGCCATGATCGCTGACAGCCGTTGCCGTGGCCGAAGGTCACTTGAGAAGATGATACGCGGGATGACCCAAACATCCACCAAAAATCTGGTGATTATATACTTGACTCATCATTTCTGGATTTGATGGGGTCGAATAGTCGTCCGTTCGATCCGGTCAACTGGCCGGGTCGTTCTGGTCGTGGTCCAGACCGCCGCTTGCCTATCTCGGTCGAATGGGTTATCATCGCGCGTACGCCGATCCGAACTACGTTCACGGATGGACGCCATGACCCGCCCACACGAAACCGATTCGATCGAACTCGCCGAGAAACAGGCCCGCGCCGAGTATGAGGCGGCTGTTTCTGACGCGAAATTGCGCCTCGACCTTCGGCTTGAGACTCTTCGCTGGGCCCGCTCCAATGGCCATCCTGATGCCCCAACCACCAAGTCCGTGCCGATCGTGCCAGCCAGTCCGCATCGCCACGGTTCATCGTCGGTCAACCTGTCGGCGACGGCCGCCGCGATCGTCCAGACGATGGACGAGCCGTTTGACGTGAATGATGTCTGCCGGGCTATGGAGGCCCAAGGCATCGCGGTCAATCGTACCGCGGTGATCTCGGCGATGAAGCGGATGGTGGCTTCCGGTCAGATCATCAGGGTGACGATCGGCAACAACCGGCAACCCGGCAAGTTCAAGCGTGCGCCGGGGAACGCTTCGCCTCCCGGCGCGAAACGCCACTGATCCCCATTCCATCATGGAGAAAGGATGCTCAATGCACTGGATAAGGAGGGTTCTCGGTCCCCGACAGAGCCCGTCACCGACTGAATCGGCGACCCCGAAAAAACCATAAGCCCCAGCGTTAGCCGGGGCTCAGGTGACTTCTACCCGAACCTGGGCGTCCCTGAAAGGGGCCGCTCAGGAATCCAGCCATCCTATTCATCGGTCGTCCGCCGTTCAAGGGCTACTTGGACTTGGCGGCGGCCCGCCTTTTGGCCGCCCGTTCCCGCTTGGCGGCCTTGGCGAGTTCGTACTTGGGGACGCGGATCAAACCCCGCATGGCCCTGTCGAAGTCGGACTCGCCCGGAGGCGCCGGTTCTGGTTTCTGCCTGTCCGCCATGTCCAGAGTTTAGCACGTCTTTCCGGTCAAGGTCGCGTAAGTCAGCCGCCGCCCGACCACGTAACGCATGACCGCGTGAAACCGCTGGGCATCGGTCAACTTCCGAAGGTTGAACCGGCGGCAGAACTCATCCAGATAGCGGTTCAACTGCCACGGGGCGACCGCCACGTAGGTGCCGCGCAGGGACCGCTTGAGCAGACTCCAGAAGTTCTCAAGGGAGTTCGTGTGGATCTCCCCGTTCACGTACTCGATCGCGTGGTTGACCTGTTGCAGGACGTACTCGGCCTCCAGTCCCCGGTACCACGACCCTATGTCGGAGTAGAGGATTGAACCCGGTTCCACGTTGGCCCGGATGCCCGGCTGAATGTGGCGGGACTGGTTGTTCTTGACCACCTGCGCACGGACTTCGCCGCCGCGCTCTAGCACGCCTTGAACGATGGTCTTGTTCTTCCCTTCCGGCCCGAACTTGGCCTTGATCCGGTCCCGGTCGGCCTTGTGCTTGAACTTCACCAGCCCGCCGACGTGGGTTTCGTCAGTCTCGACCTTGCCGCTGATCCGGCGGTAGGTCGGGGTCTGCATGGCCAGCCGAATCCGATGGAGCATGTGCCAGGCGGACTTCTGGGTGACGCCGATCGTCCGGGCCAGTTCGCAACTGCTTATCCCGTTCTTCGCGCACACGATGCACCACACGGCCACCAGCCACTTGTCCGGTCCGAGCGGTGAATCCTCGAAGATCGTCCCGACCTTGACGGAGAACTGCTTGCGGCATCCCTTGGCCTTGCACTGGAACATCCGGCGGGACTTGATCTCGCCGACATGATCGCCCCCGCAGTCCGGGCAAGTCACCTTGCCGTCCGGCCACTTGATCCCGACCATGTAGGCATGGCAGGTATCGGGGTCGGAGAAGTGGCGGACCGCCTCTAGCAGCGTCCGGGGTTCCGACTTGTGGGTGTGATTCTCGTTCTTCATGCATCCATTGTACCCCGTAGATGTGATGAGTCAAGTATATAATCACCAAAAATCTTCCAAAAATATCCCGAACATCCCTTGACACCGCCGATCATCCCCGGCATCCTATCGGATACCGAACAGCATTGCACCCCACAAGGAGATCGGCTATGGTGGCCACCAAGGCACGGGCGGGCGAGCGGGCTTCACGCAACGGCAGCGCGGGTGACGAGAACACGCGACAGGAAAGGCACATCATGGCCAAGGGAAACGTCATCATGGAAGACAAGGGCAGGCGTCAGGCCCTCGATCGGGCTCTCGGGCAGATCGAGAAGACGTTCGGCAAGGGCTCGATCATGCGGCTGGATGATGACCCTTCCAAGGTCGTCCCCGGCATCTCCACCGGCTCGATCTCGCTGGACCTGGCCCTGGGCGGCCGGGGCATTCCCCGCGGGCGCGTGGTGGAAATCTTCGGGCCGGAATCGTCGGGCAAGACCACGCTGGCCCTGACCGTCGCCGCCCAGGCCCAGAAGGCGGGCGGGGTGGCGGCGTTCATCGACGCCGAGCACGCGCTCGACCCCACCTGGGCCAAGCGGCTGGGCATCAACCTGGAGGAAATGCTCGTCTCCCAGCCGGATACGGGCGAGCAGGCGCTGGAAATCTGCGAACTGCTGGTGCGCTCCAACGCGGTGGAGGTGATCGTGGTGGACTCGGTCGCCGCCCTGATCCCGCGGGCGGAGATCGAGGGCGAAATGGGCGACTCGCACGTGGGCCTGCAGGCGCGGCTGATGAGCCAGGCGCTGCGCAAACTGACGGGCGCGATCAGCAAGAGCAACACGGTGGTCATCTTCATCAACCAGATCCGCGAGAAGATCGGCGTGATGTTCGGCTCACCGGAGACCACGCCGGGCGGGCGGGCGCTGAAGTTCTACTCGTCGGTGCGCATCGACATCCGCCGCACGGCTTCGATCAAGGAAGGCGAGATCGCGGTGGGCAACCGGGTGCGCGCCCGCATCGTGAAGAACAAGATCGCGCCGCCCTTCCGGGATGCCGAGTTCGACATCATGTTCGATGAGGGCATCTCCGCCGCGGGCGACCTGCTGGATCTGGCGGTGAACGAGGGCGTGTGCCAGAAGTCCGGCTCGTGGTTCAGCTACGGCGACGTGCGGCTGGGCCAGGGCCGGGAAAGCGCCCGCAAACTGCTGCGTGAGAACGAGGAGCTCTTCAACGAGATCAAGGCCAAGGTGCTGGAGCGCCGGGGCGTGGGCAAGGCGGTGGTGGCCGGCGTGGCCGAGACGGACGAAGTGGGCGACTTGGACGACGAGACGGAGGAAGAGTGAGCCGCGACCGTGAGGGAGCGGTCGGGGTTGGTTGCTCGCGGTGCGTGGGAAAAGAGCCGGGAGCGGTGCGCCGGGTCGTCGTCGGCAAGCGACGGCTTGGCGCGGCCTTTCTGCGGTAATCCGCGCCGGAACACGGGGCCCGTTCCGGCGCGGCAGCGATGGATGGGAGAGAAGGTGGAAGGCGGCGACGCACACTGTCCCGTGCGTCTTGTACCCCTCAGGCCACGCTGCGCCTGCGTCGCGGTGCAACGAGTCCCGCCAGCAGCAGCACGCCTGTGGCGGGCGCGGGAATCGTGTACTCCACGGTCAGCACGGGGCGGAACTCGGTGGTCGGATGCTCGCGCGTGTCGAATCGCTTCGCGGTGGATGTGGTGGATTCGTCACCTCGCAGCAGCCAGCCGTGATTGAGCGCGGGGTTGTCGAGCCATTGCTGCACATCGACCACCATGCCCGGATTGCCGAGGACGGATGACCACGTGTAGAACCCCACGTCGCCAACCAGCAATCCACCACTGGCGGCCGCGTCGAAGTCACCACCAGGCGTGGTCCAGAACTGCGTGTCGTGAAAGGTATGTCGCCACGTGGCGTCGCCCGGCTGGGCCGGGGCGCCGTTGCCCTCCTCGCCCGGGGCGTCGCTGGCGCCCTCGCCCCACGCGGTCAGTATGCGATGCAGCGTCATCATCCGTGGAGCCGGGTTGGCGCTGGAGAGATGCAGGGTGAGCGAGACGCCTGTGATCGTCGCTCCAGCGGGCACGGCCCCGACGATGTCGAACGCGAGCAACCCGCGCCGGAGGTTGTTCTGCGAGTTGACGCCCGCGAAGAAGTGCTGCCCGGCTCCGTTGCTGATGGCGCCTTCCGCGTGGAAGAACAGCGTGTTGTCGCGCATGGCGCCGATGTGGACCGTGTCAGCCGGCGCCTGTCCCGCGAGCAGTGCGGCTGCGATGGCTGACGTCATGAAGCCCTGGTTCTGCACGAATCTCTCCTTGAGTCTCCGAGTCGCTCCTTGCGACCCGTTCGGTCCAAAGTTCAATGTGCCTCAGCATACCGGGTCGTGCAAGTCGTCTGCGACTGTTCACACTTGGGTGCGAGCATGGGAACTGGCGCGGCTGGGCGCTTTCGGTAAGATGCGACGCGATCAGAAACCGTCCCGCGATCCTCCCGGTTCAGCCCGTTGTTCTCACTGAAGGACGAAGGCATTCATGGCCATTCCCTACCATGATGACCGCCGCTTCCTGCTCGACCATGTTGACATCGTGGAACTGCACGCGCCCGATCAGTCCGCCGCGCGCGTGCTCGTTTCGCCCGCGTGGCAGGGTCGGGTGATGACCGCCACGTGCGGCCCTGACGCCGCGGCGCCGTCGTTCGGCTGGGTCAACCGCGGTCACATCAAGCGGGTTTCCACGCAGGGCTTCGCGCCGCGGTTCAACGCGCTGGGCGGGTCGGATCGCTTCTGGCTCGGGCCGGAGGGAAGCCGGTACTCCATCTTCTTCGACGGCGGCTCGCCGTTCGACATCGCGCACTGGCGCACGCCCCCGTGTCTTGACACCGAGCCGTGGCTCGTCGTCGGCCGCCCTTCGCCGAGCGAGGTCGTCATGCGCCGTGATACGTCGCTCATCAACCGCGCGGGGGCGCTGTTCGATCTCCGCATCGACCGCGCGGTGCGCGCGCTGAGCGCCTCGCAGGCGCTGGCCGACCTCGGTTCCGCCCCGGTTCCCACCAGTGGCGAACCCCGTCAGACGCGATCGCTCAACCACGCCGCGGCGTCGAAGGCGCCGCTGGTCGCCTACGAGTCGATCAACACCATCACCAACATCGGGGCTCGTCCGTGGCGGCGCGAGACCGGCCTGCTCTCCATCTGGATTCTCGGCATGTACCCGCCGGGCGAGCGCTCGGTCATCATGCTGCCGTTTCGCGCGGGCAATGCGACGCGGCTCGGGCCGCTGGTCAACGATGCCTACTTCGGCCCGCCCGCGGCGGATCGGATGGCCGTGCGCGGGTCGAGTATGCTGTTTCGCGCCGATGGGCGTTCGCGCGGCAAGCTCGGGCTCAGCCCGAGACGTGCCACTGGCATTGCCGGTTCGTACGACCCGGATCGCTCCATGCTCACGATCGTCTCGTGCCCGCCGCCTGACCCGTCGCGTCCCTACGTCAACTCGATGTGGGCGGACGACGTAGACCCCTTCATCGGCGATGCAATCAACGCCTACAACGACGGTCCGGTGACGCCCGGCGGCGAGCCGCTCGGCCCGTTTCACGAACTGGAGACCTCCTCTCCCGGCGCCGAGCTGGACCCAGGCGAGTCGCTGACGCACACGCATCGCACGATCCATCTCACGGGTCCGATCGAGCAACTCGACGCCATCGCATGTCCGCTGTTCGGACTCTGCTTGCGTGACGCCAGTTTCCCCGCCCCGTGATGCGACCGTCACCGGCGGCGCGGCAAAACACCCCCGTGCGGCGGGGGTGTTGTGAAGGGAAGCCATCGCGATTCACGACGGGGCGTCCTACCAGGATCGACCGCCGCGGTCTCCACGATCGCCGCGGTCTCCTCGTCCGCCCCCGCGTCCGCCTCGATCGCCACGGTCTCCGTAGCCGCCCCCGCCGCCGTAGCCCCCGCCTCCACCCCCGCCATAGCCGCCACGACCCCCGCCTCCTCCACCGCCTCCGTAGCGCGGCTTTTCGACGCGTTCGCGCGCTTCGTTGACGGTCAGCGTGCGGCCATCGAGTTCCTTGCCGTTGAGGGCCTCGATGGCGGCGCGTCCCTGCTCGTCGTTGGCCATCTGCACGAAGCCGAAGCCGCGCGACCTGCCGGTCATGCGATCCGTGGGGATGGTGACCTCCGACACCTCGCCGTAGGCGGCGAACGCCTCCTGCAGCGCTTGCTCGGTGGTGTTGTAGCTCAGGTTTCCGACGTAGATGCGAACCATGTGCGATGCACTCCCTGCCGGGAGCCGGCGGCGGTCAGACACGACGTGGCAGGCCCAGGCAAAACAGAACCCCGGTCGAAACGCTCGACCGGATGACATCACGAGACGCCTCCTGGGGCGCCTCGACAACGAGAACAGGAAACGACAGCCGGCCGGGAGCAGTCACCGTGAGGGCGCGGACGCCAACATGCAGATGTGTCACGGACAGAGGCACGACGCAATCCGGCACTGGGCGAACGCGCGCATGATAGCACAAACCGGGTTGTCAAGGGCGAATGAGGGTTGTCGGTGCTCAACTCCGGGCCCCGACTGCTCTCCGGCGCCCCGCGGCCCATTGTTTCCGCTCCATGCCGATCGCCTCGGTTCGTCTGCATGCGGCTGACGATCCGGAGTGCATCCCTCTTGCATCCCCCATTCCACCCGATACGCTCACTCCGTGAGCAAGCGCGGCGAGAAGCCATCCACCGCCTCCGACAAGCCGGTCACGCCGGAGGGAACGCCCTTTCACCGTCTGCACATCTGGCAGATTCAGGCCTGCCGCGACGTGCTCTTCGTGGCGGCGGTGGTGGGCGTCTTCTGGCTTGGCTACGTCCTCAGCGCTGTCACCGTGCCCCTGCTGGTGGCGCTGCTGCTGGCGTACCTGTTCGAGCCGCTCATCGGCTGGATGTGCCGGCGCCCCCGGCTGGCCCACTCGCGACTTCACGCCGTCATCACGCTCATGCTGACGGCGGGAGCGGTGGTCATGCTCATCGCTTCGCTGGTGCTGCCGATCGTGGTGGGCCAGTCGATCCGCTTCGTGAACGAGGTGCGCGACGGCACCGCTCATGCCCGGCTGGCCCGCGTCGCGCCGTACATCCCTGAGGGGATTCGCGTCGAGTTCGAGAGCATTCTCAACATGCTCCCGGAGCGCCCCGCCGCGGCGGTCCCGCGTGATGAGGCAAGCGATGAATCAAGGGCCGGCGCGGCCGAGCCGGGAGAAGAAGGCGCGGCTGACGCCGACGCACCCATCTCCGACGAGCCGCCGCTGACGCGCGAGGAAGCGCGTCGAATCGCCGCCGAGGAGGCCCACCGCGCCCTGGCCGATCGAGCCAGGCGCGAGTCATCCGCCGCGGGCGGCATGATGGGCACCGGCTGGAGCGCCATCACCACCCTGTTCGGTCGGGCCGCCCAGGTGCTCCTGCTCCTCTTTCTCATTCCGTTCTACTTCTTCTTCTTCAGCGTCGGCTACCCGTCGATCATGCGCTTCGGCCACACGCTGATTCCCGTGAGGCATCGCCACCGCGTGGTCACCCTGGTGGGCAAGATGGACCGCGTGGTGGCGGGATTCGTGCGCGGGCGCATCACCATCTGCGCCATCTGCGGCGTGCTGCTGGCGATCGGCTGGTGGGCGGCGGGCGTGCCCTACGGCTTCGTGCTGGGGCTGGCGGTGGGCGTCATGTTCCTCGTTCCCTACCTCAGCGGCATCGGTCTGCCGCTGGCGATCCTGCTTCTCTTCTTCGAGCGGCTCGGCGACGCCGACCGCGCCGGCGCGTGGTGGGTGTGGGTGATTCTCTGGCCCAGCGCGGTCTATGGCTTCGTGCAACTTGTCGAAACCTACATCCTCACGCCCAAGATCGCCGGAAAGGCGACGAATCTCGATCCCGTCACCGTGATCGTGGCCGTGCTGGCCGGCGGCTCACTGCTGGGGGTGTACGGCATGCTGCTGGCGATTCCTCTGGCGGCGTGCGGCAAGATCATGCTGACCGACGTGGTGATGCCCGCCGTCAACGCCTGGCTCAAGGGCGAGCGACCCGACCCGCTGCCCATCGATCCCGGAGGGGGGACGTCGTAGAGCATCCGAGGTGAGCCGCGTGCCTCGTCCGTGCCGCCGAACTCGCGAAGCGGAACGTCGCGCCCCCTCGATGCCGGATCGATTGCTCATGCTGTCTTCCGTCGGGGCTACGATGAACCATGCTGCATTCCTCGACCTCCTTTGAGATCGCGCGGTCCTCCGGCAAGTGCGCCGCCACGGGGCGCGATCTGTCGCCGGGCGAGCCGTGCATCGCCGCGCTGTGCGAACGCGCCGCGGATGACGGGTTCGAGCGGCTGGATTTTTCCGTGGAGGCGTGGTCCGCCGGCTCACGCCCCGAGCGCTTGTTCAGCTTCTGGAAGACCACGGCCCCGCACCCCAACGAGAAGAAGCGCGTCTTCGTGGACGATGAGATGCTGCGCAACCTGTTCGAGCGGCTGGCGGACGACGATCGTCCCCAGCGTCAGGCCTTCCGCTTCGTGCTCGGACTGGTCCTGATGCGCAAGCGGTTGCTCAGGTTCATCGGACGCGACGAGAGCCGCGGGGTGGAGACCTGGACGCTGCAGTGGAAAGGCGCCGCGGAGGGCGACGTGGTCACGCTGGTCGATCCGCGGCTCTCCGACGAGGACGTTCGCGCCGTCTCCGATCAGCTCAGCGAGATTCTCAGCGGCGACCTTGAATGAGACGATCAGGACGCGCCATGTTCCGGCGGGCAGGCACGGCGTTGGCGGTCCTGGCGCTGGCGACCGGCTGCCAGCACGCCCCGGGGCCGAACGGGAGCGCTCCGCCGCCCCCGCCGCCCATCGACTACGCCGTGCTGCGCGAGCAGCACAACCAGCGCATCGCGCGTATTCCCACGGTGCGGACCTCCGGAGTCATCGAACTGCGCTGGCGCGACGAGCGGGGGGGTTCCCACTTCGAGCAGGGGGACATCCGGTTGTTTCTCCGGCTGCCTGACCGGCTTTCACTCCAGGTCCACAAGCTGGGCGAGACCTTCCTCTGGTTCGGCGCGGATCAAGGGGGGTACTGGCTCTTCGATCTGCTCAACAAGGATGATCGCGTGCTTTACCTCGGTCGGGATGCCGGCGCAGCGCCGGCGGACGTGCCCGGCGCGATCCACCCGCTGCGGCTGATCGACCTGCTTGGCATGACGGCGCTGCCGGACGAGGCCGCGGTCGGTTATCACGAGGGGCATGATGCCTGGCTGGTCGAGACGGTCGGTCAGGGAGGTGCGGTCCGGCTCTACTTCGACCGCGCCACGCTGCTTCCGAAGCGGGTCGAGGGTTTGGACGGTTCCCGGGTCATCTGCGCCGGCGAGCTGCGCGATTACGAGTCGTTGGCGGTGGATGGTCTGCCGCCGGGGCTTTTCCCGCGCATCCCCATGCGCATCCGGCTGACTGACGTGCGGCACGATGGCGAGGCCACCGTGGCGCTGGGCGAGCCGACCACGCGCATCAACGAGCGGGCCTTCCACAACGCCTTCGACGTCGAGCAATTGGTCCGCATGCTCGCGCCGCACCGACGGGTCGAGTGAGCCGCGTCGGGACGCTCACGTGCCGCAGGGGCGGTGGCGGCCGGTCTTTGGTGGGGGACAATGCCGGGTTCAGAAATCATCATGCACAGGTCAGCGGTCAGGTCCGACAGTCGCTCACCGGCCATCAGCAACCAACCGCCTTTCCCGATGACACGCTTCCTTCCCGCCATCCTGATGCTGATGCTTGCGTTCCAGGCCAGCGCGGGGGATATCGTCGGCGCGGCCTCGGAGGATCACGTCTGGTTCGCCACCGTCGAACCGGGCGCTACGGGACGCGTGCGGCTGTATCACCACGCGGTTGACATGGGCGGGGCGTACTACCGCTCGCCGATGACGCTGGTGGAGTCGCCCTCGGCCATGGCCGCCGCGGGGGATCAGGCGTGGATCATCTTCGATCCCAATCCCCGGGACGCCACGCCCCGGCGCGAGGTCTACACCATTCACGCCCGGCGCAATCCCGCCACCGGGTGGTACTTCTACGAACCGGAAGGCGCGCTGGCTCCGCTGCCGCAACTGCCGCCATCCGGCATGCTGGCCGGGGCGGCGTCCACGGACGAGGGCTTGGCCGTTCTGCTCATGCCCCGCCGCCGCGGCCCTGGAGACCACGTCGGGGGCGCGAGCGAGGACATCGGTGAGCCGCGGCTGCTCATCCTGAGGGGAACCGCGTGGGTTTCCGAGCCGCTTCCCGACATCATGCGCCAGGCCCGCCTCGCGCTGCTGACCTCGGTCGCCACCGGGACGCATGACCGCTCGCCGGCCATCGTCGCCGTTCTCAGCGTCGCGGGTGAGTCCGTCGGAGGCAACCCCGGCGAGAGGGGCCTGCCGATGGTGCTGATGATCCATGAAGGCGAAGGTCGCTGGAGGGTGGGGCGTCTGACGGATGGCGACGCGACCGACGCCGAGTTGCTCCGCGGGGCGGGAGTCGGAGGCATGGGGGTTCCCGCGGTGCTGGCGACATCGCGCGGGCGCGCCGTTCTTGGCCTGCTGACGGGCGAGGGGTCGCCCACGCGGGATGAGGTCCGCCTGGGACTGATCCGCACGCTCCGGCAGGAACCGGCATCCAGCGGCCAACTGTCGTCCGGGACGGGGGGACAGGAGTCGGCGGGCGGCTCCGGCGAACGGCGTTCGATCATCGGCGACCAACCCGCGGCTGCGGGTCTGTTCTGCGAGTGGCTTCCGCTTGTCACTCTTCCGCCGCCTCATTCCAAGCGACTTGTGGTCGGCACGCGCCAGGGGTTGCTGGCCATCGAGCGGCGAACGGGCGACCAGATCGTCCTGCGCGTGATTGACTCGCTGCTGGGGACGGTCGGCGAGCCGCGTCCGATGGCGGTGCAGCCGCTCTCCGCCGCCGGGCGCGTGTATCTGCCGATCCTGCTGACGGCGCTGACGGCGACCATGCTGGTGGTGATTCTGGTTCGTCCCGCTGCACCGGGCGAGTGCCGACTGCCGGAGGGGTCGCGCCCCGCGGACCTGACCCGCCGCGCGGCGGCCTTGGCGTTGGATACGGCGCCCTGTCTGGCGCTGGCGATGCTGCTGACCGGGTCGGGCGTGACGACGCTGGGCAACTTTCCACTGTGGGCGCCGACCGCCGCCGAGGCGTGGCCGCTGATCCTGACTGCGGCGATGCTCACGACGCACTCGGTTGTGTCCGAGGCGCTCTGGGGGCGAACCATCGGCAAGGCGCTGCTCGGCCTGCGGGTGACGCGGGTGACGGGGGAGCGGGCGGGTGCGGGGCGCCTCTTCGTTCGCAACCTGGTCAAGGCCGTGGTGCTGCTGCTGCCCCCTCTGATGATCCTGGTGCTGCTCAACGCCTACCGCCAGCAGTTAGGCGACATCGTGGCGGGCACCGTGGTGGTGGAGGACGCGCCGGAATTGCGCGAGACCGGCTGAATCTGCAGATGACAGACCACGGCTGCCGATAGCCGTAGGCCAGGCGAAGGAGTCGCCTGCGCTGATCGCACGCCCGGACCGCTGGCATGGTTCGGTCGGAAGAGAGGATCTCGTTGACGATCGGTCAGCACCAGGTTGTCGCCGCGACGGACGCGCCTTCCACGGAATCGACGGCGCGGCCATCATCCGTTCCGCCTTGGTCGATGTTGTGGCAGGTGCCGGTGGCGCTGGCGAGCGTGGCGGTGATCGTGGGCGCGGTGCTCCACGCCAGGAGCCGGGCGCCGGGACACGACTTCGACGGCGCGCTGGGTCAGGTTTCCTCGCTCGCGGCGGAAGGCCGGCTCGACATGGCGGCTCAGCAGCTGCGCGACATGGTGCTGCCCCATCTTCACGAGGCGACCGGGCCGCAGCAGGCATGGGCGAAGGCCTTGGCGGGCGATCTCATCTGGCTGGCGGCGCAGCAGCGGGGCGTGGTGTCACGCGATGATTGCCAGCTGCTTCACGAACGGTACGAAGAGGCCGAAGCCCTGAAGTGGTCGTTCACTCCGGTGCAGGTGGAACGATGGAGCGTCGCCCTCGTGACTTTGGGCGACCTCGCCGGGGCGCGGCGGAGACTGTCCTTGCTTGGTGAGGGGATCTCCTCCTCGGACCACGAGGCCGAACGTGATGGCGTGCGAGTCCGCGTGCTGCGCCTGTTGGCCAAAGCCGCGCTGGATCGACCCGGGCTGGGCCTTGAGGAGCAGATTCAGGCGCTGCATACGTATCGGGCCGGGGCGACCGGCGCCGCGGATATCGTGTGGGCGATCGTTCGCCAGGCGGAGCTGCGGCTGGAGCATGGGCTTGCCCGCCAGGCCATGGATCGCCTGCAGGTGGACCTTCGCCGGGCCGAATCGCAGATTGAGGCGGAAGCCGTTCCGTTGGGGGAGGTGTTCGCCACCCTCGCCCGCGGTTATCTTGAACTGGGCGACACGGACTTCGCGGAATCCCAGGTGGCGCAGTCGCTGGCGGTGCTGAATGCGAGCGATCCCGCGCGGATGGGCGCCCTGGTGACCTTGGGCCGCATCCGTGTCGCGCGCGGAGCGCACGAGGAAGCCCTGGAGTCGTTCACCGAGGCGGCTGAGATCGATCCCGCGGGAGACGCCTGGGCGGCGGCGATGCTCGGCCGCGCCGACATGCTCGGCGTGCTGGGCCGGCACGAAGAAGCCCAGCAGGCCTACCGGCGGCTGGCCGAGGGCATGTCGAAGCGATCGTTCGGATGGGGCATCACGGTCGACGTTGCGGCTGAGCGTCTCAACGATCGTCATGATGCGGCGCTGGCGACTCGGCAGTTTGACGTGGCGCTGGCGTACATTGAGATTGCTTCGGCGTTCTTCGCGGCGGATCGTGTGCCCGAGCCGGTGCTTCGCCGCCTCGCCTCCACCAACCGCGTGCTGGCGGATGGCTGGATGGCGAGGTCGATGGACGAAGCCGGAGAAGTGATCGACCAGTCGGCGCGGATCGAAGCGGGCAAGACGTACCGCCGGGCGGCCCAGGCTTTTCTGGCGCGGGCCAAGCATCTGCACGCCTCGCCGACTCAGGAGGCCGCCTGGGCGGAATCCATCTGGCAGGCGGCGGACTGCTTTGATCTGGCGGGGCACCATGAGGAGGCGATCCGCCAGTTCGAAACGTTTGTCCGTTCGCGGTCGGAGGAGGATCCTCGCTGGCTGGACGCAACCTGGCGTCTGGCGCGATGCCGCCAGGCCGTGGGTGATCTTCGCGGCGCGGCGGCGCTGTACGAGGAAATCATCCGGTCCAACCCGACGTCGCTGGTGGCGGCGCGCAGCCATGTGCCTCTGGCGGCGTGCTACGTGGGACTGGGCACGCCGTCGCTGGCGGAGCAGCAGTTGCTGCGCGTGATCTCCGGAGGTGAACCGCTTCGACCGGCGGCGTCGGACTATCAGGACGCACTGGCGGCTTTGGGTGCGCTGTATCACGAGACCGGCGAGTACGCGCGGGCCATTGAAATGCTGGAAAAGGCCGTGGGATACGCCGGTGAAGGCGCCCGGCTGGCGGAGGTTCGATTCCGGCTGGCCGACAGCTACCGGCTTGGGGCGCGGCGCCTGGCGGAAACCGCATCAACGGGTCAGGCGGGCGGTGAGCGGAGTGCGGATGCCGTCGCCGCGGGGGCGCTTGCCTCGCGCACCGTGATGCGGCGCGAACATCTCGCCCGGGCCGCTCAGTTGTTTGAGCAGGTGATCGAGTCATCCGAGGCGGTCGGCGCGCCCCGCCTGGGTGAGACCGGGCGCGTCCAGCTGCGACTGGCGCATCTCTACGTGGCCGACTGCGCCTACGAACTGGACGACTACCAGCGGGCCATCGAGTTGTACGACCGGGCGGCGCAGCGCTACGCGGATCACCCGTCATCGGTGACCGCGCTGATTCAGATCGTCAATGCGTACATGCGGCTGGGCGACCGGGTGAGGGCGCTCGCCGCTCACAACCGCGTGCTGCACAAACTGGAGCAGATGCCTGAGAGCGTCCTGGCTGGCGACGAGGCCGTGCTGGATGAAGCGGCGTGGCGGTCGTGGCTGGAACTGGTCCCGCCCGGCGGGGCGCGACGCGCAGGAGTCAACGAGCCATGAACGACGGCGCTTCATTCATTGAGCCCAAGCGGCCGGATCGCGAGGCGGCGTCGGCCGGAGCGCCGTCGGATGACGACTTGCTGTCCGTGCGGCTGGAGGAAGTCGCCGCCACGCTCCGACATCTGGCGGAACTGGCATCCCGTCAGCGCGACCTGGTGGAGGGCGATGAGTCCCAGCCGCTCCTTGATCTGCTGTCGGAGCGGCAGGACGCGGTGGACCGGCTGGCCGATCCCGTGCGTGGGCTTGGTTCGGTCGTCCATGCGTTTGGAGCGGTCCGCCGTCGCCCCGGCGCCGGGCAGCTCGGTGGAGCCGGCGCACCGCCGACGGAGCAGGTGGTTGGACTGATCGACGAGATTGAATCGCTGCTCGCCCGCGTCATCGAGTCGGATCAGGCCGATCAGCGCCGGCTTGAGCGGCGACTGCGCGAGATCGAGGGGGAGCTGGCCACGAATCGTACGGCGCAGGCGGCGGTGACGGCCTATGCGGGACGAGTCACGACGGGCCCGACCTCCATCGAGACGCCGAGATTCACGGATCGAAAGGGATGACGCACGCTGTGACGCGGACGCTGAACATTCCGGATCGCGGCACGTCGCTTGACGTCAGCGATATCGGCGAGCTGCTGTCGCACGTCAACGCCGTGACGCAGCGGCTGCAGCAGACGCACGAGCAGCTGCGCCGTCAGGTGGCCGATCTGCAGCGCGAGCTGGCCGAGGCCAACGAACAGCTGCGTCGATCGCGCGCGCTGGCCGCCCTGGGAGAGATGGCGGCGGGCATCGCGCACGAGATCCGCAATCCGCTGGCGTCGATCCGGCTGGACGCTCAGGTCTTGAGCGACGAGCTGCGCGATCGACCCGAGCAGGCGTCGTGCTGCCGGCGCATCGACCGCGCGGTGGATCGTCTGGATGGCATCGTGCGCGACGTTCTTTCGTTCTCGCGCGACACGCGGGTGAGGCCGCGGCCGCTGGACGCGGATGAACTGCTCGCCCGCGCCGGCGAATGCTGTCGCGGACTGCTGGCGGCCCATGGGGCGCGGTTGGACGTCGCGCCGTGCGGCGGGCTCTCGCTGGTGGCCGACGCCGGACTGCTGGAGCAGGCGCTGGGCAACCTGATCCGCAACGGCGTGGAAGCCATGGCGGAGACGCCCGTGGAGCGTCGGCGCCTGCGGCTGGAAGCCCGCCGCGAGCGACCCCGCACGCCGGATGGGCGACGGGCGGAGCGCATCGTGCTGGCGGTGGATGACAACGGGCCGGGCGTGACCCCCGACGTGATGCGGCGCATGTTCAACCCGTTCTTCACCACGCGCGCCGCGGGCACGGGACTGGGCTTGGCGATCGTGCATCGCATCGTGGATGCGCACGGCGGAGAGGTGGCGGTTTCAAACCGGCGCGAGGGCGGAGCGCGCGTCGAACTGCGGCTTCCGCCTCGACCGCCCGTCGGGGGGGCGGGCGAGCGTCGCGGCGCGGTGCGCGAGGGCACGCCGGGCATCGAAGTTGATCAGCAATCGCTCGACGCGGTCATTCGGCGTCGAATCAACACGGAGCGGATCTCATGAGTCGCATTCTCATCGTGGACGACAAGGAACTGATGCGCGACAGCGTGGCGTCGATCCTGGCGCGCAAGGGCCACTCCGTGGTCGTGGCGCCGGGCGCCAGGGCCGCCCTGGCGAAGATCGCCGAGAAGTCGCCCGACGTGGTCGTGACCGATCTGCAGATGCCGGAGATGAACGGGCTCGATCTGCTGGAGCAGATCCGCGCCCAGGACGAGCATCTGCCGGTGGTGTTCATGACCGCCTACGGCACGGTGGAGACGGCGGTGCAGGCCATGAAGCGCGGGGCGTTCGACTACCTCACCAAGCCCTTCAGCGGGGATGAACTGGTGGTGGCGGTGGACCGGGCCGTGGAGCACGGCCGTCTGGTCCGTGAAAACCAGATCCTGCGCGTCGCCGCCAGGGGATCGGGGCGCGATGAACCGTCGTCGGCGGTGATGATCGGCAGCGGCGCCCGCATGGCCGCCCTGCGCGAGCGGCTGGCGATGATCGCCGACAGCCACGGCACGGTGCTGATCACGGGCGAGTCGGGCACCGGCAAGGAAGTGGCGGCCAACTGGATTCACCAGCACAGCCCGCGTGCGGATCAGCCGTTCCTGGCGATCAACTGCGCCGCGCTCTCGACTTCGCTGCTGGAATCCGAACTGTTCGGCCATGAGAAGGGGGCCTTCACGGGCGCGGACAAGCTGCGCAAAGGCCGCTTCGAGCTGGCGGACGGCGGCACCCTGCTGCTCGATGAAATCAGCGAAATCTCGCCATCAATCCAGGCCAAGCTGCTGCGCGTGCTGCAGGAACGGTCCTTCGAGCGCGTCGGCTCCAGCACGAGCAAGAGCGTGGACGTGCGGCTGATCGCCACCTCCAACCGGTGTCTGCCTGAGGAGGTCCGCCGAGGCGGCTTCCGTGACGACCTGTTCTTCCGGCTCAACGTGCTGCCCGTGGAGATGCCGGCGCTGCGCGACCGGCTGGAGGACGTGCCCGAGCTGGCGGCGCACTTCCTGGGCCTGGTGGCGACGCGCGAGGGAAGGCGCCCCAAGCGCGTGCCCGACTCGGTGATTCACCTGTTCCAGCAGTACGACTGGCCCGGCAACGTGCGCGAGCTTCAGAACATCTGTGAGCGGGCCGCCGTGCTGACATCGGGCGACACGATTGCGCCCGAACTCGTCATGCCCTGGCTGGCGGGTCCGAGACGCGATGGTGCCGGCACGGGCGTGACCCCGATGGCGGCGCCGCTGTCACGGAGCGCCATCGAGGCCAAGCCGCTGCCCGGCGACGGCGGCGGAACCAGCCGCATCGAGTCGCTGGCGCATCAGCTCGTGTGCGACGGCGAGCTGACGCTGGAGCGCATCGAGCGCGAGGTGATCGTGGCCACGCTGGAGCAGAACGAAGGCCATCGTCAGCGCAGCGCCAAGGCGCTGGGCATCGGCGTCCGTACCCTGGGGCTGAAACTGAAGCGGTGGAAGGAGCTGAACCTGGTTTCGGAAGCGCTGTAGCGCGGACATTGCGCGAGACGAGGACGCAGAGCAGACGAGATTCGATTTCCAGGGGCCTGCCGTCCGACTCCGGTGTCCGCCGACCACGCTGGCCCGCCGTTTGCTGGAGGTTATCCGATGATCAATGGAGTCACCAATGCCGGGTCGCTGCCGACGCTGGAGCGTCTGATGCAGTTCGCCGGGGCGCGGCACCGGGTGATCGCCAACAACATCGCCAATCTCTCCACGCCGGGGTTCCGCCCCGCGGATGTGTCGGTGGCCGATTTTCAGGCGTCGCTGCGACAGGCGGCGGATGAGCGCCGGGCGGCTCGAGGCGGTTGCGGCGATCTGTCTCCCGCCGACACCGATCAGGTGCAGTTTCTGCGCGACCGCATCGAGTTGAGCCCCACGCCCAGCGGAGAAGGCGTGCTCTTTCACGACGGCAATGATCGCGATGTGGAGCGGATGATGCAGGACATGGTTGAGAACTTCATGGTCTTCCGGCAGGCGGCGCAACTTCTGCGCAGCCGGGTGGGTGTCCTGAACGCGGCCATCCGCGAGCGGCTGTGAGAAACGGTGGGCTGACAGGAGCATGAGGCATGTACGGCTCGCTTGACATCTCCACTTCCGCGCTGGTGGCGCAGCGGACGCGGTTGAACGTCATCTCCGCCAACATCGCCAACCGCGAGGTGCTGGTCAACGCCCAGGGCCAGTACGCGCCGTATCAGCGGCGCATCGCGCTGCTCGCGTCAGGCGACCCGGCGTCGGGCCGGGCGGAGGGCGTCCACGTGGCCGACATCGTCACGGATGACACGCTGCTCTTCCGCTACGAGCCGGACTCGCGGTTCGCCAATGCCGACGGCTACGTGGGGTATCCGAACGTCGATCCCGTCAAGGAGATGGTGAACGCCATGGAGGCCTCGCGATCCTACGAGGCGAACATTGCGGCGATCGAGGCCACCAAGTCGATGATCAACGCAGCGCTGGAGGTCATCGCGTAAGCGCGATGATCGTGGAGATTCATCGTGACCGATCCGCTGGGAATCATCAGTCATGCTGGGCATACCGGGCTGCCGCGCGGCCTGGGGGCGCCGGGGCGCAGCGCCGCGGAGCAGGGGCCGAACTTCAAGGACGCCCTGCTGGACGAACTCCGCCGGGTGGATGAGATGCAGAAGACGGCGGATCAGGCCATCGATGACCTCGTGACGGGGCGGCGCGACGATCTTGAAAGCGTGCTCATCGCCACCCAGAAGGCCGATGTGGCCTTCCGCATGCTGCTGCAGGTGCGCAACAAGGTGATGGACGCCTACGAGGAAGTGAAGCAGATCCGGGTGTGATGTCAAAGCACTCCACGGTCTTGCGGTCAGGAGGACCCGGGCCGGGGGTGAGCGAATCAGGACCAACAGGCAGGGCATGGAGGCCGGCCGATGCAGGCGATTGAGCGGGCGATCACGCAGATTCGGCAGCACCTGGGGCGTCTCTCCGTCAATGCGCGGCTGCTCATCGGTTCGATGATGGTCATTCTCGTGATGGCCCTGCTGCTGGTGTCGCAGTACGCCGGTCGCAGCGACATGATGCCGCTGGGGCTGCCCAGCACGGCCGACGTGCGGGCGGCGGCCATCCGGTATCTCGAGTCATCGGCGATTCCTCACGAGGATCGCGGCAACGACATCTACGTGCCGGCAGGAAAGCAGTACGAGGTGGTGGGGCGGCTCAATGAGCGCGGCATCGTGGGGGCGGGCGAGATCGACTTCAACGCACTCATCGACAAGCAGTCCAACCCCTTCCTCAGCCGCGACCAGGCGCGCCAGATGTGGCTGACCGCCAAGCAGAACGTATTGGCGGCGATGATCAGCGCCAGGCAGGACGTGGCGGGGGCCACGGTGGTCATCGGCGAACCGGCGGGAGCCCCCGGCATCGGGCGGGCCAGCATCCAGCCCACCGCGTCGGTCAGTGTGCGCATGAAGAGCGGCGCCCTGACGCAGGAGCAGGCCGACGCCATCGGACGCATGGTGGCGGCGTCGCACGCCGGGCTCAAGCCCGAGAGCGTGACGGTGGTGGATACGGGAGCGGCGCGGGCCTTCAAGCCGCGGCCCGATGACGTGGCCGCCGGCGGGCAGTACCTCGAGCAGAAGAACCGCATTGAGCAGCACTTCCAGCGCACCATCGAGTCGGCGCTGAGCCGCGTGCCCGGCTCGGTGGTGACGGTCAACGCGGTGGTCAAGAACACGCGCGAGACGCGCAACGTGCGCACCGTGGATGAGCCCCGCGTCGGCGTGGTGTCATCCGAAACGCGCGACTTCACCTCGATTGGCGCTTCGCCGTCCGGTGAGGCCGGCATGGCGCCCAACACGGGCGCGAGCATCCGGGGCATGTCGCGCGGCTCGCAGACCACCGAGTCGGTGTCCAAGGAACGGACCGACCCGCAGTTCGGCGGCGCGCACGAGATCATCCAGGACGCCACTGGCTACCCGCTGCTCGTCAATGCCCTGGTGGGCATCCCCAAGTCGTACTTCGTGAAGATCTGGCAGGATGGCCAGGCGACCCCAGACGCCGCGCCCGACGCGGCGGCTCTGGCCCAGGTAGTCGATGATCAGACGAAGCGCTGGGAGGAAGATCTGTCGCTCCTCATTCGTACGGACGGGCTGACGGGAGCCATCGCCGGCACGGTGCGCGTGAGCATGATTCACGACTTCGACATCACGCTGACCGGCGGCGTCCCCACGCCGCTGGGGGTGGCCACGGTGTCCAACCTGCTCGAGGGCGGCGGAGGCATGGTCAAGAACCTCGTGCTCGGCGCCCTGGCGGTGCTCAGCGTCATCATGATGTTCCTGATGGTCCGTCGCGCCAACGTGCGCGAGCCGCTGCCCAGTCCGGCGGAGACGGCGGGCATCCTGCCGTCGCTGGGCGGCGAAGGCGTGGACGTGGTCGGCGAGGCGGAGGAGGGCGAGGCGGTGCTCGAAGGGCTTGAACTCGACGAGGCCACCCTTCGCATGCAGGAACTGCTCAAGCAGATCAACGAGGCGGTGAAGGCGAGGCCCGAGGAGGCCGCCGCCATGTTCCAGCGGTGGGCCACGTCGGAAGTGGGCTGAGCGAAGGAAGAGGACGCCCAGGACATGTCGGCATCGGCATCAGCATCCATCAAGAGCGCCAAGGATCTCGACGGCATCGTCAAGGCGGCGATCCTGCTCGTCAACCTCGACCCGGACGTGGCCAGTTCGATGCTGCGCAACCTGCCCACGCCGTTCGTCGAGGACGTCACGCGCGCCCTGGCCTCGCTGGGCGAGGTTCCCGCCCAGGTCTGCTCCGAGGTCGTGGAGGAGTTCTATTCGATCCGGCTGGCACAGCAGCACGCGCAGATGGGCGGGTTGGAATACGCCAAGTCGCTGCTGCAGAAGTCGCTCGACCCCAAGACCGCCGAAAAGGTCATCTCGCAGATTCAGCGCCAGGTGCAGAAGACGCCCTTCTCGTTTCTCCAGAAGGCGGAAAGCGAGAACCTGCTCACGTTCATCCAGGACGAACACCCTCAGACCATCGCGCTCATCGTGAGCTACCTGCCGCATCACCGGGCGGCGGAGATCCTCGGCGGGCTTCCGTCGCAGAAGCAGATCGAGGTGGTGCGCCGCATCGCCAACATGGAGCGGGCCAACCCCGAGATCATCCGCGAGGTGGAAGGCGGGCTGGAGTCGCGGCTCGCCAGCATGCTGGGCCAGGCCTCGGACAAGGTGGGGGGCATCCCCACCGTGGCCGAGGTGCTCAACCTCTGCGACCGCGCCACCGAGAAGTCCATCATGGAGGGCATCGAAACGGAGGATCCGGAACTGGTGGAGGAGATCCGCCGCCTGATGTTCGTCTTCGAGGACATCCTGATGGTCAACGACAAGGGCATCCAGACCGTCCTCAAGGAGGTGGACAACGACGAACTGGCCCTGGCCCTCAAGACGGCGAGCGAGGAGCTCAGGCAGAAGGTGTTCGCCAACATGTCATCCCGCGCGGCGGACCTGATCCGCGAGGAAATGGAGTACATGGGCCCCGTCCGCGTGAGCGACGTGGAGGCGGCGCAGCAGCGCATCGTGGACATCGTGCGCCGGCTCGAGGATTCCGGCGACATCATCATCGCCGGGCGCGGCGGCGAGAAGGATCTGATCGTGTAACCCGATGCGGTGAGCGCCGAACCCATGACTGTCGTCAAGAGCATACAGACGGATGACCTGCTGCGCAGCGCGGTGGTGCTCGATCTGGGCGATCTGCGCCGACAGGGGGAGCGCATCCTGGCGCAGGCGCGAAGCGAGGCGGATCAGATCCTGGCCATGGCCCGGGCCGAGGCGGATCGGATCAAACGCGAGGCCGCCGGCAAGGGACACGCCGAGGGGCTGGCCCGCGGGTTGCACGAGGGACACGCCACGGGTGAAGCAGCAGGCCGCGAGCGGGCCTACGCGGAGCAGCGAGAGCAGCTGGCCGCCCTGCTCGAACGCTGGGGCGCCGCCGTCGAGCGCTGGGAGGCGGAGCGCGGCCGCTGGATGCTCGAGGCCCGCGAGGATGTTCTGCGGTTCGCCTGCCGCTTTGCCGAGCGCGTGGTGCATCGGACCGTGAAGCTTGACCCGACGATCGTTGTCGATCAGGTGGCGACCACGCTTGACCTGCTGATGCAGCCCTCGCGCGTCCGGATCACGGTGCATCCCGACGATCGACCCCTGGTCGAGGCCGCGCTGCCTGGGCTGCAGAGGCGAATCGGTGAAACGGTCCACCTGAACCTGGAGACGGATCAGGCCATGGAACGAGGCGGATGCGTGCTGGGCACCGATCGGGGCCGGGTGGACGCCACCATTGAACGCCAGATCGAGCGGATCATCGACGCGCTCCTGCCGCGCGGCGCGGATGACCCGGACGGCGCGTCGGGCGAAGCGGAGTCGTCCGAATGACCCTGTTGTCCGCGGCCATCGACACGCTGGACTCCATCCAGCCGCGTGAGCTGTGCGGCACGGTGGCTGCGGTGCGGGGGTTGACGATCCTGGTGGACGATCTTCCCCTGCCGGTGGGCGCGCTGGTGCGTTTCGAGTCGCCGGGCAGGTGCATGCACGAGGCGGCTCACGAAGCCCTTCGTGGTGAGGTGGTGGGGTTCGACGGTGCTCGATGCATCGTCATGCTGTTCGGACACAGCACCGGCATCGCGCCGGGCATGCGCGTGATCGGCGAGCAGTCCGCCCAGACGGTGGGGGTGGGCGACGCCATGCTGGGGCGTGTTCTCGACGGGTTCGCGCGGCCCATCGACCACGGGCCGCCCCTGCTGGACCTGATGCTCCGTCCCCTGCAGCCGCGCGCCACGCAGGCGATGCGTCGATCAAGAATCCGCGATCCGCTGCCCACGGGGCTTCGGGCCGTGGATGGATTCCTCACCATCGGTCGCGGCCAGCGCATGGGCATCTTCTCGGCGGCGGGTGTGGGCAAATCAACCCTGATGGGGCAGATCGCCCGCGGATCGACCGCCGACGTGAACGTGATCGCCCTGATCGGCGAGCGCGGGCGCGAGGTGCGCGAGTTCATCGAGGAATCGCTGGGACCGCGGGGGCTGATCCGTTCGGTGGTGGTGGTGGCGACGGGGGACGAGTCCCCTCTCATGCGCGTGCGGGCCGCCTTGACCGCCTCCACGATCGCCGAGCACTTCCGCGACGAGGGGCGTCACGTGCTCCTGATGATGGACTCGGTGACGCGCTTTGCGCAGGCGCAGCGCCAGATCGGGTTGACCGTGGGTGAGCCGCCCGCGACGCGCGGGTTCACTCCGTCCGTCTTCGCCTCGCTGCCGGTTCTGCTGGAGCGGGCCGGGGCGGTGGAGGGCGGCGGGTCGATCACCGGCTTCTACGCCGTCCTGGTGGAAGGCGATGATCTCGACGAACCGGTCTCGGACACGGTGCGGGGCGTGCTGGACGGGCACATGGTGCTGTCGAGGCGGCTCGCCTCGCAGGGGCACTTTCCCCCGATCGATCTGCTCTCGTCCATCTCCCGTCTGGCGACGGACGTGTGCGACCGGCATCACGTCGAATCACGGCGCACCCTGCTTCGCCTGCTGTCGGCCTACGCCGAGAACGAGGAGCTCATCACCATCGGCGCCTATGCGCGGGGATCGAACGCTGAATGCGACGCGGCGATCGCCCTGCGCCCCCGGTTGCTGCAATTCCTGCGGCAGGGGGTGGAGGAGCGGGCGGACTACCCCGCCACCTGCCGAACCATGATCGAACTGTGCGGCGCCGCCGAGCAGTTGCTGTCGAGGCCCGCGACCGGTGCGTCCGGAGTCGCCGCATCGGCCCAGCCCGCTTCGGTCAACGGAGCCGCCCGACGTGGACGATGAGGTAGATCATGGTCAGGCGATTCAGGTTTCCGCTCGATCCCCTGCTGCGGCTTCGGCGCCGCGACGAGGAGACCGCGCAGCGCGCCGTGGCGGACCTTGAGCGACAGCGGCGGGATCTGGAGTCCGCCCTGCGCGACCATCAGCAGCGGATGGAGTCAGGCCGCCAGTCCGCCCGCGACCTGCTGATCGGCCCGGTGGATCTGCGGACGGTTCGAGGTCAGGCGCAGCACTCACTGCACCTGATGAAAAGGACGAATCAGATCGTTCTGCAACTGGCGGGCGTGCATCGTCGGCTCGAGCAGGCACGCACCGTGCTGACGGAACGACGGCGCGACCGCCGGGCCATCGAACTCCTCCGTGAAAAGCGGCTGGCCGAGTGGCGGGCCGAGCACCGGTGGAGCGAGCAGGTGGTGCTGGATGACCTGGCGGCCTGCCCCGAGCGGTCCTCCGCGGTCGGCAAGGAGCGTGAACCATGAAGTCGCTGATGAGAGCGCTGGGGATTCTGTGCGTGGTGAATATGCTGGCGCTCCTGCTGCTGGCCGGGTGGCTCCTGGGGACCGATCGCCTGACGCCCCAGCGGCTGCTGGCGATTCGGGCCATGTTGTCCACCACCGCCGCGCAGGAGCGGGCGCGTCTGGACGCGGAGCAGGCGGAGCAGAAGCGTCTGGAGGCCGAGCAGGTTCGGCGCGAGCGCGAGCAGAACCCCGATCCGCCCGCGGACGCGCTGGTGCAGCGTCAGGCGCGCGCCGCTCTGGCGGAGCGCGATCGTCAGCAGGGGCTGGCGGCGGAGATCGAGCACCTTCGGGCCCAGATCCGGGACGCCCAGCAGGCGCTTGCCTCCGAGCGGGTCGCCTTCGAACAGGAGCGCGCCGCGTGGGAGCGATCGCGCAAGATTGAGCAATCGAAGGGTCAGGATGAGCAGTTTCAGCGCGTGGTGCGGCTGCTGGAGACCATTCCCGCCACCCAGGCGCGCGACACGCTGGTGGAGCTGATGCGCGGCGGGCAAATCGACGACGCCGTGGCGTATCTCAACGCCATGAAGCCCTTCGCCGCATCCAAGGTCCTGCGCGCCTTCAAGGGCGACGAGCAGCCGCTGGCAACGGAATTGCTCCAGCGCATCCGGACGCTCGGCGGAACTCCTCCCGCCGACGCCTCGGGACGCGCGACCGATGCTGACGCTGCTGCCACCTCCGGTTGACCCCTCCTTCGGAGCATCGCGCCGATCACCCATCGAGCCGACGCGATCCGCCCGAGACAATCGACCGGGAGCGTCGCCCGAGGAATCAACGTTCGCCGAAGCCCTTCGCGCCGCCGGCGAGCCGGACGCGTCTGATCAGACGGCATGGTCGCGCCCTCCTGATTCCGCGTCCGCGCCGCGGGCGCCTGAGCAGGCCTCTGAATTGAACGTCCAGATCGAGGCGTCGGGATCCCCGACCATCGCGGCAGATCGAGGGGCGGATGCCGATCAGGTCGCGGCCACGGTCGGACGTGAGCCGGCGTCGGTTCCGCGCGGCACGGTCGCGTCAGTCCAGTCGGGCCTTTCGATCACGCATGTCGGCACATCCGAACACGCGGTGACTGCGACCCCAGCCGTCTCGACGACTCCGGTGGAGGAACCGACACCGACGCCATCAGGGCCGCGGGCGGAAACCGGCTCGGCGCCGGATCGGGTCAGTCAGAATCAGGTTCCCTTGGCGATGATGGTCCAGCCGTCGGCGCCGCGGGCCGGTGGTGAGCAGGCAGGTTCGGGCGACCAGGTTCACGCTCGTGCCGCGATGGTTATGCACGCGACGGATGTCATGCCGACGAACGCGAGTTCGTCGGCGGACGCCCAGTCAGGAGATGGTGAGGCCGACACGACCGGGCATCGCGAGGCGAGCCCCCGGCCGGGGGCGGCGACGGGGGGCGTCATCGCGGGTTCCGAGCCCGCCCGTGATGCCGCCGCCGTGACCCGGGCTGTGCTGGTCAACGCGGCCATTGATCTGGCGCGGGGCGACGGTTCGCCGAACACCGCCTTGTCGAGCGGCGCGACGGAGGCGGCGTCCGCCGGGATGCTGCGTGCCGTGGGCGGGTTGACCCCGGCGCTCACTCCGGCCGCCGTGGAAGGCGCGAATGCCGACGGTCGCGTGGTCGCCGCCGATCCCTTCGCCTCGCCGGTCGTACGGGGACTTCAGACCATGGTGCATCATCGCGGCGGCGTGATGACCATGCGGCTTGATCCGCCGGAGCTCGGGGCCTTGCGCGTGCAGGTGTCGATCGTCGGCGGATCGGTCAGCGCGCGGTTCGACGCCCAGTCGCTCGCGGCCCAGCAGCTGCTCCACAGGCACATGCCGACCCTTCGCAGCGCACTGGAGAGCCAGGGGCTGAACGTCGAGCGTCTGACCGTCACCGGCCCGACCGCGCCAGGCATGAGCGAGGCGTCGCATCGGTCGGGCGGCGATCCCGCGCGATCCGATGACGGACGATCGCCGCGACACGACGCCTCGCAGGGCGAAAGCCGCGGACGGCGCGACCAGAGGCAGCCATCCGCCGACAATCATCAGCCATCGGCCAGGAACCAGTAAGCCAAGAGTCAATCGCCATGAGTCAACTGTCGTTCAATCCGTCGCTCGATTCGGTCGCCCGCACGCCCGGGGCCAGCCGGTTCCAGGATCTGACGTCCGAGGACTTCGTGAAGATCATCTTCACCGAGTTGTCCAACCAGGATCCCTTCGCGCCAAACGATTCCAGCGCGCTGCTGCAGCAGCTGAGCTCCATCCGTTCAATCGAGAGCGATCTGAAACTCACCCAGCGGCTGGAGACGCTGGTGGCGCAGAATCAGCTCAGTTCGGCGGGGGCCATGGTGGGCAAGTTCATCGGCGGACTGAACGAGGCGCTCCAGCGTGTGTCCGGCTTCGTACAGGGGGTGAGCCGCGAGGGGGACCGGATTCTGCTCGAGCTTGACAGCGGACACGCGGTGCCGATGGACCACGTGGAGATCATTCTCGACCCGGATCTCGTGGGCGAGGGCCGTTGACGAAGGAGTCGTCACGGAATGAAGGCCGCATCAACCAACCTGCTGCGTCGTCTCGATCCGCCCGTGCGGCCGTCGTCATCGGAACGCGCGGCGCGACCGGCGGCGACCGCGCCGAACGGGTTTGAGGATCTGCTCGTGCTGGCGTCGCGCGGCGAACTGCGCTCCGGGATGCCGGTGACCGCTCCGCCGTCCGGAGCCCCGCTGAACGAAGATGACCAGGAGCGCCTGGGCGAGGCGGCTGACACCGCGGCGGCGGCGGGGTTCGAGCAGGCGCTGATTGTTCTCGACGGCAGGCACCTCGTGATTGACGTGCCAACGCGGCGCGTGCTTGAGGAGGCCTCGCCCCGGCAGTCCACGCGCACGATTCGCGTGGATGGCGCGGTGATTGCGCCGAGCCGCGAGGAGCCACTGGCGCCCGTTCGCGGGCCCGCATGTCTGCCGCCCGATTCGATCCGTCAGCAGATCGAGTCGGCACACCATTCGCTCTGTGAAGAACCACAACCCGACGCGCCGTCCCGCGCCGCGTCGGATGGGAGCATCTGACTCATGGCATCCACCACCGCGCTCTTCACCGGTCTGTCGGGGCTGTCGGCCAATGCCCGCCGCCTCGACGTGATCGGCAACAACATCGCCAACGTCAACACCACCGCGTTCAAGGCGAACCGGATGATGTTCGCGCCGACCTTCAGTCGAACGTTCTCGATGGGCACCGCCCCGGCGGAAACCACGGGCGGCGCCAACCCGGGGCAGGTCGGGCTGGGGGCCAGCATCGCCGGCACGCAGCGCAACTTCAACAACGGGGCGATTTCCGCTACCGGCGTCGCCAGCGACGTGGCCATCGAGGGCGACGGCTTCTTCATCGTGCGCAACGGAACCGAACGGTTCTACACCCGCGCCGGGGCCTTTCAGCGCAACGCCGCCAACGACCTGGTCACGGTCAACGGGTCCAACGTCATGGGTTACGGCGTGGATGACCAGTTCCGCGTGGTCACCAGCGACCTGGTCAATCTCAACATTCCCATCGGCACGCTCACCGTGGCGGAGCCGACGCGGAACGTGGTGTTCAACGGCAATCTGAACGCCTCGGGCGCGACCGCCACCACCGGCTCGATCCACACCACCCGCGCCTTCTACACCGACGCCGGACTCACCACGCTGCTCAACACGGCCAACTTCGACCTCACCGTGCCCGGCAACGACCTGTACATCGATGACGGCGCCGGCGGATCGTTCCTCGCGCTCGAGGGCGGCGCCGGAACCGTCATCACGGTCCGCGGCGTGGAGAAGGGCGGCAAGGATCTGGGGACGCGGTCGTTCGCCTTCTCCGCCACCGCCGTAAGCGGCGTGGACGACTACGGCGCCACCCTGCAGGACTTCATGGACTTCCTCGACGGCGTCTTCGGCCTCAACAGCACCGGGGTGAACGGACAGGACCTGGGCGGCTCCATTTCCTTCTCCAACGGGCAGATCGTTGTCACCGGCAACGAGGGCACCGCGCAGGATCTGAACATCGAAACCGCCGACCTGGTCGCCACCAATGCCGGCAACGGCATCAGCCAGCCGTTCGTCATGTCGCGCACGGGCAGTGCGGACGGCGAATCGGTCCGCACCAGCTTCGTCGTGTACGACTCGCTCGGCACGCCGCTCACCGTGGACCTGACGCTGGTTCTGCAGCAGTCCACCCCCGGAGAGGGAACGACGTGGATGTTCCTGGCGGAGTCGACGGACAACAACGCCATCGACCGCGTGCTCGGCATCGGCCTGGTGACGTTCGACGCCAGCGGCCGTCTGGTTTCCACCAGCAACGACGCGTTCTCGCTGATCCGCACCAACGGCGCGGTCAGTCCGCTGACGGTGACGATGCAGTTCGACGACGGGGCCAACGCCATCAGCGCGCTGACTGATCAGAGCAGTCAGCTGGCGGCGGTCTTCCAGGACGGCTCGCCCATCGGCACGCTCAGCAACTTCTCCATCGGTGAGAACGGCGTCATCTCCGGCGCGTTCACCAACGGGCTGGTCCGCACCCTGGGTCAGATCGCCCTGGCGAAGTTCACGAATCCCGAGGGGCTGGTGGACGTGGGGAACAGTCTGTTCGCCATCGGACCCAACTCGGGGTCGCCGATCGTCGCCACGCCCCAGCAGTTCGGGACGGGGCGGCTGGTGTCGGGCGCGCTGGAGCTTTCCAATGTGGATCTGTCGCTTGAGTTCATCAACATGATTCTCACGTCGACGGGGTATTCCGCCGCCAGCCGGGTCATCACGACGACGGATGAACTGATGCAGCAGTTGCTGCGCCTGGGCGCGTGACGCGCGATGAGAGAAGCGTCCGTCGCCGTCACCGGGGCGCGCGACCGCTACGATCCACGCATGACTGGCCCGGCCGCCGACGCTTCGCATCGTGTGAATGACGGGTTGAACGCGCGCCTGCTGGCGGAGTCGCTGCGAGGGCTGGAGTCATCGCGTCCGGGATCGGAGCGCCCCGGGTGGCCGATCGGCGCGGTCGAACCGGCGTCGGATGATCCCGAGCGGGCCCTCATCAGTCGAGCGGTGGTTCATGCCGAGGCCCCGCGACTGGCCGCTTCGCTCCGGCGTTTCATCCGTAGGTCGGTGATGCTGGTTCTTCTGATGATGCTGATCCCGCTGGTCGCGGGCGGCGTGGCGGCCCGCGCGGCCGTCACGGGAACCACCGCCAACGTCTTCGGGCTTCTGGGGGGATTGCTCGGGGTGCAGACGGTCTTCCTGCTGCTGTGGGCGGCGGTCATGGCGTCCTCACGCCGCGCCGGGGGAGGCGTGGTCGGTCGAACCCTCATCGAGTTCGCCATGAGCGTGATGCGACGGGTGCTCCGATCGGATGTGGACGCCGCCTCGGCGCAGGCCCTCGGCTCGGTCCTGGCGTTTCCGCGCGTCGGTCGATGGATGATCTCCCTGCTGACGCACGCGGCGTGGGCCTGCTTCAACCTGGGAGCGATGGCGGCTCTGGCGTTCATGTTTCTCGGCGAGGGTTATCAATTCCGCTGGGATTCCACGTGGCTTTCAGCGGAGTCCTACGCGAGGGTCATCCATTGGGTGGGCGCGGGCCCGGACGCCCTGGGCTTTCCAACGCCCGATGCGTCGCAGATCGCCGCTTCGAGAACGGCTTCGGGCGGCCCGGCGGCGCAGGATGAGCCCACCCGCGCCGCGTGGTCGTGGCTGTTCTTCGGGTCGGTCGTGGTGTACGGCCTGGCGCCGCGGCTGTTGCTGGCGCTGTCGTCGGGAGTTCTGCTGCGACGATCGCTGCGGCGGTATCGGCTCGATCTGGATCACCCGTACTACATGTCGCTGCTGCGCGCCAGGCATGCGCCCGTCGCCGCCCCGGCGCCGCGGGGCGATGAAACCACGACGCCATCCGTCGCGGGCCGGATGAGTTCGTCCCGCAACGCACCGCCGGGTTGCGCCGTCGGCCTGTTGGGATACGAGATCACCTCGGACAACTGGCCTCCCCTTCGTGAGGGCCTCGACCTGGGCCGCATCGACGATCGGGCGCAGCTCACCGGCGCGCTGAACCGGGCGAAGGCCCAATCGGGTGAAGTGGGGCGAGTGCTGGTGTTCGTCGAGCTGCGCACGTCACCCGATCGCGGTGTGCGCGGCGTCCTGGAGCACGTCGCCACGTCGCTGCCTCGTTGGGAAATCTGGGTGGTGCTGAGCGGCGGCCGGGCGTTCAACAGTCGCGCCGGCGCCGAGGCGACGGAGCGCCGCGTCGCCGGCTGGCGCCGCATCGTGCGCGATGCGGGACTGGACGCGGATCGCGTGGTCGAACTCGACCTCGATCATCTCACCGACGTGACGCGTTCCCGGCTGCGGGCGATGGCGCGGGGTGAGTCGATCAACGAAGTCGCCGGACGTTGCCTCGAAGGCGCCTTCGGGCTGATTCAGGAAGCAGCCGAGCAGTGGACGCCGTGCGTGCCGTGGAAGGCGCAGGTCGAGTTGCTTCAGCGCCTCGACGCGCTGTACGGTCGTGGCGCGGGGAGAGCCGGTCCATCCGTCTGGCAGGCCTCCGTGGATCGCCTGTCGCGCGTGCGCTCGGTCGCCGAAGCGTCCGAGGCGTTGACCGGCGCCGCACGGCAGTTCGCCGAGCGGCTGCCGCCATCGCTTCGCCTGCGGCCAGCATGGATGGCGGCTGGCGCGGTGGCCGGCGCGGTGGGGTGTCTGGCCGCGGCGCTCACGCTGGCGCCGGCGGCGGTGGGGGCGTTGCCGCTCTGGTCCGGGCTTGGCGCGGCGGTGGCGGGCGCGATGTCCTCGCTCGGCAGGAGCGGCGGCGCCGAGGCGACAGCATGCGATGACCACGGGGCGTCCCGGGGGTCGGCGGTTCGCGCCGCGGCGCTGTACGCCATGACCCTGGAGTCGCAGGGGCGGCCGGAGTCACGGATCAGTCAGGTGCTGGAGCGTGCAATCCCGGCGGATGAACCCGAGCTGGAGGATGTCGATTCCATCCGCCGCTGGCTGGATGACGTGCGCCACCGCTTCGATCTGGCTCTGGTTTCGGAGGGCGTCGCGTGAGCGGGCGGCTTCTGCGCATTGCGGTGATCGGTCATGCCAACACCGGCAAGACGTCGCTGCTTCGCACGCTGCTGCGCGATGTCGGCTTCGGGGAAGTATCCGATGAGCCGGGGACGACGCGCGAGGTGGCGGCGGGCGTGCTCACCGTCGCCGGGCGTCCCGCCGTCGAACTGTTCGACACCCCGGGGCTGGAGGATTCCAGCACGTTGCTGGAAGTGCTGGAGCAGGGGCGGACCTCGCTCCGGGTCGACGGGCCGGCGATGATCGAAGCGTTTCTGTCGTCGCCGCGGGCCTCTGATGGTCTGGCTCAGGAGGCCAAGGCCATCCGTCAGGTGCTGGCGTGCGACGTGGCGCTGTACGTGATCGACGCGCGCGACCCGGTGCTGGGGCGGCATCGCGACGAGCTGCGCATCCTCACGTTCTGCGCCCGCCCGGTGGTGCCGGTGCTGAACTTCATCGCCTCGCCGGATGCCCGGACCGCGACGTGGCGATCGGAGCTGGCCCGCGTCAACATGCACGCCGCCGCCGAGTTCGACACCGTGGTGCTGGAAGCGGATGGAGAGGTCCGGCTTTTTGAGAAGATCCGCTCCCTCGCCGACGCCCATCGGGCCACGCTGGACGCGCTGATTGATGAGCGTCGCCAAGAGCGGCGGCGGCTGATCCACGCTTCCGCCCGGTTGATCGCGGACATGCTCGTGGACGCGGCGGCCTTCGCCATCGAGACGCCGCTCCATGATGCCGGCTCGACCGAGCAGGCCACCGATGACATGCGGAATGCGATCCGTCGGCGCGAGCAGCAGTGCGTCGATGATCTGCTGCGATTGCACCGATTCCGTCCCGATGACGCCGTCGCCTCGCCGTTGCCCGTGGACGGCGGAACGTGGGGGCAGGATCTCTTCTCGATCGAGGCCCTGGAGGAGTATGGCGTCCGCGGGGGGAAGGGCGCCGCCGCCGGAGCCATGGTCGGACTGGCTCTGGACGTGATGTTCGGCGGGATGAGTCTGGGCGCCGCCGCCGCGCTCGGTGCGAGCATCGGCGCGGCCATCAACGCCGGCCGCCTGCCTGGCCGACAACTGATGCGGCGTCTGCGCGGGCGGGCGGAGCTGCGCGCCAACGAGCAGACCCTGATGCTCATGGCCTCGCGTGAGACACACCTGGCCCGCGCCCTGCTGCATCGCGGTCACGCGGCCATCTCTCCCGCCCGGACCACCGACGGGCTCTCGCCCTCAGAGGACGCATCCCCCATCCTGCGTCCCTTCCGTCGGGCCGCTCGACACCATGCCTGGTCGCGCCTGAATGCCGGGAACCCCGCCTTGACCGCCCTGAGTGATCGCGGCCGCATCGACACGGTGGAAGAGGTCGCTTCGCTGCTCATTCGATGGATCGACGCTTCCATCGAACGTTGTTGACGCGATGAGAATGGCCCCGGATTCCGCGTCTGGACGCTCGACTTGGTGTATGGGCTGGACTTCATGCTCGCCCGCCGCCCGCGCGGCGCATCCCGGTATCATCTCCACCATGAGGATCAACCGCTTTGGCGTCGCGGGATGGTGTTGTCTTGTTCTGGCGGCGGCGTGCCTGGCGCGCGGGGCGAGAGCGGGCGATCAGCCCATCGTCACCAGCGACCTGCTGCGCCTCCGCGCCATCACATCGATCGACGTGGCCAACGACGGCTCGAAGGCGGTCTTCGCGCTGCGCTCCATCGCCCAGGTGGAGGAGGACGAAGGACCGACCATCGACCGCGACGGCAAACCCAGGCCGCCGAAATACGAGTATCGCTCGCACCTGTACGTGATCGATCTCACCATCGCCGACGCCTCGGCCGTGCAGCTGACGCACGGGCGTCGGAACGATCACTCGCCGCGCCTGGCGCCGGATGGCCGATCGGTGGCGTTCGTGCGAGCGGGAACCGAGGAGGGCAAGGGCGACAAGCCGCAGGTGTGGCTGATGCCGCTCGGGGGTTCGGGGGGCGAGGCGCGGGCCATTACGGATTTCAAGCACGGGGCGGCCAATCCCGTCTGGTCGCCGCTGGGCACGGGGCTGGTGGTCTCGTCCTCGCTGCCGATGGAGGAGATCGAGGGTGTGCCGCCCTATCCGATGGAGCGTCCGCGGCGAACCTGGAAGGACGCCGAGTCGAAGCCCGAGCGGCCCATCGAACCGCGCCCGGACGGCACGCGCGAGCAGATTCGCGCCTGGTTGGAGCAGAATGCGCAGCGTGACAACCCGACCGTCATCACCCGGCTGGACTTCCACGACGAGTTGAATCTCAAGCCGCCCATGCGCTTCGCGCATCTGTTCCTGGTGCCGGCGCAACCTGCCGAGCCGACAGGACAGTCCGCCGCCGTTCAGCTCACCCGGGGCTTCTTCGATCACATGGACGCCTGTTTTCTTCCCGCGGGGGAGAAGGTCGTCTACGCCGCGAAAAAGCCGACGGATCGTCACCCGGATCGGGTGCTGGACACCGCCCTGTGGATGGTCAACATCGACGGCACGGGCGACCGCACAGTCCTGTCGCGCCAGGGCTGGTCATTTGATTCGCCCCGTCCCAGCATGGACGGGTCGATCATCGCCTTCCGCGCCGAACAGACGGATGAGCCGAACTATCGGCAGACCCTGCTGGGTATGACGCCGACGGCCGGAGATGGTTCTGCCGACCCGATCTGGCTGACCGACACGCTGGATCGGTCAGTCGGCTCGTTCGAGTGGATGACCTCGCGTGGGGCGATTCTGTTCACCTGCGCGGACCGCGGCGCCTTCCCGTTGTACTCGATCAGCCCATCCGTGCTTCAGCCGACCCCGATCGTGGAAGGCGCCAGGGGCGTTCACGCCTTCGACGTGGGTGGCGGCGCGATCGTCTACGCCCTGACCACGCCCGCCGACCCCTGCGCGCTGGTGGTCAGCACCCCCCGTCACGGCGAGCGGATCGCCTTCCGCCCCAACGCCTGGGTCTACGACAAGGCGCTGTCGGTGATGCAGGAAGGGTGGATTGACCGGCCCGACGGCACGCGCGTGCAGTACTGGATCATGCCGCCCACGAATGTGAAGGATGGCGAGAAGTACCCGCTCGTGCTCAACATTCACGGCGGCCCCAGCGCCATGTGGGGCCCCGGCGAGATGACCATGTGGCACGAGTTCCAGTTGATGTGCTCGTGGGGCTACGGGGTGGTCTTCTGCAACCCGCGAGGCAGCGGGGGATACGGGTACGCCTTCCAGAAGGCCAATCACCAGAACTGGGGGACCGGCCCCGGCGGCGACGTGCTGGCCGCCGTCGATCGCGCGCTGAATCTGCCGTGGGTGGACGCGGATCGACTCGTCGTCACCGGCGGCAGTTACGCGGGATATCTCACCGCGTGGCTGATCGCGCACGATCAACGGTTCAAGGCGGCGGTGGCGCAGCGCGGCGTGTATGACCTGACCACCTTCTTCGGCGAGGGCAACGCCTGGCGGCTGGTGCCGTGGGCGATGGGGGGATACCCGTGGGAGTCCACCATCCGACCCATCCTGTCGCGCGAAAGCCCCTTCACCCACGTGCTGCGCATCCGTACACCGCTGCTCATCACGCACGCCAGCAACGACCTGCGAACCGGTGTGTCGCAGAGTGAGATGCTCTATCGCGCCCTGAAGGTGCTGGAACGGCCCGTGGAGTACGTCCGCTACCCCAACGCCGGGCATGACCTGTCACGCACCGGCGACCCGCTGCAGAGAATGGATCGGCTCAACCGCATCATCGAGTTCTTCGAGCGGCACGTTCAGAATCCCCGAGCAGCGCCGGTGGTTCCGTCCGGAAGGTGAGGCAGGTCACCACGGCGCAGCGCGGCGGCGCCCGGAACTGGCGCGAATGGACCATCCGCCCTCACCGTGGCCTTATCATCCATTCCCGCCTTTCCTGTCTCTGGCGACGCCCGCCGTCCTGGGAGCCACCATGTTCGACCTGTCCACGATCGCCACGATCCGATCCGGGGTTGAGACGCGTTCGATCTCCGCCGAGAACCCCACCGGCGAGCCGGGCAACGGCGCGCGGGCCCGCGTGGGCGATGACCCGCACACCACGCAGGCGGCGAGGGAGTTTCCCGGTCGAGGACTGGGCTGGAAGGTTCGTCCCTGCCTGCGCCTGCGCCCGGGTGATTCCGCCACGCTGTGCGACATTGAAGGCCCGGGTGTGGTGCGGCACATCTGGATCACGCTCGACTCCATGCGATCGCGGCTCTTCACCCTGCGCGTGTACTACGACGGGGTGGACTCGCCGTCGATCGAGTTGCCCGTGTGCGATTTCTTCGCCAACGGCGTCAACGGGCGGGCGCGGATCGCCTCGCTGCCCATCGCCGTCAACCCGACGGGGGGCATGAACTCGTACTGGCCCATGCCGTTTCACCGGCGGCTGCGGATCACCGTCAGCAACGACTGGCCCACGCCCCACCCGACGCCTCACCCCACGCTGGTCGGCGCGGCCGTGTCACCGGACAACCGCGCTACTTGGCCGGTGGAGGAGTTCTTCTACCAGATCACCTGGACCCGCGAGCCGGTGGCGGACAACGCCGGATACCTGCACGCGCAGTGGCGGCGCACGGTGACGGAACGCGAGAGGCCCGAGTTCACCATCCTCGATGCCGCCCGCGGGCCGGGGCAATTCGTGGGCACGTACCTCATCTGGCAGCAGCTCTCCAATGGCTGGTGGGGCGAGGGAGAGGTCAAGTTCTTTGTGGATGGCGACGGCGGACAGGCCACCCACCCCACCATCTGCGGCACGGGCACGGAGGATTACTTCGGCGGGGCGTGGGGATTCGCCGAGCCGGACGAGCGAGGCGTCCAGCGGCCGATCCCGTACACCACCGCGTTCCTCGGGTATCCGCAGGCGATCATCGACCGACAGACCATCCCCATCCACGGGCTGTACCGCTGGCATGTGCCGGACCCGATCCACTTCCGGTCATCGCTGCGCGTCACATGCCAGGCGCTGGGCTGGTGGCCCACGCGAACGTACCAGCCGCTGGCGGATGACATCATCGCCGTGGGTCTGTTCTACGCCCGCGAGGCGCAGCCCGTGCCGGCATCGCTGCCGGGTGTGTACGAGCGACTGCTTCGTTGAACGGCGTGCGATTGCGGTCCGGTGGTGTTTGACAGGAAGGTCAACCGGATTCCGTCCTGGCGGACTCCGCCGAGCGCCGATCAAGATCGTCGATTGGCGCGATCGGTCGCGCTGTTCACCGCGTGCGTTGATCGGGATTCACCAGCGGATCAATTCCCCGGGTTTCGATCCACCCGCCAGAGTGTGAAGCCGCCGGGCCAGTCGGGGGTGCGGGGCAGTTCGGTCGAGCGCCGCACGAGCGTGGCCCTGGCGCCGCGGCGGGAGGCGTACGAGGGCACGTCGAATCCCTCGCGCTGAGCGGTGCGCGGTCGATCGCCGGCGATCAGCCAGAACCTCTCGTGCCGGTGAAACGCGGCATGCAGCGACTCCGCGGTCTCGGGCGCGGACGAACCGAGAAACGCCTGCACATGGCTGCCGCCTGTGCTGGTGAAGACGAGCGGCAGCGGCTGGGCGTCAAGGGTTTCCTTCGCGTCGCGGATGAACGACTCATACGCGCGGCCTGCGCCCTTGACGGGCGCGCCCCATTCCAGGCCGCCGCCGAGGACCAGCAGCGCCATCGCCCCCGCCGCGGTGATCGAGGGAATGACGCGACGGATTCGATCGCTCGGTCCCGTGACCTGCATCCATCCCCACGCCGCCAGCAGCATGGCGGGTGGATACGCGGCGGCGATGTAGTCCGCCCGCTTGCCGGCGGAGAGCGAAAAGAGGACGACGATCAGGACCACCCAGGTCGCCGCGGCGTGAAGCCAGGCGCCGTGTTCTCCATGCGCGCGCCAAGCGCGGATGGCGGATCGTCCGCGATCATTCCCATGGCCGCCGTCTCCGCCGCCCCCCTTGGCGCGCCGCCACAGGAGAACGACCGCGAGAATCGTCAGAACGGACCACGGTGCGGCTCGCAGCAGAAAGTACGCAGGCATGTGGAGCGAGGTGGTGATCCACGCCAGCGGGCCCGCCTCCGGCGCCTCCCCCTGCGTGCCCATGACGCGCCCGTAGAGTTCATCCTCCCACAGCGTGCGCACCAGGTGATCGGGATGAGTGACGTACACCGCGACCACCCAGGCGGCAAAGGGCAGGAGCGACAGCGGCACGCCCCACCACCAGCGCAGGCAATGGACCGCGCCGAGCCGACCAGCGAGAGGGCGCGCGATGAGAAATGGAAAGAGCATGGCCGCCAGCGCGGGCGGCCCCTTGGTCAGCCACGCGAGGGCCACCGCGAGCCAGAAGAGAACTGCAAGAGTTCCGAGTTTCGGGTTCCGAGTTCCCGGCGCTTCACTCCCGGCTCCCAATGCATCATCCCAGACGCTCGGCGCCTGACGCCTGACGCCTTCTCTCTCACGGCTGACCGCCGATGGCTGATGGCATCCCACCAGGACTCGAGTCGCCGCCAGCCACGCGATCGTCAGCCACAGCGTCAGCAGCATGTCGGGTCGGGCGAGATAACCCAGTTTGTACATCGCGTAGGTGGCGACCAGCATGGTGGCGGCGAGGAAGCCGACGCCGCGCCCCAGCACGCGCTCGCCCAGACAGACGACCACCGCGGCGCAGGCGATGAGCGACAGCACGCTGGGCATTTTGTGCGCGAGCGTGGAGTCGAAGCCCATCACGCGCACGAACGGCGCCGCGACCCAGTTGTAGAGTGGCGGCTTGGTGGCTGGCAGCATGCCGCGCTCCAGCGGCAGCACCCAGCGTCCATGCACCAGCATGTCGGTGGTGTACGAGATGGTCTTGGGCTGCGTCTGGTGGTGAACGTCGCTGGGTCCGAGCACTCGGGCGACGAGCACGACCGCGAGCGCCGCGCCGAGCATGATCGCCCACCAGCGCACGCCGGTTGCGCCGCGGTCTGCATCGCTCGCCGCGACGATGCCGTTCACGCCGCCCCCAGCCCGCGCCAGGCGTCCGCCACGACCTTCACCGGCACGTCGTCGGCGATTGCGGGTCGTCCAATGGCTTGAAGCAGAATCAGCCGAACACGTCCGCCTGACACCTTCTTGTCGAAGCGCATGGCGTGGAGCAGCGGTTCGACCTTCGCGCCGCGGTGGAGCGTGCGCGGCAGCCCCGCGCGGTCGAGCAGGGTTCCCACGCGGGCGTGCACGTCGGGCGCCAGCCGATCGGTCGCCGCCGACACGGCGCAGGCGCCCATCAGACCGATGGCCACCGCCTCGCCATGCTTGAAGGGGCAGCGCGGCAGCGACTCGATGGCGTGAGCGAAGGTGTGCCCGAGGTTGAGAAACGCGCGTTCGCCGCTCTCACGCTCGTCGCGCTCGACGATCGCCGCCTTGATGTCCACGCTGGCGGTGATGAGCCGCTCCAGCGGCTCGCGCTTCAGCCGCAGGAGCGGCGCGAGATCGCGCTCGATCTGATCGAGGTGATGGGCGTCGGCGATGAGTGCGTGCTTGATGCATTCGGCCAGCCCGCAGCGGAGCTCGCGCGGCGGCAGCGTCCTCAATACGGCGGGATCGCACAGCACAAGGCGGGGCGGCCAGAAAGCGCCCACCAGGTTCTTCCCAAGCCCGCCCGGCGGCGGGAGATTGATGTTGACGCCCGTCTTGCCCCCGATGGAGGCGTCCACCATGGCCAGCAGCGAGGTGGGCGCGTGGATGAGCGGTACGCCGCGCAGGTACGTGGCCGCGGCGAATCCTGCCGCGTCGCCCACGATGCCGCCGCCCAGGGCGATGACCGGGCTGCCGCGCTCCATGCGATGGGTGAGCAGCGCGTCGTAGATCGCCCGCACCGTGCGAAGCGACTTGGAGCGCTCGGTCGCGGCCACGTCGATCATGGCGACGTGGCAGCCGGCCTTTCTGAGCGACTGCATGGCCTTGACGCCGTGTGTAGCCGCAACGTTGGCGTCGGCGACGATCAGGGCGCGCGGGTTGGACGCGACCTGGCGGACGCGCGGGCCGAGCGAGGCGAGTCCTCCCCATTCGACGACCACGTCGTACGCGCCCGAGGCGGAGTGGACGGTGCGGGTGGTCATGCGGGGTGCTCCCGTCCCGCGGGCGTGCCGCCTGGGCGACCGGGGATGAGGTGCGCCGGCGGGACGCCCGCGCCACGGACGCCCGCGCCACTGTGGCGGCGCAGGACCGCCAGGGCGTCCGCCGGGTCGGTCGGCAGGTCGAGCGGTTCGTCGATGTCATCCGACTCGACGATCGCCCGGCGACCCCGCTCACGGTCACGCCTCGCCGCGCGGCGTGCAAACGCCATCAGCAACACCACCACGACGCCGGCCAGTCCCACCGCGCCGGCCATCACGGGCAGCACCCAGCCGGACGTGCTCGCGGATGACGACATCAGTCGCTGGGGATGCGCGCCCACGAAGGCCGCGTACGCCCGGAGGTCACCCGCCTGTCCCGGGCCGTCGAGGATGGCCTCGAATCGCTTGAGGAACCGTGCCGTCAGCCGCACACGCTGTCCGGGTTGGAAGGGTCGCGCATCGGTGCCGGCTGGTCGATGCACGTACACCAGCGCTGGTTCGCCTGATTCCCCGCGGACGAACCACGCTTCGAACATCTCCCACGGGGCGCGAAGCCGCTCGGTCAGCTCGATGCGGCCTTCGAGCCGGCACAGGTCTCCGCGGTACGCGGCGGGATGTTCTCGCATGGCGATGAGATCCGGCGTCAGACGGATCGGCGCATCGCCCACCTCGCCTGTCCACGCCGCCACGTGGGCGGCCAGCGCCGCGAAGGCCGGCTCCTGGTGGTCGTACGCACCGTCGCGCGCGGTGTCGAGCAGGCCGCGCTCCTCCGCCGTGAGCGGGGGAATGCTCAGAACCAGCAGCAACACGGTCAGCAGGTGCATCGACACAGGATACGCCACGGCGCGTCGATCCGATCTCCGGTCCGGCGTCGCTCGAGAGAACCGCGACCGCGAGGAAGCGGTGATCCCACGTTCACTCCGTCCAGAGGTACGAATCGAGAAACTCGCGCAGATGACGCGCGGTGGGAAACTCGGCGCCGATGAGATCACTGCGCAGGCCGCGGCAGATGTGCTTCACGATGGCCGGTTGTCCGGCGTAGGTCTCGCGGCCGCCCAGGATGTCGTAGAGCATGCGCACCAGAAAGATGACGTCGTCGCGGTAGTGGGCCGCGGTGGTGCGCCCCCAGTTGTAGAAGTCCACGAGCTTCACATCCCAGAAGATGCCCTGTCGCTTGACCAGTACGTTGCCGTCGTGGATGTCGCCGTGATACTCGCGCGCCGCGTGGATCTCCTCCAGTCCGCGCGCGACGGCGTAGATCAGATGCAGCGCCTCGTACGGATGCAGCCGGCGGCGCGGCTGGCGGCGCACGTAGTCCACGAGCAGTTCACCTTCGACGAAGTCGCTGATGAGTGCGGTGACGTTGACGCCGCGGCATCGAATCACCTCGGAGTGGTGATACTGGATGACGATGGGGCTCTTGCGCACGCGCTCCATGCGTTGCGCGTAGACGGTGACGGCGCGGTCGGCCTCGTTGCGATGCGGGAAGAACAGTTTGGCGGCGCGGGTGATGCCGGTGCGCCGCTCGACCACCTTGTAGACCTCGCCTTCCTGGCCTGAGCCGAGTTTCTGCTCGACGAGATATTTGCCGCCGATCTGTCGGCCGGGCGGCAGATTGAACGACGTGACGCGCGTCGTTTTCGGACTGGCGAGAAGGGGAGCCATCAGCCGCATTGATAGCACGTCTGCGGCGCATCGGGTAGCGGCTCGGACGGGATTTGATGATCGTTTTCGTTGGATGCCCAACCCCCCGGTCCGGGCTTCGCGCGGGGCGAAAGAACGGTCATGTCATGCTGGGGATGGCCCGTGGATGGTTTCGGGATAACCCGGCCCCTGAGCCGGGCCGGACGATCGATGACCCCGAGGGCTCCCCCCTGTTCATCCGGAAGTTTCGGGCAACAATAGGGTTCGCCTTGGGCTGCTCCCGTCCGCCCAGTTCGCCGTCGTCGCCACCCATGCCCGATCTCACCTCAATCCTTCCCCTCCTGACCTTGGTCAGCAGCGCCATCGTTCCGGTGGAGCCGCCCGTCGCCGCGGCCGTGGCGGCGTCTGCCATGGCGTGGTACGTGCCGATCCTGATCTTCCTGGCCCGCATCTGCGACGTATCGATCGGGACGGTTCGCTCCATGCTGGTGGTGGCGGGGTACCAGATTGTTCCGGCCATCATGGGCTTCTTCGAGGTGCTGATCTGGGTGCTGGCGGTGGGGAGCGCCATCCGCTACCTGGACAACCCCTGGGCCCTGATGGGATACGCGGGGGGCTACGCCACCGGCGTCATCCTTGGCGTCAAGTGCGAAGAACGCCTGGCCCTGGGGTATCGCATCCTGCGGATCATCTCCATCGACAAGAACATCGAGCTGGCCACCGCGCTGCGGACGGCGGGGTATCGCGTCACCCGCGTCGAGGGCGAGGGACGCGACGGAAAGGTGGAAGTGGATTTCCTCGTGGTCAAGCGGCGGCAGGTAAGCGAGATCCGGGCGCTGGTGCGCCAGATCGCCCCACGGGCGTTCATCACCGTCGAGCGGGTGGACCATGCCTCGGGAGGCGGCTTCACGCGGGAAGCGTCGCTTGGGAAGCGAATGGTGGATCGGTTCTTCCCATTGCGGAAGTGAGGGAGCGGGAGTCGTCACGAACCGGTTTCTCAACGCGGGCACGCCTGTCCCGTCAGCCATCCGCCCTCCGCGTATGATCCGCCCCGACCGCTACTCATCAAGAAGGAGCGTCATGTGTCCGAGGTGACTGCCGCGTCGTCGCTGGAACGCCGCAAACAGCTGGCCATCGAAGCCGTGGCGGCGGCGTGTGCCGTTACCCGCACGGTGCAGCGTGAGTTGGCGTCCATCCAGGGTGTTTCCAAGGATGACAAGAGTCCGGTGACCGTGGCGGACTTCGCGGCCCAGGCGGTGGTGAACCACGTGCTGTCGCAATCCACGCAATCGGGCGGCCCGGGGCTGCTCATGGTCGGCGAGGAAAGCGCTGCGATTCTGCGCGACCCCTCGAACCGCGCCCTGCTCGACCAGGTGGTGCAGGCGGTCCGCCTGACGTGGCCGAACGCCGCCCCATCGGATGTTCTGCACGCGATTGATCTGGGGGGCCATGACGCCACCGCCTCGGCGTACTGGACGCTCGACCCGGTGGACGGCACCAAGGGATTCCTGCGCAACGGGCAGTACGCGCTCGCCCTGGCGTGGATCGAGGGGGGCGTGGTCAAGGTCGGCGTCATGGGTTGCCCCAATCTCTCGCTGGACTTCAGGCGGGACTTCAACGATCCTGATCCCCACGGAGTCATCTTCGCCGCGGTGAAAGGCGGCGGCGCGACCATGATGTCGGCCAGTCAACCAGAGGGCGGCGCGGCGGCAATTCGCGCTTCGGGCGCCAAAGGGGCTTCCGGGAATCAAGGCCCCATCCGCGTGTGCGAGTCGGTCGAGTCGGGCCACACCAGGCATGACGACACCGCCCGCATCGTGGAGCGGCTGGGAGGGGCGGGTACTCCGGCGCGGCTGGACAGTCAGGCCAAGTACGGCGTGGTGGCGCGGGGCCAGGCCGATGCCTACCTGCGGCTTCCCACCAAGCCCGGTTACGTGGAGAAGATCTGGGACCACGCTGCGGGATCGCTGGTGGCGACCGAGGCGGGCGCTGTCGTGACCGACATCGACGGCAAGCCGCTGGACTTCTCGCGCGGCGCAGGGCTGAGCGCCAACCGGGGCGTGGTCTGCGCGGGGCCCGGGTTCCATGGTCGGATCATCGAGGCGATTGCGGCCCTGGGGCTGCATCCGCAGCGGTGAAACCGCCCGGGACATCGTGCTGGTCGTGGCGGCTCGTCTATCGTTGACCATGTCCACTCCAGGCGAGCATGGGGAGACCCGGTTCTCACCGCGTGAGGCGGCGGAAGCGGTCGCCCTGCGGCTGCGACAGGCGGGCTACCAGGCCCTCTTCGCGGGCGGGTGCGTGCGGGACGAACTGCTCGGACTCACCCCCAAGGACTACGACGTCGCCACCAACGCCACCCCGCCGGAGATTCAGCGGCTCTTTCCCCGCGCCCATGGCGTGGGAGCGGCCTTCGGCGTCGTGCTGGTGCGGATCGGGGGGCAGTCCGTCGAAGTCACCACCTTCCGGGCCGATGGCGCCTATTCCGACAGCCGACGACCGGACCAGGTGTCCTACGCCGACGCGCCGCAGGACGCCCGGCGACGTGATTTCACCATCAACGGGTTGTACGAAGACCCGGAGACAGGGGAGATCATCGACTACGTGGAAGGCCTGGCCGACCTGGAGGCCGGTGTCATCCGGGCGATAGGCGATCCAGCGGCCCGCCTGCGCGAGGATCATCTGCGGGCGCTGCGAGCGGTGCGATTCGCCGCCCGGTTCCGGTTCCGGCTCGACCCGAGGACGGCGGAAGCGATCCGGAGGGCGGCGAGCGACCTGAGGGGTGTGAGCCGCGAGCGGATCGGACAGGAAGTGACATGGATGATGGCGTTACCCGCACGGGCTGAGGCGGCGACGCTGGTCCAGTCACTGGAACTGGACGCGGCGGTGCTGGAGGAGCCCCACTGGGAGGGGCCGCTTCCACGGCTGGCGGGACTCCGAGGGACGGCGGGCACGGATGAGTCGGTGCCATTGCCGACCGCCTTGGCCGCCTGGTGGCTGGATCGCCGGTCGGGTGGCGCCGCAATCGCGTCCGATGCGGAGGGATGGCGCAAGGCCCTGATGCTCTCGAACGATGACTGGCACGGGATGCAGGACGCCCTGCGAGGCGTGGAGGCGATTGGGGCGTCGTGGATGGCGCTCCCCGTCGCGGCCCGCAAACGACTGGCGTCCAGCCCGGCCTACGCGTTGGGATTGCCCATTGTGAAGGCGACCGAGCCGCAGCGGGCGGCCTCGGTGGAGCAGGACGTGGCGGAACTGGCTCGGACCGGACTGGCGCCACCTCCCTTGGTGACCGGTGACGACCTGATTGCGGCGGGCTTCCAGCCCGGTCCCGCCTTCCGGCACGTCCTGTGGAATGTGTACGACGCCCAGTTGGAAGGACGGGTCATCGACCGGCCTGGCGGCCTGGCGATGGCGAGGCAGCTTCTTGAGCAGTACGACAGCCAGCGGGAAGGGAAGAGGCGTGCCCGTCCGGAGAAACGGTCTCATCCCGGCTGAGGGCGGTCGCAGGCCGGAAATGGGGGGGCGAAAGGGGGAAAACCGGAACTTTGCAGGATTCCGTGCGTCGATTATGCTGTACAAACGCCGCCGGGCCTGATCGAGACCCGGCCTGTCCGTGGCTGAATCGGTCCTTCTTGAAGCACCGCAGGGGAAGCATGGCAGCCCCGAAGGTGTCGGAGATACTGAGCGATGAATCGAATCCTCTCAAGCGGTCGGTGGTCGGCGGTGGTCGGGCTTGGCGTGCTGTGCGGCGTGCTCGGGGCGACCGAAACGCAGGCGCGACTGGCGTGGGTGCAGCAGGACGTGACCGAGGACGTGCTGTACCTGACCGACGGTCGCGTCCTTCGCGGGAAGATCCTCAGCGAGTCACGCACAGATGTGCGCTTCGAGATTCACGACCGTCGCACCGGCCTCAAGAGCGCGATGACGATCTTCCGCGACCAGATCCGCGAGATCAAGCGCGGCGTTCCGGTCGAAGGGGCGGAATCCAAGCCCGCTGACGCCGGCGCCCCTGCCGCCGGGTCGCCCGCCGCGCCGGAGCAGACGTTCGATCCGAGCATTCCGAGCATCTACGTGGTGCCCTTCAAGGGCGAGATGGCGACGGACATCTTCATCGATGTCTACCGCCCGATCATCGAGGACATCAAGAAGCACAACCCCACGTGCATCGTGTTCCGGCTCGATTCCGATTCGAGCGAGCACAAGCTCAACCCCAACCCACGGGCCATCGAGGACTACCTGAACTTCGAGGAGTACCGGCGGCTGGTTCACATGTTCAAGGACAGTTTCCGCGACACGCGGCAGGTGATGTGGATCGCCAAGTCCAAGGGCGTCAGTTCGATCATGGCGCTGGCGTGGAACGAGATCTACATGGAGCCGAACGGGGTTCTCGACGGTCTGAACATCGTTCACCAGGTGACGGCGGCCTGGCAGGATCCTGACGTGCGCGCCAAGATGCAGGCCGCCTGGGCCGGCATCGCCAAGGGCTTCGTCGAGCACGGGCGGCACGATCTGAACCTGGCCCACGCCATGATGTTCCCCAACGCCAAGCTGAGCGCGGACTTCAAGGGACGCAACGTGGTGTGGAAGCTGGATGACACCGGCGAGGTGGTGGTGGACAGCCGCGAGGACTGGACGCCCACGTTCCTGGCCGAGGACGCCCGCAACCTGCGCATCAGCCAGGAGACGGTGGAGCCCACGGGCAAGGACAACCTGGCCGACCTGGCGTTCATCCTGGGCTACCGGGAGTACCGCAAGTGCGAGGGAATCGGCGAGTCGTCGATCGAAACCTACATCACCAAGTGGCGTGATCGTTTCGCCCAGACCGAGAAGCTCATGCTCGACATCCAGGACTACCGCCGCTGGGCCACCGGTGACGACGAGGTGAAGTACCTGGGTTCCGAGCTGTCGGCGCTGGAGAAGATCATCGCCGCGATGAACCAGTACAAGGCCATCGAGCGCGAGTGGGAGCGTCGCGGCGTGAGCAAGCTGGACCTGGAGCTTCGCATCCGCCAGATTCGCGAGCGCATCAAGGAGATCAACAACCAGAACCGCGATCGCGGTCGGGGCACCGGCGGCGGCGGCGGGGGTGGTCGCGGGCCGGGGCTGCCCGGCGGAGGCGGGTGATCCGTCTCTGAGGCGACGAGGGTGAAGCATTGATCGAGGGTCACGAGCAACGAGCATTCCGAACTGCTGATCAGGAGTTGACGTTCATGAAGGGCTTGAGAAACGGCATCATCGCGATGGGTCTGGCGCTGGGCATGGCGCTGCAGGGCTACGCCGCCGATCGCGTCACCATGAAGGACGGCCGCGTCTTCGTGGGCGACATCATCGAGACCACCGAGAACTACGTGCGCGTCAAGGTCACCACCGGCGCGCTCGTGAAGGAACTGGTCTTCTGGATGAACGAGGTCGCCACCATCGAGCGCGACGTGAAGGTCGAATCAAAGGATTCCGGCCAGCCGGCGGGCCCGACGCCAGTGGGCGTGACCAACGTGGAGACCGTTCGCGGCACGCGCGGCTCGACCATCGACACCTCGAAGCACGGGGTGATCGTCCTGCCGCTCTCCGGCATGGTGGGCGTCGAGTTCCGTCACCAGGAGATCGAAGCCGTCGGCAAGGAGGCGGATCGCATCAAGGAGCAGACAGGCGTCTCCCCCATCATCGTGCTGGACATCGAGTCCGGCGGCGGCCTGGTGCTTGAGATGGAGAAGATCCACACCACGATGGTCGAGATTCGCAAGCGTCACCGCGTGGTGGCGTGGATCCGAGAGGCCATTTCCGCCGCCTGCGCCACCGCGCTGCACTGCCATGAAATCTACTTCCGCACCGAGGGGAACGCCGGGGCCATGACCATGTTCGCCGGCACCCGGGCCGTGCAGGGCGAGGATCTGCAGCGATGGCTGCGGACCGCGGGCGACTGGGCGGAGTACGGCGGGCGCTCTCGCTACATCGCCGAGGCCATGATCCACGAGCCCAAGCTCCTCTCCTACGACAAGGATCCCGTCACCGGCGAAGTCACCTGGTACAACGATCTCACCGGGCAGTACGTCCTGTCCCGCGCCGGTGAGAACCTGTCGTTCACCGTCTCCACGGCCCTGCACAGCGGGTTCGCCGACGGCAAGGCCGACACCGAGGCGGAACTGGCCGCGCTGCTCGACCTGCCCGCGTGGCACGAGGTGAGCGACTTTGGCAAGCGCATCCACAAGGAGTGGAACGCCACCGTCGAACGCGCCCGCGTGGAGATTCCCCGGCTGTTCGGCGAATACCAGATCATCCAGGGTTCCGCCGCCGCCAGCAACGCACAGAAGATTCGTCAGGCCATCACGCTGGTCGAGGAGCTGATCAAGTGGTGGGGTCGCTGCCCCAACGTGTGCGAGTACGAGATCGGTCTCCCGCCCAAGGATGTCCTGGAGCGTCAGTTGCGTGAACTCAAGAAGCAGCTGGCCGACCTGCTGGCTCAGGAGCGGCGCGGGCGCTGACCTTCGCTCGCCTCGTCCTGCTCCATCCATCGCGCCCGCGAGTCGCTCTGGCCGAGCGTTCGCGGGCGCGATGTTCATTCGGCCCGATACGCGATGGCGAATCCGTACGACGCGGAGCGCCGTGGCGGCCGGCCTACCTGGGATTCCGGCTCTTGCCGTTGATACTGGCGTTGTATCCCGCTTCCTCGATCACGCGCCGCAGCGCCTCGCCGGTGCAGCTGGCGTCATGCGAGACGATCGCCCGCCCCCGGTAGAGACTGACTTCGACGTGGTGGACGCCCCGCACCCGCTCCAGCGCCTCGGTGAGCCGTTCGCGGCAGCGGTTGTCGCGCATGCCGCCGATCAGAATGCTGGTCTGAGTATCACGGGACATTGGCGTCGAACCAGGTACGGGAACCCCGCGGAACACTCCGCCAGGGCGAATCGATGCGGACCTTGTGGGGATGGATGAGTCGCGAAGCGGCATGTGGCGACAACGGGGGCGGGCAGCGAGATCCCCATGCCGTGAATCTTGGCTCATCGTCTGGCTGGCACCATGCGGAAACTTACCCGATTCGCCGCGTGATCGAGTTCCGCCGGCATGTGGACGTGGCCATACGATCAGCCATGACGGAACGACCAGCCCCATCCTCGCGTTCTCGATCGCGGGCGAAGTCTCGGACCGAATCATCGTCGATATCGCTGGAGCGGGCGGTGCTGGCCGCCACGCTCGATCCCGTGGTGGTGATCGACGCCTGGGGGGTGATTCAATCGGCCAGCGACTCGATCGAGCGGGTGTTCGGGTGGAAGCCGAGTGATCTGACCGGCCGCAACGTCAGCATGCTGATGCCTCAGCCGCACCGTGGGGCGCACAACGGGTACCTGGAGCGCTATCGACGCACGGGTCAGACCACCATCCTGAACCGGGCGCGTCAGTTCGAGGCGGTGCGCCGAGACGGGGAGCTGTTCCCCATCGAACTCTGCGTGTCACGGGCCGACGTGCCGGGGCGGGATTCGCCTCTCTTCGTCGGCATCATCCGCGACCTTGGAGAACGCAAGCGCTTCGAGCAGGAACTGGGACTGGTGCAGACCCTGACGCGGTTGATCGGTGAAGCCCGCACGTTGTCCGAGGCGATGCATGAAACGCTCCGGGAGATCATCCAGGCCACCGGATGGGACTACGGCGAGGTGTGGCTGCACGCGGGCGCCGCCGATGGCGGCACGGACACCGCCGTGGTGCGCGGCGCGTGCTGGCCTCGGACGGGCCGCCGCTTCGCCGCCATGCGGGCCGGCGCGTCGCGTCTGACGGCCCGCACGCACTCGGGGCTGGTGGGTCGATCATGGAGCGCCGCGGAGAGCGTGTGGTTCGATGATCTTCCGAAACTGAGCCCGCGGGTGTTCCTGCGTCATCATGAGGCCACGGCGGCGGGACTGAAGGCGGCGGCGGCGATTCCCATCCGGTGTGAGGATCAGACCGAGGCGCTGCTGCTGTTCTTCCTGCGCCGAAGCCGAAGGGATGACCACCGCCTGCTCTCGCTGGTGACGGCGGCGGTCGCCCCGCTGGGGCAGCTCATCCGCCGGCGCAACGCCGAGGACGCGCTGGCGCGACATCACGATCAGCTCGAGCAGCTGGTCGAGGAGCGAACCGCTCAGCTCGAGAAGAGCCGCGCCCAGCTGCACATGGCTGACCGCATGGCGTCCATCGGCACACTGGCCGCCGGCCTGGGCCACGACATGAACAACGTGCTGCTGCCGGTGCGGGCGCGGTTGAACGCGCTGCGTCATTCCGATCCGGCGCTTCCGGCGGCAGCTCGACACCACCTGGAGGGCATCCAGCGGAGCATCGCCTATCTGCAGCAGCTGGCCGATGGCCTGCACTACCTGGCGCTCGACCCGGAGCGGGAAGACGCCACCGAATCAGCCACCGATCTGGCCGACTGGTGGCGCGACGTGGGGGTGCTGATCGGCAAGGCCGCTCCGAAGCAGGTGCGGTTGACGGCGGCGCTGCGCGGCGACCTGCCCGAAGTCGGCGTGCCCGCCCACGGGCTCACGCAGGCGGTGCTCAACCTGGTGGTGAACGCGGGCGAGGCGATCGCCTCCATGCCGCAGAGGCGTATCGGACGCATCCGTCTCGAGGCGGAGCCGGTCGAGCGCGACGGTCGATCCTGGGTGCGTCTCTCGGTCATTGACAACGGCCCGGGCATGAGTGAGGAGGTCCGACGTCGCGCGTTCGAGATGTTCTTCACCACCAAGCCGCGTGGGTTGGGCACGGGACTGGGGCTTTCCCTTGTGCGCAAGGTGGTGGACGCCGCCGGAGGGGTGGTGGAAATCGAATCGGAGAAAGGGCGCGGCACGAAGGTCTCGATGCTCCTGCCGATCGCAGCGCGGGCGTCCAGCGCGAACGGAGATGCGGGCGGCGGAAGAACCGCGTTCGTGGAGTTGACCGACGGCCGGGCGGCCTCGCTGGTGCGTCACTTCATCGAGTCGTCCGGGATGACGGTCGTCGAACCTCATGCCTGCGGCGGGGCGGATTGCTGGTTGATCGAACCGCTTCCAGGTGCTCTGAATCGCGTCCGTTCGTGGCGATCCGCCCGTCCCCGGGGGCGCGTGGTGCTGTGGGGCGCACCGTCCCCGCGGGAGCGGAGTGGGTGGAAGTCGCTCGGCGCGATTACCATCACCAGGCCCGATGACCTCGACGACGTGCGTGCCGCGCTCGCCGAGGCGGCGTCGGATCGCTGACAAGGAGTCGTGCAAGGCCATGACAGAGTCCACGACCAGAGCCGCCGCCACTCGCGCTCGACGTGTTTCCACGGGAGGAGCTTCCGGTACTCCGACCGCTCCGGAGGGCGACGGCGTCCGCGTCCTGTGCGTGGACGACCACGCCGTGCTGGTGGAGGGGCTGAAGGCGCAGTTCGCCGTGGATGGCCGAGTGCGCGTGGTGGGGCGCCTGGCGACCGCGGAGAAACTGCTCGACGAGGTGGAACGCCTCCATCCGCGGGTGGTGCTGCTGGACATCGAGATGCCCGGGCCGGACGCCTTCGAGATGGCCGATCGTCTGCGGCACCTGCACCCTCAGGCGCGGGTGATCTTTCTGTCCGCGCACATCCGCGATCGGTATCTGAACGCGGCGTACAAGTGCGGCGCGTGGGGATACTTCGCCAAGGGCGATGAGCTGGAGGACATCGTCGCGGGTGTGAAGCAGGTGGCGGCGCAGACCAGCAGCGCGTTCGTCATGGGGCCGAAGGTGAAGGCGCACTGCGCCCTGCCGCGCGCCGGGAGTCACGGTCGTTCATCGTCCGCCGAAGCCGCGCCGCGCACCGCGCTGGATGCGCTCACCCCCCGCGAGATTGAGGTGCTGCGGCTGATCGGGAAGGGGTTGTCGCGCACGCAGATCGCCAAGGAGCTCTGCCGCAGCGCCAAGACGATCGACGGTCACCAGGAGCGCATTCTCAAGAAGCTGGGAGTCGAGTCACGGGCGGAACTGATGCGTCTGGCGATCCGCGAGGGGTTCGCCGAGGCGTGAACGCCTGTCAACCCGACCCGTCAGCGCATGAAAAAGGGGCGGGCAAGGCGTGTCCTGCTTGCTCGCCCCATGCGGTTGGCTCCGCGTGGTTCGGCCATTCCTGTCGTGGTGGAGCGGCCGACGATGTGGGTGATGGGTGCCTGCGGTGCGTGTGTGTTTGGGGGTGGAGGGGGGTCAGAACTTCAGTTGCAGCTGGGTGCGGAAGACGATCTGTCCGTCGTTGTCCGAGGCGTCGGTTCGCCACCCCGCGCCGGCGCCGCCGGTGCCGAGCAGTCCATCGCCCCAGGTGGCGCTGACCTCGTTGAGTCCGTAGCCCACGTCGCAGCTCCAGCGAAGCTGCTGGCGTGAGAAGTACTTGTTGAAGCCGACGGTGACGATGCTCAGATCCTCCGAGGAGATGTCGTCGTCGCCCCATTCGTAGCGGGCGAAGAGTTCGACATCATCGGTGACGAAGAAGCCGCCCTGGATGACGAAGCCGTACTGGTCGAGGTCGATCGTGGTGGAGTCGAGGTGCCGTCCGACCACGTACGCCAGCAGGTTGGCGCCGCCGAACTCGAGCGAGGCGTCCACCGTCCATTGCAGGGCCTCGATCTCGTCGGCCGCGGTGCCGTACTCGCCGTCCTGGTAATGGATGCCGCCGCCCAGCATGAAGCCGAACTCCTCGCCCTTCCACGAGGTGAGATCGGCGAACTGATCCCACGAGCCGGCCAGCAGCACCTCGGCCCGTGCGGTGAGCGAGTATTCGGTGTCGTAGGCCAGCGCCGGAGCGTTGGTGCCGCCGGTGGCGGTGTGTCCGTCGGTGTAGCCGAACGTGAAATGCAGCCAGTCGCCGCGGTAGTCGATGGCTGCGCCCTGGGTGCGTCCGGCGTTGAACTCGGCATCGACGAGCGAGCGCTCGACGGGAAGCTGGTCGTAGTTCTCCACGAGGAACTCGCGCTGCATCGGCACCTTGACCTGTCCGGCGAGGAATGTCCAGCCGTTGCCGAGGGCCTTGCCGATGAAGGCGTCCTCCAGCACGAACCCGCCGCCCATCGATGAGAAGTTGCCCTGAACCTTGTAGATCCACGACGGATCGACGACGTGGCCGGTGAAGATGAGCTTGGTGCGCCGGCTCTCGAATCCGCCCCGGGATGAATCCTCGGCGTCATCATCCTGGTGGTTGAAGACGTACCGGACCTGCACCAGCCCCTTGAGGTTGAGCCGGAAGTTGCCGTCCGCGCTGGCCAGGAAGAATCCGTTGTCCCACCCGGCCGTCCCGCCGCCCTGCAGCAGCGACGCGCGGGTGTCAGCGTCGGCCAGTACGTCCTGCACGAGGGCGCGGATGTCGGCGGCGCGCTGCTCGGTGAGCCAGTGATGCGTGCTCGTCTGCTTCAGTTCCGCCAGACGCGCTTCCAGTTCCGCGACGCGCTGACGCAGGGAGGCGTCGTCCTCGCCCAGTGCTGACGCCGCGGGTGCGCTCGCCAGCATGACCGTTGCGGCGGCGGCCAGACCCAGGGCGGCGCCTCCGACCCGTGGTGTACGCATGAGTCCATCCTTTCCTCATTCGGATCAGCGCTGGCGGGAAGGCACGAGCCGGGTCCGCCGTCGCCGAATATCGGATAAAAGCATCCCGTATTCGGAAAAAGGCCGCCATCGGGAAGATTCCCTGATCGGGCGAACCCGTGGCGTTCGGGTGGACAAGGTGTCCGCGCTCCCCGGGGACGTGAGGGGTGCAAACAGGGACGCTTCCCTGTAGTCGCCCGGCATGGCGGGAGCGATTGTTTCCTCGCGACAGGGCGACAGACCGCCGCGGGGCGGTTGCCCATTCGGCTCACGACAGGAACCACGACGCGATGACCGCAACAGAAGCCGCCTCGCCCGCCAGCGCCGACGGGCCGTTGGAATCGTTCTCCTACGACGACGACATTGTGCGCAAGTTCTCCGCCGCCACCATGTTGTGGGGACTGGTCGGCATGTTGGTCGGGCTGATCATCGCCCTGCAGCTGGTCATGCCCGCCATTGAGCCGGGTTCGTGGTACGAGCCGATCGTCGCCCCGCTGGCGCGCCTGCTGGACCACGAGTGGCTGACCTTCGGCCGGCTGCGTCCGCTGCACACCAACGCGGTCATCTTCGCCTTCGCGGGCAATGCCATCTTCGCGGCGGTGTATTACAGCACCCAGCGGCTGTGCAAGGCGCGCATGTGGTCCGACCGGCTCAGCCGATTCCACTTCTGGGGCTGGCAGGCCATCATCGTGTCGGCGGCGATCACCCTGCCGCTGGGAATCACGCAGAGCAAGGAGTACGCGGAACTGGAGTGGCCCATCGACGTGGCCATCGCGGTGGTGTGGCTGGTCTTCGCGTTCAACTTTTTCGCCACGCTGAAGGTCCGCCGCGAGCGGCACCTGTACGTCGCCATCTGGTTCTATATCGCCACCATTGTGGCGATCACCGTGCTGCACGTGTTCAACAACCTGGTGGTGCCCGCCGGGTGGCTCAACAGCTACCCGATCTACGCCGGCGTGCAGGACGCCTTCATGCAGTGGTGGTACGGTCACAACGCGGTGGCCTTTTTCCTGACCACGCCGTTCCTGGGGCTGATGTACTACTTCCTGCCCAAGGCGGCGGATCGTCCGGTCTTCTCGTACCGGCTGTCGATCGTTCACTTCTGGTCGCTGGTGTTCATCTACATCTGGGCGGGGCCGCACCACCTGCATTACACCGCGCTGCCGGCGTGGGCGAGCACGCTGGGCATGCTCTTTTCGCTGATGCTGTGGATGCCCTCGTGGGGCGGCGGCATCAACGGCCTGCTCACGCTCCGCGGCGCGTGGAGCAAACTCACGGACGACCCCATCATCAAGTTCTACGTCGTGGGCATCACCTTCTACATGATGTCCACGTTCGAGGGCCCGATGCTCTCGATCAAGAGCGTCAACGCCCTGTCCCACTACACCGACTGGACCATCGCCCACGTACATGCCGGGGCGCTGGGGTGGGTGGGGTTCATGACCTTTGGCATGATCTACTGGCTGGCGCCGCGGCTGTACCAGGCGCCGCTGTACTCGCGCGCGCTGATGAGCACCCACTTCTGGGTCGCCACCATCGGCATCCTGCTGTACGTGATCCCGATCTATACCGCGGGCATCACCCAGGGTCTGATGTGGCTGGCCTTCAACGAAGAGGGAATGCTCAAGTACAACTTCGTCGAGACGGTGATGCGGCTGATGCCGTTCTACTGGGTGCGCGTGCTGGGCGGCACGCTCTACATTGCGGGCGCGTGCCTGTGCGCGTACAACCTGATCCGCACATGGATGGCTCGCCCGGCGACGTACGAGGAGCCGGTCCACCAGGCGCCGGCGCTCAACCCGGTGTACGTCGATCCGCCCCTCGAGCCCTCCACGCTGATCGGCGTCACCGAGAGCGCCAAGAAGCTGGATGTCTTCCTGAAGTGGCAGTGGCACCGCCGCTGGGAGCACTTGCCGCTCAAGTTCACGTTCTGGACCGTGATCGCCGTGCTGAGCGCTTCGGCATTTGAGATCGTGCCGACGTTCGTCATCAAATCCAACGTGCCCACGATCGAGACGGTGACGCCCTACACGCCGCTGGAGCTGGCGGGACGCGACATCTACATCTCCGAGGGCTGCTACAACTGCCACTCACAGATGATCCGTCCGCTGCACGCCGAAACCGAGCGCTACGGTCAGTACAGCAAGGCGGGCGAGTTCGTCTATGACCACCCGTTCCAATGGGGCAGCCGGCGCATCGGCCCGGACCTGCACCGCGTGGGCGGCACCAAGAGCCACGGCTGGCACGTGCGTCACATGATCGAGCCCAAGTCGGTCACGCCCGGCTCGATCATGCCCAACTATCCGCACCTGGTGGACCGGGAGCTCGACTACCTCGCCATCGAGCGCATGGTGAGCGCCATGGTGAAACTGGGCGTGCCGTACTCGGAGGACGAGGTGCGGAATGCCGCGGCGCTGGCCCGCGAACAGGGGCGGCAGATCGTCGCCACCATCATCGAGCAGGATGGCCCCGACGCCGCCGATCCCGCGTGGGAGACGCGCCAGATCGTGGCTCTCGTCGCCTACCTGCAGCGACTGGGGACGGATCTCTTCAGAACGCCCGCCGCGGAGGACTCCGCCGCCCTGGCCGATGCCGCCAGCGAGAAGGGAGCGGGCCATGTGGGCAACTGACGCAAGGTTCGTGCTGCTGGCCGCAGGCGTGACCTGGGTGGAGGCGGCGCTGGTTCTGTTCTTCGTGATGTTTCTGGCGGTGGTGATCTGGACGGTCGTCGCGAAGCGGGATCGTTTTCACGCGGTCTCCCGCATTCCGCTGCAGGATGATCGGCCTGTCGAGCCGCGCCTGCCGGCTGGCGGCGATCGCACCGGAAAGGAGTCGGCCCATGTCAGGTAAACCGACGGGCGGATTGCTCGACCACGAGTACGACGGGATCAAGGAGTTCGACAACCCGCTGCCCGGATGGTGGCGATGGCTCTTTGCGCTGTCGATCTTCTTCTCCATCGGGTACTGGATGTGGTACCACATCGGCATCGGGGCGAGCATCCACGACACCTATCAGCAGCAGGTCGCGTCGTACTGGGAGGAGAACCTGGCGCGGCTGGGCTGGACGAAGCCCACCAACGAAGCCATCGTGATGCTCAGCCGCAACGAGAGCGTCATGGCCGCTATGGCCGGAATGTTCGAGAGCAACTGCGCCCAGTGTCATCGGGCGGATTTGGGCGGCAACATCGGCCCGAACCTGACGGACGACGAGTGGAAGAACGTCACCAAGCCGGAGGACATCGTCCGCGTGATCCGCGACGGGGTGAAGGGCACCGGCATGACCGCGTGGGGTACGCGCTTCCGTGAGCCGCAGATGATGCTGCTGGCGGCCTACATCGTGGCTCAACGGGGCTCCAACCCACCTAATCCGAAAGCGCCGGAGGGCATGGCGATTGCGCCGTGGGATTCCTTCCTGCCTGCCGATGGCGGAGGCGCCGCGGGGAAATGACCACCGCCGCACCATCCGAGGCCCCGGAGCGCGTACTTTCGACGCTCAACCGCGACGGCACGCGCCGGTGGCTTGACCCCCGGCTCTCCAAGGGTCGTTTTCTGGCGCGCCGGCGTGTCGTGGCCTACGTGCTGCTGGTGCTCTACAACGCGCTGCCGTGGATTGAGATCAACGGCAAGCCGGCGATGCTGCTGGACGTGGCGCGGCGCGAGTTCACGTTCTTCGGAACCACGTTCCTCTCCACCGACACCCTGCTGCTGATGCTGTTCATCGCGGGTGTGTTCGTGCTGGTGTTTCTGCTCACCGCGCTCTTCGGGCGCGTGTGGTGCGGCTGGGGCTGCCCGCAGACGGTGTACATGGAATTCGTGTTCCGTCCGCTGGAGCGGCTCTGCCTCGGCGCCTCGCCTGCGGCCCGCAGGCAGAACGCCGGCGCCATGCCGCTGCGCCGGGCGCTGATGTACCTGGCGTACTTCGTCGTTGCGTTCCACCTTGCCAACACGTTTCTGTCGTATTTCGTGGGAGCAAGGACGGTGTTCCAGTGGTCGCTCGGTTCGCCGCTCAATCATCCTGCGGCGTTTCTGCTGGTGCTGGCGGTGACGGGGCTGATCCTCTTCGATTTTGCGTACTTCCGCGAGCAGGTGTGCATCGTGGCCTGCCCGTATGGGCGGCTCCAGTCGGTGATGCTCGACCGCTCCTCGCTCATCATTTCGTATGACGAGAAGCGCGGCGAGCCGCGGGGGAAGAAGGGATCGAAGGATCGAGGGAACAAGGGAACGGGGCATCAAGGGATCGAGGGATCGAGGGGCCAAGGGAGCGAGCCGGGGGCTGGCGACTCCCACCTGTCCTCGCGCTCGGCCCTCCACGCCTCGATGCCTCTTGCCTTGATGCCCGCTCCAACCGGCGATTGCATCGACTGCCGCCTGTGCGTTACGACCTGTCCCACCGGCATCGACATCCGCGATGGCTTGCAGATGGAGTGCATCGGCTGTGCCCAGTGCATCGACGCCTGCGATGCGGTGATGGAGAAGATCGGTCGCCCGCGGGGGCTGATCCGCTACTCATCGCGGGAGGCGATGGAGGCGGGGCGCAAGCACCTGCTGCGCCCGCGCGTGATTCTGTATCCGGGGCTGCTGCTGGTCATCGCATCTCTCTTCGTGCTGGTGCTGGTCAACCGCGCCCCGGCGGACATCACGCTGCTGCGCGCCAGTACGCGGCCGTATGTGACGCTGACCGACGGTCGCGTCGTCAACGAAGTGACAGTCAAGATCGTCAACCGCACCGACGAGTTGCGACGGTATGATTTTTCCATCGAAGACATGGCGGGCGGCGCGATGGAAACAATCACGCCCGTGATCGAGGTTGCGCCGGGGGAGACCGGTCAGGTCGTGCTCTCGATCACGTCGCCGCGCGGTGTGTTTCAGCGCGGCATGGCGACGGCGACCATCATCATCCGCGATGATGCGGGGTACGAGAAGCGGATGCCTCACCGGCTGCAGGGGCCGTTCGGCGGGGGAACCAGAGGCGGGTCAGCCGTTTCGGAGAGCGACGAATGAAACGCCGCACGCTGGCCATCCTGTTGCTGGTGCTCATGGTGCTGGTCTTCTTCGCCGTGGACGCGGCGATGATCGCGATCTCCTCGCGCACAGTGACTGTTTCATCTCCACCCGCGGACGCGGCGCAGATCCGCGTCGTACCGAAGGGGAACACGCGATGATCACACTCATCGCAGCCGTCTTCGCGGCGAGCATCGTCGGTTCGCTCCACTGCGCGGGCATGTGCGGCGGCGTGCTGGCCCTGGCCATCGGCGTGGCCGGGGGTGACGCCACGCCGCGATGGCGATTACAGACCGCCTATCACGCGGGGCGACTGACGACCTATTCAGGACTCGGACTTCTGGCGGGTGCGATTGGGTCAACGATGGACCGGGCCACGATCGCCGGCATCGAGCGCCCAGCCGCGATCGTGGCCGGCGCGGTCATGATCGCCTTCGGCGCGATGGCTCTGGCCCGCGTGTGCGGCCTGCGCGGCTTGCGCGTGCGTTCGGTGTCGGGATGGCCCGCACTGCAACGTGTCATCCGGTACGGCTACGACTTCGCCTTCTCCCGCTCCGGCCTGCTGCGGGCGGCGACGCTCGGGCTGCTCACCGGTCTGCTGCCCTGCGGCTGGCTCTGGGTGTTCGTCGCGGCGGCGGCGGCTACGGGAGATGCGGCGACCGGCGCCATCACCATGGCGGTTTTCTGGTCGGGCACGCTGCCGATCCTGGCCGCGGCGGGGGCAGGCATGCAAGCGCTCGCCGGGCCGTTGCAACGGCATCTGCCGAAGCTCACGGCGATCGTGCTGATCGCGGTCGGCGCGTGGACGGTGAGCGCCCGGGCGTTCGGACCTTCGATGCTGACGCGCCTGCCCGGCGATGCTCGTGAGCACGGCATCCATGCGGCGCTGAACCACATCGACTCCATCGACGAATCGGACCTTCCCTGTTGCACCCATGACGACGTTGACGATTCCAACTGAGCGGGGCTGCTTGGTCGCACCGCCCTGTGCGGCCAGGACCGCCTGCACCCACTGTGGTCTGCCCGTCCCCGCCGGGCTGATCGAGTCCGGCGCGGCGGAACAGTTCTGCTGCGCCGGCTGCCGCACGGTGCATGACATCCTTCACCGAAGTGGCCTGGGGCGTTTCTACGCCGTGCGCCATCGCACGGGCGCCGCCCCTCGACCGGCGCGACCTTCGAATGGGTCCTTCGCGGGCTTTGATGACCCGGCGTACTTTGCGGCGTCGTGCCGCGCGATCTCACCCGCGCGGTGCGAGACGGAGTTCTATCTTGAGGGCGTCCACTGCGCCGCCTGTGTGTGGCTGGTGGAGAAACTGCCACGATTGACCCCGGGCGTGATCGAAGCGCGGCTGGACCTGGGCCGCGGCATGGTCCATCTGGCGTGGGATCCGCGCGTGATCGCGTTGTCGGAGATCGCACGTCGGCTGGACCGGCTCGGCTACGTGCCGCACCCGGCGCGCGGGCACGCGGCGCGTGAGCGCCATCGCGCCGAGGACCGCCGTCGCATGGTGCGCATCGCCGTGGCGGGAGCCATTGCGGGCAACGTGATGGTGATCTCCTTCGCGATGTACGGAGCGATGTTCCACGCCATGGAGCAGGAGTTTCTTTCGCTCTTCCGCTGGTCCACGCTGGGTCTGGCGACGGTGAGCGTGGCGTGGCCCGGGCGCGAGTTCTTCCGCGGCGCGTGGAAAGCCCTGCACGCCCGTACCGTCAACATGGACCTTCCCATCGCCATCGGCCTTTCCGCGGGTCTGATCGCGGGGGCGGTCAACACCGTGCGCGGCGGCGGCGAGGTCTACTTCGACTCCATCACCGTACTCATTCTGCTGCTGCTTTCCGGGCGATTCCTGCAGACCCGCCGCCAGCGCGCCGGGTACGAGGCAGTTGAAGCCATGCTGGCGCTCACGCCGTCGACCGCGCGGCGGATTGAGGGCGATGGTCTACGGGAGGTTCCCATCACTTCCATCGCGCGCGGCGATCGGCTGGAAGTTCGCGCGGGCGATTCCTTCCCGGCGGACGCCGTGGTGCGCGAAGGCGCCTCGAACATCGATCGCGCGATTCTGACCGGTGAGTCGCGCCCCGTGCCGGCAGGGGTCGGCGACGTGGTTCACGCGGGCACGACCAACCTTGGCGCGCGCCTCGTGGTGGAGGTGACGGAGACGGGCGAATCCACCCGCATCGGGCGATTGATGCGACTGGTGTCGGAGAGCGCCCATGCGCGGCCGCGCCTGGTGCGGCTGGCGGATCGGGTTGCGTCGGTGTTCGTGATCGTGGTGCTCACCATCGCGGCGGGCACGGCGGGTGCGTGGATGCTCGTCGATCCCTCACGCGCCCTGGAATGCTCGATGGCGCTGCTCATTGTCACCTGTCCGTGCGCGCTGGGCATGGCCACACCGCTGGCGGTGGTGGCGTCGCTGGGCCAGGCGGCGCGGCGGGGGATTCTCATCAAGGGCGGCGACGTGATCGAGCGGCTTGCCTCGCCCGGGCTGGCCGTGCTGGACAAGACCGGAACCGTCACCGCGGGTGAGATGTCTCTTGTGTCGTGGCACGGTGACGATTCGCTCAAGCCCATCGCCGCGGCGGTCGAGCGGCACTCGGCACACCCGATCGCCAGAGCGATGGTGATGGGGCTGAGGGCGGAGACGTCCGAACCGGACGACTCGGTTGAAGTGCTCGCCGTGACTGAAACGACCGGTCGAGGCATGACAGCGATGGTTCGAACCGCGGCCGGAGAGCAGGCCATCCGGATCGGCAGCCGCGCGTTCGTGACAGATCAGGGCGCACAACCGCCTGCGTTGATCGATCGGGTCGAGCATGACCTGACGATTCGCGCCGTATCGCCGGTGTTCATCGCGGTGGACGGCGTGGTGCGCGCTGTGGCGGGCGTTGGCGACCCCATCAAGCCGGACGCCGCGGCCGTGGTCGCTGAGCTGCGCCGGCGCGGCTGGCGCGTGGCGATTCTCTCGGGCGATCACCCGGACGTGGTGAGGGTGGTGGGGGCGTCGATCGGCGTCGAGCCGGGCGACTGTCACGGCGGCGTGTCGCCGGAAGACAAGGCCGAATGGATCCGCGAGGCCGCGGCGCAGGGACCGGTGATGATGATCGGCGACGGGGTGAACGACGCCGCCGCGCTCGCCGCCGCCACGGTGGGCGTGGCGGTGAAGGGCGGCGCGGAAGCCGCGCTTCAGGCGGCTGACGTGTTCATCGCGTCACGTGGGCTGGCCCCGGTGGTGGAGATGCTCGACGGCGCCAAGCGCGCGCTGCGAGTCATCCGGCGCAACGTGGCGGCGTCGCTGGGATACAACGCCATCGCCACCGCGCTGGCGGTGACAGGCGTCATCAACCCGCTCATCGCCGCGATCATGATGCCGATCAGTTCGCTGACGGTTGTGACGCTCTCATTCCGCTCGCGCACGTTTGGAGGGCCGCCATGTCAGTGATCTACGTGGTCTTCGGACTCGGTCTGCTAGTGGTGGCTGCGGCGATCGCCGCGTTCATCTGGGCGGCCAAGTCGGGTCAGTATGACGACCTCGATACGCCGTCGGTGCGGATGATCGTGGATGATGAGTGATGCAAGCCCCGCTGGGAGAGAGAGGGGTTACGCTGTCTCATACCTTGACGGCATGGAGGAACGCAGCCATCCTTCTGGCCGTGCCGATGATCCGCACATCCGGGTTGACGAAACGCGACGGTCTTCGCGTCGGCATCGTCCGAGTTGACCTGACGGTGGATGTTAACCGGATCGACGTTCGGCCGCGCCATGGCCGCAGTGTTCGGCGTGGCGGCGGCGTCGTTCCTGCTCAACTTCATCGCCGGTCTGTGGGAGCCGGCCAGGCAGTTCCGGTTCCTGGGATTGATGGAGTACTACCGCCCGGCGATCATCATCCGCGACGGGGCGTTCCCAGTGCGGGACATGGCGGTGCTGACCGCTTGGGGTCTGATTTGCTGGATCGTCGGGCTGCAGATCACACAATCGCGGAGCGTTTGTACGACGTGAGCGGCTCGAATCGTCGCAAGTCGTTGGCTGAATGGGGTTTGCGATATTCTTGAGAAAGCACCAGTCAGAACTTGACACGGGGGAGCGGGGGGAGGTAGATTGATCCTGAGGGGAGAGCTACCGTGACGACCAAACTGATTCTTGGACTCTTGACCTTCGCTCTGGGGTTCCTGGCGACGGCCGTTGTCGCAACGCCTGCCAACCATTCCTCGCTTGATCCATCCTGTCCTGAGTGGTGTTGCTACTGTTTGCAGAACGAGGGCGGAACGACGTGCAAGAATTCCAACTTGCAGAAGTGCGTCACCTGCTGTGCCCGGTTGGCCGCATGCAATCCCTACATGTCAGCGTGTCAGGCGTTGTGCTTTGACGATTGGACATGTGCGCCAGCCCCCGCCGGTTGCGGATGTACATTCATGTGATCGAGAGGAAGCGATCATGCGAAGCCACTTCGTGACCATCACCATCGCACTCGCTGCGATGGCTTCTGGAATTGCAGCCGCGTCACTTCTACGGGCAAGTCCCGATCCGCCCGCAACCGGGACGGAGATTGACTATCGTTCGTACTTCCCACCGGGGCTCGAACCTGACGTCTCGACCCAGGTGAACGCCCGTCTCAACATCCAGATGGACTTGCTGGAGAACGTCGACGGAGTTGATCGAGGTCGAGCCATTGAGGCGCTGCGCGACACGGTGTTGGATGACGCAAACCATGAGCAGTTGCGGCTATATACGCTCACAATCATCGGGACGCTCATTAGTGATGGCGATCTTAGCGCCGACGAGATCAAGCCGTTGGCCCAGACCTTTCTTGATGTTGTGCATCAAACAGAGATGCCATCCACGCCCTCGATGCGAGCGGCTGCGCGGGCGAGCATGATTGGGACCGAACTGTTCGTGTTTCAGGAGTTCCTGGCGGCAATTGATAGAGTCGAATCGGACCCTGAGGTGCTCGCCTACTTCCTGCAGTTCGACATTGTCCCATCATGGCTCAAGTCGGAACCGAAAGGAGTCGGCAAAGCCGGCAATACCGCGCTGCCCGACGAGAAGGAGGAGGTCGCACCGCGTCGAATCGTCCCCACCGCCGAGTTCGGGTCGATCGAGTGGCGGTACACACTCGAGAAGCCAAGTGATGATGCCGCTTGGGCCAACCCTGCTTTCGACGACTCGAAATGGCTGACCGGCAAGGCGGGATTCGGCACGTCCAACACGCCAAGCGCCAAGGTGGGCACCGAGTGGACCGCCGAATCCATCTGGCTGCGCCATCACTTCAAGATCGACTCGCTGCCCGAGCATCCTCTCCGGCTTCGGTTCCACCACAACGATGACGCCGAAGTGTTCATCAACGGCGCGCGCATCGTCGAGTTGAAGGGGCGCACGAAGTGGTACAAGGAAATCGAGTTCCCGAAGGAAGCACGCGAAGCGCTCGTCAAGGGTGAAAACGTGCTGGCCGTGACGTGCAGGAACCTGGGCGGCCCTCAGTACATCGACGTGGGGATTATCGAGGTCGTGCCGGCACCCAAGGATGAGGCGAAGGAAGCCGGCAAGCAGGCCGAGTCTGCCACGGGAACATCGCCCGATGCGCCGAAGGGCAAGTAGCCAGCCCCAGCGGTTTGCGGACCATCACCGCTGCTCAATCGGCACGTACTTCACGCCGTGCGGGCCGACGTAGTCCGCGCCGGGGCGGATGAGTTTGTTCTCGGCCAGGTACTCGATGCAGTGCCCGCACCAGCCGGAGACGCGGCTCATGGCGAACATGGGCGTGAACAGGTCCACATCCAGCCCCAGCGAGTAGTACGTGGTGGCGGAGTAGAAGTCCACGTTGGGCAGGATGCCCTTGGCCGCCACCGCCTCGCGCATGATCTCCTCGATCTTGCGGCTCATCTCGTAGAGCTTCTGGTTGCCGGTGTCGCTGGCGATCTGCTGAGCGAAAGTCTTGAGGTACGTGGCCCGCGGGTCGTAGGCCTTGTAGACCCGGTGGCCGAAGCCCATGATGCGCTCCTTGCGCTCCAGCTTGCCCTTGATGTAGGGCTCGACGTTGTCAATGGAGCCGATCTCCTGCAGCATCACCATCACTTCCTCGTTGGCCCCGCCGTGCAGCGGGCCCTTGAGCGTGCCGATGGCGGTGGTGACGGCGGAGTACATGTCCGACAGCGTGGAGATCGTCACCATGGCCGCAAAGGTGGAGGCGTTGAAGCCGTGGTCGGCGTGGAGGATGAGGCATACATCCAGCGCCTTGGCCATGGCCTCGGTGGGCTTCTCGCCGCGCAGCATCCACAAAAAGTTGGTGGCCACGTTGAGGGACTTGTCGGGCTTGACGAAGGACTTGCCCTTGCGATGGCGGTCGAAGGCGGCGATGAGCGTCGCCGTCTTGGCCAGCAGGCGGATGCTCTTGCGCTGGTTGGCTTCGGGCGAGCCGTCCTCGGTCTCGGGGTCGAAGAGCGCCAGCGCCGATACCAGCGTCCGCAGCGCCTGCATGGGCACGGCGTCGGCGGGGATACGGGCGATGATGCCGTGCATGGCGTCGGGGATGTCGTATTCCTGCTGGATGGACTTGACGAAGGCGTCCAGTTCGCTCTTGCGCGGCAGGCGGCGGTTCCACAGCAGGAACACCGATTCCTCGAACGTGGAGTTGCGGGCCAGCGAGTCGATGTCGATGCCCACGTACTCCAGCACGCCCTTGGCGCCGTCGATGAACGACATGCTCGTGTCGGCGGCGATGACGTTGGCCAGACCCGGATCCTTGAAGGTGGCGGGTTTGGTGGCTGAGGCGGGCTTGTCGGTGGTCGGCGTGGCGGTGGCGGTCATGGCTTGCTGCCTTTCACAAGTCGCGCCGGTAGGATCAGCATCCCCGGCGTCGTCAGCCCCACATGGTTCGCGAATGATCGGCCGGGCGATGCACGCCACCGGCCTCCACTTCGTTCGATCATAGCCCGCGACGCCCGCCGCTGCCACGATGCGCCGAACAGGGAAATCACCCTCATCATGCGACTCGCCGGACGCCTGATTCTCGATGGATCGTCGATTCCACAGTCCGGCTGGGTGGAGGTGGCGGGCGATCGCATCGCGCGCGTCGAGCCGGGCTCCTGCCCTGCCACACCCGATCTGGGCGGCGACGACTGCATCATCTGCCCCGGTTTCATCGACGCCCACGTCCACCTTCCCCAGGTGGACTCGATCGGCGTGGACGGGCTGGAACTGCTCGAATGGCTTGCACAGGCGATCTACCCCGCCGAGTCGAAGTGGGCCGAGCCGCGCCATGCGGAGCAGGCCGCCGCGCGGGCGTATCGGCGGATGCTTCGCGCCGGCACGCTGGGGTACGCGGGGTATCTCTCCAGCCATTTGGCGGGGGTGACGGCGGTCATCAGGGCGGCCCATGCGATGCCCCTTCGCGCCGTCGTGGGGCAGTCGCTCATGGACCGCGAGGCGCCGGACCTGCTGCTTGGTCAGCCGGAGGCGCGGCTGGTCCGCAGCGCCCGGGGGCGGCTGGTGACCTCTCTCAACCCGCGTTTCGCCGTGTCGTGTTCGGAAGCGATGCTGCGGCGCACGGGCGAACGACTGGCGGCGGGGTTTCCCGATTCACCCAAGCAACGCGAGCCCGAAGATCCCAGCGGCAACCTGTTCCTGCAGACGCACCTGGCCGAGACGAAGGCGGAGTGCGCCCGCGTGCGCGAACTGTTCCCCGAGGATCCGCATTACACCGGCGTGTACGACCGCTTCGGCCTGCTCACGCCCCGCACGCTGCTGGCGCACGGGATTCACCTGAGCGATGAGGAATGGTCGCTGATCGCCTCGCGCGGGTCGGTGGTCGTCCACTGCCCCGGCGCCAACACGTTTCTCGAATCGGGGTTGTTCAATCTGCGCGCTGCCCGCGAACACGGCGTGCGAGTGGCCCTCGGGTCGGACGTGGCGGCGGGGCCGGACTTCGCCATGCCGCGCGTGGCGCGGGCGATGATCGAGGCGGCGAAACTGCGCCGCATGACGATCGACGCCGAGGCCCTCGTCCCTACGCCCGGCGAGGCGTTCGACCTGATCACGCGCGGCAACGCCGATTCTCTCGGCTGGCGCGACATGGGCCGCATCGAGGTCGGCGCCAGCGCCGACCTGCTGGTGCTGCGATCGACGATCGAGCCGGACAGGCACTTCTTCGGACGGCTGATTCACGGGTGGGAGGAGACGTGGATCGTTGATCGACTGGTGGCCGGGCGGCCGATGGTCGCGTGAGCGTCGGACGTTCGCCCCCGGTTGCGTTCCCCGGTCGGCGCGTCACGCCTTCAGCAGCGTGGCGAGAAGCCGCTGCACGTCGGTGCGATCCTTGGCGCTGCTGACGCCCTTGATTCCAAGCGGCTCGAGCATGCCGAAGCCGATGGCCACCTGCACCAGGTGCAGGGCGATGCCCGAGGCGGAAGCGTCCTTCCGCACCACCTTCTGCTGCTGCAGATGCGAGATTTCGTCGGTCAGGAAGGCGGTGAGCCGTCCGATGTGCCGCTGCAGAGCCGCCATGATCTCCTCGTCGTTGCGCGACTCGCTCATGGCGTGAAAGATGACGCGATAGATGCCGCGTCCGCGTTCATGCGTGGCGGGGTTCCCGGCCAGCAGCACCCCCAGTCGCTCGGCGGGGGTCGTCGCCTGCTCCAGCGACGCGCGCCAGGCGGCGATCACCTCATCGCCGACTTCATCCACCAGCGTGACGAAGAGCGCCTGCTTGTTGGTGAAGTGACGATAGAGGATGGGCTCGGTGATCTTTGCCGCCTTGGCGAGCTGGGCGGTGGTGGTGCCGTGATACCCGCGGCGGGCGAACTCCGCCGCCGCGACTTCGAGCAACTGTCTGCGCCGCTCCGGCGCGCGCATCCGACGCCCCGCCATGCCTGAATCTCCTCACGTGAAGAAAGAGTGTAGGGAGCGGCATGGACGCGATCCGCCGCCGTGGGCGTGGGGCGTGGGATGAGTTGAGCGCCGAAGGTGCGCCGCCACCGGTTCACGGTCAATCCCGGTCGAGACGATCACACCTCGAACTCGCCGCGCACCCGGTACTCGATGCGGGTCTTCGACGGGTCGAACCCATGCTCGTCAAAGACCATGATCTCGTTCTCCTCGCCGGGTTTGAGCCACGATTCGGGCAGATAGAGGCAGCGCTGCGGTCCGACCCTGGCTCCGGTCGCCGTGGCGGTGAAGTATCGCCCCACGTTGTGGCCGTTGAGGTACACCTGTCCCTTGCTCAGTCCCTCGGTGTCGAACCAGGCCGGCACGGTGCTGGGCTTGGGGGTGAAGGTCGTCCGCCACCAGCCGGGCTGTCCCTTGCTGACCTTGGGTCCGCCCCGTCCTGGCGATGCGAACTGGCCGACAGGCGGCGCCTCCCACCGCGCGAAGCCCCACGACCCGCCCTCGGTGAGGTTCTCGACGCATTCGTACAGGGCGAGCGACTTCATCATCGCGTCCAGGCCATTCACGCAGTCCGGGTCGGGCGCGAAGCGCAGTTCATTCCTGCCTCGCTTGAAGGGGCTGCTGTCATCCGCCTGCACGACGAAGCGCATGGCGGTCTCGCCGGTGGCGCCGGCGTACCACGTCACCGGCGTTCCGTTGAGCAGAAAAGCGCCGTACGCCTCCACGTTGTGAACGTGGATGATGATGGGCGTTTTGCGTCGGTGCTCGAACGACCACACGATCTGCTGATCGCTGGTGAGCCGTGTCTCCGACTGGCCGAGGATGAAAGGTCGCACGGAGAGCGGCGAGATCGGCTCGCCGGACTCGATCTTCGGTCGGCTCGCCTTGACCGGTTTGACGGCGAAGAGATGCCCGAACCAGCCCTTGCGCCGTCCGAAGTCATTGCCGCCCGAGAATCGTCCCGTGTGATCCGCCAGTCCGACGGCGACATGTTCGCCCTTGCCAACCTTGAGTTCGAAGAAGTTGCCCATGGCGCCTGGGCCGGTGCCGGCGATCCCCATCGGGTCACCGTCGACGTACAGATGCAGCCGCTGTCCGATGTCCGGCACCGCGCAGAGGCGCTTGGCCGCCGATGCCGACTTGAACTGCACGCGATACCACCCGTAGCCGCTGGGCGTGCCGCAGGCGTCGAGCGTCTCCGGCCCGGCGATGGAGGCGAACCGCGGATTCGAGCCGTCCACGTACCCCGAGCATGACACGTATCCCCACGTGTCCAGTCGGATGGTCGGCGGCGCCTTCACGATCGGCGCCGCGCGCTGCGTCTGCGTCTCCTCGCCCTGTCCTCCGATCACCGTGATATGCGTGAAGCCCGGCTTGGGCAGCGGCTGCCCCGAGGCGTCCAGACCGTCAGCGCCGACGTACACGCGCGAACCGGCGATGTAGGTCGCGTCAATCTGCTGCTCGTTGCAGATCACCACCGTCATGTCGCCATGCCGGATCACCCGCGGCTTGGCGCCGGTGGGAACGGTGGTTTCCATGGCCGACTCGTTGATCGAGAGGTGCGCCGGCGACTTCTCAGGCCCGTACAGCACCAGGATGGAGCGGTCAATGAGCGCAAATGGGCGCAGGTTGCAGTAATCCAGCCGGCCCCGTCCCCCGAGGTCCACGTCCAGCAGCAGCCAGGTGACCCACTGGTCGCCCATGTGGATCGTCAGCGGCAGCCCGTTGTCGAGCAGCAGCGTGGCTGCCTGGTCGGTCACCCCCGGCTCGTCGAACAGGAACACGACGCGACCCTGGGCCCCGCGCAGGGGCACCACCGCGGGCCCGCCGCAACGCTTGCGTCTCGAGGCGGCGTCCTCGCCCCCGATCTGATCCACCGCCAGAGTGACCGGCTGGTAGTCGGTGTCGAGTTCGGCGAAGACGAATCCGAAGTGGCTGGCGAAGGTCATGATGCGCTTGACGCGCTCGTACTTCGCACTTCGGGCGCCCCCTTCGCCCAGCAGGGTTCCGGGGGCGGCGGCGGTGGCGACAAATCGATCCGGTCCGCCCGGCATGCGACCGCCCAGGAAGCCGAAGTTGGTTCCCCCGTGGAACCCCGCCAGCATCGGCTGCGCCCCCGCCGCCAGGACCTGGGCCACACGATGCACGATGGCGTCCGCGTCCCGCTGGGGGGGCGGCTCCTCGCCCCACACCACCGGCGAGGCGATCTCCAGCGAACTCACGACCCGCGGACGATCCGGGTGGATGACCCGCAACTGACGCAGGTTCGACAGCAACCCGTCCCACCCTGTCCAGGTTTCCACGGTGCCGGGCGTGTCGATCCACAGCCCGTTGGCGGTGAAGATCGGCACGTAGACGCCGTTCTCCCGGATGTGCCGGTTGATCTCCGCCAGGTATGATTCCGCCAGGTCGTCATTGGTGCAGTGCCACGACTGCTCCGCCTGCACGAAGATCACGCCCCCCGGCTTGGCGCTCGTCACCTGCAGGTTGCTGAATTCGCCGATCAGTTTGCGCAGGTAGAGCGACACTCGCTCCATGAAGAGCGGCCCGCCATCGCGAAGCGAGATCGAGGCGATCTCGCGCAGCCACGAGGGCAGCCCGCCGCCATCATACGAACCGCCCACGTAGGGCCCCACCTTCACGCCGACATAGAGCTCCTGCTCGATGCACAACTCGACGAATCGTCGGACGTTGCCGAACCCGTCGAAGACGTAGCGACCCTTGCGCGGCTCATGAACCAGCCAGGGACAGGTGGTGACGACGGTGTTGAAGCCGGCCTGCTTGGCCGCCGCGATCCGGTCCGCCCACATGTCCGGGGGTACGCGGGCGTAGTCGATCCCCGCACCGACCAGCCACACGCGGCGATTGTCAATGGAAAAACTCTGGCCGTCGTGGGTGATTCGTGTCATCGTCGGGTGTTTTCCCAGCGTGGTGGCCCCGGAAGTCGATGGCAAGGGAGCAGGAAGCCAACAATACGAACCGATGAGGAGCGGTTTCAAATTGTGTTCGCGGCAACGAGGCGCCGCCAACACCCGTACAATGGGTTCCACGTCAAGGAACGCGCGATGCATGTGAAAAGGGTTCCGCCCGATCACGGGCGGATATCGAGGGGTCGGAGCCGGCGCTGGTCACCGACGGCAGCCGTCGTCGTTATTGCTTTGCTGGCAAGTGGTTGTGAGTCGCCATTCGACGCCATCGATGCCCGCACCGACGCCATCCTGCGCGAGACGAGCGCGTCAATTGGGACGGATGCTCTGCCTCCCAGCGGCGATCGAACGGGGTACGCCGCGGGTCGTTCGCTGACATACCCAAAATCTGAAATCTATCGACCGCCGACCAACAATCCGGCGGCCGAGGCCATCCCATTCCGCGAGCGGGTGGAGAGGTCGGATGCTGGTGTCGAGGCGAAATCAGTTATCGGACGATTGGAGTCGTCCGGGTCGGTGGTTCAGGAGGGTGTTCTTCGGCTGGACCTGACGGAAGCACTGGCCATCGCCATGCGTCAGGCGCGGGAGCTGAAGTCGGCGGAGGAGGAATACATTCTCGCCGCGCTGCGGTTGCTCATTGAGCGTCATGCGTGGGGGCCGCGGTTCTTCAACGACGTCAGCGCCACCGTGACGGGCGTCGCCGAGGACAACGCCTACAACAGCGCCTTGCGCGTGGTGAATGACCTGCGGGTGACGCAGCGGCTGCCCTATGGAGGCGATGTGTCGGCCCGCCTGCTGGCCCGCGCCACCGAGGATCTGCGCGAGAAGGTCGCCGGCGAAGGGGTTCAGACCGCAGAACTGATCCTGTCGGCGAACATTCCGCTGCTGCGAGGCGCCGGGCTGTCGGCGGCGGAAAGCCGCATTCAGGCGGAGCGGAACCTGGTGTACGCCGCTCGCACGTTCGAGGAGTTCCGTCGGCAGTTCCTGGTCAACGTTGCACGGGACTTCCTGGGACTGGTCGTGCAGTCGCGCGGGATCGAGAACTCGGAGCGTCAGTTGATCCGGCTGCGCGACTTCCAGGCGCGCGAGGAGGCGCTGGTGCAGGCGGGCCGTCAGCCCCCGTTTCAGGCGGCGCTTTCCGCCCAGGACGTGCTCTTCGCCGAGGACAATCTGCGCAGTCAGAAAGAGGCCTTCCGGCTCGCGGTGGACCGCTTCAAGGTGCGGCTGAACATTCCGGTGGACCAGGAAGTCGAAATCGTCCCGTCCACGCTGGGGCTTCCGGTGCCCGAGGCGGACATGGATGAGGCGGTGCGCAACGCGCTGGCCTACCGGCTGGACCTGCAGAATCGACGGGATCAGCTTGACGACACCTACCGGGCCATCGACATCGCCAAGAACCAGCTGCTTCCCGATCTGGACTTCTCCGGCTCGGTGGGCGTGCCCAGCGACCCGGGCAAGGATCGCGACGGGCTGCAGCTGGACTTCGAGCGCAACGATTTCTCCGCCGGCATCACCTTCGGGCTGCCGCTGGACCGGGAGACCGAGCGTCTGCGGTTGCGCCAGGCGCAGATCGCCGCCGAGCGGGCGCAACGGGAGTATCAGCGTTTTCGCGACACGCTGGTGATCGACGTGCGCGACGCGGTGCGCGAGATTGACCGGGCGGCCTTCTCGCTGCGGCTTCAGGAGGAGAACATCGCGATCGCCCGTCGTCGCCTCGAGTCCATCGAGGTGGCCCCCGACCGCGCCACGGCGCGTGACAAGAGCGACGCCGCCGATGGTCTGACCCGCGCCGAGAACGACCGCGACCGCGCCGACCGCGACCTGCAGGTGTCGATTCTGGAGTACCTGCTGCAGACGGGAACGCTTCGCGTCAACTCGGACGGCACGATTCGCCCCCTGCAGGGCATGACCATCACGCCGCGTTCGGATGATGACCGGGATGATCGAGATGACAATAATCGTGAAGCAGGGGAAGCCGGCGGGGGCTGAACCCGTACAAATGACGGGGCATCGCCTCGGGGTGGCGGCTGTTTCGTAGCGTTCGCCTGATTGCAACGGAGCGGCTGAGCGTCAGGCCATGCCCGGCGTCCTTCATCGGACGCCGACGTGGGAATCCGGTCCGGTTCGGGCGGCGAAGTTGTGAGTGTCTTTCACCTGATGGGGAATACGCATGTCTTCCGACGTGTTCTGCTCATGCATGGTTCGACGTTTCCCGAAGACGTGCGTTCGTCGCGGCGCGGCGGCGCCGGCGGTGATCGCGCTGATCGCCCTGCTTGCCGTGGCGGGCGCCGTGTGGATGATCTGGTTCCGCGGCGATCGGACCTCGGAAGAGTCCGCGCGTGAACGCGCCAGTGAGATCTTCAGCGTCATCAAGGGCTCGTTCGACATCACAGTGCCCGCGTCGGGTGAACTGGCGGCCTTCAACCAGATCGAGATCCGCAACCCCATTCAGGGTCGGGCTGTCATCACCTACATCGCGCCGGAGGGAGCCACCGTCAAGCGAGGCGAGGTGCTCATCCGGCTGGCGGATGAGGAGATTCGCAACTCGGTCAAGGACGCGGAGCTCAACGAACTGACGGCTCAGAACGCGGTCACCGCGGCCCAGAAGTCGCTGGAAATCCAGATCAGCCAGAACGACTCCCGGCTTCAGCAGGCGCAGCTCAAGGTGGAGCTCGCGGAGCTGGCTCTGGAGCAGTGGGAGCGGGGCGAGGTGGAGGCGGAACGCCAGCGGCTGACGCTGGCCCTGGAGAAGGCCGAGCGCGAACTCGTGCGTCTGACCGAGAAATACGAGGAGTCCGCCAAGCTGCTGGAGCGGGAGTTCATCAGCAAGGACGAGTTCAAGCGCGACGAAATCGCCAAGATTGAAGCCGAGGCCCAGCTGCTCAAGGCCAAGCTGGATCGGGAGGTCTACGAGCAGTACCAGTACAAGCGCGACCGCAAGCAGAAGGAGTCGGACGTTCAGCAGGCCAAGGACGAGCTCGAGCGCGTGCGCACGCAGAACGAGGCGGAGCTCGTCAAGGCCACCGACGACCTGAAGACCAAGGAAGGGCAGCTCGAGATTCGCCGGTCACGTCTGGCGGACCTGCGCAAGCAACTGGAAGGGTGCGTGACCGTGGCGCCGGCGGATGGTCTGGTGGTCTACGCCAGTTCGCTGGAGACGGGCGGCGGGATGCGCGGCAACAACACCTCGCCTCCCCAGGTGGGTACGGAGCTTCGCCCCAATGAACTGGTCATCATCCTGCCCGATGTGTCGCAGATGATCGCGGCGGTGATGGTGCACGAATCCCTGGCGGGACGGATCAAGCCGGGACAGCAGGCGACGGTGGTTCCGGACTCGGCCCAGTCCACCACGCTCAGCGGACGGGTCTACAACGTGGGCGTCCTGGCCCAGTCCGGCGGGTGGCGTGATCCCAACCGCCGCGATTACACCGTGCGCATCGCGCTGGAGAATGCCGGATCGCTGGGGCTCAAACCCTCGATGCGGTGCAAGGCGGAGATTTTCCTGGATCGGGTGACAGACGCGCAGTTCGTCCCCATTCAGGCGGTGTTCCGCGAGACGGGCCGCACGTCGGTGTACGTGGCGCAGGGGTCGGGCTTCGTCCAGAAGGAAGTCAAGATCGGACGGACCAGCGAGATTTACGCGGAAGTGGTCGAGGGGCTCTCGCTCGGCGATCGCGTGCTGCTTCGTGAACCGCGCGCCACGGAGATCATCGCCAAACTGCCGCCGGTTCCGCCGATGGCGGCGATGAACAACGGCGACGCGGCCAATGGTCCAATGTCGGGCGGGGTGACGCCTCCCACCACGCCCCTGGCGGGCGGCGGCTCGGCGCCAGGCGCCAACGGCGGCGAAAGCCCGGGTGCGCGTCCTGGTGGAACCATCAACCTGATGGCCCAGTTCGACACCGACGGCGATGGGAAACTCCAGAAGTCCGAACTGCCCGCCCAGATGCAGGGGATGTTCGAGCGGCTCGACGCCAATAGTGACGGGGCGATTGACGAGTCCGAGATCGCCGCCATGCGCAATCGAGCCGGAAGCGGGGGCGGACGCCCGGGTGCTTCCGAACCGCGGGGGCCGGGCAACAACGCCACCCGGGGTGAGCAGCCCGGCAGTTCGCCCTGATGAACGCATCAAGGCGTCGAGGGACCGGAGTTGTCATCCGACAGCCGGTCGCCGAGAACCTTCGCCGTTTCCTTTCGTCGTCAGCCAGCACGCCGCAGCATCTGCATTCGCTGCACGCTGGCCACGTACCGACCGATCTGCTCGACCACCACGCGCTGGTGAGCGGGGTTGAATGTAAAGTCGAAGGCCAGTCCCGCGTAGTAGTCCTGCGTCGCGGTCATGTGCGTGTGCACCGCCTTGGCGGTCGCGCAGATCGGCGCCGGCAGATCGGGGGGCAGCGCGATGCGCAGCCAGAAGAGTTTGTGGCGCAGGAGCCCCTGCGACTCGCTGTTGGCGACGGTCAGTCCTACGCCGCCGCCGCCCAGGTTGACCAGCTGCGCGCTGAATCGCGGCCCGACATCGGGAAGGGTCAGTTCGTCCGTGGTCGGCGACGTGCGTGAGTTCCCCGGCGTCGCGTTCTCGAAGAGCAGTTCGTTGGCGCGTTCCGCCACCACGACGGTGCGCGGGTCAAGCAGGGGCCACACGTCAACGTGAGGCAGGTTGAGCGATGCGGTGCTCACGCGGTAGTTGCTGCGGCGCTGACATCGCTCCACGACTTCGGGCATGGCCAGTCGCAGGGCGGCGATGGGCTTGGACCCGTAGCGCCCACCGCCCTCGGCCAGCCGCAGTCCCCCGAGGGAGCGCGTCCGGAACATCCAGCGATTCTGCCCGATGGTGAGAATCACCACCAGTTCCACACCGGTCGCCAGGTCGATCTGCTTTCCCAGCGTGGTGGGATGTTCGATGACAATGGCCTGGTCCGTCAGATCGAGCAGACGGACACGCCAGAGCACGTTGGCGCCGTTGACGTTCTCGTCCCGATGATCGTTGGCGATGGCGACGTCCAGTGAGCCGCCCCGTTCCGCCACCTGGCGGAGGGAGCGATGCCAATCCGTGTTTCGCAGGCGCGTGGCCGGCATGGTGTATCCCGGGTTTCAGGGCGCGATGAGGTGAGTCGATCCATGCGGGGATCGGCCGGTTCCGCGGGCGTCTTCAGTGGGTCGGCGGGGTGTTCACCTGGTTCCGCGCGTTCGTGCGGACTGGGGAGAAGCGGCGGGCTGTCCCGGATGCCAGAGTCAGCGTGAAGGCCGCCGGCCGGTCCGATGTTCCCCGACGTTCACCTTTCCGGACCTGCTCCAGGCCCGCAGCGTGGAGCCCGTCCGGAGAGGAGCCGATCGCAGGTCCACCGACCGGGCATGATGATTCAGGTCGTCGGTGGTCCACAGTCGCAGTCGTTGATCGGAGCGGGTCGGCGCCCAGTGCCGCCGGTTCACCCGGCGACCCTGCCGAACCGCCACAATCGCCTCGCCCGGCTGCCAGACGAGTTGCATCCGCCCGTCGCGCGACACGCCCTCGCGCCACCGACCGGAAGCGACCTCGCGCCAGAGTTCGGTGGAGAAGTCATCGACGACGAAGAGCCCGCCAGGCGTCAGTCGCTTCGCCACCTGACCGAACAGGGTCGCCAGGTGGTCATGGGTGGTGACGGTCATCAGCGTTCGACCGAGCATGATGGCGGCGTCGAAGCGCCTCCGCAAATCAGTCCACGCGGCGAGGAAGTTCCGGCGCTCGAGGCGGGTTCGGGCGCGCGGGTCGTCTGCGTTGACGCCGAGCCGACGAAGGGCGGTTCGAGCCGCGGCGATCGCGGCGGGATCATGATCCCACCCGGTGACATGATGCCCATGCAGCACCAGCGGGAGCATGACGCGGCCGTCGCCGCACCCGAGATCCAGCACCGTGCGGGGAGGTGATCCCAGCATATCGAGCAATTCCGCAATCTGGCGTTGCGACTGCTCGGAGTCAAGGGGTCTCCAGTCGGATGAGCGGCGGCTCATGGCAGTCGCACCGAGAGCCGCTGGGCAAGCCGCGTCAGCGCTTCGCGGGCCAGGGTGGATTCGTCGGTCGTCAGGGTGCGTCCGCCATATCGGGCCGCGTAGAACACGCGCGTCAGCGAACGGACGGGGTCGGCGACTTCAGGCCGTCGCGCCTGAATCGCGTCAGCGTACGCGAGCGGGGGCTGCCACGCGGGCTTGGCGAGCCCGGCGCGACGAAGCACGTCGAGCATGTCGAGGTAGAAGCCCAGTTGCCGGAGCAGACGCCGGTACTCGGAACGCTTCAGATGCTCCAGGTGCAGCGTGCGGCGGAGCCGCCTGGCTCGACGGACCAGTTTGACGGCCACCAGCCCGGCCACGAACACCGCCGCCGAGACCGCCAGGATCCACAACCCGCCGGCGAAGCCGAACCGCGAAACAAAGCGGCGCAGCCACTCCACCGCCTGCTCCGTGAAGCGGTTGATGGCTTCCAGCGCGTCCAGGCGCATCGTGTCAGCCACGGCGGACTGAGCCGATGCGTCAAAGTTGACCACGTTGGCGAGCCAGCCCACTTCGAGAAACTCGTACACGTTCCGCACCTGGTCGGCCATGGTGCTGGGCGGATTGAGCAACCGTTCGAGCGTCTGCGGCGGGGTGGGGTCAAACGCCGTCCAGGCGAAGGGCCCGGTGCGCACCTCGGCCCAGGCGTGCGCGTTCGACTCGCGCACGGTGTACCAGCCGTTGCCTTCGTAGTCGCTGCCCAGGTACCCGGTGACGATGCGGGCCTCCACACCCACGGTCTGACACATGGCCACCAGGGCGCTGGCGAAGTACTCGCAGTGCCCGCGCCGGAAGTCGAGCAGGAAACTGGGAATGGGGTCGCCCTCGATGTCCACGTCGCTCAGGTCAAGCGTGTAGGTGAACTGCCGCTGCAGATGCTCCTCGAACGCCCGGGCCACGCGTCGATTGTGCTCGCCTCGCTCGGGATACGAGACCGGCGCGTTGAGCGGCAGGCCGGCGGCGCGGATCAGGCGCTCCGCCTCCCGCCGCACGCGATCGTCATCGTACAAGGTGGAGCGCATCGCCACGCTCGCTCGTCCGTTGAGTGCCCGCAGCACGGCGTCGCTGGGGCGCGGATCGGCTTTCACTCGGTAGCCGCGCGGGGGCGTCAATCCCTGCAGGTAGATCGAGCCGGTGCGCGGGTTGAACGTAAAGGCGCGGTCGGAGTCGGTGGAAAGCGCGATCGGCGCCACGATCGACAGGACCGCGAAGTCCAGCGGCGCCAGCGACTCGAACTCCAGCGTGTAGCAGGATTCAAGGGGAACGGCGCCCAGGCGTGAGAAGTCCGCCACGGGCGTGAAGCCGGCGGGACCGACCGTCTGCGGCTCGTTGCGCTCCGCCACGGGCTGCGGAGAGGCGAGCCAGGTGAACTGGGCGCTGTCGTACAGATCCAGCGCGTTGGCTTTCAGGTACAGCGGTCCCGGGTACTCCACCGGCTCGCCCGAGGGGCTGAGCACGCGCACGCGGAAGATGGGCGTGCGTGATTCGGTGATGCGCGATCCGGTCGTCAGCGATACCTGGCCCAGCACGCCGCCCCGCTCACGCGCGGGGTCGGGCAGGATGCGGCGCAGCCACCCGGCGCCCACGCCGCGCGGCACGGACAGGAACACCAGCGTGCTCACCGCCAGTCCCAGAAGGCATGCTCCCAGCACCGTCAATGCGAACTGGCCGGTCACGTCGCGTCCGATGACCGGACGGACCGAAGGCACCAGCCGGTGACCCGGAGGCGATTCGATGCGGCGGGCGAGGACGGCCCGCTCCTGCGCCGCGTGAATCTGGTACAGCAGCAGCACGTACACGCCCAGCACGGTGTAGAAGAACACCGCCACCCCGAACAGAAGGTCGCGCGACGACAGCGCCCCGGCCACCACCAGCACCAGCGTCAGCCACAGCAACTGGGCGTAATCGCGGCAGGTCTTGCGCTCGTAGAGTTTGATCAGGCACAGGTACACCGCGAACCGTCCCAGCACGCCCGGCGCGTCGGTGGGGTGCAGGATGATGTCCGGCACCACCGCGATCGAGGCCAGGATGATCAGCAGGTTGGAGGCCCAGCGAGGCAGCGCCAGCCCGCGCGGACCTTCCGCCACGTACCACGATGCGGCGGCGATCGCGCCCGTCACCAGCAGGAATCCCACCTGGTTCTTGGCGGCGCAGAAACTTACGATCGCCAGCAGCACCAGCGCGAAGGCGGCCACCGGAAAGGATCGCAGCAACCTCATGCGGCGACCTCCTCGTGCAGGGGATGGGCCGCCGTCGAAAGGGGCGTCGGGCCTTCGGCCAGCACCGAGCGCGTCAGCACCAGGTGCTCGATCTGCCCGGCGGAGAAGTGCCAGCCGTCGCGCCGCATGATGCCCGTATCGATGCGTGCGGGATGGATGATGACCATGCCGGCCCGCTCCGCGTCCGCCGTGGCGCGAGCCGCCACCGGCGTCCGCGCGCGGCTCAGGTCCAGTCCGGCGAGCGCGCCGAGAATCTTCTCCACGTGCCAGTGGCTGCGGCGCAGGGGCGTGGCGGGGACGTCCATGCCCAGCACGGTCAACCCCACCTCGAAGCCCGCCCGGTAGCCCGCGTGGACGAAGGTGGCGGCCAGGGAGATGGCCCGCTCCTCCAGTTCCGACGGATCGAGGGTTCCGCGAGGGTCGTGTTGCAGCGCCTCCGTGGGCACGGTCAGATTGAGCACGATGCGCAGCCGGGGCGGGCTGGGGAGCGTGCGTTCCTTGACGATGAGCGCCTCGCCCCCCGCGGAGCGCTTCCACGCGATCTGGCGTCGACCATCGCCCGGCTTGTACTCGCGCAGCCCGAAGTAGTCGTCGCCTCCGCCCGGTCGGTTCGAGAGTTTCATCCCCAGCGGACCGGAGGGGATGATGGACTCCAGCACGCCGCGCTTGAGCGCATAGCGGCGCGGGTAGATGAGCGTGTGCGCCGGCTGCGACATGGTGCGCGTCCGGCGCAGGATGCCGAAGGGGAAAGTCGTCCACGCCCGGAGGCGTTCAAACGACGCCTCACCGCGGGCCGCCGGCCAGAGCACCGCCTCGCCATGGACGGTCTCTCCTGGGCCGATGTGCATGATCCAGGCGCGGGCGCGGTTGGAAAAGTGACGGTCCCGCGATGTGCCGCGGGGGGGCAGATCCTCCACCGTCACGTTGAAGGCGGGCAGGAAGCGGCTGCGGTTGGTGACGGCGTACTGGATGACCAGCGGTTCGCCGACCAGTCCGTGCTTGGGATCAAGGCGTTTGACCTCAATGGCCCGCATGCACAGCGTGGCGTACCCCGCGGAGAGGATGATCGCCGCCCCCAGCACCCCCGCCGCCCAGAAGAGCAGGTTGTTCTGTCCGTGCATGGCGGCCAGCAGCAGCCCGGCGAGCAGCCCGACCGACGCCAGCAACGGAAGGTGGGGACGGAGCGCGGCGCTCATCGGAAGCGCTCGTAGTCGCGCAGGGGGGAATCATCACGCGGGTCCGGCGTATCCACGCCGCGCTGCAGCACGATCAGCAGCAACCGACCGGAAGGATTGCGAGGCAATGCCATGATCTCTGCGGCACGGTGATACCCAGGCGCCGAGCCGCGAATCTCCCACGTCTCCTCCATCCACCCGGCCCCGAAGGCGTCAAGCGGCAGGTCGAAACTGCCGTCGGGCAGCGTGCGCACCCTGGCGGCGAGCGACCGGTTGAGGTGGTCGTGATCGCGGAAAACCTCCACGGTGGCGCCGCCGACGCGCTTTCCCCAGTTGAAGACGGGGTTGGCCGGATCGACGAACTGCACCAGGCCGTACTCACCTTCCATCACCACGCCGCGAATCCGGTACGATCCGCAAGCGGTCAGCAGAAGACACAGGATGACAGCACATGCAAGACGAACGGGCATGAGGGGATCCAATCCTGACCGGGCCGACCGGGCGTAGACGGCCACGCGAACGGGCGCGGGAACATGATACCGACTGCGGACGTAGTGGGCCGCGTGGGTGTCGCACGGCGTTTTCACGATTCGACGCACGGGACCGGCGTGTTCCGCCGATCTCGGAGAAGAACGCACCCGGCCCGGCTCCGCGGTGAATAATCATCCGCATGCTCAGCACCGTCATCAACCTCGGGCTCATCATCCTCGGCTTCGGCATCCTGATCTTCGTCCACGAACTGGGCCACTTTCTGGCGGCCCGGTGGGCGGGCATCCGTACCGAGGCCTTCGCCGTCGGCATGGGTCCGGTGGCGCTGGCGTACCGCAAGGGCGTGGGATTCCGGCTCGGCTCCACGGCGCGGGACGTGGATCGCCTGGTGCGCGGCTGGCTGACGGCGCGGAATGAAGCCGTCAACATGGGCGACGAGGATGCGCGGCGCGAGCAGGTCTACCGCGCCATGGACGATCTGGGTCTCGGCTCCACTGAATACTCGCTGCGCGTGCTGCCCATCGGCGGCTTCGTCAAGATGCTGGGGCAGGAGGACGCCAACCCCGACGCGACAAGCACCCTGCGGGGAAGCTATCAGAACACGCCCATCGGCAAGCGCATGGTGGTGGTGTCGGCGGGCGTGGTGATGAATCTCATCCTCGCGGTGCTGCTGTTCGTGGTGGCGTTCATGGCGGGCGTGCGCATGCCCGCCCCGGTGGTGGGGTATGTCTCGCCCGACATGCCCGCGGCGCAGGCCATGGCCCTCAACGCGGTGGACCACGGGATCACCGAGCCGGGACTGAAGCCCGGCGATCGCGTGGTGCGCATCGACGGCGAACCCGTGCAGACCTTCATGGACGTGGCGGTGGCGGCGGCGATGTCGCGCGGCGACCGACCCCTTGAAGTCATCGTCTCGCGCGAGATCGAAGGCCAGCCCCGCTCGCTGCACTTCGAGATCATTCCGAAGAAGCAGGGGGGCGAGGGACTGCTCGCCTTCGGCGTGGGACCGGCGTCGTCCACGCAATTGTGGGTGAAGGACGAGAACGGCGTACTCGCCAGAGCGCTCCGGGAAACCGGTCTGGCCGACCAGGGGCTTGAGCCCGGCATGATGCTGGTCGAGGCGGACGGCAGGAAAGTCACCACGTTCAACGCCCTGGTGGAGCTGGCCCGGTCGCACGCCGACGACCGACTTCCCACGCGATGGGTTCGCGTGGACGAGCGGGGCGAGCCGGTCGGCCAGCCAATCGAGGTGCGGCTTCCGCTTGAGCCGCGCTTCGACGAGTTCGCCTGGAAACTCGGCAACGCGCGCATCGTGGGCGAGTATGGTCTGCTCGGGCTGACGCCGCTCGTTCAGGTGCAGGAAGTCACGCCCACGAGTCCGAACCGCGAAGTGCTCCGCACCGGCGATGTGATCCTGCGGCTGGGCGGCATGACCGGACCTCGCATGAGGCACATCATGGCCGCGGCGGAGAAGGCCAGGGGCGTCGGCACGCTCGACGCGCTGGTGCTGCGCGACGGCGAGATGACGCCCCTCACGCTCACCGTCTCGCGCGAGGGCAAGATCGGCATCGCCATGACCGAGGCGCTGGACGTGCCCCGCGTCGCCGAGCCGATCGAGCGCTTCGCCCTGCCCGCCAGGCCCGGCGAAATCATCCAGGAGATCGACAGTCCCGTGGCCGGACTGGAGATTTACGGCGGATCGCAGTTGGCGTCGGTCAACGGGCGGGCCATCGCCGACTGGAGCGACTTCCGCGCCGCATTACTCGATGCGACGCGCGGGTCTCTTTCCACAGGCGAGGCGACGCGCGTGGAACTGTCCTTCGACCTGCTGCTGGCGGGCGAACCCCGACGGACGGTGACGGTGGAAGTGACGGCCGAGCACGCCCGCCGCCTTCATGCGCTGGGCTGGCGACCCGTGCTGGGCGAGGGCGCGTTCGAGCCCATCGAGGAGACGCTTCACGCCGACGGCAACCCGATCACCGCGGTCAAGATGGGCTTTCACCGCACCCACATGTTCATGCTGCATACCTACGTCACGATCGATCGACTTTTCCGGGGCACCGTGGGCGTCGATCAGCTGCGCGGGCCGGTGGGAATCGTTCATCTCGGCGCCACGGTGGCGGATCGCGGACTGATGTACCTGGTGTTTTTCCTGGCCATGATCAGCGTCAACCTGGCGGTCATCAACTTCCTGCCCCTGCCCATCGTGGACGGTGGGTTGTTCCTGTTCCTCGTGTACGAGAAACTGAAGGGGCGGCCGCCCTCGATCGCGTTCCAGAACGCGGCGACCATCGTGGGGTTGATGATCATCGGCACGCTGCTGGTGGTGACGCTGTACAACGACGTGGCGCGGCTGGTGTTCGGATGAAGTGAAGCCATGAGTCACGTTGTCTCGGAGAATCACACGGACGATGCGGCTGTGATGTACGTCGCCGCGACGGAGACCCCGCGGCGCCCCACGAGAGGGGGACTGGCATGACCATCGCGCCCGTGGCGCTGATTACCGGGGCCGGCTCAGGCATTGGTCGGGCCACGGCGATCCGGCTCGCCTCGCACGGCTGGCGGCTGGCGCTGGTCGGACGGCGCGAGGAGGCGCTTCAGGAGACGATCCGGCTCGCGGCATCAAGCGCCCCCGGCGATCTTGACTTCATGTTGATCCCGGTTGATCTGTCCGACGTGGGAGCGGCGGAGGGCGTCATCGACGCCACGCTCTCGCAATTCAAGCGGCTCGACGCGCTGATCAACAACGCGGGCATGGGCGAGCGCGTGCCGATCGACGCCACCACGCCCGATCTGCTGGACCGCACCTTCGCGCTCAACACCTTCGCCCCGGCCATGCTGATCGCCGGCGCGTGGAAGGCGTGGAAGCGCCAGCGGCCGCTTCGAGGCGCCCCGTCGCCCTGCGTGGTCAACGTCTCCTCGATGTCCACCATCGACCCGTTTCCCGGCCTGATGGTGTACGGCGGCAGCAAGGCCGCGCTGGAGAGTTTCACGCGCTCGATCATGAACGAACGCGGTGCGACGGGCGTGCGGGCGTTCTCGATCGCGCCGGGGGCGGTGGAGACGCCGCTGCTGCGTCGCGTGTTCTCCAGGAAGGAGGCGCCTCCCTCGATCGCCCTCGAACCCGACGACGTGGCCGTTGAGATCGTGGCCTGCGTGCTGGGCGACCGGCCCCGATCCGAGGGGCGCGTCACCATGCTGGTGAAGGGCAGGCCCAGGCGCGTGGTGTAGCGTTGCCGTTCGTGCGATCTGGGTAAAGAGGGCGGATCGTGCGGGTCAGTCCGATCGATGTTCCTGCCAAGCCCGGCGGAACGTTTGCGATGCGTCTTCTGGATTGAACCCTTGCCATGGCCGCGCTCGCACCGTTTGCGGGCCGGCACATGGGCCTTGTTCGCCCTCAGGGGTCAACGTGCCGGAGGCACGACGGGGTGAGACAAGGCATGGAACGCGAACGGAACTCGCTGTTGATCGTTGATTCGGATGCGCGACGTGCGGAGCGCATGCGGCTTGCCCTGGAAGGCGGCGGCGCGTCAGCCGCCAACGGGGAGAGAGCGGCCGGCGCATCATGGCGATGCCGCGTGGTCAGGTCACTGGCTGAACTGGCGACGGAGAATCTCGGCGGCCACGTGATGGCGCTGTGCGACATGTCGCTGAAGGATGGCACGGGCATCGATGCGCTGGCGTACATCCGCGGCGCCCAGCCGGGGCTGCCCGTGGTGCTGCTGTGCGAGGAAGTCAACGCATCGCTGGCGATGGAGGCGACGCTCGCGGGGGCGATCGACTGCCTGTCCCGGCACGACCGGCTGCCGCAGCGCCTGCCCGCGGTGCTGGCTCGCTGCCTGGCTCTGCACGAAGTGGTGGCGGAGCGCGAGCGCATGCAGAAGCGGCTCAGCCAGTCCGTGGCCCAACTGGCCGACGAGGTGACGCAGCTTCAGAACATGATCTCCAACCTGGAGGCGGCGGCGGTCACCGATGAACTCACCGGCGTCCACAACCGGCGCCAGCTCAACATGGCCATCGACCAGTGCTGGCTGCGCGGCGAGCGCAAGGGCGAGGCCATGGCCTTCCTGATGATCGACGTGGATCGCTTCAAACACTTGAACGACGAGCTGGGGCACCAGGCCGGCGACGCCCTGCTGCGCCTGCTCGGTCGCGTACTGCGCGACAACACCCGGCAGACCGACGTGGTGGCCCGCTACGGCGGGGATGAGTTCTGCGTGGTCATGCCCCACATCGGCGTCGAGGAGACGCTGGGCATCGCACGCCGCATCGCGGACGCCTTCGAGCAGGCGGCGGCGGGCTATCCGACGTCGTTCGGACGCGTGGGGTTGTCGATCGGCGTGGCGCACACGCTCATCAGCCGGCCTTCCCACGCCGCCCAGCTGGTGGCGCAGGCCGATGAGGCCATGTACCACGCCAAGCGGCAGGGCGTGCGCGTGATGGCGCGCGGCGAGAACGGGCTGCTGGCGGTGGAGAACGGGCCGCGGGGCGATGCAACGGGCTGACCGCCGCTCACGACGCTACCGCTGCTGCGCCGCCGGTCTGACCAGGATTTCGTTGATGTTCACGTGGCTCGGCGCCTCCAGGGCGAAGAGGATCGCCCGCGCGATGTCCTCGCTCGTCAGCGCGCCGGGCATGCCGGTATACCACGAGCGGATCGTGTCGCGCAGCGTCTCATCCGTGGTCGACTCCGGCAGCTCCGTGAGCACCACGCCCGGGGCGATGATGGTCACGCGGATGCCGTGCTCGGGCGGCGTCGCTTGCGCGAGTTCCGCCCGCAACCCCTCGGAGATGACGTGCAGCGCGTGCTTGGTGGCGCAGTAGACCGCGTTGCCGGGAAAGACGTGGCGCCCCGCCACGGAGCTCACGTTGACGATGTGTCCGCGATGCTGACGCTGCATCACCGGCAGCACGGACCCGATGGCGTACAGCGCACCCTTGACGTTGATGTCGATCATCCGGTCCCAGTCGTCGAACCGGCGCGCGGCGATGGGCGACACCGGCATCACCCCCGCGTTGTTGATGAGGATGTCCACCCGGCCCCACGCCATCATGGCGGCGTCTACCACCGCCTGCACGCGGCCCCGGTTGCGCACATCGCAGTAGAAGTCCATCGCGGTCCCGCCAGCGGCCTCGATGCGCTCGCGCAGGGCTTTCAGCCGTCCCTCGCGCCGGGCGCAGAGAACGACCTTCACCCCGCGATCCGCCAGCGCCAGGGCTGTGGCCTCACCGATGCCGCTGCTGGCGCCGGTGACGATGGCGACCTGATCCCGCAACGAGGTTGAATCGGACATGCGTTGAACTCCTGTGGCCGTGTGTCAAGCGTGCCGCGACCGTCAGCGAGCGAGCGGTGTGCCGGACACCCATCCGCTCCCTCACGGTCGCGGCTCCCTCTACGCGCGGTCACGGCTCATTTCGTCGGTGCTCGCCGCGTCCGACATCCGCCGCGCACGGGGCTACCATCGTAGCCGTCCGTTTGTTCGCCCCGTGAGCATCGCATGAGCACGCCTGCCGGTCAGCCCTCTGAATCGTCCGCGCCCGCCACGGACGCCAGCGTCCTGGAGCACGCGCGGCGTGACAAACTTCGTCGCTGGCGCGAGGAGTTCGGGCTCAACCCCTATGGCTCGCGCGTGGAAGGGCTGATGCCGCTCGCCCAGGCCCGTGCGCTCTTCGATCAGCAAGCGCACGATGAACACGTCGTCTCGCAGCAGGCGGCCAAGGGTCAGCCGGAATCGACCGTCATCGATCGTCGTCCTCGCGCGCTGGTCGCGGGCCGCTGCATCCAGCACCGCGCCATGGGCAAGCTGGTATTCATCGTGCTGCGCGACCACACTGGCGACCTGCAGATCAGCATCTCCAGGGCGGCGGTGGACGCTACATCCTTCAAGGTGGCGGAGAAACTCGACTACGGCGACATCGTGGTCGCGGGCGGTCCGATCGGCGCCACCCAGAAGGGCGAAATCTGCGTGTGGGCGGACCGGTTCGAGGTCCACTGCAAGTCGCTCGCTCCGCCGCCCGAGAAGTTCCACGGGCTGGCGGACCCTGAACTGCGCTACCGTCAGCGCTACGTGGACATGTACGCCACGCCCGAGACCATGCGGGTCTTCCAGCGGCGGTCGCGGCTGGTGTCGCAGGTGCGCCGCTTCATGGAGCAGCGCGGCTTCCTCGAAGTCGAAACGCCGATGATGCAGCCCATCGCGGGCGGGGCGGCGGCGAGGCCGTTCATCACCCACCACAACGCGCTGGACATCGACCTGTTCCTGCGCGTCGCGCCGGAGCTGTATCTCAAGCGGCTCCTCGTGGGCGGCCTGCCGCGCGTCTACGAGATCAACCGCAACTTCCGCAACGAAGGCATCGACCGCACGCACAACCCCGAGTTCACCATGATGGAGGTGTACGAGGCGTTCGGCGACTGCTGGACGATGTTGGAGCTGACGGAGTCGCTCTGTCATGAACTGGCCCACACCGTGGCGGCGGAGCCGGGCGGCGGCGCGGCATCCGCCGATCGACCGACGCTCCCCTTCGGCGAGGTCACCGTGGACTGGTCACGCCCATTCGTCCGCCGCGCGTATGGCGAGATCTTCGAGTCCGCCCTCGGCTTCTCGATGTTCGATCGCGAGCAGGTGAAGCGGCGGGCCCGCGAAGCCCGCGTTGAGAACGTGGACAAACTCGACCACTGGCTGCTCGTGAGCGAGCTGTTCGACCGCTTCGCCGAGCCGACGATCGACCCCGCCAGGCCCACCTTCGTCACCGACTTCCCCGCGGCCATCTCGCCGCTCACGCGCCCTCACATGGACAATCCGGAACTGGCGTATCGCTGGGAGCTGTTCGTCGCCGGCGCGGAGATCGCCAACTCGTACACCGAGCTCAACGACCCGGATATCCAGTTGCAGAAGTTCACCGAACAGCTGGCGGGGGCGGATGAGGAAGCCCGGACCTTCCGCACGCTCGACCACGACTTCATCCACGCCCTCAAGGTCGGCATGCCGCCCGCCGGTGGCATGGGACTGGGCATCGACCGCGTCATCATGTTGATGACCAACTGCACCAGCATCCGCGACGTGATTCTGTTCCCGCTGTTGCGCCCGGAGGGGTGAGGGGGGCCGTCGCCTCGCGGCGGTCGGCCATCCCTACAATCCCCCGCCATGAATCCACGCAGGAAGACCCGTCAGGTTTCCATCGGCAACGAGCGCACCGGCATCGTCCGCATCGGCGGTGATGCGCCCGTCTCCGTGCAGACCATGACCACCGGCTACACGCACGCCATCGACTCGTGCGTGGCTGAGATCAACCGTCTGGCGGCCGCGGGAGCGGACGTGGTGCGCGTGGCCGTGCCGGAGCGGAAGGACACCGAGGCCTTGCCTGAGATTCTCAGGCAAACGCGGGTTCCCATCGTGGCGGACGTTCATTTTCACTACAAGCGGGCGCTCGAGGCGGTGGAGGCGGGCATCCACAAGATCCGGCTGAACCCCGGCAACATCAGCGACCGCGAACAGGTGAACGCGGTCATCGATGCGTGCAAGCAGGCGGGCATCCCCATCCGCGTGGGCGTGAATGAGGGCTCGATCATCGAGCGCAAGGACAAGCAGAAGCGGGCCGTGGAGCTGGGCAAGTACTTCGCCGGCCACCGGAGCGGGCACCTGCTGGCCCTGATGATCGCCAAGCTGGAGGAATACCTGGACATCTTCGACGCCCGCGATTTCCACGACGTGGTGATCAGCGCCAAGTCGATGGACGCCTCGCTCGCCATCGACATCTACACGGAAATCTCCAGGCGATTCGATTATCCGCTGCACCTGGGCGTGACGCACGCGGGGCCGAAGGAGACCGGCACGATCCGCAGTGTGATTGCGCTGGGCACGCTGCTGGCCAACGGCATCGGTGACACGCTGCGCATCTCCTACGCCAGCGACCCGATCTACGAGGTGGAGGATGGACTGGAGATTCTCTACTGCCTGGGACTGAGGCCTCGCAAGGGCGTGGAACTGATCGCCTGCCCGACCTGCGGACGCATTCAGGTTGATCTCTTCACGCTGGTGCAGGAGGTGCGCAAGAAACTCGTGACGGAGATCGAGCTGCCGATCAAGGTGGCGGTGATGGGCTGCGTGGTCAACGGTCCGGGCGAGGCGGAGGGGGCGGATGTCGCGGTGTTCGCGGGTGACCGGCGGGGCATCATCTACGTGCAGGGCGAGCGCGTGGCCAACGTGCCGGAGGAGGAAATCCTCGATCGCCTGCTGCACGAATGCCGCGTGTTCCAGGATCGCGTGAAGCGGGGCGAGGCGCGCCTGGGGGAGAAGAAGGTGGAGATCGTGCCGCCTGATCCGATCGGAGAACTGGGCAGCGGCGCGGAGAAGATCCGCGCCGGCCTGGTGGAGTCGGTAACCATCGGCGGACGATAGCGAATGGCATCGGAGCGTCCTTCATGCGCATGCGCGGCTGGCGAGCGGGCATCCTGGTGAGTTGGCTCGTGCCGGGTCTTCTGACCGGATGCGGCATGGAGATGCAGTCCAACCCCGGCTTCGCGCTGGACGCTTCCCAGGCCACGGAGCACATCCTGGAGCTGCGCCGACGACCCGTGGCGACCAAGCGGCCCATCGTGGTGCTGGCGGGGTATCTCGACCCGGGGTTCGGCGGCACGTCGCTGGCGGCGCGTCTGCGGCGCACAGTCACCGATCCCAATCAGGTCATTTCCATCGCGTTCTTCACCGAGAAGGACTTCGACGCCTGCCGGGAGAAGGTCATCCGCCAGGTGGAGGCGGCGTTTCCCAGCCGCGATCCCGACTTCACCACCGAGGTGGATGTCATCGGCATCTCGATGGGCGGCATCGTGGCGCGTCACGCGGCGCGGGATCTGCCCGATGGCGGCAAGCGATTGAAGATCGCCCGGCTGTTCACGATGGGCGCCCCCCATCGGGGGGCGAAACTGGCCGGGCTGCCGACGCTCGACCGCAAGCAGATCGATATGCGGGAGGGCAGCGCATTCCTCGAATCGCTCAACGCGGACCCCACGTCGATGGACTTTGAAATCGTCGCCTACGCCCGGCTTGGCGACACCATCGTGGGCGTGGAGAACACCGCCCCGCCCGGCATGAACCCGTGGTGGCTGCCGAACGAACCCCTGGTGGCCGCCCATGTGGCGGTCGCCAGCGACGTGCGCATCGTGGCGGACATCATCCAGCGGCTGCGTGGCGATGTGCCCTTCACCGTGGGCGAGCCGATCCCGCCGCCGGGGACGAAACAGTCGGCGTCGGCGAGCGAATGAAGGAGGGGCTTCGGCACGGAATGCGATCAGAACGCGGAGGAGGGTGGGTCGAGTCCGCGAGGCCCACCGCGACGACGCACAGGACTTGTACGAGCGGTTGACCTTGAAGCATCGATCACCCTGCCCGGAACTCGGAACTCACGCCCTTCTCGATACGCAGCGCATCCCCATGTCCGACCGTCGCGTCCAATCCGGTTCCGTCCGTGGCTTCACGCTGGTGGAAATGATCGTCGTCATCGGCGTGGTGGCGGTGCTGATGGCGATCCTGCTGCCCGCGCTGCTGGGGGCGCGGAGCAGCGCGCGAAAGGCGGATGAACTCTCCAGCATCCGCCAGGTGGGCGCGGCATGGGCCAATTACATCGACTACGCCAAGAACCGCCTGCTGCCCGGCTACCTCGAGCCGCAGGTGCAGGAGGCATGGCGCGTGTCGTACAAGATCGCCTACGACGGATCGGAGGTTCCACGGTCCGACGCCGCCCCGTATCCGTGGCGGCTGCTGCCCTACCTGAGCAACCAGCACGTCATGGTGCTTTCGCCTCGCCATACGCTGACGGATGATCCGCGCTCGCAGCTCACCAGCATCGCCTACGAGCCCGCCTTCGGGTACAACGCGCTGTATCTGGGCGGGTGGTATGAGCGCGTCGAAGCCGACGGCCGCCCGACGGTGCGTTTCGAGCTGTCGAACACCATCGCCTGGACGTTCAACGCCATTCGCGTGGCGGAACAGCAGGTGGTTTTCGCGTCCTCGACGGTGAAGAACGGCGGTCTGTCATTCGACGGCATGGAGGACAACGCGGCGGGGTCACACTTCGTCGTTCCGCCCACCGTGGCCCAGACGCCGCAGTGGACGGCCAGCGGCGCCGCCATCACCGTGGTGCAGGGCGGTCCCGGCGCCCCGGTGCCCGCGGGCCGCTACACCAGTCAGATCGCGGTGGTGTTCGCCGATGGGCACGTGAACGCGGAAGGCGCGGGGGCTCTCTTCGACCAGCGCAAATGGATTCCCGTCGCCGACCGGGCGGACTACACGCACGTGCCGTGAGGACGGGAGTGAGTCGCGAGCCATTGCCGCCAGCAGGGCGAGCAGCCGACTCCACGATCGCGCCCGCACGTCTGCGGCTCGTCCGAGACCGGCAGGATGCATCGGGGTTCGGCGCTACGCCCCGGGTCGGAACGGGGCGAAAAACGCCGACGTGAGCATGTCCAGCGAACCCTTGAGATCGACGCCAAGCGATGGCCAGTGCAGGCGCCACTTGGTGCCGTCCGGCGCGGGCGTCTCCATGACCGGCGCCGCCGCCATCATCGCGACCCGACTCACCTCCACCGGCGCGGCGGCCAGCGACGGCGACCGTGCAGGCGGGTCGAACACGCCGACCGCCAGCAGGGCGATCGAGGCCGCCGCCGCACTGCTCGAACCGATGAGCAGACGCCACGGCATGGGCTCCGGGGAGGCGGAGCGATGAGGACTGGGGACTGGGGACTGAGCGATTGGCGCTGCGTGCCCGGCGCCCGGCGCCTGAAGTCCAGTGTCTTCCATTGACGGCTGACGGCTGATGGCTGACAGCACTTGTTCCCACCGTCTCTTGGAGCCATCGCCCGGCTCGATGGAGTCGAACGCCTCGCGCATTCGCTCGATGGGGTCGTGTCCGCTCATGACGCCCCTCCCGCGTTCCGTTCCGCCGCCAGATGGGCCAGCCGCAGTCGCAGCGACGCCAGCCCCTGGTGCGTGAGCGCCTTCACGGTGCCTTCAGCGCAGTTCATCGCCGCGGCGCAGGCCGCCACGGGCAGCCCCATCAGCACGCGCAGAATCACCGCCTCCGCCTGCCGTTCGCTGAGATGGCCAAGCGCCTCGACCATGCTTCGCACCTCGGCGGAATCAGGCAGGCGCGAAACGTGGTCGGCGAAGCGGTACGAGGGCTGGTCGTCGGGAGTTGGCTCCTGGAGGTTGGCTGAAAACTGACGGCCGATGGCTGATGGCTGATGGCTTCCGTCCCCTCGCCACCCCCGTCGCCCCTCTTCGCGGCAGACGTTGACCATGCACCGCACGCACCAGCCGTGGATGTGGGCCGTCGGCCCGTCGAGGGGCGGCCCCTTCTCCACGAGGCGGCAGAGGACCTCCGCCACGGCGTCCTCCGCCCGGTCCACCCGCCCCAGACGCACCAGCGCGTAGCGGTACAGCCGGGGCGCGAACTCCGCGATCAGCCGCGCCGCGGGCGCGTTGGAATCGGCGGCCGGGTTTGGAGGGGTCTGCATCGGCATGGGACGCGGGCTCGACGGCACGGGCGACAGCCGCCCCAAGGGTATTGGGGAAACTCGGCGTGGGGTTGAGGGAGACGAACTCCCATGTCACACGAGGTCGTAGGTCAAAACGGCGCGGGTATTGTTCCATGGTTCAGAGGCGCCGTCGCGCCGATGCGATCACCGTTCCCCCAGAATCCGCCTCATGTCGAGGTCGTCGGGGTCGATTTCGTCGCCTGGCTCGGCGTCGCCGGGGCGGGGGCGCACCCACCACAGGTCGGCGGCAGGCAGAGAAAGATCGTTTTCGGTCAGTCCGAACAGCCGCACCCAGGTGTCCACGTGCGAGGCGGGAAGTGGGGGATTGGGCTTGCGGACCGCCTTGGAGTGCCCACCTGATCGAGCCGCGTCGTGGGCCAGGTGGCCGAGGAATGTCTCCGCGCGAAGCGTGCGGCAGCGTCGACGCCTGGCCGACCGGGCGATCTGGCGATCGGAGGACACCACGGTCATGCGGCGGGGCGCGGTGCATCGCGCAATCATGGCTTCGATCACCTCGTCGGCCGAGCGCTCTCCCCCGGCGTAGACAACGCGGGCGTGCCCGACCGCGCCGACGGGCATGCCGGGGCGGGGCACGCCGTCACAGACGAGGCATGATTCCATCCTGCGGTACCGGCTGAGGGCGAGGAGATCGACCAGCCCGGCGGCGTCGATGCCCGCCAGATCGGGCGGAAGGACGCCGGTGACGTGCAGTACGTTGTAGGTGTCGATCAGAAGCGGCACAGCAGGCGAGTGTAGGGAGACGGCGGGGGTGGGGGCCGCTGTCGTCCATCAGTCGTCGGGGATGACATCAGGCACTGGGCGGTTGGCGATGCCGAGAACTGAGAACCGTCGCCCCCACTTGCCCCTTCACGTTGAGCGGGCTTTACTTGCGGTCCACGAACAACGGTTCTTCATCCCACGGGAAAGAGGTCGAGCAAGGCATGGCTATTCGAATCAAGTCGCGCGCGGGGGAGAGCGTGGAGCAGATGCTCCGGCGCTTCAAGAAACTGTGTGAGAAAGAGGGTCTGACGAAGGATATCAAGCGTCGTCAGTACTACGAGAAGCCCTCGGAGCGTGCCCGCCGCGCCATGCGCAAGGCGGAACTGCGCGTCATCAAGGGTGGGATGATGGACGTTCGTCGCTGAAGCGGCTACGCTCTGCCCGTCGGCGGCCGGTTCCGGTCGCCTGTCGTGGCGATATCAAGCCCAAACGAGAAGAGGACCGGGGTGGGACGTGCGTCCCGACGGCTGCGTCCGCCGGATCGCCGTCCGGCAACCCGACCGTCATGACTTGACCGGTCCGCCCCGAGGAGAGAGCCCGAATGTTCTCGACGATTCCGACGCTGTGGTTCCTTGCACCCGCCGGCGCGCTGGTGGCTCTGGCGGCGGCCTACTTCTTCAGCCGGACGGTCATGACCCGCTCCGAAGGCGACGCGGGCATGATCGAGATCGCCTCCGCCGTTCGCTCCGGCGCCATGGCGTATCTGAAACGCCAGTACAAGGTGGTCTCGCTCGTCTTTCTGGTGCTCGTCGTGGTGCTGCTGGTGCTGGGCATGATCGGGGCGCAACCGATCTGGTCGGCTCTGGGCGTGCCCATCGCCGGGTTGTTCTCGGGTCTGTGCGGCTGGTTCGGCATGAAGATGGCCACCAATGCCAGCGCCCGCACGACGTTCGCCGCCAAAAACTCGCTCAACGACGGCTTGACCGTGGCCTTCCGCGCCGGTGCCGTCATGGGCCTGGTCGTGGTCGGCTTCGCGCTGCTGGATGTTTCGGTCTGGTTCCTGCTCTGGAACACCGTGCTCAAGGGCTTCCTGCCCGAGATCGAGCCGGGCATGGAACTGGTGCCGCTGACGACCATCATGCTCTCGTACGGCATGGGCGCCTCGACGCAGGCGCTCTTCGCCCGCGTGGGCGGCGGCATCTACACCAAGGCGGCCGACGTGGGCGCCGACCTGGTGGGCAAGGTCGAGGCGGGTATTCCCGAGGATGACGCCCGCAACCCCGCCACCATCGCCGACAACGTGGGTGACAACGTCGGCGACGTGGCCGGCATGGGCGCCGACCTGTACGAGAGTTACTACGGCTCGATCCTGGCGACGATGTCGCTGGGGGCGGCGGCGGCCTTCGGGGCCGGGCTGCTCAACATGGGCGAATCCACCGCGCTGGCCATGAAGCTGGCCGTGGCCCCCATGGCGCTGGCGGGCATCGGCATCTTCTGTTCGCTGGTGGGCGTGTTCGTGGTGCGAACCAGGGAGGACGCCACCTTCAGCCAGCTGCTCAAGTCGCTGCACATGGGCGTATGGACCGCTTCCGCCATCATCGTGGTGGCGTCGCTCTTCCTGCTTCAGAACCTGATCGGCACGGTGCAGGGACCGGGCGGGGACACCATCATCTCCGGCTGGGGGATCTGGGGGTCGATCGTCACCGGCCTGATCGCGGGGCTGGTCATCGCCTTCGCCACCGAGTACTACACCTCGTACGAGCACAAACCCACGCAGTCAATCGCCGAACAGGCCCAGACCGGTCCGGCCACCGTCATCATCGGCGGCATCGCGGTGGGCATGATCTCCACGTGGGTGCCCATCGCCACCATCGTGATCGGCATCATCCTGGCCTTCCTGTTCTCCAATGGCGATGAGCACTTCCTGATGGGGCTGTACGGCGTGGGCATCGCCGCCGTGGGCATGCTCAGCACGCTGGGCATCACTCTGGCGACCGACGCCTACGGCCCGATCGCCGACAACGCCGGCGGCAACGCCGAGATGACCGGCCAGCCGCCCTACGTGCGCGAGCGGACGGACATGCTCGATTCGCTGGGCAACACCACCGCCGCGACCGGAAAGGGCTTCGCCATCGGCTCGGCGGCGCTCACCGCCATGGCGCTGCTGGCGGCGTACATTTCGGTGGTGCAGGAGAATCTGCACAAGATCACCACGCCCACCGCGGAGCAGGCCCAGGCCATCATCGCCGCGTCAGGCGAGGTGAAGGCCCACGGCGAACACGACCGTCGGATTGCCGCCAAGTATCTTGGCCACGGTGAGTTCGCCCTGGTTCGACTGGCCGCGGACAACACCGCCGAGGCGCGCTTCGGCGGGCTGCTGCTCGCCAGCGGATCGGTGCGGCGCGAGCTCGACGCCGAGTTCGTCGGCAAGGTCATGCCGGGCGGCTTCGCGGCGCACTGGAACGACGAGGACAAGGTGCTCAACGTGGTGTGGGAGATGCCGCACGGCGACCACTCGCACGAGGCGGAGTTCACGCTCGTGCCCACCGACCGCGCCACGCTGGCCCAGGTGATGGCCTTCTACGACGTGACCCTGATGAACCCGCGCGTCCTGGGCGGGCTGTTCATGGGCGTGCTGCTGGCCTTCGTGTTCTGCGCCATGACGATGCAGGCCGTCGGCCGCGCCGCGTACCGCATGATGAACGAGTGCCGCCGGCAGTTCGGCATCATGCGCGACGCCTTCCGCAGGAAGGGCATGAGCGAGTCGGACATCGCCGACGCCACCAAGTGGCCCAAGAAGATCGACGTGAGCGGCAAGACCTATCCCGACTACGCTGAGTGCGTGGCCATCTCCACCGCCGGGGCGCAGAGGGAAATGGTCATTCCGGCCCTGCTGGCCATCATCGTGCCCGTGATCGTGGGGCTGATTCTGGGCGTGGGCGGGGTGATGGGCCTGCTGGCGGGCGGGCTCACCAGCGGCTTCGCGGTGGCGATCTTCATGGCCAACGCGGGCGGCGCCTGGGACAATGCCAAGAAGTACATCGAAAAGGGCCACTTCGGCGGCAAGGGCTCGCAGCCCCACAAGGCCGCCGTCACGGGCGACACCGTGGGCGACCCCTTCAAGGACACCTCGGGGCCGTCGCTGAACATCCTGATCAAACTGATCGCGATCGTGTCGGTCGTGTTCGCGGGTTTCATCGTGGCCTACGGGCCGACGGTGGCGGGGATGATTGGGTTGTAGGCGAGCAGAACTCCCCGGCTGGAGCGTCCGAATAACTTGGGGTACCTTCGCGGTTTCTACCGACAATTCTGTCACCCGGTTCCGAGCTTCGGCTAAAGTCTCTGTAGGGGAGTCAGTCAGTTTCACCGATGCATCATCACGAACGTCGTCAGGAACGTGCCCACGGGAGGGAGTGACATGTCCAAAGCCACCACACCGATTCTGGACGGCACACGCCACGCATCAGCAGACTCACTGCTACGCGAAGCGATGAAGCACCCCGGCGTGTGCGACTTGATTCGCGTCTGGCAGGTTTGGCAGCGGTTCGACCACGAGGTCTCTGAATTGCGCCGAGCAACATCGCCGAGAATCATCACTTGGGTATCTGGTGGAACGACCGCGAACCGCTGAACGGGGTAAACTTGCGGATGCCGACGTGGAGCGGGATACTCAACGAGTTGATTTCTGCAACGCGGGAGAATGGACTTCCCCCTTTCGATGTTGTGCGTCGAAAGTACTTGGTGCGGCTTTCTGAGCACACCGGACGGCCAGTGATTCTCTACGCGACCCGTTTCACTCAGGACGGCGTGCCGCTTCCGCCGGACCTTGTGAGCATCACCGAAGAGGACGGGCAGGGCCTGATGGAGGTCGTTCACGGGTTGTCGGGAGGTGCCGTCGACATCATCCTCCACAGTCCCGGCGGCTCTCCAATGGCCGCAGAAGCGATGGTGTGCTATTTGCGCTCGAAGTTCAACGACATTCGCGTCGTCGTGCCTCATCTCGCGATGTCCGCAGCAACCATGATCGCGTGTGCAGCCGACGTGATTGTATTGGGCAAGCACTCGTTCCTCGGGCCGACTGACCCACAAATCATACTTCAAACGGCGCTTGGTGCGAGGATGGTTCCTGCTCACGCGATTCTGATTCAGTTTGAACAGGCCATCAAGGAGTGCTCGGATCCGACGCGAATTGGAGCATATCTTCCGATGTTGCCGCAGTACGGTCCCGACCTCCTGGCGACCTGCAGCAACGTGATTCAGATGTCAGAGGGCCTCGTCGCGAGCTGGTTGAGGAAGTACATGTTCAGAGGGGACGCGGCTGCGGATAGGAAGGCCACAGAAATCTCAAAGTGGCTCTCCGATCACCCGACCCATGGAGTGCATAGTCGCCATCTCTCTCGGGACGAACTGGAGGCGAAGGGTCTGAAGATTCAGCACCTTGAGCAGGATCAGACGGCGCAGGATCTCTTTCTCTCGGTCTTCCACGCGACAACCCATACGTTTAGCGGAACGACGGCTGTGAAGATCATCGAGAACAACCTGGGACGAGCGTTCATCAAGCAAGTGCAGATGAGTGTTCCCGCGCAGGGACACGAGATTCCAAGGGCTGCACAAGCTCCGATCGAACAATCCAGAACCAGTCGGGCACCGGTTGTCGAGCGATGAGCGCGACGCGAGCGCCAGCGCGAGACGGGCGGTTGTTGCAATGACTCGCGCGTTCTGGCACAGCCGCACGGCTCTCCACAGTCACCGTCCGTCACCGGCTCGTGGGTGACTACCGAATCCTCTACACGATTGAGCCGCATCGCGTCGTCGTGCTCTACGTCCGTCACGGCGCCCGTCGGCGACTGCGACGGAAGGAACGCCGCGATCCACCCGTCTAGCATCGCCCCGCCGGAAACGCCCATGCCCCGAACCCGCGCCAAGACCCAATCCGACGCCGTCCACGCCTTCGCGATCGAAGCCGCGCAACTGCTCGCCGACCGCAAGTGCGATGACATCCGCCTGATCGACGTGCGAGGCCTGTCGCAGGTGTGCGACTACACCCTCATCGCCTCGGGCACCAGCGAGCGGCAGATGAAGTCAATCGCCGATGAACTTGAGGACCTGGGCGCCGAGCGGGGCATGACCGTCTTCCGACGCGACGCCGACGCGGGGAACACGTGGGTGGTCATCGACTGCGTGGACGTGGTGACGCACCTCTTCGAGCCCAACACGCGCTTCTACTACGACCTCGAGTCGCTGTGGAGCGGCGGCAAGGTCATCGACTGGCGCCGCGCCGATCAGAAGAAGACCCACCAGTTCGATGGTGAGATCGGCCTGGCGGCCAACGCTGACGGGGTCTAGCACCGTCCGGCGTGGGCAGCCGCCAGAGTGGGGTTGTCAAAGGGGGTTCCGTTGGCGATCCCCGCGTGACCCCGGCATCCATGCCGGGACATGACTTGAGGCGCCGCAGGCGCTGACCACGCCGCCCGCGCGCCCTACACTTGGGGCCCGGCCGATCCGGTCCCGGTCGCGTCGCCGACCGGTGATGGCCAAGGTCGGATCACCCCATGCTCCGTGAGATGCTCTTCGCCAAGATTCACCGCGCCGTGGTGACGGCCTGCGACCCCAACTACATGGGGTCGATCACCATCGACCCCGACCTGTTGGAGGCGACGGGCATGGTGGTCAACGAGAAGGTGCTCGTGGCCGACTGCGACAACGGCCAGCGATTCGAGACGTACATCTTTCGAGGTGAGCGCGGCCGTCGGGAGATCATTGTCAACGGCGCCGCCGCCAATCGCACTGGCATCGGCCACCACGTGCTCATCATGTCCTTCTGCCATCTGACGCCGGAGGAAATGCGGGCGCACCGGCCCAAAGTGGCGATTTGCCGACCGGACAACACCATCGAGCGGGTGTTGCGGTATGACCCAGCGGAGGGTTGAGGTCCGGACCACGCGGGGTGGGGACGATTCTCGTGGAGTTGCAAGGAGATGATGATGCCCAGGATGCAGGCGTCCACGTGGTTGATCCGAATGACCGGCTCGGTCGCACTGATCGTCTCGCTGCTGGCGATGGGTACGGCTCTTCCGGCGCAGGGCTGGTGGAACCCGGCTGATCCGCCCGCGGGTGCCGCGCCGCCCACGCCACCCGCGCAGGGCGAGACGCCGTCGGATGATCCCTACCCCATCCCCGCGTCGCTTCTCAAGCCGCGCGTCGTCTTCCTGGACGAGTCCTTCGAGTTCGATCGCGAGCACCCCATCGTCGGCCACTGGCTGGGCAATCTGCATACGCCGAGGGGGGTGCCGGCCATCGCTCTGCGCGTCAGGACCGATGAATCGGGCGATCTGGTCGTGCTGGGCAGCGTCACGCCCGGCAACCTTCCCAATCGGCCCGTGGATGATCTCAAGATCGAGGACGGCGTCGTCTCGTTCTCCCTGTTGACGTACCTCGACCCGCAGCGAATCGGCCGCATCCGCTTCACGGGCGCAATCAGCGAGGACGGCCAGCGTCTCAAGGGCACGGCCGTCGTGCCCAGCGACATTCCCGGTCAGGGGGTGATGGACGGCGAGTTCGAGCTGGCCCGCACCCCGCTGCCGCTCATGCTCGACACCGCGCGGGCCTACTGCGGGCAGATCGAGATCGACGAGGGCATTTTCTTCGACATGAACATCGTGCTGGCGACCACGCCCAAGGGCAACTGGGTGGGACATGTGGACATTCCGCTGCAGGCGATCGCCGAGTGGCCCTTTGATCGGATCGAGTCAAAGGATGGCCTGCTGACGATTCACATGGGAGGCGGCGCGCCCTCCACGTTTGAAGTGCGGGTTACCGAAGACGGTTCGACGCTCAAGGGTGTGTATCGCACGTTTCAGGACATCCCCATCGAGTTGAAGTACAAGCCGGATTATTCGGTTCCCTCGGTTCCGACCGAGTTCGCTCTGCCCGGCGCGGAGGAGATCAAGCCCTACCACTCGCACGAGGCGATCATCGACCACCCGGACGGGCACTTCCTGTCGGCGTCGGTCACCACGCCCGACGGTCCGCCTGGAGTCAAGTACCCCGCGGCGATTCTGCTGACCGCCTTCGGCCCGCAGCAGCGCGACAACCTGCTGTACGGCCACCGGATGTTCGACGTGGTGGCCGATGCCCTGGCGCGCGAGGGCATCGTGGTCATCCGCTACGACGATCGCGGCTTCGGCAAATCGGGCGGGCGCTTCCATAACGCGACCATCGAGGACTTCGCGTCCGATGCGCTGGCGGCGTACAACTTCGCGCGGTCGCTGGAGCAGGTTGATCCGTCGAGAATCGGCTTCCTCGGTCACGACGAGGGCGGCAACGTGGCGGCGCTGGCGGCAACCAGGGCCGCGGAACCGGCCTTCGTGGTGATGCTCGCCCCGCGCGGGGTGCGCGGCGACGCCTATGAACTGAGCCAGCTGATCGAGCAGATGCGCTTCCTGCCCGAGACGGTGGACGCCCCCCTGCGCGAGCGACTGGTTGAGGCGCACAAGGCCCTGCTGGCCGGATTCATCGACAACGCCCCGCCGGAGCGCATGCAGGAACTGGCCCTGGCCTTCGCCGAGGCGCAGAAGGACATCGCCGTGGCTGCGGGCAGTCCGGAGATGCGCGATCCGGCGCAGGGCGCCCGGCTGATCCTGTCGAACATGCGCCGACCCGGGCTGGCGTACCTGGCGCGGTTCGACCCCATCGAGACCTTCAAGGCATTGAATTGCCCGCTGCTGGCGTGCTGGGGCTCGCTGGACATCGAGTCCGCCCCGTCCGTCAACGCCGCCCCGCTGCAGGCCCTGGCGCAGGAGGATGGCCGGGATATCACCGTCACCATCTACGAGCGCATGAATCACCTGCTGCAGCGCGCCTCGACCGGGTTGACCAACGAATACGCCCGCAGCCGCGTCGCCATCGAGAAGAGCGTTCTCGACGACGTGGCGGCGTGGATTCTGTCGAAGACCTCCGGGCGCTGAACCGCGTCGGTCCGCGCGACGCGGCGGTGGAGTGCAGTCAACGATGAGCTACGGCCTCTCGCGCGGTCGAACGCTGGTGACGGACGGCGTGGGGCTGGATCAGTCCGAGTTGCCGCCGCCGGAGCGGGGGCGGATTGATCCGCGTGCGTGGTTCGAGGCGCCGGACCACCCGTTTGAAATCGAGATTGGTTCGGGCAAGGGTACGTTTCTGCTGCAGCAGGCGCGGGTGACGCCCCACATCAACCTGCTGGGCATCGAGTGGGCGGGCGAGTTCTACCGCTACGCCGCCGACCGCGTCCGGCGGCACGGGCTGAAGAACGTGCGTCTGCTGCGGGCCGACGCCACGGAATTCATCCGTCACTGGTGCGCGGACGGCGTGGCGCGCGTCATTCACCTGTACTTCTCCGATCCGTGGCCCAAGGCGCGGCATCACAAGCGGCGCGTGGTGCAGGACCGGACGCTGGTGGACCTGCACCGCGTACTCGAGCCGGGCGGCGAGGTGCGGCTGGTCACCGATCACGACGATCTGTGGGCATGGTACGAGGATCACGCCTCGCGCAACGCGCGCTTGTTCGAGCGGCGGGCGTTTGATCCGCCCGGCTCGGCGGGGGAAGGCGAAATCGTCGGCACCAACTTCGAACGCAAGTACCGGCGCGAGGGACGACCCTTTCACGCCATGACGCTGCGACGGATCGACGGCCCTACGGCTTCACCGGCTCCATGAGCGGCCTGGGCTTGGGCGGCTCGTACGCGAGCGGCACTTCCACCGAGAACGTGCTGCCCTGGCCGAGCTCGGACACGAGCGACAGCGAGGCGCCGAGCAGTTCCGCCAGTTCGCGGCAGATGGCCAGCCCCAGCCCCACTCCCTGGTGGGTGCGCGTGTGGCTGGCGTCCACCTGGCGGAACTTCTCGAAGATGATGTCCTGCATGTCGCGGGGAATGCCCGGACCGCGGTCGATGACGCTCAGCCGAACGCCGGGCGCGCCCTCGGCTCGGGTGACGCGTTCCGCCGCGATGATGACGGTCTCGCCCTCGGGGCTGAACTTGATGGCGTTGGAGAGGAAGTTGTAGAGGATCTGCTGAAGTTTGCCGGCGTCGGTTTCGATGGCGGGCAGGTTGGGGGCGCAGCGGGTTTCGAGCATGATGTTGCGTCGCTGCGCCTGCGGACGCATCAGCGTCTGCAGTCCCTCCACCAGATCGGTCACGCTGGCGGGGGCGATGTTGAGCTCGACGCGTCCCGCCTCGATCTTGGCCATCTCGAGCAGGTCGTTGATCATCTCCAGCAGGGCGCGGGCCGAGTTGAGAATGTTGGTGATGTATCGCCGTCTCTTGGGGTCGGCCTGCGGGTCGTTTCTGGCCAGCTCATCGAGCAGTTCGGAGAAGCCGATGATCGAGTTGAGCGGCGTGCGCAGCTCGTGGCTCACGCTGGCGAGAAACTCGCCCTTGAGCCGGTTCGACTCGTACAGAGCGAAGTTGGCCTCCGCCAGTTCGCTCAGGCGAAGATCGAGCGTCTCGTTGATGCTGCGGAGCTGCTGCTGGCCCTCGGCCAGACGCTCCAGCATGCCGTTGAAGGCCTTGGCGAGCTGCTCGAACTCGTCTCCGGTGCGGATGTCGGCGCGGATCGAGGTGTCGCCCGCCTCGACCTTCTCCGCGCTGGCCCGCAGCTTGCGCACCGGCGAGAGGATGAGCTTGGTGAGGATGAAGTAGAACAGCAGAATGGCGAGCAGCCCCGCCGCCAGCCACGCCGTGATGATGTAGATGCGCATCACCAGCAGTTGCCCGCCCGCAAAGTCGCTGCGCCGGTCGATGATGAGCATGGCCCGCAGTCGGTTGGCGACGGCGTCGTCCGCCGCCCCTGGTTCGAACTCGGCGAAGGTGCGGTCGCGCAGCCGGCGCATGTCCGACTCGCGGATGGCCCTGGCGTAGTGATACACGTCGCGGTTGGCCAGCCGCGTCGCCGTCATGTATTCGGTGCGCGTGTCATCCTGCCGGAAGCGCGCCAGCGCTCGCTGCGAGAACGACTCCTCGCCAGCGGGAGACTCATCAACCGCCTCCACCGCGACGAAGGTCATGCGCACCGGCTCATCAAACTCCACGCTGTACCGGGGGGGCGGAGCGCCCGGCTGCTCCACGCGGCCCAGGTGAATCTGGCCGCGCAGCCAGGCGTCCGCCAGGTGACGCATGATCTCCTGCTGGTCGTCCTCCACCATCTTGGCGGTGTAGAACCACGGCACGCTCAGCGCCACGCCCAGGATCGCAACCACCGCGAACCCGAAGAGCAGTTGCGACTTGTTGGCGAGTGAGATGCCGGCGGCCATGCGGGATCATCGTACCCGGATCGCCCCGCTTTCCGCATGATCGCGGCGACGGGCGCGCGTCCGACGTGACCGGTTCAACGCGGAGCTGATTGCCGCGTCGTCGTCTCCGGGGCGGATGAACGGCGGCCTCATCCGGGCGACCGGCCCGGGAATGCCTCGAGATCGAGCGTTGAGCCGCTGGCGTCCTGGTACCCGGTGACGTACTGCACGACTCCGCCGCCGAGCGTGACGTAGGGGCCCCGTCCCGTGGGACGAAACCCGGACTGCTCCAGCAGCGTCAATCCATTGTGATCCATGGGGTCGGCGCCGATCAGAACGCGGCCCCATCTGTTCGCGCGCGCCTGGTCGAGCATGACCCGCAGCAGGGCGAGCCGTTCGTCGGCCCCGGCGGCGCGCGACCAGGCGGCGACGAGCAGGGGAACGCCCGGCTCCGTGGGAGCACCGGCGAGGTCGAACACCGCCGCGCCGATGACCACGCCCGCACGCTCCAGGATCGTGGCCGGTCCGGCGCAGGCCCATCGCGGCAGGCCCAGCGCTTCGAGCAGGGGCTGGTCGTCCGGTCGCTTCGAGCGCGTGGTCGCGGGCCGTCGTTCAATCATGCCGCATGGTAGGAATGGCCGGCCCTGAGCCGATTACGCGGCCGCGAACGTCAGTCGCTTGCGGTGCGCCATTGACAGGCGCGTGAGCTGCCGCTGCACGTCGGGCGTGATGTTGACGAACCGTACGCCCAGTTCGATGCGTCGTGGTCCGAGCTTGGTGCTTCGAACCACCGCACCGCGAAGCGACAGGGGCGGTTCGGCGGCGTCGAAGCGCACGTCCACCTCGGCGCCCTCGGTCGGCGCGTGGTGGCCGGTGGTTCGGACGCGCATGCCGCCCAGCGACAGGTCCATCACTTCACCCAGGTTGCACTCCAGCATCTCCTGCGCCAGCCGACGAGTGCGACGCTGGTCATCGACCCGTTCAGGGATGTCCGCCGGGGTGATGAAGAGCGGCTGCGGATACAGAGGGCGACTCACCACGGGCGCGACGTGGGGGAAGCCGAAGACCGTGGGCGTGATGTGACGCGAGGAGTCGTCGTCCGCCGCTTCGGATGACACGGGAATGGGGTTCTCGCGCGTTGTCCGGCCGTCGTCGGGCTGGCCGGTCGCCTTGTCGATTGCGGCAACCGAGGCGCCTTGCGGCTCCGCGTCGCGGGGCCTGGCGATCTGGCGGCGCATCGCGTCGATGCCGTCGCGCCACTGTCTGAGTTGGTCATGGTCGGCGCCTTCATCCGCCCAGGTCAACGCCGCCTCGGCGATCTCGGACGCCAGGTGGATGGCCTGGTCGCGCTGCGCCTCGGCCAGGGCGCGCTGTTCGCTGGCCGTTCTGAGCGATTCCTCCAACCATTTCCTGGCGCCGACGGTCATGGCTCGATCGCCGGTTTCGACGAGCATCGATCGTGCGTCGCGCAGTCGATCTTCGGATTCCTGACAGCGAGCCACCAGCCACTGTTCCCGAAAGCGGAAAACTCCGATCGCCGCCACGATGACGAAGGCGTGCAGTCCGATCAGAATGGCCTCGGGTCCGACCCCCAGCGTCACGACGCCGATGCCGCCGGCCACGTACAGCATGACCCATGCCAGTCGATTGCCCATGAAGGCGTGCAACAGGTCGGTTGCGGGCGGGAGCGTGGACTCTTCGTGGTTCATGGGGGGCGTCCTGGAAAGGTGTCCGCCGGAATGAGTTGAATCGACAGTCGCTGGCGGGGGCTCCGGTTCAACGATCTGACTGCGTCGGCGACCATGTCGGTCGGACGGGCTGATCCGCGCATGACAGGAAGTCCGGGAACCGATGCAGTGTCCCGTGAGGCGGCGACCGGGGATTGCCAACGTCCGTGACAGGGTGTCAGCATCCGGCGACGTCGAAAAGAAAGCCCCGGCCGGAGCCGGGGCTTTCGAGGGAGAACTCCCCGGCCATTGGCCGGGGCTCAGGGGGCTTGGTCATCAGGGGGTCGATTTCCCCCGCAGGAAGACCCAGACGTACCCGTTGGTCTGGTACTGCTGGGGCTGATGCTTCTGCATTTCCTCCGCCGCTGAACGCAAGGCCGAGAGAATGACCTGATACTCCTGTTCGCGTTCCTTCAACTTGGCCGCCGGGTTGTCGCCCAGCGATTCGATGAAGGACTGGTACCGGGCCATCACCTCGGCGTAGTTCTTTTCCGCCTGCTCGCGCCTGGCGCGGACTTCGTCAGTCTCCGGCTTGGCGTCCACCGGCCGGGAGTTGAAGTCGCCGGCAATGAGGTCGAGCAGACCATCGCCATTGTAGTCCGCGACGTTCACCTTCATCCGCATGCCCCAGGGCTTGTCGGATGAAACCGTGAAGCCGCTGGTCATCACGGGGGGCACGAGCGCCTGGCCCGCCTCCAGCGACGGAGCGCCTTTCTGGCCGGTGTTGCGGTACCAGGTGATGCTGCCGTCGCCGGCGCCGACGATCAGGTCGTGCTTTCCGTCACCATCCCAGTCGGCGACGGTCGGCCCCGCGTCGCCATGCCCGACCTCGACGCGTTTGCCGCCAGCCGACAGGGCCGCCGGTTCGCCGAAGCGATAGGACGTGCGCGTGCCCTCGTTGGGCACCAGGTGGACGTGTCCCTCGATGTTGCCGATCAGCAGGTCCAAGTCCCCGTCCTCATCCCAGTCGCAGGCCCACACCACGCTGGCGGAGCCGACGTTGATCTTCTTGCCACTGGCGTCGGTCAACTGCTCCGCTTTGGCGAAGGCCCCTTCAGCGTCGCCCCGGAAGATGTAGATTTCGCCCGGCCAGGAGCCGGAGATGATGTCGCGGTAGCCGTCGCCATCGAGGTCCACAACCTGTGGACCGAAGCCGACGCATCAGCCCGACGGCACAACCCCGAAGTCGTGCTCCGTCTTGAAATACTCGAAGTCGCGGAACTCGGGCTTCTCGTTGCTGCCGTGGTTCCGGTAGATCCGCAGTCGGCCCTGGCCGAACTGTCCGACGAGCAGGTCGGTGACGCCATCCCCGTCGAAGTCGCACAGGAACGGTGCGGCGTGCCCGATATCCACGTTGATCGGCTTGCCGTCCGCCTCGAGCCGGATGGGGGCCTCGAGACGAATATCCGACGCCGACGCGAGGCCGGCGGCGGCGAGCGCCGAAGTGCTCGCGAGCATCATCAGTTGTTTCCGCATGTCCAGTTCTCCTGATCGACCTGCATGAAACGAAGCGACGCCCGGTTCGTCCCGAGCGGCATCACGATTTGTGATTTCCCTGAGGTGTCGCAGGCCGCCGTTCGGGGCCGGTGCAGCGCCGCCAAAGGCAGCGCGCCAGGGACAATCGTGGTACCCTCGGGCTCATGTCGAACTCCTCGGTCGGTAGGGCCCGTCCACCGACGACAGAAGCATATCCTACCACAAGCGGTCGGCAAGGTGCAAGCCGCTTCTCCACCAACTGCGAGAAAAATGAACGAATCCCGTAAAAAACGCCTCCTGAACTACGCCAGCTGCGCGGGTTGAGCGGGGAAACTCTCCGCCTCGGCGGTTGCACAGGTTGTGCAACACCTTCCCCTGTCCAGCGACCCCAACCTGCTTGTCGGACCCGAACATTTCTCCGACGCGGGCGTCTATCGCCTCGCCGACGGACTGGCCATCGTGCAGACCGTGGATTTCTTCCCGCCCATCGTGGATGACCCGTACACCTACGGCCGAATCGCCGCCGCCAACTCGCTCAGCGACGTGTACGCAATGGGAGGACGTCCGGTGACGGCGATGAACATCGTGGGCTTTCCCGACCAGGAACTGCCCATGGAGATCCTCTCCGACATCCTGCGGGGCGGGGCGGAGCGCGTCCACGCGGCGGGGGCGGTGACGGTGGGGGGGCACTCCGTCCGCGACAACGAAATCAAGTACGGGCTGTCGGTCACGGGCGTGGTGGACCCCGCCCGCATGTTGACCAACGCCAAGGCCAGGCCGGGCGATGTCGTTGTGCTGACCAAGGCGCTGGGCACGGGATTCGTCACCACCGCCAACAAGGCCGACCGCTGCCCCGCGGTCACGCTTGAGGCGGCGGTGGCAAGCATGGTCACGCTCAACGACGCCGCCTCGCGACTGGCCGTGGAGCTGGGCGCCCACGCCGCCACGGACATCACCGGTTACGGGCTGTCCGGACATGCCTGCGAAGTCGCCAACGCGAGCGGCGTGACGATCGAGATCGACCTCGCATCGCTTCCCCTGCTGACGGGCAGCGAGGAGTTGGCAGCGCCTCTCAACTTCACCCGGGCCAACAAGGCCACGCGCGGCTTCCTCGAAGGCCGCATCCGATGGGTTGGCACGCCGGATGATCTGCGAACCGCCTACCTGTTCGACCCCCAGACCTCCGGCGGGCTGCTGGTGTCAATCGACCCCGCTCGCGGCGAGGAGTACGTTCGTCGCTGCCGCGCCGCGGGAGCAACGGCGACGACGATCGTGGGCCGGGTGCTTGAACAGGCGGGCGTGGATTTGATTGCCCGCTAGCCCGGAGATCGGAACGCGCGTGGATTCTTCGGGTGGGCCTGGAAGAATCGGCCCATACTGCTCGGAACTCGGAACTCGGAACTCAGAGCTCAGCGCCCAGCACTCCTTCTTCCCATGCCCAACCCTTCCCTCCTCGAAACCTTCCCGTCTCCCACCGCGTCGTCCTTCGTCATCGAACACGTGTCGGAGGAGTTCACGTCGCTCTGCCCCGTGACGGGCCATCCGGACTTCGGGCGCATCACGCTGCGTTACGTGCCGGGTGAGACGTGCGTGGAGCTCAAGTCATTGAAGCTCTACTACCAGAGCTTCCGCAACGAGGGCATCTTCTACGAGGCGGTGACCAACCGCATCCGCGATGACCTGGCCGCCGCCATGCGGCCGCGCTGGATGCAGGTCATCACCGAGTGGAAGGGTCGCGGCGGGATTCACTCGCGCATCATGGCGACGTTCGGCGAGGTGCCGACGGCGTGGTCGCGCGGCTGATTCGTCGTCACGCGAACAGTCTCCGCGCCGGGCGCCGGAGATCATGCTCGCACGCCGACCTCCGCCCACGCCCGGGCGTTGTCGATGAACTTCGACGTTCTGGCGTGAACCTGCTCCGCCACGGCGTGGCTGCACGACAGCCGCACCACCATCGCCAGCCCGAGTTGATCGTGGAACCACAGGTCGGCGCGGCGGCCCCGACGGATCAGATCCACGTGCGTGAACATGCGCAGCGGCCAGCTGCCCCGCACGCCCACGCCTCGCAGCATGGTCACGCGATTGTCGTCGATCACGACGCGCGGAATACCCAGCCCGCGGGACATCCGCTGTCGTCTTGCGACATGCAGCACGACGTTGCCGACCAGCATCACGAAGGCGACGATCCACGGCCATGGCTGGCGGGGGAAGAGCAGGATCAGCCCCAAGGCCAGACCGAACTGCGACACCGCCAGCCATGGGATGAAACCCTGTCCGAGTCGTCTGACGGGCAAGTCGAAGACGCCGGGCGACAGTTCCACGCCGCATTCCGGGCAGCGTGAAGGGCGGTTCAGTCCCCGCAGGTCGTATTCACAGCGGACGCATCGTGATAGCGACAGGATGATCGGCGCCTCGTCACGCACGAACAATGCTATCCGGATCGGGCGAACGCGATCGCGTCGCGGCGGCCTATTCCCACTCGATCGTCGCGGGCGGCTTTGAGGAGATGTCATACACCACCCGGTTGACCCCCTTCACCTCGTTGATGATGCGGTTGCTGATGGTCGCCAGCACCTGGAAGGGGAGACGCGCCCAGTCGGCGGTCATGAAGTCCTGGGTGGTGACGGCCCGAATGGCGACCACCGAGTCATACGTCCGCCCGTCGCCCATCACACCCACGGACTGAATGGGCAGCAGCACCGCGAAGACCTGATCGGTCGAGCGGTAGAGGTTGTTGGCCACGATTTCCTCGAGCAGAATCTCATCGCAGTCGCGCAGAATGTCGAGCCGGGTTCGCGTGACTTCGCCCAGCACGCGCACGGCCAGTCCCGGACCGGGGAAGGGGTGGCGCCACACGATCTGGGCGGGCAGTCCCAGCACCTCGCCGAGCTGGCGCACCTCGTCCTTGAACAGGTCGCGCAGCGGCTCGATCAACTCGAAGCCAAGATCCTCCGGCAGCCCCCCCACGTTGTGGTGGAGCTTGATGTTGGCGGAAATGCCGGCGTGGCCGTGGCCTGACTCGATCACATCCGGGTAGAGCGTGCCTTGGGCGAGGAAGCGGACGTGTCCCTGGACACCCTTGGCCGCCTGCTTGAACACGTCGATGAAGCGGTGGCCGATGCGCCGCCGCTTGTCCTGCGGATCGGTGACGCCCGCCAGGTCGGAGAGGAACTGGTCGGAGGCGTCCACCACGCGCAGGTCGATGTCGAAGTGATCGCGGAACGTCGCCTCGACCAGTTCTCGTTCCTTCTTGCGCAGCAGCCCGTTATCGACGAAGATGCACGTCAGTTGATCGCCGATCGCCTGGTGCAGCAGGGCGGCCACGACAGACGAGTCCACCCCCCCCGACAGCCCGCAGATGACGCGGTCCTTTCCCACGATCTCGCGCACGCGCTGACATTCAGTCTTCAGGAAGTCAGCCATGCGCCACGTGCCGCGGCACCTGCAGATCTCGTAGAGGAAGTTGCGGAAGATGTCCACGCCGTGCGGCGTGTGCGTCACCTCGGGGTGGAACTGCACGCCGTAGACCGGAAGCCGTTTGTGACGGACCGCGGCGTACGGACACGTGGGCGTGGATGCGAGCAGATCGAAGTGATCGGTGAGATTCAGCACCTGGTCGCCGTGGCTCATCCACACGGCCGTGCGGCTCGGGATGCCCTTGAACAGGTCACCGGCATCCAGGATCTCCAGCCGGGCGTGGCCGAACTCGCGCTCCTTCGCCGGGGCGACGCGGCACCCCAGCGCCTGACAGGCCAGCTGCATGCCATAGCAGATGCCCAGCACCGGCGCCCCCAGTTCGAAGAGGCCCGGGTCGCAGGTGGGCGCGCCTTCCTCATGCACGCTGGCGGGCCCGCCGGACAGGATGATGCCCTTCGGGTTCAGGGCGCGAAGTTCGGCGACGGAGATATCCGGGCGCACGAGCATGCTGTACGCCCCGGCTTCACGCACGCGGCGGGCGATCAACTGGGCGTACTGCGCCCCGAAGTCGAGAATGGGGATTACTTCGTCGTGCGGAGGACGATTCGCCTGCGCCATGGCTGGGTTCCGGTCGGTGAAACCGGGACAATAGTCCGATCGAAGCCATCGGACCATGCCGGCGAAGCCCCGCACCCCCTGCAACGACCGTTTCTGGCCACGATTGTTTCGGGGCGACTCGCCAGGCCGCCCCTATGATCCCACCCATGACTGCCACCACCATGTCGTCAACCGCCTCCCGTCCGGACGCCGCTCACAAGGCCGGGGCGTTCACGCCTGCCGACCGTGAGAAGCTGCTGACCGATGTCGAGCACTACTGCCAGGAACTCCGCCCCATCGAGGATCTCTGCTACCTCGAGCACCGGCACAATGACGCCATCGCCTCGCTGGCGAAGAAGCACGACATCCTCGGCATGATCGTGCCGCGCGAGTTCGGCGGCCGCGGGGCCGATTCCCTCACCTACGCCCGCTGCCTGGCCCGCATCAATCGCGAGGGCTCCGGTCCGCGCACGTTCTTTTCCGGCCAGTGCTCGATCGGGCAGTACCCCATCATCCGCTACGGCAACGAGCAGCAGAAGCGGAAGTACCTGCCGAAATCCTGCACGGGTGAGTGCATCCTGGCTTTCGGGCTCACCGAACCGGATGCGGGCTCCAACCCGCTGGAGGGAACCACGACCTATCGACGCGAAGGCGACCGCTATCTGCTCAACGGCGTGAAGTACCTTATCTCCAACGGCTCCATCGCCGACGCGGTCATCATCTTCGCCTTCCCGGAGGACAAGGCCGGCAAGGACCGGCGCATGAGCGCCTTCATCGTGGACACGGGTCGAGCGCAAGGGGCGTCCACCTTCGAGGCCGAGCAGCTGCACGCGAAACTCGGCATGTTTTCCGCCGACACCGGCATGTTTCAGATGTCCGATCACCCCGTGCCTGCCGAGAACCTGCTGGGGCCGGAGGGCGAGGGGTTCCGCATCGCCATGCACACGCTGGTCTCGGGGCGGCTGAGCGTGGCGGCGGGCTGCCTGGGAACCATCGAGGACTGCCTGATCGAGGCGGTGAATTACTCGAAGCAGCGGATGCAGCACGGCAAGGCCATCGCCCGGCATCAGCTGGTGCAGGAGCATATCGCAATGATCGAGATGCACCGCGCCACCTCTGACGCGATGATCGAGCGGGCCGCGCTGGCCAAGCAACGGTCCGATGAGAATCCCGGCGACAGGGCGCTCTACGCCGAGGCCGACATCCGGGTGGCTCAGGCCAAGTTCCACGCTTCCAACGCCGCGTGGGACGCCGCCGATCGGGCGGTGCAGGTGTTCGGCGGTCGCGGCTGGAGCGAACTCTATCGCCCCGGGCGGCACCTGCAGGACGTGCGCGTCTGCCGCATCTACGAGGGTACGGATGAGATCATGAAGCTGAAGATTGCTTCCTCGGTTCTGGGGAAGGAGTACGAGGCGTTCAAGTGACCCCCGGCTGAACGCTGGTTCACCCCATGCCGCAGTTCGAGATCGCCATCGAGCGGGTGTTTCCCGCCGCGCACGCCATTGTGATGCGGGGTGAGCGCGAGACGCTGCATGGGCACAACTGGGTTGTGCGCGTCGTCGTGGCGGGTCATGCCCTGGATGCGGACGGCCTTCTCGTGGACTTTCACGAACTCGAACGATTGCTCGACGCGATCGTGGCGCCGTTCCGCAACGCCAATCTCAACGAGGCGCCGCCGTTCGATCGGCTCAATCCCACGGCGGAGCGTCTGGCCGAGCACGTGGGCGTCGAGATGGCTCGCCAGCTCCCCAAGGGCGTCGCGCTGGTTTCCGTCAGCGTGACCGAAGCCCCCGGCTGCGTGGCTACCTACCGACCCTGACAGGGGTGCGGTTGAATCGCCTCACTGACCCGCGTTTCCGGCGGATTTCTCGGCGGCGACCTTCTTCTCGGCTTCTTCCTTGGTGATCTGGCGCACCTTCTCCATGATCACGGGCGTGATGGGCACGTTGCCGTGCTGCTGACGCTCGAACTGGATCATGTCGTAGCACTTGACGGCGCGGATGGCGTCCACGACGTTCATGCCGGCGATCACCTTGCCGAACACGGTGTAGCCATGCCCGTCACGCGCCTCGGCCTTGTTGAGAAAGCCGTTGTCCACCACGTTGATGAAGAACTGGCTGGTGGCGGAGTCGGGCACGTTGGTGCGGGCCATGGCCACGGTGCCGCGGTCATTGGTCAGCCCGTTGCCGCTTTCGAGCTTGATCGGAGGATCAGTGGGCTTCTGCACAAGATCCACGGTGAAGCCGCCGCCCTGGATCATGAACTCCTGGATGACCCGGTGGAAGATGGTGCCGTCGTAGTGCTTCTTGCCTACGTAGCTCAGGAAGTTCTTCACCGTGATCGGGGCCTTCTCACGGTTCAGCTCCAGGACGATCTCGCCCTTGGACGTGGTGATGAGGACGTATTCCAAGGGCGACTCCGGGAACGAGGGTGCATCGGTCTTGGCGGTCGGATCCTGCGCGCGGGGGTTCGTCAGCCCACCCGAAAAGGCGACCACGAGCAGAAGCCCGACCAGAGTGATCAGTGGACGGTGCATGGTGCGATTTCCAGTCCGCGACGGCTGTCACGGGGTCAGTTGAGGAGCGTCACGGGAGCGGCGTCAAGTTCGTCTTCGTCCTCGAACTCCTCGTCGTCCTCCAGATCATCCTCGTCGTCGATGAAGTCCTCGTCCTCCTCATCGAACTCTTCGTCGTCCTCGAACTCTTCCTCATCGTCGAAGAACTCCTCCTCATCCTCCTCGTCCTCGTCGTCATCGTCCCAGTCGAGGGACGGCGCCGGCGCGGTCGGAAAGGACCAGGCGCTGGGGGCGGCATCGAGGCGGATGCCGCCGAGCATCGTGGACTCACGGTTCAAGAGATCGAGCATGGGTCGGCTCCGTGAATGGGTCGGCGTGGGGATTCAGCGTGGTGAGTCGGCGTGGTGGGTCGGATCGTACGCCTCGCGGCTCGACCAGGTCGCACCCGCGTGGTGAGGGTGACGACGACGGCCTGACAGCCCGTGGCGCGTGCCTTATATGATCGAACCGGGCGCGTTTCAAGCGCCGGAGCGCGGAATTTGATCGGGCTGCTGGCTCCGGTTCCGCGGTACAATCCGGCGCCATCTCCAGGGAGAGTTCACCATGCGATGCGTTGCCCTCGCGGCGTCTGCTTCGATCGGAACGGTTCTGCTCGGCCTTCTCGCCTCCACCACGCCGGAACAATCGCGAGCCGAAGCCGTCCAGGCCCAGGCGGTGCTCCGCGAGATCCGCGAGGTGCGGCAGTTGACGCTGGTGAAGCCGGATCGAGAAGGCGGCTTCGTCTTTTCCAGCGATCGTCCGGGTCTGCGCCTGATGCTCGATCTTCAGGTTCCGCAGGGCCGAACCCTGATTGACATCGACCAGCCGGAGAAGATCGAGGCCGTGGATTCAAGCGGACGTGATCTGACCGACATCGAGCCGGGTTTCGGCGGGAAGCGTGAGTACATCGAGGTGTCCCAGTCGTTCAACTTCGACAAGGAGTCGTACGACCACGAGGTGACGATGCACCTGGCCGTGCCGTCCCGCGCCGCCGAGTCGTTCAGCGTGTCCGCCGTCGTGCAGGCCACCACCTACGCGGGCCTGCGCGACCTGTCGGTGGACCTGAAGACCGCCTGGACCAACCTCGATCCGGCGGACTTTGGCGGTCTGCCCGCGCGTGTGCGTCTCAAAAAGTCGTTCGGCGACGACTACGGCGTGGAGCTGAGTCCCGCCAGGGCCGCGCGCTTCATCGAGTCCTTCGATGTGGGGGTGGAGGGCAACGCCATCTCCAGCAGCGGCAGCATGTCGGACGATCGCACCATCGTCTACTTCCTGGACGACTCCGTGGACCCCAACGAGCCCGCGACGATGCGGATCAAGCTGCGCCAGCACGTCGAGACGACGCCGGTGGAAATCAGCTTCAAGGATCAGCGTCTGCCCTGATGTCCGGTTCTTACGGCGCGATTCGTCGCCGCGCCGTTGTCTGCCTGAACGCACCCGTTTGCAGGACTTCCTCATGCTGGCTGGCGATTCGATCCGTTCCTGTGCGTTGATTGCGTTCCTGCTGTTCGCCGCGGGCTGCTCGACGGTTCGCTCGCCCCAGGTGACGCTGCAGGGCGTCTCCGTGGGGGGACAGACGGACGAAGGGTTCGTGCTGCAGTTCGCCGTGGAGCTTTCCAACCCCAACAGCGAGCCGCTGCAGCTCTGGGAGATCGCCTACGACGTGTCGGTGAACGGTTCGCGGATGTATGACGGGCGACGCAGCGCCGAGAGCACGCTGGCCGCCAACGGCAGCACGACGCTGCTGCTTCCCGCCGTGGTGCGATACGACCAGATCGGCGGCGAGGGGGCGATCCCGGAATCAATGACCTATGCGCTGGGCGGCAAGCTGTGGTACCTGACCAACGATGCCCTGGCGGAAGCCCTCTTCGAACGCGGACTACGCCGCCCATCGATCGGATTCGGCGCGTCAGGGCGACTCACATCCCGGTGAAACCGGCGCGCCAATGGATCAGGCCGCATCCGTTGCGCAGGAACGGGGCGCCAGGGCGACTGCCTCGCTTGCTTGGCGTCAATGGCTTGTCGCCGCGGGCGCCTTGGGGGCGGCGTGGCCGCGCTGGCCTTCCTGAATCACCATCCCGATCACTGCGCCGACAATGAGGAACAGGGGCACGAGCAGTTGATTGGTGCGCACGCTGTTGGAGATGGTCTCCTCGAACTGAGGCACCGCCAGCAGCAGCGCCAGCCCGCCGGTGACGATCATGGCGGCCCCGCCGATCGAGGTGAAGACCATCACCACGTGCTTGAACATGAGGAAGGACGCCATCCCCAGCAGGATGAAGCCCATGCCCGCCCCGGCCAGCAGCGATTCATGCGGGTAGCCCAGGGCCGTCCACAGGTTGGCGCCGACGAACGCGCCGGTCACGCCTCCGAAGAACGCGACCGAGAATCTCAGCAGCGGGCTGGCGATGACCGCCGCCATCAGGGCGATCACCCCCGCGATGACGTACGGCTGGGGCATCGTGCGGCTGAGCAGGTAACCGAAGCCGAAGCCCGAGAGGAACGCGCACACCACGATAACCCACTTATGCCAGCGGTAGCCGTTGAGAACGCACAGGATGCCCACGACGAACAGCACGCCCGCCACCGCGATATGCACCTGTCGCAGCAGTTCCAGCAGGTCGTCAGGCCGGTTGAGAATGTCGAGGTACGAAACCGCGCCGTCGAACGCGGCGGCCAGGCGATTCCAGAATGAACCTCCGGCCTCCTGGGACTGCTGGGCAAGAACGAGCATGTTTCCGAGCATGGCGTCACCCGTGATCCGCGCACGCGCGTCAGCGCCAGCGGAGGGAGTGGCGCAGGTTCTGCGCCGCCGCCGATCGCGGAATCACCGGGAACTATCGGCCGGTTTGCGCCGGATTGTCCATTGAATCGCCAGCCCGGCCAGGGCCACCACGAGCCAGACGATGAGCCACGCGATGGTGCTCGATGGCATCCACGGCTGATTGCCGAAGCCCAGCGAGGTCAGCAACGACCATCCGCTGGCCAGCACCAGTCCTGACCCTCCCATGGATGTGACGGCCGCAGCGCTGAGCGTGGTGAGCGACAGCCCCACGAGGAAGCCGAAGATCGCTCCCGACGCCCCGGAAAGCAGGATGCTGCGCCGGACGCCGGGATCGGCGGCGTTCCAGCGGTACTGCGCCTCCGCCTTGATCTGGGCGACCACGGCGTCGAACTTCTCCCGCCAGGCAGGCGTCGCGGCATCGCCTTCCTCGCCAGGGGCGTCTTGCGTCGTTGCAGCGTCGTCTGAGCGTGGCGGCAGCCCAAGCAACTGGCGGGCCTCACGGGCGCGATCATCGCGGAAGGCACGGAGCTCATCGAGCAGGTTATCGGTCCTGCGGAGCGTGTCAATCGCCCGGCGCGTGGCATCACCCAGCTCACCCAGAGCGTCACGTGTGCCATCACCCGGCGCCTCGCCGTCCGCGGGGGACATCGGATCGGTGATGACGTGATGCCCCCGGAACTCGGCGTAGGCGATCACGGCCAGCGGAGCGGCGGTCCCGAACAACAGCGCCATCGCCACCCCCATGGCGGGTCGATACGCCAGCGATGCAAAGATCGCAAACCCGGCTCCCCCGAGGATCGCCACCACCCAGGCGGGCACGGGCAGATCCACGGCGTATGCTCCCACCAGCCCCACCGCGGCGCCGAGCAGAATGCCCGCCGTCACGAAGGCCGGTTTCAGCACCCGGCTGCCGAACGCCAGCAGCAGCACGCCAACGCCGATGCCGAAGCCGGCGGCGATCAACCCCTCCGGCGGCAGTTGAGAGAAGACCTGCGTCCAGTTGGAGGTGTCGGGAGTGGTCATGCCGAAGGTTGTTCGGAAACAGGGGCATCACGTTGCCCCCGGGTGATCGGTGCGGCGCATCGTAGTGCCGGGCGGGGAATCAAGCGAATTGCCCCTCGTCAGAGGTCTGACGCTACCCTTCTTCGTGAGCGCCGCACGAAACACCAACCGCCTCGCCCGCGAAACCAGCCCCTACCTGTTGCAGCACGCGCACAACCCCGTGGACTGGCATCCGTGGGGCGATGAGGCCATTGACGCGGCACGTCGCACCAACCGGCTGATCTTTCTCTCCATCGGCTACTCCACCTGCTACTGGTGCCACGTGATGGAGCGCGAGAGCTTCGAGAACGAGGCCATCGCGGGGCAGATGAACGAGCAGTTCGTGTGCATCAAGGTCGATCGCGAGGAGCGGCCCGACCTCGATGACATCTACATGACCGCCGTGCAGGCCCTGACCGGGCGGGGCGGCTGGCCCATGTCCGTCTGGCTCGACCCCGACACGCTCGCTCCGGTGTACGGAGGCACCTACTTTCCCGCCCGGCCGATGCATGGAATGCGGTCATTTCCCGAGGTCATGCACCTGCTGCATGACGCATGGACACGGCAACGGTCCGAAATGCGCGATACGGCCGCACGGCTGGCCGAGGCGGTGAAGGAGGAACTCTCCCGCCCGTCGCGCTCCGTGGCGGTGGGCATGAACGAGGTCGGCCGCGCGGTCAACCAGCTGGTGCAGTCGTTTGACCGCGAGCATGGCGGGTTCGGCGGCGCGCCCAAGTTTCCGCAGCCGGTGTTCCTGGAGCTCCTGCTCGCGGCACGGGAGTGGATGGACGCCCGGTCCGCGCCGCAACTGGACGCCGTCATTCGCGCCACGCTCGACGGCATGGCGATGGGCGGGCTGTTCGACCAGATGGGAGGCGGGTTTCACCGCTACTCGACCGATGCGAAGTGGCTGGTGCCCCACTTCGAGAAGATGCTCTACGACAACGGGCAGCTCGCCTCGATCTACGCGCGGGCGTCGTCGATCTATCGCGAGCCCTTCTACGCCCGCGTGGCGCGGCGGACGCTGGACTACGTGCTGCGCGAAATGCGCGTGGGGGATGCCGGCGGCTTCGCCAGCGCGCAGGATGCCGAGGTGGACGCACGCGAGGGGCTCAACTACCTGTGGACGCGGGAGGAAGTCGAGCGCGTGCTGCGCGAGGCGGGACTCGAAGGTGTCGTGGACTTCGCAGTCGATGTCTACGGGCTGGGCGATGGGCCGAACTTCCGCGATCCGCATCACCCTGGCGAGCCGCCGTCCAACGTGCTGCACCTGGGCGCGCCGCCTTCGGAACTGGCGGCGAAGTGGGGTGTGTCGCTGGAGGAGTTCTTCGCCCACCTGGATCGAGTCAACGACGCCCTGCGGGTCGTGCGCGACCGACGCAGGCAGCCGGGGCGGGATGACAAGATCATCGTCTCGTGGAACGGACTGATGATCGGGGCGCTGGCGACGGGCGGCGAGGTGCTTGGCGACCCGCGCTATGCGGCCGCGGCAGGCAAGGCGGCGAATTTCATCCTCGATCGCATGCGAACGCCCGAGGGCGGGCTGCTCCGCACGTGGCGGGGAGGCCAGGCGCGCATCGACGCGTTTCTCGAAGACTACGCCCTGCTGGCGCGCGGCCTGATCGACCTGCACCGCGCCGCGAAGGGAGACCAGTGGCTGCGGCACGCCGTTGAGATCATGGGTCACGCACGCGACCGCTTCTGGGATCGCGAGCATGGGGGCTTCTTCGATACGCTCGCCGATCGACCCGATCTGTTCGTGCGCACACGCTCCATGCACGACGGGGCCATCCCGTGCGGCAACGCGGTCATGCTGCACAACCTGCTCGATCTGGCGGCGATCACGCGCGACGAGTCGTGGCTCGATCAGGCCCAGCGCCTGCTGGCGGCGATGAGCGGCGCGATCCAGCGAGCGCCCGTCGGGGCGGCGCTGGGTACGGCCGGGCTGCTGCGCATGGCGGTGAAGTGGTCCGATCGCCTGCCGCGCGATGCGCCGGACGCGCCGCGCGTTCGGGATGCGGCGGGCGTGGTGACGATCGCGGTGGACCGGGATGAGGTCCGCGTCGGCGGGGATACGCCGGGGGTATTCACCGCCGCCATCACCATCGCGCCGGGTCATCACATCAACGCCCACGAGCCGGGTGATTCGTCGTTGCAGGGGCTGGTGTTTTCAGTGGTCGGAGCGGAAGGACTGGTGCTGCACGCGGAATACCCCGTAGGTGAGCCGTGGCGGGATGGCGTGATGGTGCATCACGGCCGTGTCACGGCGCCGGTGGTGATTGAGCAGGTAGGTCCGGTGCGTGGAACGCCGCGCGTGGAGGTGTCGTTTCAGGCGTGTACCGAGGATGCGTGTCTCGCGCCCTCGAAGGTGACGCTGCCGGTGCGGGTGGTGGTGTAAGTGTGGTTGGCGGCGCAGGTGCTGGATGGGTGTCGCGGGCGTCTCGCCTGCGCCATCTTGGGAAGCCGCAGGTGGGAACGCCTGCGCCACTGCCAGAGGCGAAACCTCATATCATCCGCCCATGTCGCGCAAGAAAATCGCCCTCATCTCCACGGGCGGGACCATCGAGAAGACCTATGACGAGCTCCAGGGCATCCTGGAGAACCGCGTGAGCGTGCTGGACGTGATGCTCGAATCGCTGCAACTGCGCGGCGTGTCCATCGACCGTATCCGCCTGATGAACATGGACTCGCTCGACATGACCGATGCCGAGCACGCCCGCATCGTCGAGGAGGTCGCCCGGCAGGAGCAGACGCACGACGGCATTGTCATCACCCACGGCACCGACCGGCTGGCCAAGTCCGGCGACTGCATCCATGCGCACTTCGCACCGCGCGGCGGCCCGCGCGTTCCGGTGGTGCTGATCGGCGCCATGCGGCCGTACGTCATGCGCACCACGGACGCCATGCAGAACCTGACCGAGGCCCTGCTGGCCGTGCAGATTCTGCCGCCCGGCGTGTACGTGGTGATGCATAACCAGGTGCTGCGCTTCCCGGGCGTCGAGAAGGACCGGGAGCAGGGGACGTTTGTGAAGCGGGGAGAGCAGGCGTGAGGCACATGGCACTGGGCGCGAGGCAGCAGACAGTCAGGGGCGTTGCGAGACCGCTCTGAACCCTCTCTCTCCTCGCGGGAGAGGGCTTGGCCGCTATCCCCTGCCCTTGACGGCGGCGTCGTTTCCCGCACAATCGGTCCGCACGGAGCCCGACCCATGACCCAAGACGTGAAGCCATCCCCATCCGGCAACGGCGGCCTGCTCAACCTCATCGAGCGAGTCGGCAACAAACTGCCTGACCCGGCCACGCTGTTCATCATCGGCACCGTGCTGGTGATGGTGGCTTCAGCGGTGGTGGCGGGGTTGGGATGGACCGTGCCGCAGCGACGCCCATTTCCGGTCGTGGAGACGATCACGCTCGCCGATGGAACCACGGAGGAGCGGGCCAAGCACGACGCCGAGGGCAACCCGGTTGTGGAGTGGCGCGAGGTGGGCGAACCGCTGGCCGCCAAGTCGCTGCTGTCGCGCGAGGGCGTGTTCTGGATCTTCGAGAGCATGGTGCGCAACTTCACCACGTTTCCGCCGCTGGGCATTGTGCTGGTGGGGATGCTGGGGATCGGCGTGGCGGAGCGGACGGGCCTGATCGCCGCGCTGCTCAAGGGGTTCATGCTGATCGTCCCCGGGGCGCTGCTGACGCCGGCGATGGTGTTCGTGGGCATCATGTCCTCACTGGCCACGGACGCCGGGTACGTGGTGCTGCCCCCGCTGGCGGCGGCGCTGTACAAGGCGGTGGGCAGGTCGCCGCTGGCGGGCATCGCGGCGGTGTTCGCGGGCGTGGCGGCGGGGTTCAACGCCAACCTGCTCATCACCTCGCTTGACCCGCTGCTCGCCGGGCTGACCACGCAGGGAGCCCAGGTTGTGGACCCGGACTTCGCCCTCAACCCCGCCTGCAACTGGTCGTTCATGGTCGTCTCGACGTTCGTCATCACACTGGCGGGATGGTTCGTCACCGCGGTGTTCGTGGAGCGACGGCTCAACGCCAAGAGTCCCGAGGATGGCGGCCCGCTGCCGCCCACCGAGGCCGATCTGGTCGCCCAGCGACTGACGCCCCAGGACATCAAGGGCATGATCTGGGCGGCGATCACCTTCGGCGTCGGGTTCGGGCTGTTCCTGGTGATGATCCTCATTCCCGACGGTCCCCTGCACGGCCAGGGGGTGCGTTTCGCGCGGTGGGCCGAGGCGATCGTGCCCATGATCTTCCTGCTGTTTATGCTGCCGGGGCTGGCGTTCGGCATGGCGATGGGCACGATCCGCAATGACAAGGATCTGGCCAAGCTGTTCGTGGATTCGATGGCGGGGATGGCGCCGATCATCGTGCTGGCCTTCTTCGCGGGCCAGTTCATCAAGCACTTTGACTACTCCGGGCTGGACAAGATGCTCGCCATGTGGGGCGGGCAGATGCTCGGCGAGGCCCAGATGCCCGCCTGGATGCTGATCGTGGCGTTCATACTCGTCACGCTCATCTTCAACCTGTTCGTGGGTTCAATGAGCGCCAAGTGGACGATCTTCGCTCCGATCTTCGTGCCCATGTTCATGATGGTCGGGCTGCACCCGGCCCTCACGCAGGCGGCCTACCGCATCGGCGACTCGGTGACCAACATCATCACGCCGCTCAACGCCTACCTGATCATCATCCTGGTCTACATGCAGAAGTTTGTTCCGCGCAGCGGCATGGGCACGCTGATCTCGACCATGCTGCCCTACTCCGTGGTGTTCGCCGTCGTGTGGACGATTCTGCTGGTGCTGTGGATGGCGATGGGCATTCCGCTCGGGCCCGGCGGCGAACTGGTGTACGCGCCGGCCATGTGAACCGGCTGCGTTCTCGGTCATGGGCCGCATTGGCGTCGGGCTGCGTCAGGCGGAGGCCGCCGTCCCGGCTTCGCCCTGCACGTAGCGCTGGCCCTTGTACAGGAACGTGTAGAAGACGAAGATCACCGCCGTGATGAGCATCAGCGTGGTGAAGAACCAGTAGTACGCGGCGCCGTCGAGTTTCGTGGTGCCGTCGTCATTCTGAATGAAGACGTTGACGCCCGAGGTGAACAGGTTGCCCAGTGACACGCCGAGGAAGTAGATGCCCATGATGAACGACTTCATCTTCCGGGGCGCCTGGGTGTAGGCGAACTCCAGCGACGTGATGGACACCATCACCTCGGCGGCGGTGAGGACGACGTAGGCCGCGAACTGCCAGCCGATGCTGGGCATGGTTTCCATGGCGCCGCGCACGATGGACTCGTCGGCGCTGGTCTCGCGGGCGACCTTGATGGCCTGCAGCAATCCCTGGTAGCTGGCCTCGCCGGTCTGTCCGAGCGCCGCCCAGAGCGTGGCGGCGGTGTCCGCAGCCCGCGCCTGGATCGCCTCTTCGATCCACGCCGAGATGGCGAACGCCAGCACCGTCATGAACAGCCCGACGGAAATCCGACGCAGCGGCGTCATGGGGAAGACCTTGTCCATGGACGGATAAATCACGTAGGCGAAGAGCGGGATCAGCACCAGGATCAGGAACGGGTTGACCGCCTGCACCTGCGCTTCGTACCAGTAGACGCCGAGAAACTGCCGATCCATGCGCTCGGCCTGCAGCACCCAGGCCGAGCCGGTCTGGTCGAAGATGGCCCAGAACATGGGGATGAAGATCAGAAAGATCGGCGCCAGGTTGAGCACCGCGCGCAGACCGTCGCGGGAGAACGTCTCCTCGACGAAGCGTTTCGGGCCGGCCGGGGGAATATGGACGAACTTGTTTCGTCCGAGCCAGAACACGAACGTGGCGAGCGCCATGAGCACGCCCGGCAGGCCGAACGCCAGCCAGGGCCCGACTTTGGCCAGCAGCACCGGGGTGAGCAGGTTGCTGGTCATCGCCCCCACGTTGATGGAGAAGTAGAACCAGCTGAAGGTCTTGGAGACCAGGTGCTGATTCTGCGTCCCGAACTGGTCGCCCACGTGCGCGGAGACGCAGGGTTTGATCCCGCCCGCGCCGATGGCGATGAACAGCAGTCCGATGAACAGCCACGGCTTCATGTCGAATGCGCCGGTGGCGGGGCCGAGGTCCATCACCGCCAGGCACGCATGCCCGAGGCAGTAGCCCAGCGACAGGATGATGATGGTCCTGTACTTGCCAAGAAAGATGTCGGAAAGCAGCGACCCGATCAGCGGAAAGAAGTACGCCGCCGCCGTGAACAGGTGGTAGACCGCCTTGGCGTCCTCCTCGCTCATCGCCGCGCTCGCGCCGGAGGAGTCGAGCAGGTGCTTGGTCATGAAGACCGTCAGGATGCCCTTCATGCCGTAGAACGAGAACCGCTCGGCGGCTTCGTTGCCGATGATGTACGGAATGCCGGGCGGAAAAGTCCTGATGGGCTCCGGCGTGTCGCGGTACTGGCTCATGCGTGTCCTTCGCGGAAGAGAGCGTCCGATCGGGCCTGGGGCGGGGAGAGTCGGGGCGTTCCCACTATAACGGATCGATGCGTCAGGGATTCATCGAATGGGCGTCACGCGGCCCTGATCGTCTCCGACAACGGTCTTCCCGACTTGTCCGTGCCGCAGAGATTGACCTGGATCCCCATCGCGTGGGCCATGGCCGCCTTGGCCGCAAGCAGCAGGTCCGCCTTGGCGGGGCTTGTGGCGTAGGCGACCTGGATGTGATTCGCCTGATGCTTGGCCATCATCTGGTCGCGCGACACGCCGTACAGCACAGCGTGCATGATGGGCCACTGGGGCGTGGTCGCCTGCCAGCGGCGCTCGGTCTCCTCACGCGGCAGCTCGATGGCCTGGGCCCGACCGATGTCCATATGCAGGGCGTCGTCCGCTACGTAGATCCGCGACCAGACGATCTCGCCCGGCCTGGAGATGCCCTTGACCGTCGAGCCGCCCAGCCGGAAATACATGGGCGGTTGGCGCTCGCCGACGGCATCCGCCCAGCCGCGCGGGAAGTGACTGGCGGGCGCCGCGCCGGAGATTTCGAAAACCCAGACGTAGGTGCCCCCTTGGGTGGCGCGACGCTCTGCGTTGTGCGAATCCAACTCACGATGCGGAGCGTCGTGCCACCCATGCCACCAGTCCCCCCAGCGCAGATCATGCAGTGTGTTCTCGCGCGGCTGCTTCAGCGCGGCCCACACGCGGTCGGTGATCAGTCCATCCAGTCCGGCGCATTCATCCACCTCGTTGAAGTGGGTCATGGGCGCGCCGTCGCGGATGATCTCGCCCCGCGCGTTGCGAACGGGCGGGCGCACCGAGTCGTTGAGCAGGCCTTCCACCAGGTCGCTGGCGGGGGCGAGATCCTTCAGCCCCTGCTGGTACTGGATGCCGATGGCGTCGCAGCCGAACTCGTCCGCAATGCGCAGCGCGGCGATGTACATGCGGCACTGATCGAGAATCTGCCGCTCGGTCAGGTCCGTCTCCTCGTTCGGCCCGGTGATGAACCGCATGCCTTTCTCATCCAGCCAGGCGCGCACGGCCCGCGCTTCCTCCTCCGGCACCTGCGTCATGGCGTGGTAGAGCGTGCTCTGGCTCAACCGCTCCTTGAACGCGCCGCAGGGGTTGAGCAGGTGGTCGGGGATGATGGCGTTGAACATGCCCATGCACCCCTCATCGAACACGCCGAGGATGGCGGGCCGCCTGCGCAGCTGCCCCGCGAGTTTCTCGCCGAGGTCGCGGGCTCTCTTCGAGAGACGCTTCGGATTGAGCGGCTGCACGTGCGAGAGATCGTGCGCGATGCGTCCGCGCGTGGTCCACTGCTTCAGTTTGGCGCGGAAGGCGGGGTCGGCGAAGTCCTCGCCCCACAGCAGCGAGTACTTCACGCCTGCCTTCGTGAGCGAGCCGCGCAGGTTGAGCGCGCCCACCAGCCCCGGCCACTGGCCCGACCAGTTGGCGAGGATCAGGATCGGCCCGCGATGGCGCGCCAGTCCGATCAGCACGTGGTGCGAATACTGCCACACCGCCTCGGCCACCACGAGCGGCGCCCCGGGGTCGATCTTCTCGAAGACCGCGCGCCCCTCCGCTTGCGAGGCGATGAATCCGTGCCCGCGATCGGGATCGAAGGCGTGAGCACGCTTGAGTTTCCACCCCAGCGCCTTGAACGCGGCGGCGGCGTCATCTTCGAGCTGCTTCTGGGCGGGCCAGCAGATGCGGTTGGCGCTCTCGCGCAGATCCCCGCTGGCGATGAGCAAGGCGGTGCGGGACGGAACGGATGATGCGGTGCGGCTCATGCGGTGAATGCCTCAGCGAATCGTGTCGGCGAGATGAAGGTATCGTTGGAAGAGCTGGTCGTAGGCGTCGCGGTGGGTTGGGGCCGGGAAGATCACTCGCGATGGGGGCAAGGCGCTCCCGGCCCCGGCCATGGAGTGCACCGCCTCGCGGACGGAGTAGAACGCTCCGGCGGCGCACGCTCCCAGGATGGCGGCGCCCAGCGCCGGACCGTGCCTGGCGCCATGAACCTCCACCGGCGCTCCGAGCACGCTGGCGATGATCTCCACGAAGAGCGGATTGTGACGAGGCAGGCCCCCGGTGGCGACGAATCGCGTCACCGGGACGCGGCCTTCTCGCAGGATCGTGACGATCCATCGCAGTCCCATCGCGCTGCTCTCCAGCGCGGCGCGGTACACGTGCGCGGACGTATGGTGCAGCGTCAGACCCGTGATCACGCCGGTCAGCGAACCGTCCATCAGCGGCGTCCGACAGCCGTTGAGCCAGTCGAGCATCACCAGCCCGTCGCTACCGGGGGCGATCGCGCGGGCCGCGTGATCCAGCAACGCGAAGTCCCCGGCGCCGACCAGCCGCCGCGCCCAGTCAAAGGCGTCGCCCATGGCCGCCTGGCCGGTCTCATAGCCGACGAAGCCGGGGAGAATGCCGTCGCGCACGATGCCCGCCACGCCGGGAATCAGCCGCTCCTCCTTCGCCATGAGCATGTGGCATCCGCTGGTGCCCAGCACCGTCACCAGCACGCCCTCCTCCGCGACGCCCGCGCCCGGCACGCCCGCGTGGGCGTCGATGATCGCCGCGGAGACCGGCACGCCCACGCGAAGACCCGTGCGCGCGGCGAACGACTCCGATACCTCGCCCGCCGGTGTGCCGGGGGCGAGATGCCGGCCCGGCAGCTTGTGGTCGACCACTTCCAGCAGACCCTGATGGCACGCGGCGAGGAACGCGCGACCCGGATAGCCGTCCAGCGGCGACCAGCAGCCCTTGTAGCCCGCCTGGCAGGTGGATCGCGCCGGCTCGCCGCGCCCGCCGGCGATCTGCCACACGAGCCAGTCGCCCGCCTCGATCCACAGTTCCGCGGCGTCGGCGACTTCGGGATCGGACTCGATCACTTCCAGCATCTTGGGAAAGAGCCACTCCAGTCCCACGATACCGCCGTAGCGGGCCAGCCACGGTTCATTCATGTCGCGGGCGATGCGGTTGATCGTGTCGCAGGCATGGAGTGCTCCGTGGTGTTTCCAGAGTTTGGGCCACGCATGGGGACGGCTCGCCAGGTCGGGTCGCGCCGCCGCCAGCGGCATGCCGGCGCGGTCGCACGGCAGCATGGTGCAACTGGTGAAATCCACGCCGATGCCGGCGACGGTGGCCGGGTCGATGGACGAGATCGCCTCGCGGATGGCCTTGATCGCACCGTCGAGCCAGTCCTGCGGATGCTGCAGCGCGAAGTGGGGCGGCAGATCGGGCGGAAACATCCGCCGGGCCGGCGCCGAGCCGGGCACGATCTGGCCGTGCGCATACGACTCCACCGCCGAGCCGAGTTCGCGGCCCTGCCGATCGACGATGAGAGCACGCACCGACTCGGTGCCGAAGTCCAGACCCAGGAAACACTCGCTGGCCACGCGAACCTCCCGGCACGCATGGTACCGTGGAAGCCGGGCGAATGGGGCCGCTGGTGCGAAGTGAGGGGTGAGTCACCAGTCAGCAGCAGTCAACCTTCGGTCGACATCGACAACCCGCTTACTCTTCCAGTGGCGTGTATCCGACAACCGCCAGTTCGCTGCCCCCGCCGCGCCGCGGCGTATAGAGCAGGTATCGCCACGCGGTCGAGTTCGTGAGGACGGGCAGCGAAACGTCGGACATGAGTTTCGTCCATTGCTTCGCGGGATCGTCCAGCCGCTGCAGCTTCACGCCGTCGGCGGCGGCGTACATCACCACGCCGTCCGCGTCGATGGCGGCGGCGGAGGAGCCGTACTCCAGCAGGCGCGTGGCGCTTCCATCGCTGCGGAAGGGGCGCCAGACGCCCACCCCCTCAAACTCCGGGTGCTGGAAAACCAGCATCGGTTCGCGCGGCGACGGCACGCCCAGCACCACGGGCTGGGCGGCCATGACGCGGATCGCCGAGGCCGCGTCGATGGCGTTGGAAAGCCGGATCAGCCGCGTGGCGGCCTTCATGCTCTTCTCGTCGCCGCCGTGCAGGTAGACGGCCTCCAGCCCGCCCAGGTCGTCCAGCCGCAGGGCGAAGACGCCCTCGCCCGTCGCCGACCATTGCGGCACGAGCCATGACCCGCGCTCATCACCGATGATCCACTCCCGCTCGCCTTCGCGCATGACGATCTCGAACCGGTCGCTCAGCGGTGCGCGGCGGCACCAGGTCAGGCGTCCGCCGGGGCCGAGGGCGGCGTGAGCGTTGACCCTGTCGTCATCCACCAGCCAGGTGACGGTCCCGTCCGTCCACGACGCGAGCCCGATGCGGCGCGTTCCGTCGCTGCGGGGCTCTTCGACGATGAACCCGTGCTCATCCGCCGAGCGGCCCAGCAGCATCGGCTGCGGCAGCGAGAAAACCAGTTGCAGCGACGCCCTTCCAGGCGACCCCGAGACATCCGTTGCGATGGGTCTCAGGACATCGACTCGCGCGCCCGAAGGCATCTGCTGCTGACCGATCGCCAACCGGAGCGCGGCCGGTTGCGGCAGCCCCGCCAGCGTGGCGATGGCGGATCCATCCGGCGCGTGGACGGGCGTGGTGGCCAGGTCGAAGGGAATCAGCCCGAGCGGGTAGACGCTGGCGCGCGTGGTGAAGGTGGTGGTCGGAGCGGGTGAGGCGACCGGGATCTCCATCGACTTCGAGGCCTTCTGCCCGCCGGAGCATCCGGCAAGCATCAGCAGTGTGACGGCGGCCAGCCACGGCGCGCCGCCGGAGGACGCGAGTGCGGCGCGGCGCATCACCGGTTTCCGTCGGCGGCGCCGGAGTGCGGCTCTTCGGTCGCGGCTCGTCCGCTTGTCGGCTGGTTCCAGACGGACTCGGGCGACCCCGGCTGCTTGAGTTGCTGGTCAAGCGGTCGCTTCATTTCCTCGCCGCGCTGGCGCATGGGATCGAGCACCGCGTCGCTGTCGGACGGGTTGTCCACCACGATGGGGGTGATGAAGGCGATGAGCTCGCTGCGCGTCTTGGTCTTGTCCAGCGACGTGAACAGGGCGCCGAACAGGGGGATGTCGCCCAGGAGCGGCACCTTGCGCTTCACGTCGGACTCGGTTTCGCGCAGGATGCCCGAGAGCACGACCGTCTGGCGATCCTGCAGGATGACGCGCGTCTCGGTGCGGCGTCGATCGACGATCAGGCCGCCCTGCGCCGTGGTGCTGGGCGAGAGCGATGAAAGCTCCAGCGAGACGAGCAGATCCACGTCGCGGTTGGACGTGATGCGCGGGCGGGCGCTCATGGCGATGCCCACCTGCTTGTCTTCGAAGGTCTGGTTCAGGTTGCCCGACTGGATGTCGGTGATGGCGCTCTCGATGAACTGAATTGTCTGGCCGTCGAAGAAGTTGGCCTGCTCGTTGTCATGCGTGAAGACGCGCGGCTGCGAAAGCACCCGCAGGTTGCTGACGGAGGAGAGGGCGTTGATGACCGCCGCGATATCCACGTCAACGTCCAGCACGGAAGTCTGGAAGAGCTTGCTCAGGAAGTCGTCGCGCGAGCCGGTGATCGACGCGCTGCCGCGGAGCTGATTCTGCTGGTTCGGGCCCAGCACCGAGCCGTTGGGGCCGACCTTGATGCCCAGCGAAAGCGAGTCGTCCAGCTGCACCTCGGCGATCACCGCGGTGATGAGCACCTGTCGGCCCGGACGGTCGAGCTGGGAGATGATCTCGGCGATCTTGTCCTTGTAGTGCGGCGGCCCGATCACGAGCACGGCGTTCTGGCGCAGGATGGGCATGACGCGCACCTTGCCGATGAGGGGCGACTCGGGCGCCACGTTGGGGTCGGGCCTCGCCTGCGTCCAGGGCAGCGTGGTGGGCTGGTTCTGCTGCTGGTTGCCGCCGGCGCCCCCTCCGGTTCCCGTTCCCGTGCCGGTGCTGGTGTCGATGGTGCTGCTGGTGTCGAACGGAGTCAGCCCGGTGGCCCGGCTGGGCAGGTCGATGCGGATGCCGCGCTCGGCGAAGGCCGCGTTGATTTCCAGGGCGACTTCCTGGGCGTCGGCGTGCTTGAGGTCGATGTACAGCGGCGCGTCCGCCTCGCCCGGCTGATCCAGCACCTCGATGATGACGTCGAGCAGCTCGAAACTGACCGAGGTCTTGGCGATGGCGATGATTTCGCCTTGTCCGGTGTCGGCCTGAATGTCGTAGAGCGAGGAAAGCCGCTCGATAGCGGTGCTGCCGGAGGCGGCGGCGCCCGGCTGTCCGCCCTGGGTCACGGCGGGACGGGCCTGCCCGCCCGTGGCGCCGGTGGACTGGCCCGTCCATCGGTTGAGGATGTTCTGCACCGTCAGCACGTCGCGGTAACGGATGCGGTAACGCTTGATGATCGGACCGCGCGGCAGGGGGTCGATGTCCCACGCCTTCACCATCTGCTCGATCTCGCGCATCTTCTCCGGGTCGGCGACGACGGTGATGCTGTTGCTGGGGTTGTCGGGCTCGACGCGCAGGGGATACTGCCCGCCCGTCTGCGAGTCGCCTCCGGTTCGACCCGGCTGCTGCGGGTTGCCCCCGGGGAAGCGCGGATCGGTGGGGCGACCGCCGCCGGGCACATTGGCGCGGCTCGCCTGCGAGGCGGCGCCGATGTCGGAGGCGAAGAAGTTGAGGATGCGGTTGCCCAGCGCCGTGGCGTCGGCATACTTGAGAAAGAACACCCGGACCTCGCGCGGCTTGGGCGAGTCGATGTCCTTGAGCATCAACTCCAGCTTCTTCGCGGTTCCGACGGTGCAGAGCACCACGATGGTGTTCTTGTCCGCCTCCACCTCCACCTTGCCCCAGTCGTCGGGGACGAAGGTGTCGAGCACGGTGGCCACCGAACTGGCGTTGGTGTGGCGCAGCGCGAAGATCTTGTTGATGATGATCGCGTCATCCTTGCGCCCCAGCACGCTCACGTCCGGACCGATGACGGGACAGTCCTTGGTGCCGATCTGCGTGGTGAGCTCGAGCTTGATGTAGTCCGCTGTCTCGATGACGCCAACGTTCTTGTCCAGCAGGGCGATGAACAGCAGGTTCAGCGCGTCCTCCCGCGACATCGACTGGTTGGTCATGATGGTGACCGTCTGGCTCTGCACGTTCCCGCTGGGGATGACGGCCTTGCCCGTGGTCTCCATGATGAACTCGATGGTGTCGGTCAGACGCACGTTGTTGAACGTGGGCACCACCTTGTCATTGGGGTCGAGGATCCAGCGGTTGGTGACGGGATCGCGCGGACGGTCGGCGCCGGGCGGAGGAGTCTGTCCCCACCCCGACGCGGAACTCAGGAGCACCACGGACGCCAGCCCCCACGAGGCGAGGCACGCGCCGATGGATGAACGATCAGTCGCCCGGGTCTTCTTCTTCATCATCCTCGTAGTCCTCGTCTTCGTCGTCGATGGGTACGTCATCGGGCAGCACCGCGGCGGGCTGTTCCAGTCCGGTCTGCGGAGCGCTCGGGGCGAAGGGCCGGCCCGAGGCGTCCTTGTGGCGGCTGAACACGCCGTGCTCGAACACCCACAGCGTGTAGATTCCCTCGGCGTAGCGATCGGTGGCGGTGGGCGGCGCGGTCCACGCCACCTGCACCGAGAAAGGCGGATTGACCGCGACCAGGCGCACGCCCTGCACGGTCTGGCCCACCTTCACCCTGGTCGTGGAGCCGCCCGTGCCGAAGTGGACGACATCGCCCAGGATCAGCACCGGGTTGCGGAGCGACCCGTTGTACGTCGTCATCGGACCCACGTCGCGCTGCACGGGTGGAGGGGGGGTGGGGCCCGACGGTCGCGGCGGCAGCGGGGGAGGCGGGTCCGGCGCGTAGAACGCGCTGCGACCGATGATCCGGTCCAGCGAGCGGTTGGATTCGTTCTCGTGACGTTTCACCACCACGGCGATGCGATCGGACAGCGCCTCGTCGGTGTCGCCCGGCAGGGCCACCGCCGCCAGCAGCGGACGGATCTGGACGGCGACGCCGATGATCACCACGGTCAGCCCGATCAGGGTGACGCCCAGCGGGCCCATGATGGCGCGGGGGTTCATCATGCCGCGCCTCCCGCCCCGCTCTCCTTGGCCCATGCTTCGACGGTCAGCGCCACCACCACGGACTTGCGGTTGGAGCGAAGATCCTGAATCCGCGAGACGCGCACCTTGCTGACGGTCTCGATCGCCGGATGGCTCTCCAGGGCCGCGATGGCCTCGAAGGCGTTTTCCTGCGTCGTCTCGAAGCGGACTTCGATGATGATGCGGCGGGGCTGGAAGTTGCCGTCCACCAGCGATCGCAGCTGCGAGCCGCGGAAGTTGGAGGCGCCCTTGTCCGTCACATCCAGGCCGGTCACGTTGAACCGGTTGAGCACCTCCATGATCGCCTGTCGCGCCGCCCGGCTGGAGACCTCTGTCAGAGCCAGCGGCTCGATCGGCCCGATGGCGGCGATGGTGGACTCGGAGATGGTCGCCAGCCGACGGTCGATCTGCCGGGCGCGCTCGATGGCCTGCCCGTAGGCGGCGGCCCGGTCGCCCAGGGAGCGTGCCGCCGCGCCCACGGTGTCGTACCACAGCATCGCGAACAGCACGACCGCCAGGCCGATGATCGACCATCGGACCAGGGGTGGATACTGCCGGAATCGCTGAAGAAGGGCGTTCATGGTCAATCCCGAACCGGGGCGGCCTCGCGCATGCGCTTGAGCACCGCCTGATATTGCTCGTTGAGCGTCTTGCGCTCATCCTCGGACAACTGGGGCGAATCCTTCACGGAGATGAGCCGCAGCATCGCCTTCTGAGCGTCAGCGTGGCTGAGCTGGGCGATCTCCTCCGGCGTAAGAAGCGGCGGCACCTCGACTCGCGGGCCGCCGGAGCCGCTCTGCGCCGCCGTGGGAATGTTGGGCGCGGTTCGCGTGCGCGGACCGGTGCGCCCGAAGTCGCCTCGGTTGCCGTTCCCGCTCTCCGAAGCGGCGTCGCCGCTCCCGGTTCCGTTGCCCGCGGGCGGCGTCGTTCCGGCTGGGCGGGACGCGCCGCCGGATGTTCCCGCGCCGCCCGCCGCCGCGACGGACGTGCCGCCGGGCGCGGCGCCACCCTGCGTCCCGCCGCCGGGAGCGGAGGCGGCGCCGGTCGAGGCCGTGGCGTTCTCGGGCTGCGCCGGCGGCTGAGGCGGGGTGTAGCGCGGCTTCCAGACCCAGCGCTCACCGTGGATCCGGCGTCCCAGCGGATTGACGCCGAAATCCTCCTCCGGCTCGAACTTGGCCGCCAGGTAGGGGCTGCGCACCTTGGCGCTGATGGTGAACTTGAACTTGGTGGACCCCTGCTCACGATCGTTGTAGGACGGCGTCACGTCGGTGAAGACGCGCGAGGCGATCAGTCGATCCGCCATGTCATTGACCAGCGAGCCGGTGTCGGCCTCGCCTTGAATCTGGATGTCCTTGCCGTCCTCGTCGAGCGAGATCGACGTGAAGGCGATGCCGATGGGGGCGCAGTTGGCGATGTCGCCGATCAGCTTGGCCATGGGCCAGGTGGCGCGGCTGAGTTCGTCGTACATGCGCAGCTTGCTCTCGCGCTCCTCCAGCGAGGCGGTCAGGGCGTCCAGATCGCCCGCCTTCATGTGGAGAACGCCGACGCGAATCGCGTTGAACGCCAGCGGACCGAACCCCAGCACCAGCAGGGCCAGCACCGCCGCCGCCGTCGCCAGCCGCCGCGAACTGAGCACGGCGGCCAGTCGCTCCACCGCGGACGGGGTGGCCACGGGCAGGTCGTCGCGCAGCGCGGTGAGGGGCTCGAGCTGATCCAGCGTCGCCAGCAGCGCGCCGGTGGCGATGCCGTAGCGCGACCACCAGGATGGATCGACGGGCGCGCCTTCCACGCGGGCGGCGGCGGCCTGCGCCACCATCGAAGGCAGGAACAGCATTCCGCCTTCGCCATTAACCTTGCTCAGCCAGGACGACGTGCCGTGAACCAGCGCCTCGGTGAAGTCATCCGAGTGACCCACGCTCAGGGCGGTTTCCGCCAGCAGGCGGCTGACGCCCGAGCGCCACTCGCCATCGTTGTCGGCGCTCTCGCTGGCGGCGCGGAACACGGCCCCCTGCGGATGCGACAGCGCCAGCGCGACCGAGCCGTCGGTCCGATCCACCCACAGGGTGGGATCGTTGGTGCGCGTGCCGTTGACCAGGGCGGCCAGGCACGCCACGTCCGGCGCGTACGTAACGGGGCGCGTCAGCGCGAGTTCCGGCTTGCGCGCTTTCTCGGGCCAGGCGAGGATCAGCCCGGCGCGGCTGGTTTCGCCCGCGGAGGCGTGCAGCACCGCCATCGCCTGACGGTGGGGGGGAGCCGTGCCCAGCAGGTAGGTCTCCGCCTGCAGACGCAGGGCGGGCAGCAGCTGCTCCGGCGCCGCGCTGGGCAGCGCGGTGGTGCGGCAGACGACCGACGAGGCCGGCAGCACGCAGATGGTGCGGCTGACCCGATGCCCGGAGAGCCACTCCTCGATGTGCGGCTGCCGATCCGGGGCGAAGTCCCGCGTCTCGACCACCCGGATCTTGCCGTTGACCCGGCGCGCCGCCACGCCGCGCCACGTGCGGCCCGTCTGATGCAGGGCCGCCAGCATGGCGGGATCGGTGGCGGGCTGGGGGATTGGACGGGTCACTGTTCCCGAATCTCCAGAATGCGGACGGGCAGTGTTGACCGGTCGATGACCACGATCAACTGCACCTCGATGCCGTTCGTCTCACTCCTACCTACGGATGTCACGGTGAAAACATTGCTCGTGACGTCGGCGACGTCGGCGATCTGCTGCAGCGTGGCCCCGTTCATGTCCGGGACGGCGATCAACTCCATGAGACTGGTGAATCCGGACGGGTTGCGGGTGCGCCGGTAGACGATCTCGTCCGCCGCCGCCGGGGCGAACTGCAGCACGTCGCGCAGCAGATCCTGCGAGGCGGTATTGATGTTGATCTTGCCGGGCAGCCGGAACGACGGGTCGTCCATCGTCAGCTCGCTGAAGACCAGCACCAGTTGGTTGTAGTCGAGCGGCAGGGCGCGGTTGGCGAACTGGCCGTTGAGGTCGGCGATGGACCCGTCCTCGCGGATGAAGTTGATCGGCACCGTGATGAGCGAAGAGAGCTTGTTGTTGGGATTGAGTCCGAAGTTGAGGAGGGCCTGCGCCTGGTCGCGGCTGGTGCGGGTGCGCTGCTGCACATCCTCGATGGCCGCCTCCGGCAGGTACAGCCGCGGCTGGCCGCTGGAGGACAGACCCCCCGCCACCGAGTAGGCGGTCAGATATCGGGCCCAGCCCGGCTCGAGCACCCCGTTGGCGTTGTCGCGGGGCAGGAGCAGGTTGCCGTCGTCCTCGTTGGGGTCAAGACGGTTGTTGTAGTTCCAATCCTCCTCGCGCACTTCCTCGGGCGTGACGCCGGCGACCAGCTCCACCTCGGCGACGGATCGCATCGGTGCGTTTCGGGGCACGTATCCGAACGAGGACGAGAGGTAATAGGTCATCTCCGCGCCCTGCCCGGTGATGACGTCGTCCTCGTCGATCCAGTCCACGATGGCGTCCACCACGCTCTCGTGAATGTACAGGTTCAGCAGCGGCTGACGATTTTCGGGCGTGAGGTTGATGTTGAACCTGGAGTGTTCATCCATCGGGCCGGCGAAGCGCTGGCCGTCCACCTCGTGCTCGATGAAGTAGAACGCCTTCTCCAGTTCGCCCGGATCGCTGTAGGCGATGGCGGCCATCTCCTGGTAGATGCGAAAGGCGTTGGTGGCGTCGGGGTTCTCGGTGAAGTAGCCGAGAACGGAGATGGTCCGTTCAACGCCGGCCCGCGCCGCCCATCGTGCGCGCACCCGCTCCATCGCCTGCGTGCCCATGGCCGCCTGCCGGTAGCCGGTGATCTGGATTGACGCGGTGATGATCGCGCCCATGGCGATCGCCCAGAGGACGATGACCACGACCGACGCGCGGCGTCTGGCCGATGCGCCGCGCCGCGGTGGGCGTGATGCGGGTTTGCGACGGGTGAGGATCATGGAGCGCCTCCCCGACCCCCGCCGCCTCCGGGTCGTCCGCCGCCGCCCGTTCCGCCTCCGCCTCCGGGTCGTCCGCCTCCACCGCCGCCCATGCCTCCGCCGGGGCGACCGCCGCCGCCTCCGCCGCCGAAGCCGCCGCCGGGTCGGCCACCGCCGCCGGTTCCGCCGCCCCCGGCGCCGCCTCCACCTCCGCCGCCCGTACCGTCACCGGACTGGTTGCCGGCGCCGCCCGTGCCAGCGCCGCCGGTGGCTCCGGTGCTGGATTCGTCATCCTCCGAATCGGCGTCGTACGGGGGCAGCACGCGGTCGATCGAGACAACGGTGCGCAGCACCACGGGTCGATCGCCCGGCTTGCCCGTCACCGGCGCGGTAATCGTGATGCGGATGGCGAATGGCAGACCCAGCTCATCCGAGTCCCAACTGTTGTACCAGAGGTAGCCGTCAAAGGCCTCGACGTTGAAGCCGATGATGTCCTCGATGAGGGGGAGCGCCACGCCCCCGCCGTCGTAATACTCATCCACGGGCGCATCGCGCCGCTGCCACAGCACGGGGCCGAGCGAATCCTCGATGATGCGGTACTGCGTCTCGTACTCGACGCCCTCGCCCTGACCATAGTTTTCGCGGGTCTGACGCAGGCGGCTGGAGAAGAGCAGCAGGTCGTCTCGATCGACCGGTCCGTTGATGGTCGTGCCCAGTCCGTCCACGATGCGCAGCTTGGTCCAGAAGAGATCCTCGCTGCGCAGCACGCACTGCACGTCCTGGCGGATGGTGTTGAGGGCCGCGTCCGCCCGCACGTGGGCCAGCAGCCGCTGCTGGCCGATCAGCCGGGCGGTGGTGAGCTGTCCCATGCTCGACCAGAGCGCGCCCAGCACGAACGCGGCGATCACGGCGGTGATGATGACTTCCACCAGCGTGAAGCCGCGCCGGGCGGTCAGGCGACGGGATGGCGCGAGGCGGACCGTCATCGCGTGATCGGCTCCCCTGGCTTGCGGTTCTCGATCTGCGTCTCGCCCCGGCGGACGGCGATGTACGTCTGCACCGTCTCACTGCGCGGACGCCCCCCCGACTCCCACGTGATGGTCGCGGTGACCCGGTAGGGCTCGATGTCACCCTGATCCTGAAGTTCGAGTTTGAAGGAATACCGCTCGAACGGCGCGGCGCACTGGCCTTCCAGGTCGTATCGCTTGAGATACTCCACCGGGCCTTCCACGACGATCATGTTGAGCATCTCGTCGATGAGCCACGAGGCGACGATGCGCTCCTCGCCGATCCTCATGCGGGCCGAGGCGTCGGACGCGATCGAGACCAGCACCGCCAGCCCGATGCCCAGAATCGTGCCCCCCGCCAGGGCTTCGACCAGCGCAATGCCGCGGCGCGCCCGCGTGGCGCGAGAGACGGCGTGTGATGCGAAGCGGCGCATGGCTTACCACACCTCCCGGTCGCGGCCCGCCAGGTCAAGATCGATGGGCGCCCGTGGTGAGCCGTCGATCTGTCCGCGATAGATCAGTCGGGCGTTGATGGCGTGGGCGGGCAGGAACACCGTGACTTCCAGCCCCGCGTCGCCGCTGATGAGCAGCAGCTCGATGGAGGGGCGACCGCGCCCCGGCGTGACGGGCACCATCCAGTCGGCGGCGGGAACGATCAGCCCGTCCTGACGCACCATCGCCACCACCATGTCATCGGGCAGCCGCACGGGCGACACGAACCGGTCGATCTCCCAACGCGGGGGGTTGTCGGGCTCGGCCACGTCGCCCACGAGGGAAAGCAGCATGATGACCCCCGCGCCGGGGTCGTAGCCGATGGCGATCTTGGACTCGCCCATGCTCTCGCGATGGGCGAAGAGCGTGAACAGTTCCGCCACCTCCTCCGCCGCCAGGGTCGCCTGCCGCCGCGCGGAGCCCACGAGCCGCGGCGCCACCATGCTGGCGAGAATCGCGAGCACCACCACGACCACGATCATCTCGATCATGGTGAAGCCGCGAGCGCGATGGTGACGGGCGTGATCGGGCATCGGGGTTGCCGGAGCGACTGGCCTACTGGGTGACGTCCGCGTTTTCGCCGGTGCCGCCGGGGGTGCCGTCGGCGCCGAACGAAACAATGTCGAAATCCGAGTTCACGACGCCGGGCACGCGGACGACATAGACACGCCCCCAGGGATCCTGGATGGCCTCGACGCCGCGCTTGGAGAGGTACGGTCCGCTGGGCCCGCCGCCCTGATCCGGTCCGAGGAGAAGGATCGAGAGATCCATGCCGTCCTCCACGTAGCCGCCGGTGTCGAGTCGCCAGTTCTCCAGCGCCTTGGCGATGGTGGCGGCGGTGGACTTGGCGACCTTGGACTTGGCCGACCCCAGCGCGCCGAACACCCGCCAGCCGATCATGCCCGCCAGCAGCGCGATGATGGTGACGACCACGAGAATCTCGATGAGCGTGAAGGCGCGTCGGAGCCCACGGCGGGGGGGGCGCGGGCTTCGACGGATGAGGTTGACCTGAGTGGTGCGCATGAGCGATGCTCCAGCCGATTCTTCAAGGACCATTGGTCTATACGAGCGTCACGCCCGGTTCATCCCGCGGCGAGATTCTGCAACTCCAGCAGGGGCAGCAGGATCGCCGCCAGGATGAAGCCGCCCAGGCACGCCATGACCACCAGCAGCGCAGGGGGCAGCAGCGACGTGAAGATCTTGATCGAGTTCTGCACCTGGCGGTCAAAGGCGCCGGCGGCATGCAGCAGCATCGCCTCCAGCTTGCCCGAACGCTCGCCCAGGTTGACCACCTGGATCAGCAGGGGCGGGAACAGGCCGGATCGCTCCAGCGGGTCCGCCAGGGCCTTGCCGGTCGTCACCTGCTGCTGCACCTCGTCCACGGCCTTCATGAGTGCGGCGTTTCCCAGCGTGTCGCGCGTGATGCGCAGCCCGTCGAGGATGGAAATGCCCGCCGAACTGAGCGTGCCCAGCGTGCGCGTGAAGCGGGCCACCGCCACGTCGCGGGCCAGGCGCCCGTAGAGCGGCAGGCGAAGAAGCAGGGTGTCGAAGCGAAGCCGGTTCTCGGGCCGAGCGACCCAGTATCGGAAGGCGAACCACAGCGCGACCGCGCCCAGCAGCACGAAAATGCCGTACGCGGCCAGCGTGTCCGCCACCGCCAGCACGATGCGCGTGGGAAGCGGCAGCTCGATCTGGCCCATGAGCGGCTCGATCAGCGCGGGCACCAGGAACGTCACCAGGATGACCGCGCTGATGGCGATGAGCACCGCCACGATGAGCGGATAGATGGTGGCGCCAACCACCGACCGGCGCAGTTCAATGGACCGTTCCAGCAGGTCGGCGAGCTGGTGCATGATGCCGCTCATCTCGCCCGAGGCGTCGGCGGCGCGCAGCATGCCGACGATCATGTCGTCGAAGGGCGGGCCGTACTCACGCGCCGCCTGATGCAGGGGCGTTCCGGCCTCGATGCGCTCGATCAGGTGGTCCAGGATGATCGGCTGCGCCTTGCCGGTGGCCTGTTTGCGCACGGTGCGGAGCGAGGCCATGAGCGGCAAACCCGCCTCCAGGGCGGTGGCCAGCTCGCGGATGAGATTGGCGATCTCCTGCCGCTTGAGGGTGGGACGCGCGGCGCGCCGGAACAGCGCGGGGCGCGCCGCGGCGCCGCGCTCCGAGCCGCCTTCCGACGCCGCCTCGAGCATGGTGGGCGTCTCGCCCCTGGCGGTGAGCGCCCGCACCGCGGCGGCGCGGTCCGGAGCGGCGATCACGCCCGTCGTGATCTGGCCTCCGGCTGTCAGGCATTGGTACTGGAACGAGGGCATGGCGTCTTACCCGACGGTGTCCTCGGCGTCCTGCGTGGCGCGAAGCACTTCCTCGACGCTGGTTTCACCCGCGGCGGCCTTCTGCATGCCGTCGGCCCGCATGACGAGGAAGTCCGCGTCCGCCAGCGCCCGCAGGTCGGCGGCGGTGCGGTTCTCGGAGATGCCCTTGCGAAGGCCCGGGTTGATGCGCAGCAGTTCGAAGAACCCGATGCGCCCGCGATAGCCCGAGTTATTGCATTCCTCGCAGCCGACGCCCTTCCAGACGTGGCCCTTGAAGAGTTCCGCCTCGGCGGGCGTGAGGCGGTGCTCCACGTCCTCGGCGATGGGTACGCGCACCCGGCAGTGGCGGCACAGACGGCGCCCCAGACGCTGCGCCAGGATGCCCTCCAGCACCGAGGCGACCAGGTAGGGCTCCGCGCCCATGTCGATCAGGCGGCCGATGGAGCTGACGGCGTCGTTGGTGTGCAGCGTGGAGAAGATCAGGTGGCCGGTCAGCGCGGAGCGGATGGCGATGTCCGCCGTCTCGCCGTCGCGGATTTCGCCCACCATGATGATGTCCGGATCCTGACGCAGAATGTGGCGCAGCCCCGTGGCGAAGGTGAGTCCTCGCTTGGGGTTGACGGGAATCTGGTTGATGCCGGTGAGTTCGTACTCGACCGGATCCTCGATGGTGATGATCTTCTTGCGAGGATCGTAGATGCGCGTCAGCGCGGTGTAGAGCGTGGTGGTCTTGCCGCTGCCGGTCGGGCCGGTCACCAGCACCAGGCCGTGCGGCTTGCCGATCAGCGAGTCCACCTTGGCGCGCATGGCGCGGGCCATGCCCAGGGCCTCGAGCTCCAGCGGCAGCGTGCTCTTGTCGAGGATGCGCATCACCACCGACTCGCCGTACAGCGTGGGCACCGTGGACACGCGGATATCGACCTTGCGTCCCTCAAAGCGCAGCGTGATGTGCCCGTCCTGAGGCACGTATCGCTCGGCGATGTTCATGCCCGCCATGATCTTGACGCGCCCGATCAGCGCCGGTTGCAGGTTCTTGGGCGGGGGGGGCTGCTCGTTGAGTACGCCGTCGATGCGGTACTTGACCTTCAGTTCATTCTCGAAGGGCTCAATGTGAACGTCGCTGGTGCGTGACTTGATGGCCTCCAGCAGCAGCAGGTTCACCAGGTTGATGAGCGTGGGCTGCTCCGCCATCCGGTGGATGTCTTCCGCCTCGATGGCGTCGAGGTTGTGCTCCAGGTCGGTGGCGGCCAGATCCGTGTCGCCCGCCAGCGACTCGGCCATGCGGGCGGCGGTGGTGCCATAGTGCTCCCGCATCAGTTCGGAGAAGGGCGCCTCATCCAGACCCACGCGCGTCACGGGGTGACCCGCCAGCGTGGCGATCTCGTCCACTGCGGCCAGATCCAGCGGGTCGCGCATGGCGACCACCAGCCGACCGCGCTCCAGGCGCAGCGGGACGGCGCGAAGCCGAACCGCGATCTCCGGCTCCAGCAGCGCCACGGCGGCCTTGTCCACCGGCGGGGGCTTCTTCAGCCACTCGATGCCCAGGGCGCGGCAGCGACGCATGACCGCGCCCCCGTCGTCGGACGAACCCGGCGGCTCGGATGCCGATCCCCCTCCCGGCGCGCCGTTGAGCGACGGCGCGCTTCCCGGGTTCGGCGGCGCCATCTCCAGGTCGCCGCCCGGCGTGGCGCCCGTGGCCGCTCGTGATGTGCCGCTGCTGGTGACGTTGCCGGGCATGGATGGGTCCGTATCGGGGATTCGAGCACCCCATTCTACAACTGAAATCGAACGGCGCGGGACACGAAGGCGTTGACTGTTTCGGACATGTCGATGGACGGCAGCGACTCCTTCTGCACCGGAGTCAGCACCGATTCGATCTGCGTGATGGTGTTCTTCGCCAGGTCGAATCGCTCCTTGAGGAGCCCGCCGTATGGCTCCTGTCCGAACGGCGCCCCCGCGATGACGATCTCCGCTCCGCGGCCGCCCCGGTTGTCACGAACCGGCTGCATGTTGGCGATGAAGGGAGGCAGTTCCTGCTCCTCCTTGCGGATGGCGTCGATGAGCCGATTCGTCAGGCCGTCCAGCCGCGTGTTGAACTGGCTTTCCAGATCGTTGATGATCGGCTCCTGCTCGGGCGCCAGTTTGGCGTGCTTTCGCACGGCCTCGAACATCCGGTGCGCCCGCGTGGTCTCGAAGGCCAGCGGAAACGCCCGCTTCAGGTACGCCGCATGCAGCCGGTCGCCCAGTTCCGGCCCCAGCTCCGCTCGAAGCCCCGCCAGCGTGCGTTCATTCACGTCGCGCACCACGATGCGTTTCTTCGTGCCCTGCTCCCAGATCTTGGCGATCGCCTCACGGTCGCCCATTTTCTCGATCATTTCCCGCTGCAGGGGCTCCAGGGCCGCCTGACGCGACGTGAGGGCGATGTCGATCTCCACCGCCCACTGTTCCAGCATGGGGGCTACGCGAGCCAGTTCCTCCTCGGAGAGCTCCAGATCGCCCACCAGCAGCAGCAGGTCCACGTCCTCGCCGCCGAGGCGTGAGTTGGGGAGCAGCTTCGCACGGCGCTGCTCACGCTCGAAGATCGGCCAGCGATCGGCCTGATCCTCACGCAGCAGACTGCGCAGGTTGACGATCAGTTCTTCGTCCAGTCGCTCGCGGGTCTTGTTCCACCCTTCCATGAGCGGACCCATCTGGCGTCCGAAGATGCTGAAATCCCCGGTGGCCTGAACTTCCTCGCGCATCTCGCGCTGCTTGGTCCGGATCTTCTCCACCTCGGCGTCGAAGGTCTGCCGATACGCCGCCAGCAGCTCCCGCGCCAGCAGCGACTGTGTGTCATCCAGCGTCAGCACCCGGCCGTAGTGCTTCAGTTCGCGCTCGGTCATCACCGGGCGAAAGGACGTGTCGTTCATTGGCCCGCCGGTGCTGAAGGCCATCGAGATGCGCTGTTCCTGCGCCTGAAGAGTCGGGGCCGTGACGCCGAAAAGCGTCATCGCCGTGACCAGCGCGGCATGATGGGAGACTTGTCGAAACGTCGTCGTCATGGGCGATGCTCCTGAGCGTGGAGATGGGTGCGACGATCCGCCGGGCGCGGACCCGTCGCGGGGAAACTTCTCCCGCGCCGATCCGGCTCGGATGAACGTGCGCCTCACTGTACGCCCCGGAGACGGTGTTCCGTCAGGATGCGGGGGCTTTGCCGTTCGAACCCTCGTGTACCCGAACCCTCGAATCCGCGTCGGCCAGTCCGCCGATGCGATGGTCATCGCATCGAATCGACCAGGCCCCGCGGGAAGCCGCGCTCATCGAGAGGCGAAGTCGCCTGTCCGCCGCCCCGCCCGCCTCCGTCCCCGCCGCGCCCGCCCCCGTCGCCTCCGCGTCCGCCTCCGCCGCGCCCTTCGCCGCCCCGTCCGCCTCCGCCGGGGAAGCCCCCGCCGCCCATCCCGCCGCCCAGTCCGGCGGGGAGGCCGCCTCGCCCGCCGCCCGCATCGGGACGTCGAGAGGGTCGCGGCAGGGCCGCCACCTGCTCCTCCGTCAGCAGGGCGCGAAGCTGCGTCATCATGTCGCGCTCGAAGTCGGATCGCTCGTTCATCGCGGTTCGGATCGGGTCGTCGCGCATGGATCGCTGATCCACGTTGCCGCCTTCCATGCGGGCGCGGATCATTTCGATCTGCCGCTCGATGGCCTTGGGCTCGTGCTCACGGACGATCCGCTGCAGTTGCTCATTCTTGGCGGCCAGCATCGTCTCGAACTGCTGCGCCAGCGACTCGACCGCCGCCTTGGCCGACGGATCGGCGTACTCCATGGCCAGGGCGGCCTTGAAGACCTGCTGGCCGTATGTCTCGCCGTACACCGTGGGATACGCCGCCTCGCGGTACGCCTTGCGGAACGCCTGCGGATCGGGCGTGAGCGGCTCGATCTGGGTGGCGAACATCTCGTTGATGTCGCGGATGCGCACGCGCAGCTTGCGCTGGCGCTCGATGGCCTTGAGCCCCTTGTCGAAGTCCATGGCCTGCATCGCGTCGCGCATCTCGGTCTCGGCGCGGGACATGTCCGCCTCGCGGGCCTGCAGCGCCTGATCCAACTGCACGTCGTATTCCGACAGCACCGGGTCGATGGGCGAGCGCTGCGCCTCGTCCAGCCGCAGCCCTTCGATGATGCGGAACAGATCCACCCGCTCACCCGAGATCAGCCCACGCGGAATCGCCTGCTGCCGGCGCATGGCTCGCTCGAACACGGGCCAGTGCTGGGCCTGATCCTCGTGCAGCACCGACTTGACGTTGCTGATGAACTCCGCCCCCAGCTGCTCACGCTGCTGACGGGCTTCGGCCATCAGGGCGCGGAACGGCTCGATCCTCGCCCGCCAGTCCTCGTTGCGCGACACGCTCTGCTCCATCTCCTCCCGCAGACGATTCATCTGGTCGCGGAACTTCTCCGACTGGGCGCGGAAACTTGACTCGTAGCCGTCCAGAAACGCCTGCGCCAGGGCCTGCTGCGTGTCATCCAGCTTCAGGATGCGGACCATCGTGGGCAGATCGCGGCGAGAGAACTCCGGCGTCGAGGCGTCCCCGAACGCCTGGAACCCGCCCTGCCCCTGACCAAACTGCGCGGTGGCGGGCATGGCGACGCACAAGCCGCCCAATGAGGCCGTCAGCAGAAACACACGAATCGGGACGGTCAGCCGATGCAGAAACGTCATGGGAACGCATCTCCGAAGAAAAGGGCCTGAATCGGTCGTCCGTCCACGGGCGGAGCAACCGCGCCACTCCAACGTACCTACGGGGGATTCATGGCACGGAATCCCCCGGAATCACGAAAAACCAGGTCGCCATGCCCTGCGTCGCCGAGGCGTCCCCGCCGCCGACCGCAGGCCGATTGTCTTCGACGCTCACGGCGTTCCGTTGCAGAGATGAGGTCGATACGGGCCGGAGTCCTGCGTGCGCGGCCAGGGCATTCGGCGCCGCAGGAAGACACCAAGACACGCGCTGCGGAGCGTCGCGCCAGCCGTGCCGACCTTGAAATACCCGGCCCTGACCGTCACGGATCAGCGTGTGGTCAACTGCTCGATCCGCTTCTCCGACACCGTCCGCACCACCCGGTCCACGAAGATGCCCGGCGTATGGATGCCGTCTGGATCGAGCGCCCCGATCTCGACCACCTCCTCCACCTCCGCCACGCAGACCTTGCCGCACGTGGCGACCATGGGGTTGAAGTTGCGGGCGGTCTTGCGGTAGACAAGGTTCCCCGACTTATCGGACTTCCACGCCTTCACCAGCGACAGGTCCGCCACGATGCCACGCTCCAGCACGTACTCACGCCCGTCGATGGTCCGCGTCTCCTTGCCCTCGGCGATGACGGTGCCCACCCCCGTGGGCGTGTAGAACGCGGGAATGCCCGCCCCGCCCGCCCGCATCCGCTCCGCCAGCGTGCCCTGCGGGGCGAACTCCAGCTCCAACTCGCCCGCCATGTACTGGCGCTCAAACTCGGCGTTCTCGCCGACGTAGGACGAGATCATCTTGCGAATCTGCCGCGTCCGCAGCAGCAGCCCCAGCCCCCAGTCATCCACGCCCGCGTTGTTGGAGATGACGGTGAGCCCGCGCACGCCCGAGTCGCGCAGGGCGATGATGAGCCGCTCAGGGATGCCGCACAACCCGAATCCGCCCACGGCGATGGTCATGTCATCATGCAGAAGCCCCTCAAGGGCGGCGGCGGGAGTGGAGTAGGTTTTGTCACAGGAGAGCATGGTGCGTGATTGTGACGGGGTGGGGTGGGGGGATCAAGGGGTGGGGGGACAGGAGAGCGGGAGAACAGGAGAGCGGGAGAGCAGGAGGGCAGGAGGGGATGAGCGGGTTAGCCCCCGGCTTGGCCGGGAGTTGGGGTACGAGTCCGAAGCACTCGCGCAAGTGTACAACGCTGATCGGCCAAACGACAGACGATTAGGGTGTATCTCGCAATCGCACTCAAGTGTTAGATTAGTTGATTCGATGAACCCGCAAATCGCGAAGGCGCGACTCTTGCGGGGATTCATCATGTCAACTACGGCGTACCGTTCGTTCAAATGGTCGGTCATTCTGGCTGCGACTCTGGCTGTGGCCGCATTCATCGTCATCGCGGGCGTCCTCCGCGGCACCAAGCAGGAGTCGCGCGCATCCGCCAGCGTCTCGACCCCCACCATGACCGGTGATCTGGACGGCGGAGTCGTTCCGGACATTCTTATCGCCGACCCGAGCGCCGCGCCGACGCCGGCATCCGGCCAAGTCGGCGTGTTGACGATCGTCACGGGCGAAACGGGTGCCGTGGCGACCACCATCACGGGAACCGCCCCCGATGGCGAGTTCGGTGCGGCCGCGTCGGTGATCGGCGATCTCAATGGCGACGGGTTCAACGACATCGCCGTCGGAGCGCCCGGAGTGACTGGAACGGCGAGCGGCGGCGAGGGCGCCATCTACGTTTTCTTCGGGCCCTTCCCGGCCGGAGCCGGAGACGAGCGGACCGCCGCCGATGCCGATCTGTTCATGGAAGCGCCGGTGGCATCCACCTACGGGTTCGGCGATCGCATCGCGCCGCTCGCGGACTTCGACATGGATGGCACGGTGGACCTGCGGGTTCGCGGCTGGTACCTCGACAGCCAAGGGCAGCCCAATACGCGCACGTATGTGGTCTCCGGATCGACCGGCGAGATTCTCCACGTCGTCGTGGGGGACGCCCCCTTCGATCCATGGGCGGATCAACCCGGCGACGTGAACGGTGATGGCGACGTGAACGAGACCGATCTCTCGATCATTCAGGCCAACCTCGGGATGCAGGGCAACCTGCCGATCTCCGACGGCGACCTGAACTCGGATGGAACCGTGGATGGCGCGGACTATCAGATCGCCCTCGATCATCAGGGCGAGTCGATGTTCCACGTAGTGCTCGACCCGTCTGACGTGCACTGGCTTCAGAACGCGCAAGGCATCAGCACCATGCTGCCGAGCAACATCTTCTTCCCGTGGATCGGCGGGCTGGACATCGGAGGCGGAGGAAGCGCCGGGGGAGGCGGCACGGGCGGCTGGGGCGGCGGTGGAAGTGGCGGTGGTGGCGGTGGGGGCGGGGGAAGTGGTGGAGGCGGGGGCACCGGTGGCGGCATCGGTGGCGGGGGCGGGGGCGGCGATCCGCCGCCTTGTGACCTGGTCATCCGCCAGCCCGGGTTCGGTGGACACCGACTGCTCCCGCCGAAGTATGTGGCGAAGGGGTCCGAGCACGTGGTTGGCTCGTTCTGGGGCTACTCCGCGGTGGCCAGCTCCTGGGCGACCAGCAGCTCGACGGTGGCCGAGATCATCGAGCCGCCCGACCCGAGCCACACGCACGAGGTGCGCATCCGCTTCAACGACACGGGCTTCGCGCGCGTGACGGCGTCGATCAACGACTGCGAGGCGCGGTGGGATGTGTGGGTGGTTGAGGTGACGCTGACGCCTGACCCGGATACGCACGTCGATGAAGAAACCGATCTGACCGTTCTTCCGACGGACACCGAGACCGTCGAGATTACATGGGAGCCCGCGATTGTGGATCTTTACCTGGAGTTCCACGAGAGCATGGCGGCACGTTTCGTCGACGGAGATGACCTTGTGACAGGCATCTCAATCTCGGGAGGGCAGGCCGAGGTCGTCGTTCGATCCCTCGGAATCGGAGCAGCGTCGATTGCTGTGAAGGCGGATCATCCAGACAGTTCACTGCTTGGCAGCATGAACGTCGTGATGGGCGGAACGGTGGGAATCGAGTTCAATCGTGCGCCCACGTTCCCGGTCAGATCGGAGTCGCCGATCGGTGCCCCCGGGGCGGACCACCCGTACGAGGACGACGGCTTGATCCGCATTGGCGGGCGTGAGGTGCTTTCGGAGCTGATCGGCGCTCGATCGCCGATCACTGATGAGCACCTCGCGCTCATCGAGAGTGCCACGAACGGGCAAGGTGAGGTTGCCACGTTCCGCGTGCGCGTCAAGGACGCGAAGGGAAACCCCAAGCCAAGCAAGCGCGTCGGGCTGGTCGCCGCGACGGATCGACTGACTATCGAAAGCCAGTCGGGCATTCTGGACATTCTCCCGCTCACGAACGAACAGGGGTGGGCGGACTTCACTGTGTCGGCCAATGTGTGGAGTTCCGCGCCATTCGACAATCGCACGGAGAGCGTGTTCCTTGAGAACGTTGCGGCCCTGGCTGGCCGAACGGCGGACGCATTCCGCGACGGGGTGATCGACGAGGAGTTCATCAACTCTCTCCGATCGACGCAACGGTTCGACATCGGCGGGAGCCACAGGTTCACCGGTCATTCACTCCAGTTCACGAACCCTCTAACCGGTCTTGGGCTTGCCGGTTCGAATGCCCACCTGGTCGTCAGTCTGGATGTGCCTGTCCTCAACGACGCGCAGTATCGGACGGCTCTTGACGCTCTGCAGCAGTCGGTGTACCTGCACGGCACTGAGTTGTGGGGGCACACGTTGAATCTCTGGGATCCGGACAGCAACGACATCCTGGGCATCACCGTCCAGCATCCGGGGTACCTTGCGGACAACATGCAGTGGCTCGCCACTCTCGCGCAGGAAAAGTGGTATCCACGAATCGAGGACTACTTCCAGTCCAACGGGTTCGTCTTCACCGATTTCACACTGGCGGTCGATGACTTCGATCCGGAGAATCCGCCACCCGGATACACGGGCGTGTTCCGAGCGGTAGAGGTTGCCGCAATCACGGCGGAGATCGGTCTGGGGTTCGCGCCAGGCTATGACCTCATCGATGTGATCAAGGAGGGCTTCTGGAAGCCGGTCTTCAACGACGACACCTCCACGAGCAACTACGTGATCGCTGGCGTGTCGCTGGCAGGCCTCGCTGCCGACGCCGGTTACCTTGCTGGTGGCGTGCCCGGCGCCATTCTCAACGCGGCCACGAGCGTGCTCAAGGCGATCGTCAAGTTCGTGCCGGTCAACGTGGTGCTGGACATCGCGCTTCGACTGGGTGATGAACTGATCGCGGGGCTTGGCGCCATCGTCAAGCACATCGCAAAGATTCCTTGGCCGGAGGGGATGAACGTCTTTGACTGGGCGGTTCACGCCGCCGAGACGCTGATCAACCAGTGGAATCGGGTCCTGTACAGCCCGATCGGCCTGGATTCGAGCCACATGGCCTCGGCCGTGGACATCGTCAACCGCCGGCTGTCCCGGACCGTCGCCGACGAGGCGGCGGAAGGGCTGGCCGCTTACGCCAAGATCGGGAACGGCGGTGCCGAGACGTTTGATGACCTGGTTGACCGCATCGCCATCAATGCCGTCAGCGATGAGGCAATCGCTCAGTCCGCCGAAAGCGTGGCGACAGCGGTCAGGCGGACCTACCATGATGCGGTGCCGGGGGCGCCGAACCCGGACCCGAAGGCCGCAGCCCGGGTGGATGACGCGGTCTTTGCCGCCCGGCAGACCATGCACGGCCACCTCCGCTCGTACGTCACGCCGTACGTCGGCGAGGGGAAGGCATTCAAGACGATGGAGGAGTTCGAGGCGTGCCGGTTCATGCGGGGAGAGAACCTGCGTGCGGACCAAGTGCAGGCGCTCAACGCGATTCGGGGTGCGATCGGCGCGATTCCAGTGGGCGCAGAGGTGGTCAAGGTCGTGAACTTCAGCGACGCGGTCAACCGCATCTCGGACAGCAACGGGCAGCTCGCGGGGTTCTTCACGCGCAAGGCGGATCTCGAAGGAGCGGGCAACGCTGGTCAAGTCATCGAGCGCCTTCGCCTCGACTATGACGGCTCTGCCTTCACCGCCGCCGAGTCGTACGCGCTGATCGAGACTCGAATGAGCGTGTCGCTTGCCTCGAACACGAGAATCCCACGAAGCAGTGGCTACGCCACTGGCGGTGCCGATGAACGCCTCATCAACGCGGCCGCACCCTACACTGGCAACGGCCTCGCGGCATCCCGTGATGGCCGCCTCGCCCCCGAGTGGCACACCACATCAACGTTGATGGAGGTGGATGTCACGGTTATCGCATTCAAGAACGCCGACGGCACGCCGAGGGTCGTGACGATTGGTGGCGGTGGATCGAGTGATCGGTGGGTGCTGCGGCCGAACCCAGGTAGTCCGACCGGTGTCGTTTGGGAGGCGCTGCCTTGACCACGTATCTTGCTCGGCGGCAAAGCGACTGGCTCTTGGCGGCCTTCGCCCCTCATCTTCGCGGCTGCAACCTATCCACAGTAGTCAGTCCAACAGTCGCTCAGGAACGGTTTCAACTGTGGCAAGGGCGCATTTGGGTTCAGTCAGAGGCCGATCCTCGAGAGGTGGTTTTCTACCCCAGGTTGCTCTACCGCGGTTGGTTGGTAACACCCGAGCGTTGGCATCACACTGGCGCGGAGCCGATCCTGCTGGTTCGGATGGGCGTTGAGGAAATCAGCAAGGCCGGCGGCCTGAAGGAGACGATGGAAGCACGGCGGGAATTGGAGACCGACGGCTGGGACTGGAGTCGGATGGAGGAGGGGCTGAAGTACGTCCATGTCGACCAACTGGAGAAAGTCGAGGGACCGCCACCAGAGGGGGCATTCTGATCCGGTCGGGACAGCGGCGTCGGACACTCGGCATCGGTGTGCATTGCCTCGTCCTCTCGACCCCCAACCCCTCTCCCACGCGGAAAGGAGAGAAGCGGCAACAGCCCAGAGCCAAGAGCCAAAGGCCAAGAGCCATCAGCCACCAGCAAACAGCCAAGAGCCACCAGCAAAACCGACCACCGACTACCGACAACCGAAAACCCCCCCCACCCCCTCACCACCCCCCCGCATACTCCGCCGCGTACCCCTCGCCCAGCACCGCCACGCCGTACTCATAGCGCCGCTTGGCGATCTGGCGCAGGTGGAGCAGGTCATGCGCGGCCCACGACGCCAGCAGGTCGCCCGCTCGCAGGCGACCGATCTTCGGGTGCTCGTGCACGCGCGACCAGTCCGGGGCGGCGAGGGAGCGCAGGAAGACCAGCGACTCCTCGCGCAGCCGCCGAAAGCGCGTGAGCGACTCCTCCAGGTCGCGCGACTGGTAGTCCCGCACGGTCGCCCAGCCCACCGGGTCGATGGGCGGCCAGGGGTCGCCCGGGCGGTGGAGCGTCAGGTCCACGCGCGTGCGGAAGTCCAGCGTCTCCTCATCGCAGAGGTGGTTGACGATCTCGACCAGCGACCAGGCGTCCGGGGCGGGCTTCCAGCGGAATTCGGCGGGGCCGACGCCGCGCAGGGCGGCTTCGATCATCGCGGGACCGTGAGCCAGTCGGTCAATCAATGCGGCGGCATTCATGGCGAGAGTGATTCAATGAGGACGAGATGGTCAGCTCGAACGACGGCGCGAGTTCCCGATTTCTCGTGGATGATATGGATCCCGTGCGAACGGTGCGTGCTGCTCGAGCGGCTGCCGCCCAGTGCTCCGGCGCTTGGCCCCGTGGAACAGCCGTGGAACCGCAGCCAGCGGCGGCCCCGGCCCGCCTGGCTTCCGCCGGCCGCAACGCCCTCCGACGCCGCCTCCCGCGGTGCGGTTCTTCCGACGTTCTCGCCTCCGGCCTCGATCACGCGGCGAGCCGTTGTTCACCGACGTGGATCGCCTGCAGGGCGGCGTATGCGGCGTACTTGTACAGTTCGCTGATGCTGGGGTAGTTGAAGCAGGCATTGATGAGGTAGTCGATGCCTTCTCCCGCGTGGATGATGCTCTGGGCGAGGTGAATGAGCTCGGTGGCCTGTTCGCCGACCATGGCGGCCCCAAGCAACCGGCGCGATGATCGATCGAAGACCAGTTTCAGCAGTCCTTCGTTGTCGCGGTACATGCGCCCGCGCGCGTTGAGGCGGTAGGGGGCCTTGCCGACGATGACCTCGTGACCCTGCTTGGCGGCCTCCTGCTCGCCCAGCCCCACCATGGCGACAGGCGGGATGGTGTACAGCCCGATGGGGAAGGTGCGGGCGACCTCTCGCTTGAAGTGAAGCCCGAACATGTGGCAAGCCGCGACGCGCCCCTGCTCCATCGACACCGACGTGAGCGAGGGCGGACCGATCACGTCGCCGGCGGCATAGATGGACGGCACGCTGGTGCGGAACGTGCCATCGACTGCCAGCAGGCCGCGCTTGTCAGGGATCAGCCCCACGTTCTCCAGTCCGATGTCGCGGGTATTGCCGGAGCGCCCAGCGGCCCACAGCAGCACGTCGAACGACTCGGCGCGCCTGGTCGAGTCGGTGACCAGCACGCCGCCGACCTTGGATTCCGACACCGACTGCACGGCGGTGTTGAGGCGCACGTCGATCTCCGCGCCGCGCATGGAGCGCAGCAGCACGTCGCGGCAGTCGCCGTCGATGAATGGCAGGATCGACTCGCGCGGTTCGAAGAGGGTCACGGCCACGCCGATCTCGGCGAAGATGCTGGCGTATTCGCAACCGATGACGCCGCCGCCCACGATAGCCAGCGAGCGGGGCATGTGCTCAAGCTCGAGGATGCCGTCGGCGTCCACCACGCCCGGCAGGTGGAAGGGGATGTGCTCGGGACGCACCGGCGACGAGCCGGTGGCGACGAGGATGAAGTCGGCGCTCAGCCGCGCGGTTGGGCCGTCGTCGCGGGTCACTTCGATCGTGTGCGGATCGACGATGCGTCCGTGGCCGTTCACCACGGTGATGCCGTGCCGGTCGAAGGAGGATTCGATGCGGTCGTGCTCCTCCTGCTGAATCAGGTGTCGCTGGGCCATGAATCCGGCGATGGAGAGGTGGCCGCCGAACTCCACGCGAAGTCCCGGGATGGGTCGGCGTCGGAAGGCGGAGCACATGACGGCGGTTTCGCGCAGGGCCTTGGACGGGATGGTGCCGGTGTTGACCATGGCCCCGCCCGGGGCGTGGGCGCGCTCAATGACGGCGACGCGGCGTCCGAAATACGCCGCCTGCGTGGCGGCCTTCTCGCCCGCCGGTCCGCAGCCGAGACAGATCAGGTCGTATCGATCCATGTGGTGCAGATCGACCAGATTCACATCTCGGGTTAGCCCCGGGTTCGGCGCGGCGCTACCGGGGCGGATTCCCCTTCAGCGGCACGAGCAGGAGCCGCATGACGATGACCGCCGCGATGACCGCCCCCAGCCCCCAGCTCTTATGGGGCGTGAGGATGAGGAAGACCAGCGAGCCGAGCAGCAGCACGCCCGACAGACCGTATCGCCACCCCGTCACCGGGGGTTCTTCCGCAGGTAGTCCTCCAGCATGCCGGTCTGCCAGGCGCAGAAGATGAACTGGTCGGCAGCGTCGCGGATACGCAGCGACAGGGGCTTGCCCTGCCCGTGGCCGCCTTCGCGGTCGACCCAGAGCAGGATGGGCTTCGTCTCGTGGTCGTTGGCGGCGAGCGCCTGCATCCTGGCCACCATCTTGCGGGCATGGTTGGGGTGAACGCGGTTGTCGTTCTCACCCGCGGTGAAGAGCACCGCCGGATACTTCACGCCCGGCTTGATGTTGTGGTAGGGCGAGTAGCGGCGCAGCCACTGGAAGTGGGTGGGGTCATCCGGCGAGCCGTACTCGGGAATCCAGAACTTCGCCATCAGGAAGTGGTGGTATCGCAGCATGTCCAGCAGGGGCACCGCAGAGATGGCCGCGGCGAACAGGTCAGGCCGCTGCGTCACCGCCACGCCCGTGAGCAGACCGCCGTTGGATCCGCCCTGGCAGGCGAGCCGCTCGGGCCTGGTGTAGCCGTTGGCGATGAGGTATTCCGCTGCGGCGTAGAAGTCGTCGAAGACGTTCTGCTTGTTCTCGAGCATGCCGGCGCGGTGCCAGTCCTCGCCGTACTCGCTGCCGCCTCGAAGGTTGGCGACGGCGTAGACGCCGCCCATCTCGAACCAGGGGAAGCGCGTGGGCGTGAACGAGGGCGTCAGGGAGATGTTGAAGCCGCCGTAGCCATAGAGGATGCAGGGGTTCTCGCCGTTGAGGACCAGCCCCTTCTTATGCACGATGAACATGGGCACGCGCGTGCCATCCCTGGAGGCGAAGAAAACCTGCTTCACCTCGACCGTGGAGGGATCAACGGGAACTTCCGGTCTCGCCCACAGGGCGAGTTGCGGCCTCGGCTCCGCCAGGTCGAGCCGATAGATCGACGGCGGGGTATTGAAGCTCGTGAAGGTCAGGAACGCCTCGGTGCGGTCATCGCGGGTGACGATGCCCGCCGTGCCGATGCCGGGCAGGGCGATCTCGCCCAGCGACTTGCCCGAATAGGTGAACTGCTCCAGTCGGCTGGTGGCGTCCACCTGGTACGAGGCCACCATGCGGCCTCGCGCCTGGCTGACGCTCTGCAGCACGGCGTCCTTGCGCTCGGGCAGAATCAGCGTCCAGTTCTCCCGCGCGGGATTATTCAGATCAACCGCGTACAGACAGCCGTTGGGCGCGTTGAGCGTGGTGAAGAGGTAGAGCGTGTCCCCCTGCACGAATTCGGCCTCGAAGCGCGCATCCAGACCCACGGCGATCGGCACACGGTCGATCTCGCCCGTTCGCCGCCATTGGTCGGCGTCGAACACCAGGACTTCCTGCTTGGCCCAGCCCTCGAAGATGGAGATGACCACCCAGCGTCCATCGCGGGTGATGCTGGCGCTGGGAATGCGGCTGGGTGCGTCCTGGCGCAGGATTTCGGAATCCTGCCGATGGTGCGTCCCCAGCAGGTGCATCTTGTAGACGCGGGAGTAGGCGTCCTTGGGATTCTCCAGCATGCCGTAGGTGAAGCCGGTGTTGTCCGCCAGCCAGCCGGTGAAGACCACCTTGCCCTGGATCTCATCCGCCAGCCAGCGCCCGCTGGTCACGTCCATGACGTAGAGCACGGTCATCTCGTCGCCAGCGTGGGAGAGCCCGAAGGCGAGCAGCGAGCCGTCCTCGCTGGGGACGAACCAGTCGAGCGCGTACAAACCCTTCTCATCGAGCGTGTTGGGGTTGAGCAGAACGCGAGGCGTGCCGTCATGCCCTTCGCGCAGGTAGAGAACCGCCTGGTTCTCCGTTCCCTTGCGCTCGGTGTAGAAGTAGCGGTCGCCGCGCATCGAGGGAGCGGAGACCGTGCCGATCGACATGAGTTCGGCGAGTCGGGCCTCGATGTCCTTGCGGGCGGGCAGCCGATCGAGAACGGATCGGGTGTGGTCGTTCTGCGCGGTGGTCCAGGCGCGAACCTCCTCACTCTCGCTTTCAAGCGGCTCGAGCCAGCGGTATTCATCGACGATGCGATGGCCGTGCATCTCGTCGGTCACGGGCCGCTGTTCGGTGGCGGGGGGGCCGGCAAGGGTCAGCGGCGCGATGGCGAGAGCGGAAGCGGCGAGGAGCAGTCGCATGATGAACTCCGGGTGTTTCAGTGGCACGGGCGTCCCCGCCCGTCAACTTTTTGATCGGTGGCGCAGGCGTCCCCGCCTGCGATCGGTGAGTCGGGCTCAACGCCCGATTCACTGATGCGATGCCGGGGGATGATACCGTAGCCGGCGTGCGACGCTGCATCGCCCCTCGCGGTGACGATCTTGGGTCGGGCGGCTGTGTCGGTGTCGGCATTGTTCGACCGGCCATTGAGGCCGGTCGGATGATGGCAGACGGGACGCCTGCGCCACCGTGTGGGATTCTCACGCCGCGCCCACGATGTCCGGCAACTGATCCATCCCCTCGGTCAGGTCGCGGGGGCCGGACTCGGTCACCATCACATCCGCCTCGTAGTGAACCGCCAGCGAGCCGTCGGCGGTGAAGATGGGCCACTCGCGACCGACGGACACGGTCTGAGAGGTTCCGCGTGCGATCATCGGCTCCACCGCCAGCAGCAGGCCGGGCTGCATGATGAGGTCCGAATCGGGCCACTCGCCGGGGTATCGCGGCAGGATGTTGGACACGAAGGGCGGGCCGTGCAGTTTGCGGCCGTAGCCGTGTCCGCCCAGTCCCTGCACCAGGTGAAAGCCGCACTCCTTCTCCACGTAGGGCTGCACCGCGGCGGCCCAGTCTGAAAGTCGATGACCGGGTCGCAGCGCGGCGATGCCACGCCGCAAGGACTCACGCCCGCACCGCATGAGCGCCATCGCCTCATCGGTGGCGTGGCCGATGGCGTACGTCCACGCGGCGTCGCCGATGAAGCCCTGGTGACGAACGCCGATGTCGATGGAGAACACATCACCCGGTTTGAGCGGAGGCAGGCGCATGGTGTGCGTCCCATGCACGATGCAGTGATTGAGCGACAGGCAGGCGTGGCTGGGAAAGGGTGGATGCCCTCGAATCTTGTAGTGCAGAAAGCAACTGCGGCAGTTGAGGTCCGCCAGCGTGCGACCCACGAAGGAGTCAACTTCCGGCAGCGTGAGACCGGGCCGCAGAAACTCCACGAGCCGCTCGTGCGTCCGCACCACGCACTGGGCGGCGGCGGCCGCGGCGTCCACATCGATCATGCTGGTCACGACCATGATGCGTCGATAGTACGATGAATCGCGGGAAAGTCGATGGGGAAACAATCGCGGCGCCGCGTTCCGAGCCGCGCGTGGATCGTGCCAGACCACCGACCATTACTCGACGGGCTGTTGAGACCCGGTGAGTGATCGCAGGCGAGACGCCCGCGCCACTGGACGCCCGCGCCACTGCAAACAAGTCATCAACCCGGTTCGACGGCGCAGGCGTCGTCGAATCGATCGAGAATCAGGTGGCCATCGACGATGACCACGCGCGGACCAGGCGCGGCCACCTCGAACGCCAGCTCCCGCTCATCCGTGGCGTCGAGGATCTGGATGTCCGCGCGCTTGCCCGGCTCGAGCGAACCGACCTCGTCGTCCAGCCGCAGCACGCAGGCGGCGTTGTAGGTGGCGGCGGTAATGGCTTCCGCGGGCGCGAGCCGCAGGTGGCGGCACGCCAGCGCGATGATGAACGGCATCGACGAGGTGGGAGATGAGCCAGGGTTGCAGTTGGTGGCGATGGCCAGCGCGCCCCCGGCATCCACCAGCGCACGGGCTGGGGCGTAGCGACCGTTGAGGTGGAAGCCGCAGCCCGGCAGCGCCACCGCCATGGTGCCGCTGCGGGCCAGCATCTCCAGGTCGCGGGGCGTGGTCGCTTCCAGGTGATCCACGCTCACCGCGCCCATGTCCACCGCCAGTCGAGCGGCGCCCAGGGAGTGGAACTGATCGGCGTGGACGCGGATGGGGCAGCCCAGCGCCGCCGCCTCCTCGAAGTACCGCCTCGTCTCGTCCAGCGACCAGGCGCCTTCCTCGCAGAAGGCGTCGGCGGTGATGCCCGGAAACTCCTGGGCCGCGGCCCGCAGCGTGACGTTGATGGTCTCCTCGACGAAGTCAGGCCGGTCGCGGTCGATGGCGTGTGCGCCGAGAAACGTCGGGATGACTCGAAGCGGCGTGCGCGAGGCCGCCTCGCGGATCGCCCGCAGCATCTTGATTTCATCCTCCGGGGTCAGCCCGTATCCGGATTTCACTTCGACCGTCGCCGTGCCCATGTGGGCCATGCGCTCCAGCCGATGGAGCAGCGACTCGGCCAACTCGTGCTGGGCCGCCTGACGCACCGCGCGCACCGTGGACATGATGCCCCCCCCCGCGCGAAGAATGTCGAGGTAGTCGGTGCCGGCGATCTTCATTTCGAACTCATCCAGCCGGTCGCCCGCCCAGCAGGCGTGGGTGTGGCAGTCCACGAAGGCGGGCATGACCACGCGATGGCGGGCGTCGATGATCGCCCCGGCGCGCTGCAGCAGATGGGGCGGGGGGTCGCCGGTTCCGATGTCGGCGATGCGTTCTCGATCCAGTCGAATCCAGCCGTGCGGGATCACGCCCAGGTCGCGCAGGTCGCGGCCTCTTCGCGGGCCGGATGGACCGGCCAGCGTCAGCAGCCGCGCGCGGTGGATGAGCATGCCGTTCATTCCGTGCTCCGGGTGGCGAAACCCGCCACGAAGGACAGGAACAGACGCGCCGCCAGCCGCGCGGTGCGCCCGTCGGAGTCGTAGGTCGGGTTCAGCTCCATGATGTCAAAGGACCGGACGCGTCGGTCGGCTCCGGCGCGGAAGGCGGCGTCGTCCGCCTGCCGCGCGCTCATCCCCACGGGATTGATCGCGCTCACGCCCGGGGCTTCAGCGCTCGACACGGCGTCGAGGTCGAATGAGACGAACAGGTGCTCGCCGTGGATCGACTCGGGCGTGGAATCGTGCGTGAATCCGCCGTGCGTGCGGAACCACTCCACGTGCTCGCGCGAGTTGGCGAAGGGGTCCAGTCCCACCACGTGCAGTTCCCGGCAGGTGGTGTCCAGCCGAATCCTGCGGAACGGCATGCCCGAACCGGGCTCCTCGCGGACATCCAGGTGCGCGTCGTAGTACAGGCCGACGATGTGGGGGTGCTTCGCGGTCACCGCGCGAATCACCGGCCACGTGAGGTCGTGTCCGCCTCCGACGCAGACCGGCGTCAGACCCAGGTCGAGCAGTTCCGCAACGCGCCGGGTGACGGCGTCGTGCGTGTGTTCGAGTGATGATCTTGGCTGCACGTCGCCCGCGTCGAACACGCCCACCGACGCCGGGTCGATGCGGGTCGGCCCGTGATAGTTGGCGCCGTAGCGCACCAGGGCCCGGCGGAAAGCGGCCGGACCGTCCCGCGCCCCCAGCCGCCCGTGGTTCAGCCCCACCCCGGTGTCGTCCGGAAGACCGAGCAAGGCGATGGCGCAGCCCTCGGGAGACGCGGTGCGGATCTCCGCGGCAAAGCGACCGGGCCGGGCGGCGGCGTACGGATGGTCGTTCTCGGCCATGACACGGGGCTCCGAATGGCCACGCAGGGAGCGAACCTCGCCGAGCGTCGCGCATAGCATAGTGCGTTCACCCGCTGGGGCGCGGCCTCGGCGGCGCGATTCGCCCCGGTCAGTTCCCTCCACGTCCGACAGCCATGCCCACGTACGTCTACGCCATCGTGAACCCCGACGGGACGGACGGCGACACGTTCGAGATCGTGCAGCGCATGTCCGACCCCGCCCTGACCAGACATCCTGACACGGGCCAGCCCGTCCGCCGCGTGCCCACCAGGCCGATCATTCCCGGTGCGGGGTCGGATCATCACACCCGGAAACTGCTGAGCGACAAGAACCTCCATTCGATGGGGTTCACGAAGTATCAGAAGTCAGGCGACGGGTACTACGAGAAGAAGGCCGGTCAGGGGCCGAATGTGATATCGGCCAACGATTGAAAATGTGAAGGGATCGCAGGCGAGACGTCCGCGCCGCCACGTTTGCGCCACTGGCGGGCGGACTGGATGTGCTCGCCCCCCGTCATTGGTCGGGCGATCTACACTGGCCCATGGAGATGACACCCGAGCGATGGGCATTCACCGCCGCATACCTGCGCGAGGTGTTCGGCGATCAGGACGATCACCTCGCGGGCCTGATGTGCGAGGCGACTGCCGCCGGGCTGCCGGACATCGCGGTGAGCGCGGACGTGGGGCGGCTGCTGATGCTGCTCACCTCGCTGGCGGGGGCGCGGGTGGCGATCGAGGTCGGCACGCTGGCGGGGTACTCCGGCATCTGGATCGCCCGCGGACTGGCGCCGGGCGGTCGGCTCATCACCATCGAGTACGAGCCGAAGCATGCGAACTTCGCCAGGCGGCAGTTCGAGCGAGCCGGGGTGTCCGACCGGGTGGACCTGCGCGTGGGCGCGGCCCTGAACGTGTTGCCGACGCTGGCCAAGGAACTCGGTCCGGCGTCGGTAGACGTGGTATTCCTTGACGCGGTGAAAACCGAGTACCCGGCATACTGGGAGATCGTGCGTCCGATGATCCGACCGGGCGGGCTGATTCTGGCCGACAACGTGCTGGGCGGCGGATCGTGGTGGATCGACAACGCTGGCGAGCCGTCGCGCGACGCCGCGGACCGGTTCAACCGGCTGGTGGCCGGCGATCCGCACTTCGAGGCGGTGGCGGTTCCGCTGCGCGAGGGTGTGCTCATCGGCCGCCGCGTACGGTAACGGCGTGACCGACCCGATCGCGTCGCGAGCGCGCCTCTCACTGGACGCGCTTCAGCAGATCCTCCACGCAGGCCTTGAGCTGGGCGTCGTGGTCGCGTGATTCGTCCTCCGGCGTCTGGTGGATCACGATGTCCGGCATGGCCCCGTTGTTCTCCATGTCGGTGCCGTCGGGCAGGTACCACCCGCGGAAGGGCGTGCGCACCGACGTGCCGTCGATGAGCGACGCGGCGCCCGTAGAGATGACGCCACCGTAGGTCTGCTGTCCTACCAGCGTGCCGCGCTTGAGCGTCTTGAAGGCGTGCGAGACGATTTCCGCGTTGGAGAAACTCTTCTCGTTGCACATCATGTTCACGGGCCTGATATACCGCTGGATATAGAGACGGTCCTGCGGGTAACCGTCGGTGACGGAGGAGTCGGCTCCGCGCGGCACGGTGTAGGCGTGCGGCTGGACCATGATGGACGACAGCACCAGGTCGGCGGTGGAGCCGCCTCCGTTGTTGCGCACGTCGATGATGAGCCCCAGCCGCCCTTCCGCCGCGGCGTAGAGATCGCGTTCGAACTCATTGAGCGACGGCGCGTTCATGCCTCGGATGTGCAGGTAGCCCAGTTTGCCCCCGGACCACTCGTGAACAAGCTGCTGATTGCGCCGCTGCCAGGCATCGTATTGCAGGTCCACTTCCGCCCCGGCGCTGACGGGCGTCAGCAGAAGGCGAAGATTGGTCGCCGCCCCGTCCTCGCCGGTGCGACTGACGTCGATCGCCGTCTCCTGACCCACGCGACCCGTCAGGCGGGCTTCAAGTGTGTCGAGGGGCGCGACCGGCTCGAAGTCGATGCCGGTGATGATGTCCCCTATGCGCAGCGCCATCGGTCCTTCCGCCGCGGGAGAGCGGGGAATCACGTGGGTCACGCGGAAGCCGTTGTCCACGACCTCGTATCGCACGCCCAGCCGCCCCTGCGCCTCCCGGATGGGCGAGGGCGTGCCCGGCGAGTTGACGCCCAGGTGCGAGCCGTTCAACTCGCCCAGCAGGTACGCCGCCACGTAATTGAACTCATCCGCCGTGCGCGACTGACGGGCCAGCGCCAGGTACTTCGTCGTCAGGCCTTCCCAGTCGAGATCCTTCATGGTGGGGTGGTAGAAGACCTCGCCGAGAATGCGGGCCGCTTCGCGGAACTTCTGATCCGCCTGCTGCTGCAGGTCGATGCGCATGCGGTCGCTGATGTCGATGTACTCGACTGACCCGCCGTTGACCGGAACCATGCCGGCGCGCCCGCCATCGACGAACACCACCTTGTCGCCCGTCACGGTGAGATGCTGCACCGACACGCTGGAGTGGAGGCGCTTCTGGTCGCTGCCGTCCCACTTGATGGAGAAAAGCCCGCTGGTCTCGCCCGAGGAGGTGAAGACCAGCCGGTCGCCCGCGGGCGTGATCTCCAGGTTGCGCTCACTGCCCCCGATGTTGGACGCACGACGGAGGCGCAGGTAGGCGTCGTCCGTGTCGTAGGTGCGCCCCGCGGGAGGATCGGCGGGCTTGTCCGAGATCGCCAGCGGCTTGCGCTTCTTAGCCGCGTCGATCGCTTCCTTGAAGTATTTCTCCCGGTCCACCGGCGCCATGGCCTCGAGGTTCCGGTCGAGGAACACCATCCATACGTCGTATTCTTCGTTGAGACGCTCGGAGACGAAGGCCAGCACCTTGCCGTCAGCGCTCAGCCGGGGCTGCTCGTCGTTGTCGGGGTGCCGCGACAGGTTCACCGGAGGCGATGATCCGTCCGCCGGGGCCAGCCATACATCGGCATTGAAGTTGCGATCGTTGACGCTGTAGAGGATGTGCCTCGAATCATCGGTCCAGCGCCAGTCGATGGAGAAGTCCCACCCGGTGAGGAACGTGCGTTCATCTCCCGTCGTCAGATCGCGGATCACGATGTCGCCTCGTCCGCGGCGGAAGGACAGCCATCTCCCGTCCGGCGAGGGGCGCGGCGCCCGGTCATGCGCCGAGGTCACGACCACCGGCTCGATGGTGAAGGTGACCGCGTCATGCCACCGCGTCGCGGGGTCGGGCTTCTTCGGCTCCTCCTTCTTCGGCTCCTCTTTCCTGGGCTCCTCCTGGCCGGCCTGCTCACCCTGTCCAGCAGCGGCGCCTTCCGAAGGCGGGTCGGCGGCGGGTTTCGACTCTTCAACGGGAGCGGCGGGCCTTGGCCTGGCGGCTTCGTCAAAGGACGCCTTGATCTCGCCGCGCGTCACCGCCACGGTGGCGGCGTAGATGCTTTCTGTCCCGTCGCTGTCGGACACGAAGTACAGACGCGAACCGTCGGGTGACCAGGCGATGTCCTTCTCTCGAGCGTGGCTGGCGGTCACGCGGCGGGTGGGACTCCCGGACTCCACGTTCCGCACGTACACCTCGCCATACGCCACCACCGCCATCACCTTGCCGTCCGGGCTGAGAGCGGCCTCGGAGACGCGGCGATCCACCGTGAGGAGCTGAATGTTGTCCGACTCGTCCTCGCCGGCCGTGATCGTGAGCGGCCTGGGTTCGGCGTTCTGATTGCGCAGGTCGAGGGTGTAGAGCGTGTCCCACGCGACGAGAACCGCCGTGGCGCCGTCGGCGGCGACATCGTAATCCCAGATGTCGCGGTCCTGAAAGCTGGTGGCCCGCGCGAGGGCCCGCTCGCCGTCATCCGCGCTCATGCGGAAGAGGTTGACGCAGCCGAAATCGCGATCGGAGAGGAAGTAGATGGTGCGTCCAGCGCCCCACAGCGCCTTGCCGTCGTTGCCGTCGTACGTGGTGAGCTGCGTAAAGGCGCCGTTGGATCGGTTGAACGTCCACACATTTCGGTTGTCCGGCCCGCGATAGCCGCGTCGTGACCAGGCCGACCCGCCCCGCGTGAAGGCGACAGTGGACCCGTCCGCGCTCTGCGACGGTTCGGCGCCGAAGGCGTCATGCACGCGCCGGAGCGCCCCGCCCTCCGTGGGCACCATGTAGGGGCGCGGCGCACGGTACACGTCGCCCTCGATCGATCCCTCGAAGAACAGCACCTCGCGTCCGGCGTCGTCCGTGCCGAAGCCGGTCAGCGACACCGGGCGATCCAGACGCAGCACCTGGCGCACGCCGGTGCCGTCGGCGTTCATGATGAAGAGATTGCGGTCGCCGGTTCGGTTGGATTCAAAGGCGATGCGCTTTCCGTCGCGGCTCCAGGCGCTGCGGGTGTCGTCGGCGGGGTGGGCGGTCAGACGCAGCGCGTGGCCGCCGGAACTGCCGACCTTCCACAGGTCCCCGCGCCAGGAAAACACGATCTCGCGCCCGTCTGGACTGATCGAGGGGTAGCGGGGCAGGTCCACGTTGCCATTCGCGGCCGAAGCCGGCGCGGCGGACATCGACACCATCAGCACCATCAGCCACGTCGCAGGAGCACGCCGCATGTCATCTCTCCATCCAGACCGGTCAAAGGGCTCAGCCGGGTCCATGACCCGCCGTCGGGCCGCGTCCGTCACCATACGCCAGGTGCGGGCCGTATTCACCCGGTTCAAAGAGGTGAATCGCCTCAGGTTGCACTGAAAAGACGATCTCATCGCCGGGCCGGGCGTGATGCGCCGCATCCACGCGTGCGATCAGGCGCTGCCCGCTTCGGAGGTCGCAGTACAGATCCTGCCGGTCGCCGAGCGGCTCCACCACGCGCACGACGGCGCGAATCGCCCACTCCCCTGATGCGACGTCCGGCACGGCGGCCGATGCGCCGGCGGCGTTGGGTCTGAGCGTCTCGGGCCGCACGCCAAGCACCGCCTCGCGGTTGAGGAAGTGCAGCGTATGGTTGCGCAGACCCGGAGGAACGGGAAGCCGCAGGTCGCCATCCGCAATGAAAGCCAGTTCTCCGTCGCAGCGTTCGATGCGACCGTTGATGAAGTTCATGGGCGGCAGGCCGACGAAGCCGGCCACGAATCGGTTGATGGGCCGTCGATAGACCTCCAGCGGCGGAGCGAACTGCTGGATGCGGCCCTCGGCCATCACCGCGATGCGGTCGCCGAGGGTCATGGCCTCCTCCTGATCGTGCGTCACATAGATTGTGGTGGTGCGCAGTCGCTGGTGGAGGTGCTTGAGTTCCGCCCGCGTCTGGAGGCGCAGCTTCACGTCCAGGTTGGAAAGCGGTTCGTCGAAGAGGAAGCACGCCGGCTCGCGCACGATGGCCCGGCCCACGGCCGCCCGCTGCCGCTGGCCGCCCGAGAGGGCCCGTGGCCTGCGATGCAGCAGGTCGGTCAATCCGAGCATCGCCGCCGTTTCACGCACGCGACGGTCGATCTCCGTCTTTGGCGTGCGCTGCAGTTTCAGGGCGAAGGCCATGTTCTGATACACCGTCATGTGCGGGTACAGGGCGTAGTTCTGGAACACCATGGCGATGTTCCGGTCCTTGGGATGCACGTCGTTGACGACGCGTCCGTCGATCGACACCGAGCCGCTGGTGACGCTCTCCAGCCCGGCGATCATGCGCAGGGTGGTGGACTTGCCGCAGCCGGACGGGCCGACAAGGACCACGAACTCGCCGTCGGCCGCCGCCAGGTTGACGCGGCGCACGGCCTCCACCCCGCCGGGATAGGTCTTGGTGACGTTGTCGAGCGTGACGGTGGCCATGAGTCGATGGGGGTATGCGGTCAGGCGATGTCGCGCGACACAGCATAGCGGATGGATCGATGGACCGTAGCGGTTATGCGGGCGAAGTCGAACATGCAGGGCTGGAATCGTCGACCAGGAGCCATGCGCGGGTCGGAACTCGCCGATCAAGAATGCCTCTGTCGTCTTGTGGAGGGCACGCCGATGCAGAACCGCCCGAATGCCGCCGAACGTCTCCGCCCCTTCATCCAGGCCATGGAACGTTGCATTGATCAGGCCAGGAGTCGTCGCGTGGTGGGCGGTCGGCCGAACTTCGCCCCGTCGCCGGGACGCCAGCCCCAGGTCGCCGAGCAGGTGACCGCGCCGGCCGGCGAACCGATCCGCGTCAAGGCAAGACCGAAGCGCGATCTCATTCGCCCCTGAGCGGTGCGTCGAGGCGTCGCCGCCGGAACTTCTTCACCAGCCCGCGCACTTCAACCAGACTCCGTCGGTTCGCGCGGCCTCCAATGAACCGGGACGGCGAATCCACCGATTTACAGCAGGATCACACCTTGCCGCCGTGCGGGCGTTTCGCCGCACCGGGCGTGATGGGAGCATTCGCGCCATGTGGAACCCGTTTGCACGAAAGGAACGCGAGCAGGATGACGCCGCGGTCGGGTCCGTCGAGGCGGGGTCGTCCAGCCGCCCCCGGGGACACGCGGAGATCGCCGAAGTTGAGCACATCGGCGCTACCGCGGTGATCACGCTCACGGTGACCGAGTTGACGGGGGTCGAGGCGGCGGAGCGGCTCACGGAGCTGCTTGATCAGCTGGCCGCCGCCGGCTCGATGAACTTCATCCTCGACGTTCAGAACGTGCAGCACATGGACTCCGCATGCCTGGGCACGCTGGTCAAGTCGTTCCGGGCGCTGGATTCGATCGGCGGACGCATCGCGCTGGTCAATGCCGACCGCAGCGTGCAGTATCTCTTCAAGCTCACCAAGCTGGACCGCGTGTTCCCGATCTGCGTGGACGTGATGACGGCGCTGAACGTCATCGAGCGCGCCGCAACGCGGGCCGCGGGTTGATTCTCGCCCATCGGCGACTCAATTCGATCGCCGGACGCGCCGACGCCTGGTTCAGGACGCCGCCGCCTCGGCGGGCGTTTCCTCCAGCCGGGTCAGTCCGCGGCGCTGGTCGCGCAGACGACGCGACTTGCCCACCCGCTCGCGCAGGTAGTACAGCTTGGCCCGGCGGGCGTCGCCGCGGCGGACCACCTCGATCTGGGCGATGCGGGGCGAGTGCAGCGGGAAGATGCGCTCCACGCCTTCGTTGGCCACGATGCGGCGCACCGTGATGGTTTCATTCACGCCCCGACCCTTGCGACCGATGAGCACGCCCTGGTAGACCTGGATGCGCTCCTTGTCGCCTTCCACGATGCGCACGTGGACGTTGAGCGTGTCGCCGATCGTGAACGAGGGAATGTCGCTCTTGAGCTGCGACTGGACGACGGACTCGACGATGGCCTGCTTGTTCATGATCGGTCTCTCGTGACGAAAGGCGGAGGGAAGTTCAACAGAAGACGATGGCGGCGTCGAGCAGATCGGGACGCCGATCGCGCGTTCGCTCCAGTCGTTGCCGGTCGCGCCATTGATCCACGGCGGCGTGGTCGCCGCTCAGAAGCACGTCGGGCGCCGCGCGTCCGCGCCACTCGCGCGGGCGGGTGTAGTGAGGACAGTCGAGCAGTCGTCGCCCGTGCTCGCCCGCCCGGGAGAAGGAATCCTGCGAGGCCGAGTCGGCGTGCCCCAGGGCGCCGGGAAGCAGCCGCACCACCGCGTCGACCAGCAGCATGGCGGGCAGCTCCCCCCCGGAGACGACGAAATCACCCACGCTGACCTGCAGCGGGTCAAGTTCCTCGATGACGCGCTCGTCGATGCCTTCATAGTGCCCCGCGATCAGAAGCAGCCGGGGCCTCGATGCGAGTTCCTCGACCAGTTCCTGCGTGAGCGGGCGACCCTGCGGGGTCAGCAGCACGCGCGTGGCGGGCCGGGGGTCGCGGGCTTCCACGGCGGTGACCGCGTCATACACCGGCTGGCACATCATCACCATGCCGGGACCGCCGCCGAACGGACGATCATCCACGCGGTTGTGCTTGTCCTGCGTGAAGTCGCGGATGTTGGTGACGTGATACTCCACCACGCCCGAACTCGCCGCGCGGCCGAGGATGCTGGCGCTCAGGACGCCATGAAACATCTCGGGAAAGAGCGTCAGGATGTCGATGCGAAGGGACATCGTTTCGCACTCGAAAACGCGCCGCGGAACGCGGGTGAGGCGGGTGAACGCCGTCGAGGGAGTGGTCAGGAGGCGGCGATCTTCTTGCCGGGCGTCGGGTCGCAGCCGACCTTCTTGAGCAGGTTGGCCACCGTCTCGCTGGGCTGCGCGCCCACGCTGAGCCAGTAATCCACCCGGGCCACGTTGATCTGCAGCTGCTTGTCCGGCGCCGCGCCCGGATCGTACCAGCCGAGCTGCTCGATCACCCGCCCGTCGCGGGGCGCTCGCTTGTCCATCGCGTTGAGACGGAAGAAGGGCTGATGCGTGCGGCCCATGCGCTTCAGACGCAGAACAACCATGCCGTGCTCCTTTCAAGTGCCCGCCTCGCCCGACACGGGCGGCGGGGGCGGGAACCGGGCCAGCGTCGTCAGCCGGGTCGTGCGCCACCGCTTGGGCGGACAGATGGGGAACGTGACGATAGGCGTGGGGCCGGGCGGATCAAGAGGGTTGACCCGCGGGAAACGGAATCAGAGCGACATCTGAGCCGTCACCCCGGCAGCAGGTCCACCACGAACTGGGTGTAGGCCCGCGTCGCCTCCAGCGCCCCGAGGAACAGCCACACGCCCACCCCGCTGATGAACACCGCCAGCACGATGAAGAAACCGGCCATGACGAACTGGGGGTTCTGCATCCACTGATGCCAGCGGAATGAGATGCCGGACAGAATTCCCGACCCGTCCAGGGGAGGGATGGGCAGCAGGTTCAGTCCCGCCAGGGCCAGGTTCAGAAATGCCCCCACGTGCAGGAAGTAGGTCATGTTCGGCCCCAGCGGGTCGGCCTGAGACCCGTATCGTGTCCACAGGGCCAGGGCGAACCCCGCGAGAAGGAACAGGACAATGTTCATCGCCGGTCCGGCGCCAGCCACCACGATGCGCCCTCGGCGCTTCCAGCGGTATTTGCTCGGGTCCGTGGGCATGAGACCCCAGGCGATGCCGATCAGGGCGAACATCATCAGTGACATCGGCCCCATGTGGACGAGGGGGTTCCACGTCATGCGGTGGAGGCGTCGGGGGGTGTCGTCCCCCTGCCACAGGGCCGCCCAGCCGTGCGCCAGTTCGTGCAGGACGATCGAAAAGATCACCCAGAACGCCCAGCTCACGACGCCGGCCGCGCCCTGATTCTGGTACACGTCGTGGACCCACCATCCGCCCATGGCGCGAGTTTCCGCGACCGGAGGCGGCCGCCGTTGTCCGTATCAGGATTTCTCGTACACCACCGTCATCAGCACGTCGGAGGGGGCGAACTGCCGGTCACCCATGGACCCGCCCGGCTGCTGTCGAAGCGTCTGCGGGGCGATGTTGCCGAAGATGTTGAGCACCCTCAGGTTCTGGTTGTCGCGCAGCCAGGCGTTGACTTCATCCTGCAGCTGGGACAGTTCGGTCTCGATGCCCTTGAACAGCTTGATCTGATGCACGGTCGGTTCCTTGGGGGCGGTGGATTCGGGAAAGCGGCATCTTCGCCTGAAGTCGGGCTTGGGGCAAGTCCCGGACGGGCGAACGGGACGCGGACCTACGCCGCGCCTGCCTTGGATTTGACGTCAGGCGCGTACCCCAACTGCACCAGGCGGGCCAGCGGACCGCGCGGCTGATCCTTCATCGCCTCCACCTTGCGGGCGGCTTCAGGGTTGGCGTAGGTGTTGAAGATCATGGCCTTGATGGTGCCCCACATGCCGCCGAACGATGAAAACGTGTGGTTGACGGCGGTTGGCTCGTACCCGCAATGCACCATGCACTGCTGGCACCTGGGGTTGCCGGAGGCCCGGCCGTAGTTCGACCATTCCGTCTCGCGGATCAACTCCTCGAACGTGTCGGCGTAGCCCTCCTGCAGCAGGTAGCAGGGCTTCTGCCAGCCGAAGATGTTGTAGCAGGGGTTGCCCCAGGGCGTGCATTCATAGTCGCGCCGGCCCATGAGAAACTCGAGGAACAAGGGACTCTGGTTGAATCGCCAGCCCTTGCGGCGGTTGGAGAGCACCATCTCGAAGAGTTCGTTGGTCTCGCGTCGCTTGAGAAAGTGCTTCTGATCCGGCGCCTTCTCGTAGGCGTAGCCGGGGCTGACCATCATGCCCTCGACGCCCAGGGTCATCATCTCGTCGAAGAACTCGCGCACGGCGACGGGGTCGGCCCCTTCGAACAGCGTGGTGTTGGTGGTGACGCGGAAGCCGCGCTTCACCGCCTCGCGGATGCCCGCGAGCGCGGTCTGGAACGTGCCCTCGCGGCAGACGGCGAAGTCATGCTCCTCCTCCGACCCGTCCATGTGAACCGAGAAGGTCAGGTACTTGCTGGGCGTAAACAGCCCTTCCTCCAGTTTCTCCTTGAGCAGCAGCGCGTTGGTGCAGAGGTAGATGTACTTGCGGCGTCGGACCAGTTCACGGACCAGATCGGCGATGTGGGGATAGAGCAGCGGCTCGCCGCCGGGGATCGACACCATTGGCGCTCCGCATTCATCCACCGCCTTGAGGCACTCCTCGACGGTCAGGTGCCGCTTGAGCACGTGGGCGGGATACTGGATCTTGCCGCACCCGGCGCAGGCCAAGTTGCAGCGGAAGAGCGGCTCGAGCATCAGGACCAGCGGGTAGTGCCGACGTCGTCGCAGGCGCTGCCCCAGCACGTAGGTCGCTACGGTCCACATCTGGGAAATCGGTACACCCATGCTGGTTCTCGGAAGTCGGTCTGGTTCGCGCCCTAGGCAACCCGGGTGCGCGGGTGGTGAACCTTGCCTGTCTTGACAGGTGCTCCACCGTGCGGGCGGGATTGTACCGGCATTCGGCGCTTCCGCGAGGTCGGCGCGATCCAATGTCCATCGAGCGTCGTAGCAGAACCATGAATCTGCCGCGCCTGTCGCGCCATCATGCCGTCAGCCGAATGCTCCCGTGGAGCAGCCCCCGGGATACGATGTGGACCCGGGGCATCGGCATGGCGGACTTCGAGGACAGCCGGACGGACGAGGAACTGCTCGACGACTACTGTCGAGGCGATGACGCCGCCTTCGAAGCCCTGGTCCGGCGCTACCGCAATGAACTGTTCCACTTCCTGATCCGATTCCTCGGCTCGCGGGCGGCTGCGGAGGACGTGTTCCAGGAGACGTTCCTCCAGATTCATCTTTCGGCGCGTTCGTTCGATGTGGAGCGCCGCTTCAAGCCGTGGTTGTTCACCATCGCCGCCAACAAGGCGCGGGACTATCACCGCAAGAGCAACCGACGGGCGGCGCTCTCGCTCACCGGAGGCGAGCAGGAGGAGCGGGGAGGGTCGTACATCGACCTGCTCGACGCCGAACTGCCTCGCCCGGAGGAGCCGATCCTCGACAGTGAGCGCAGCCGGCTGGTGAAGAGCGTGGTGGATTCGCTGCCCGCGCCGCTGCGGGAAATCCTGGTGCTCTCGTACTTCCAGCGGCTGAGTTACAACCAGATCGCCGACTCGCTGGCCATTCCCCTGGGGACCGTGAAGAGCCGTCTGCACAGCGCGGTGGCGGCCTTCGCGCGGGCCTGGCGGGCGGCACGCGTGCATGACAAGGAAACGCCATGACCGACCGCAACGACCCGAACAACCCCTTGTCGCCCGAAGATGCCCGCCTGCTTGATGCGCTGGTGGAGTGCAACTTTGACCGCAACGCCCTCGAGGGGTTGAACGCCTCCGACCGTGCTCGTGTTGACGCCTTGATGGCCACCTTCGGTCTGCTGGAGGATTACCCCGTCGCCGACGCCGAGGAAGTGCTGGTGCATGCCACGCTGGCCAGGGTCCGCCGGGCTCGTTCTCGCCGCACGCTGGAGCCGGCGTCCGATCGCACTGGCTGGCGATTCCGCGTACCGGACGTGCTGTCGATGGCGGCGCTGGTCCTTATCGGCGTGAGCGTGGCCTGGCCGATTCTCGGCGCCGTGCGCGCCCGCTCGATCGACGCCCGGTGCGTGGCGAACCTCCGCGCGCTGGGTACGGGCTTCTCGATGTACGCCAACGAACACGAAGGCCGGGTGCCCATCGCCATGGCGGGCTTCGGCAGCGGAGCGGCCGCGGCGTTCTGGATTGATCCTGTTCCGGTGGCCCAGGCGGGGTACTGCGAGCACGGGCACCTCAACTGTCCAGGACACGATCATGGCATGGGATACAGCCGCCAGGTGCTGCCCGGCCACGCCCGCGTGGCCTGGCTGACCGGGCCCAGCCGGGCCGTGATGGGCGACCGCAACCCGGTCATCGACGCACGGGAGAACGCCGTCTTCGCCGATCCATTCACCAACTCCGGCAACCACCGTGGGCGCGGCCAGAACGTGCTGATGCTCGACGGATCGACGCCCTGGCTCGACAAACCGCTGGTGGACGCCGACGACAACATCTGGCTGATTCGCGGGCGCAGCTCGCACGAGCCCGGCGCCGTGCCGGAGAACGAGCGGGATACGTTCCTGGCGCACTGACCGGATCATTCGTCGGTTCCCTGCGTCTTCCGACGGTCCGACCGATTGACGCCTGTCGGTGGGGGGCTATCCTTCCCTCCCCCCGAAACGGGGAGACAGGTGCATCCGCCATGCCGAAGAACAAGTCGCACAAGGGCCTGCTCAAGCGCATCCGCGTCTCCAAGAGCGGCCTCGTCAAGGTCGGTCGCGCCTATGCGCGCCACCTCAAGAGCCACAAGCCAGCCGCCCTGGTGCGGCAGTACCGGCGAGGCAAGTACCTGACCTCATCCGAGGCCAAGCGTCTGAGCAACATGCTGCACACGCGGCTGCGGGGGATTGACGTGCCTCGACCGGCGCGCCGGCGTCGGGTCAAGGCCGAGACGACGTGAACTGATCTGACTCCATTCCCTGCCCGTCGGGATTCAAGCGCCGGCTGACGATCAGCCGGCCTCCGCCGGACGCCACGAGGAGGCATGACATGCCCCGTGTACGGAAAGGCGCGGCCCGCACCCAGGCCCGCCGCAAAATGCTCCGGGCCGCCCGCGGCTATTTCGGCACCAAGAGCCGTCATAAGCAGCAGGCCAAGGTGGCTCTCGTTCGGGCCGGCGTCAACGCCTACCGCGACCGTCGGCTCCGCAAGCGTGACTATCGCCGGCTGTGGATCACTCGCATCACCGCCGCCTGCCGCATGCGAGGCACGCGGTACAGCCGTTTCATGAACGGGCTGGCTCATGCCGGCATCCTGCTCAACCGCAAGATGCTCAGCGAGATCGCCATCAACGACCCCGCCACGTTCGACGCGCTGGTGAAGGTCGCCGAATCCAAGTCAACCGCTACGGCCGCGGCCTGAACCAGACCGTCGGGATCCCTTGCACGCATCGCCCGTTTCGGGTGAAATCACCCCCGCGGGCGGTCGGATCGGGAGGAGCCGGGCGGAGGATGGCGATGCTTTCGTTTTTCGGACAGGCGGTGCGTGCCTACAAAACCACGGGGGCCATCGCCCCCTCGGGTCCGGTGCTGGCTCGCGCCATGACGCGCGAACTGGAATCCCACGTCGGCCCCAAGCGCGTGCTGGAAGTCGGCCCCGGTGATGGCGCCTTCACACGCCGCATCCTCGAACTGCTCAACCCCGGCGACGTGTTTCACGTTGTGGAGATCAATCCGCGCTTCGCCCGCCTGATCGAGGAGAAGCGGCTGGCGCCGTTCCGGGCCAGGCATCCGGGCATCGAGGTGCGCCTGATCGTCGGCGCGATTCAGGAGGTCGAGCTGGAGGGCCAGTACGACTACGTCATCTGCGGCCTGCCCTTCAACATCTTCCCCCTGCACGTGGTGAGCGAAATCTTCCGACACATGATGGCCCACGTGAAGGAAGGCGGCGGCCTGACGTACTTTGAATACCTCGGCATGAAGGCCATCAAGATGCCGCTTCTGGGCCGGCGCGGACGCAAACGCCTCAAGCGACGCATCGCGCTGTGCAAGCTGCTCGATCGACGCTATCAGGGCACGCGCGACCTGGTGTGGCGCAATCTGCCTCCCGCCAACGCGGTTCACCTGCGCGGCCGCGCGGCGTGAAGACGGCAGCGCGGGCGTCCCCAATGTTGAGCAGCGCGAGCATCCCCCGGCGTTGAGTGGCACAGGCGTCCCCGCCTGTGGTCGCCGCTACCATGTGACATGGCTTTCATCAACGAGCACTATCTGAAGTTGAAGGCGGGGTATCTGTTTCCCGAGATCGCCCGGCGCGTGGACGCTTTCCTCGCCGCTCATCCCGATCGCAAGTCCCGGCTGATCCGCTGCGGCATCGGCGACGTCACCGAGCCGCTCCCGCCAGTCACCATCGAAGCCATGCACAAGGCCGTCGATGAAATGGCGAGGCGCGAGACATTCAAGGGCTACGGCCCACCCACGGGGTACGAGTCCGTCCGTCACGCCATCGCGCAGCATGACTTTCGCGACCGCGGAATCGACGTGGCGGATGACGAAGTGTTTCTCTCCGACGGCTCCAAGATCGACTGCTCGGCGATTCTGGACATTCTGGCGCCAGGCGACGAGAACGTCATCGCCGTCACCGACCCCGTGTACCCGGTGTACGTGGACTCGAACGTGATGGTGGGACACACCGGCCCGGCGGATGCCGAAGGTCGCTACGTCGGGCTGATCTACCTGCCTGCCACGCCCGCCAATGGCTTCGTGCCCGATCTGCCGCCGGAGGGGACGCGCGTCGACGTCATCTACCTCTGCTATCCCAACAACCCCACGGGCGGCACCATCACCCGGGAGCAGCTCACGCAGTGGGTGAACTACGCGCTGCAGCATGACTCGGTCATCCTGTACGACGCGGCGTACGAGGCGTACATCACCGATCCATCCCTGCCGCGCAGCGTCTTCGAGATTCCCGGGGCGCGAAGGTGCGCCATCGAGTTCCGCTCCTTCTCCAAGAACGGCGGCTTCACCGGGCTTCGCTGCGGCTATACGGTGGTCCCGAAGGACCTCACCGGCTCGACGAAGTCGGGTCAGCGCGTGGACCTGCACCGGCTCTGGTGGCGGCGCTGGTCCACCAAGAGCAACGGCGTCAGTTACCCCGTGCAGCGCGCCGCCGAGGCGCTCTACACCACGAACGGAACGAAGCAGGTGCGCGCCCTCATCGACCACTACCTCGGCAACGCCCGGCTGCTGCGACGGGCGTGCGAACAGGCCGGGCTCGAGGTCTACGGCGGGGTCAACGCCCCGTACGTGTGGGTGCGCTGTCCGGACGGTGTGGATTCATGGGCCATGTTCGATCGCATGCTCCACGAGGTGAACGTCGTCATCACGCCCGGCAGCGGGTTCGGGCGCATGGGCGAGGGGTTCTTCCGCGTCAGCGCGTTCAACAGCCGTGAGAACGTGGAGGAAGTGGCCCGAAGAATCGGTGCGATGGCGATGCAGATGGCGCCATCCGCCTGAGTTCATCGCCCGTGGGGCCGTCAGCGATCGGCGGCTGGCGTCAAAGAAAAACCGCACTGGCGGTATCGTCAGTGCGGTTTTCTGGAATGGCGAGAGCCGGACTTGAACCGGCGACACCCGCATTTTCAGTGCGGTGCTCTACCAACTGAGCTACCTCGCCCACAACCCGATGGGGCAAGGGCAACACTACCCGCCGGGGGGCCGGTGTCAAGCCGTGGCGGGTGAGTCGAGCCGGGTTCGATTCTCGTCGAGCCGGACTCCGGAGGATGCGCCGCGCTGCAAGGTCGGGCGTCGTGCCGCGCTGACCCGGGACCGTCGCGCTCAGATGCCGCCGACGTGCAGGTGGCGACGGAGAAACTCGATCATGGTCTTCCGCGTCCGCGGGTGGGTGGCCTGCAGTTCGTTGTGGACGCCGCCCGGGTAGAGGTGCAGTTCGGCTCGGTCGCCAGCCCTGGCTGCAAGCCGTCGGCCGTGTCCCGGCGGTACGATCGTGTCCGCCTCGCCGTGCAGGATCAGGACGGGGCCACGGTAGCGGTGCAGTGCGTCGTCCGGGCGCCGGTGATCGGCGATCAGCAGCCACGCAAGCCACCTGGCCAGAAAGAACGGCGGATCGCCCCCGATCGCCGTCGCCGCGGCGTTGCGCCAACTGTCAAACGGCGACTCCAGCACCAGGGCGGCGACTTCCATCCGGTCCGCCGCCACGTTGCACGCGATGGCGCCGCCCAGCGAGTGCCCGTACAAGGCGATGCGGGCGGGATCAACGTCCCGCCGTGCCAGCACCGTATCGAGCGCCGCGTGCGTGTCGGCGATCAATGCGTCGCGCGATCGGGCCGAACCCTCGCTCTGACCGTACCCACGATAGTCGAACAGGAAGACGTTGAACCCCGCGGGCGGCAGGTGCTCGGAGAAGAACTCGTGCCCCGGGAGGTTGCCCGCGTTGCCGTGAACGTGGATGACGGTGGGGGCGGGCGGGTCATCGGGACCATGCCCAGCGGCAGGCAACCACCAGCCGAACAGCCGCGTACCGTCGGCGGCGCGAAACCAGACGCCCTCCGCGCCGGTCGGGGGCGGCGTTGGTCCGCGCTGGGGGGCGTAGAAGAGTCGTTCCATGCAGCCGGTGAGCCGAAGGGTCACAAGGATGATGATGAGAAGGGCGACTCGCCTGCCTGCTTTCCAGCAGAGGCGGCGAATTCGGCTGGCCGGCGTCGGGGCCGGATCGGAGACGATCGCGGCGATGTCGCCGTGACGGGATCGTGGGTCGTCCCCAGGCAGCCAGGTCGGATTTGACGGCGGGATGGCGCCGGCCTTGACCCGACCGTGGGTGTTCCGGCCATCTCCGTCGTCCGTGCCCATTGGTGGACTCCACCCGAAGCCCGTCATCCCGCCTCGACCGCCGTGCGATCCGGGACTATCGTATGTGCTTGCCCGGCGGACCCGTGGATGTTTCCGTGGGAATGCTGGCGCGGTTCCCAACGAGGTGATGTGCCCCATGATTGAAGCGCTCAAGAGCGACGAGATCGTGAAAAAGGTCGGCGGCAAGTTCCGCCTCACAGCGCTGATTCAGCGGCGGCTGGTGGAACTGATCGAAGGCGCCCGCCCGCTGGTGGAGCGCAACGGCCGCACCGATCTGGAACTGGTGATCGAGGAGATCATGCAGGACAAGATCACGTTTGAAGAAGCGCCGAGCAGCGCCTCGAACAACTGACGCGCCCGCGGGGGGCGTCCGGAGCGACCGCCTCGCGCGGCGCGGTCGGACTCAGCCATGAGCCAGGACGCAGCCACATCAACCCGTCCGTTCGCCGGGAAGCGGGTGCTTGTCGGCCTGAGCGGCGGCATCGCCTGCTACAAGGTGGCGACCGTGGTCAGTCGGCTTGTCCAGCAGGGGGCCGAGGTCACGGTGCTGATGACTGATGGCGCGACGCGCTTCGTCACGCCGCTGACGTTCGAGTCGCTTTCGGGTCGGGCTGTGTACGCCAGCGTCTGGGATCGCGCGGAATCGCACGATCCGCAGCACATCGCGCTGGCGCGGAGCGCTCACGCCATGCTCATCGCGCCGGCGACGATGGACCTGGTGGCGAAACTCGCGCACGGATTCGCCGAGGACGTGGTGACGCTCGTCGCTTCCGCCATCGATCCGAGGACGACCCCGATTCTGGTGGCGCCGTCCATGAACGCCGTGATGCTGTCGCAGGCGTCCACGCAGCGCAACCTGATGCAGCTGCGAGCCGACGGCTTCATCGTGCTGGAGCCGGGCGTGGGGTGGCAGGCCTGCCGCACCGAGGGTGCGGGGCGACTGCCCGAACCGGATGAACTGCTGTCGGCGCTGGAGCGGGCGTTGCGCTGAAATCCGCCGGAAGTGGAAGACTTTATTTGACGAGCACGATTGCCGTTGGAACAATCGCGTTCACTTCGGACAGGTGCCTGAGCGGCTGAAAGGGCCGGTCTCGAAAACCGGTGTGGTCCTTGTGGCCACCGTGGGTTCGAATCCCACCCTGTCCGCTTTTCTGAGAGTCGCGGGAACACGCGGATCAGGTCGTTCGCGCGACGCGCGGCGGTCCGAAGCGCCTATTCCACCCGACCTGCCCGAGCCATGATCGCCTCGCGCCGGGCCTGCCATGCCGCCGCGGCTTCATCTCGACGCCGCGATGCGGACGCGATGGCCTCATCATGGGCGGTCAGTCGCGCGACGGCGTCCGCGTGTGCCGCTTCCATCTGTCGGGCGATGCGTCGCCGCTCGACGGCGATGGTGCTTGCCTCCTGGGCCGCGGCTCGAAGTCGCTGCACTTCGTCCAGCACGGCGCGGGCGTCGGTGATGGTCCGCTGCAGCACGGTCCGCTCATCCGTCGTCAGGGTGATCCGCGCGGCCAGCTGCTGCTCAGCCGTGGCAAGCGCCAGTCGCCGCTTCGCCAGTTCCGCCGACTCGCGCTCGGCGATGGCGACTGCGCCATCCAGCAGCGCCCGCGCGGTGGTCAGTTCCGCCGCGAGCGCGGAGCGCTGGGCGTCATCAGCAGCACGCTCCAGGGCCAGTTCGACCGCGGCGTGGCGCTCGATCGCCTCGCGCAGCCCCTGGCGGGCGGCGTCGTCCGCCTGTTCGGCCTCGACGATCGCCTCCTTCGCGCGTTGCACCGAGGCCTCGCGCTCGACGATGAGCCGGGCCAGCGCCGCCTCCCGGGCTTCTGCGGCGTCCAGGGCCGCCCGCGCCGGCTCCTCGCGCCGCGATTGCGCCGCCAGCGAGACGGCGGCCTCGTCGGACTTCGATTCGGCGGCATCCGCCTCGGCGAGCGCCGCCTTCATCGACTGCTCCGCATCCGTCGCGGCGGCGGCGAGCGCGGCGCGTCCGGCCGCAAGCGCTTCGTATTCGCGGGCGGCGGCGCCGATCGCCTCCTGCCACGATGTCGGCGGGTTCGCGGGCATTGCGCCAGCCAGCATGCCGTCAGCCGCCTCGAACGCGCGAACATCGCCGTCCCACCCGCCCACGACCACGCGGGATCCGTCGTGCGTCACGCACACGCTTGCGGCCAGGTCGTTGAGCGGGCCGAAGGTGCGCAGTTCGTTGCCGCCCTCGCCGAAGAGCCGGGCCAGTCGATCACGCCCGGCGGTGGCGATGCGTCCCGTGCGATCCCACTCGATGCTGAGCACGCCGCCAGACGCGTTGAATGCTCGCTGCTCGCGGCATCCCTCGGCATCGAGCACGCGGATCACGCCATCTTCGCCCGCCGTGGCGAAGAGCACGCTGTCGGCGCGCCATGTCACGTCCGTCACACGCCCGTTGTGCGATGGCAGCGCCTGGTACTCACGACCCGTCCGCGCCTCCCAAACCAGGGCGTTCCCGGCCCGGTCGCCGGTCACGAGCAGCACGCCGTCGGGGCTGAACTCCAGCGCGGTGACCCAGTCGGTGTGCTTGCGCAGGTCGTAAGCGAGTGATCCATCTGACGTGTTGTAGACCCGCACTACGCGATCCGGCCCGCCCAACGCAACCAGTGTTCGATCGTCGCTGATGTCGGCGGCGAGCACTACGTCCGGCTCGTCGCCGAGTTCAAGCACGCGCTCGCCGGTGGCCGCGTCCCATGCGACAACGCGGCCGGATTCGCCGCCGCGACCTCCGCCCGCCAGGAGAAGCCCGCCGTCGCGGCTGAAGCGAAGCACGTGGATCGTGCCCTCGGAGAAATCCAGCACGCCAAGTCGCGCGAGCGTCTGACCGTGGTAGAGCACGACCTGTCGATGACCCGCCACCGCGACGAGCGGAGCGGTGGGACTGGCGGCCAGCGCATTGACGGTGGGCGGCTGCTCCGTCCACCACCACGGTTCCGTACGCACACCTTCGGGCATGACAGCCCTGGCGCCAGGAGTCGTCAGCGCCGCGGGATCGAGCGCCCTGGGGCCGGAGGCGACGTCCATCACTGCGTCGTCCCTGGTGCGCGGGGCGCCGAGGGCGATCCACTGACGGATCATCTCGATCTGATCCGCCGGGAGTTTCTCATCCTCGTAAGGCATGAAGGGTTCGCGCGAGTGCGCGATCAACTGATAGAACAGACTCTTGGTGGGGTCGCCCTTCACGATCGACGCGCCGGACGAGCCGCCCTGCATGATGGCGTCATACGAATCGGCGGCGAAGCCGTTGCGCGCCCGCCGCTGGTTGTGGCAACTGGTGCAGGACTCCGCCATGATGGGACGGATGTGCTCCTCGAAGTTGATTCGCGGCGGGGCGTCCTGCGCGGCGGCGTTCCACGCCACAAGGTGCGCGGCGGCGACTGCAACGGATTGGCCCAGGGACGATCGTCGCATGGCGTCAGTGGTTGAACAGGAATTCCTTGGAGTTGAGCATGGCCCAGAACAGGTCTTCGAGCGCCTGCTTCGGGTCGGCGTTCTCCTCGGCGAGCAACGTCGCCAGGGCCTTCTGCTCGATCTCCGTGGGGGGACGGGAGAAACACCGCCGGGTCAGGGCGTCGAGCGCCTGTTCCGGCGTCAGGCCGGACTGAAGCATCCGACCCGCCACGTTGCCCTGCATGATCTTGGCGTGGACTGTTTCGCCGTTGAGCAGATGCAGCGCCTGGGACAGCGACGGCTCGCGCACCACTTCGCATGAGCACACGCTCTCGCGAGTGGCCCGGCCGAACGTGGTGAGGAAGTAGTTGGTGGTCGATCCATCGGCGATCTCGACGGCCCGGGCGCCCAGCGGCAGTCCTCGGAGTTTTTCGGGCTGCTCCGTCACCTGGCAGAGGGCGTCGAGGAGCGTTTCCGCACGCATGCGGCGGATCAAAGCGCGGGAGAAGTTGCGGTCATCACCGGCGTTCGAGGCGTTGACCAGAGTCGATCGCTGGTACGCCTCGGAGTTGCAGATGTCGCGCACCAGCGTCTTGAGGTCGTACCTGGCCTCCACGAGACGCCTCGCCAGTCCGTTGAGCAATGGCTCGTTGGACGGCGGATTGCTGATGCGGAAGTCATCCACCGGCTCCACGACGCCGATGCCCATGAAATGCGCCCACACCCGGTTGGCGATGGACCGCGCGAACCACGGGTTGCCCGGAGCGGTGATCCACTCGGCGATCACCTCGCGCCGGTCGCGGTTGCGCACGTCCGCCGGACCCCCGCCGAGGAAGGTGGGCGGAACAGGCGTGCTGGTGACGGGATGGTTCACCTCGCCCCGGCGGCTGTTGAAGACGATGGTTTCGCGGTAATCCTCGCCTCGCTTGCGCCCGATCTGCGAGAAGAAGGAGACGAAGCCGTAATAGTCGTTCTGCGTCCAGCGGTCGAAGGGGTGGTTGTGGCACTGGGCGCACTGAATGCGGATGCCCAGAAACGACTGGGCCACGTTCTCCGCCAGCACCAGGGTGTCGGGCTGGTTCTGGTAGAAGTTCGTGGCGGGTTCGGTGAAGGTGCCGCCCGTGGCGGTGAGAATCCGCCGCACCATCTCATCCAGCGGCACGTCGTTGCTGAAGTTGGCGCGCAGCCACTCGAAGTACCGCAGGGCGGCCTTGTAGCTGATCTCGTTGTTGGAGCGAATCTGCAGCAACTCGGCCCAGTGCATCACCCACTGGTCCACGAACTCGCGCCGCTCCAGCAGCCGGTCGATGAGCCGAGCCCGCTTGTCGGGGGCATCGTCGTCGATGAACGCGGCGCTTTCCTCCGGCGTCGGCAGGAGTCCAATCAGGTCCAGCGTGACGCGGCGGATGAAGGTGGCGTCATCGCAGCGGGGCGAGGGCGTGAGACGCAGCGTGCGCAGTTTGGCGTTGATGGCCTCGTCGATCCAGTTGGCGGCGGGCATGTCAACCGTCCCCGGATCATCCGCCGAACCCGGGGGCAGCACGACGACGGGCGCGCCCACCGTGTGCGTGTCGAAACTCGCGGTGATGAACGCCTCGCCCCGCAGGCCGGTGGTGATGACGCCGGAGCGGGACACATCGGCGCAGGTCTCGTTGTTCGTGCGGAAGAGCGAGAGTTCGGTGACGTCCCGATCCGTGCCGTCCGAGTATTTCGCACGCACGGTCACGCGACAGGTCGCGCCGTCCGCCGCGAGCACAAGGCCCGGCGGGAAGATCTCGATGCTCGTCACCGACGGGATGTCCACCGGATCGCGCGGCGCCTGGGCGCCGATCCATCGCACGAGCGAATCGTAAAGCGCGGAATCCCGGTCCAGCCGCTTCTCTCCCGTGTGGGGAACTCGTCCCAGCGCTTTCTCCAGCAGCAGACTTTCCTCGGGCCGGGCGAGATTGAGGCGTCGCCCCGCCAGTTCGCGGGTGATGCGGTGATAGTCGCCCTCGGGGTCGAACCCGAAGAGCGACAGGCGGAAGCCGTCCTGCCCGCGGGCGGAACCGTGGCACCCGCCGGAGTTGCACCCCGCCGCCATGAAGACGGGCATCACGTCGAGCCGGAAACTGATGGGCCGCTCCACACCGCTTCCCGTCACGGTGATCGGTACGTCGATGACGGCGCCCGCGATGGCGACGCGGACGAATCCGGCGCCGTCCGCGATCGGACGCAGCACGCCGCCCGGCTCGACCGTGGCCAGCGCTCCGCCGTCAATGTCGGCCTGGTCGGTGACTTCGTGCTGCACGCCGGCCGGATCGGCGGCAAGAACGATCAGCCGCTGACGATCACGCCGTGTTTCCAGCGAGATGGCGGGTGGAAAGACCTCGATGGACTGGTATCGCCGCCCGGTGGAGTGCGCGTCTCCATGCGGTGAGGATGCGGAAGCCCGCACCGATGGAGCAAGCGGCGTCAGCGCCACGCCAAGGATCGTCGTGGCGGCGCACGCGACGGGCAGCAACCATGTGCGGTTACGCGGCATCGCCGCCTCCTTCCTGCTTCGGTGGGGCGGCTGGCGGGGGCGACTGCTCGCGCTTGCGGCGTTGCTCTTCCTGCTGGCGCAGCTGCTCCAGTCGTGAGAGCGGCTTGACCACCGGCGCGGCCGGGTCGGCGGCGGGCGGAGGAGGCGGTGGAGGAGGAGGCGGCGCGTCCGACTTGGGCGGCAGGGGCACGTCGATGCGAATCTCGCCCGCGGGCAGGCGATGAATCACCGGCTCGCCTTCCACCATCACCACGGCGCGGCAGAACGGACTGGTGTGCCTGCCGGCCGGGCTGTCGGGCTGCGTGATGATCGTGAACGTGAACTCATTCACATCCGGCGTGAGTTCCGCCGGCTCGCTGGTGACGCGATGAGGAAGCCCTTCGAGCGCCAGCGTCAGCGATCCGTCGAAGGGTGCACGCCTCACCACCTTCATGAACATCGTGGTCCGTGCTCCCTGCTCCACGGAGACGGGCTGCGGCTCCACTGACACGTACGGCGGCGCGACCCGCAGCGTCGCCAGTTGCGACGAGACGCGGATGGGGCCGCGACGTCCGCCCGTCTCGCCGACCACCACCAGGGGCCAGTCGCGCGTCGGCGCGTTGCCGTTGGCGTTGAAGGGAATCGTCGCTTCCGTCTGCCCCTGGGGGATTGTGACGGAGTTGCTCGCCCCTACGCCGGGCGGCGTGAATGGCACGCGCAGGCGCACCGGCCCGTCAAACCCCTCCACCCGCGTAATGCGCACCCTCAGGTCCATCAGGCCGTTCTGCACCAGCGGCGCTTTCGGTTCGATCACCTCCAGCGAGAAGGGCGCGGGTTCGGCCACTACGACCGGCAGGCGATCCACGGTCTGCGCCATCATCACGACGTTGTTCTGGCCCAGCACCAGTTCGATGTCCTGCCGGTAGTCGCCCGCGATCGATCCCTCCTCGCTTGGCTGGGCGAGCGTGAGCGACGCGAGCGCCCCGGCCAGCGGGGCGTCGGCGGTGGCCTCGAAGACCACGGGAACCTGGTTGACCGAGGCGTGCAGGCGCGGCGCGTGCAGCGTCACGCCCTCGGGAAGCCCCCGCATGCTTGTCACGAGATCGCCGCCGAAGCCCGTTCGAACCGCCTGCACGATCGCCGCCATGCGTCCGCCGCGCGGGACGACGACCTGCTCCTGCAGCCGGGGCAGCAGGGGGGTGACGCGAACTGGAGCCGGCGCGATCTCGATGCGGTAGACGAAGTCCACGCCGCCTCGACCGAGGTGGTCCTCGATCACCACCACGTACTCGCCGTCGGCGGGGGCTCGGAACTCCAGCACCGGGTCCGGGCCGTTGGTGTCGTCATTGGCGGCGATCTGTCCGCGCCCGACCTGGTTCACGCGGATGACCGCGTCCAGCGGCGAACGAATCTGCCGCGCGTACGCCACGATCTGGTACGTCTCGTTCTGCCTGGCCGTAAAGCGGAAGCAGTCGCGGTCGCCCGGCTCGCTGAGCACGCCGTTGAGAGCGATGGGCGGCGAACAGGTGGTCGCCTCTTCGCCCCGGTTGTTGGGTTCGATTTCGATGAGGTTGTCAAGATCGCTGACGACCAGATGGACGGGTGAGGGCGTGATGCCGCGATCATCGGAAACGTGGACGCCGATCACGTGGCGCGGGTACATCCCGCCCGGCAACGCCGCGCACGACAGAACCGTGGGAACCGTCAACTCGATCTCGCGCGGACCCTCCACGTCCCCCAGCAGCGTGGTTCTGAGCGTTTCACCCGGTCGTCCGCCTGCCGGAAGCATCGCCGTCGGACGAGGAAACGCACCCACGTGCAGGCGGTACGCGAAGTCGCCGTTGCCCGCGAAGGAGCACTCCCGCACCGTTACAGCGTACAGGCCGTCTTTCGGAATCACCACGCTGACGAAGCAGTCCTGCCGCAGCAGCGCGGCGTCGTCGCAGGTCGCCAGTTCAAATCCCTCGGCATCGAGTATGGCGACCGACGGGTCAAAGAACGCCGTTCCGAGGCGGATGCCCTCCACCTCGGCGGTCACGCGATCGCCGGCCTTGGCCTCGAAGGTGAAGACATCCTGATCCTCGTTGTCCGCCACGCCGTTGATGGTGCGATTCAGTTCGATTCGCTGGGCGGCGGCGAGGGTGTTGTTGGGCTCCTGCTCGTTCAGTTCCGCCAGCGCCCCGATGCTGAACAGCCGCAGGTTGGAGACGCCGCTCGCGGTGCGCAGTCGGAACCCCACCATGCCGGGCGGGCAGTCTGATGCGATTCGCAGCGTCGCCCGCACCGTGCCCTCATCCGCTGCGTCAAGCTTGAGGACTTCCACGCCCGGCCGGTCGAACAGAATCTCCTGGGCGTCGGCCAGACGCTCGCCGCGAAGGATCACTTCCACGTCGGCGCCGCGCTGCGCGCCGCGCGGGACGATGCGGTTCACCACCGGCTGCGATGCCTGCGCCGCGGCGGAGAACAGGCACACGATCACCATCGCGATCAGAGCCGCCGCGCCGCCTGATCGTTCCGCCGTCAGGAGAACTCCGCCCGGGCGCCGCCTCATGCCAGAATCTCGGTGAGGACGCGCCCGTGGCGCACGATGTCGATGGGCCGGTCGCCCGGGGCCATCAGTCGCTTGTCCGGATCGATGCCCAGCAGCGTGAACATGGTTCGGGCCAGATCCTCCGGACCGACCGGGTCGCTGTCCGGCTCGGCGGCGGTGGCGTCCGACCGGCCGTACGCCAGGCCGCGTTTCACGCCGCCGCCCGCCAGGGCGATGGAGAACACGCGCGGCCAGTGGTCGCGCCCGCCATCGGGGTTCAGCCGGGGCGTGCGTCCGAACTCGGTTGTCACCATCACCAGCGTTGAATCCAGCAGCCCGCGCGCCTCCAGGTCGCCGATCAATGCCGCCAGCGCCTGATCGAAGGGCGGCAACTGACTGTTGAGCCCCTCGAGGATGTTCTGATGCATGTCCCACCCGCCGTACGTGAGCGAGACGAAGCGCACGCCCGCCTCCACCAGCCGCCGGGCCAGGAGCATGCGCTGACCGGCCTGGTTGCGACCGTAGCCGTCGCGCATGGCGTCCGGCTCGGCGCCCAGGTTGAAGGCCTCGCGCGCTTCGGGCGAGGCCAGCAGGTCGTACGCCCGCGCATAGAAACTGTCCATCGCGTCCAGGTCATCGGACTTCTCGCGCTGCTCGAAGTGGGCGTTGACGGCGTCCAGCAGCCGCCGCCTTCGCGTGAAGCGGGCTTCATCGACGCCGTTGGGGAGATTCAGATCGCGCACGATGAACTCGCGGGCCGCCGGGTCGCTGCCCACGCTGAACGGGGCGTAGGAGCTGCTCAGATACCCCGAGCCCGCGTACGTGGTCGGCTGCGACGGCACGCACACATAGGGCGGCAGGTTGTTGCGACCTCCCAGTTCGTGCGATACCACGCTGCCCATGCTGGGGTAGACGATGGCCGGGCTGGGCCGGTAGCCGGTGAACATGTTGTGCGTGCCGCGCTCATGGGCCGCTTCGCCGTGCGTGAATGAGCGAATGATCGTCATCCGGTCGGCGATCTGGGCGATGCGCGGCAACTGCCTGCCGAACTGCACGCCGTCGATGGTGGTGGCGATGGCTTCCATTCCGCCGCGATACTCAACGGGCGAGTAGGGCTTGGGATCGAAGGTGTCCTGATGGGCCATGCCGCCCGGCAGGAAGATGTGGATGACGGACTTGGCTCGCGGCCCGGCTGCTGCGCGGCCCGCCGAATCCTGAAAAGCGCTGGCGATGGCTTCGAGTCGCAGGAACTCAGGCAATCCCAGCCCCAGCAACGTGCCGAAGCCGCCCAGGGTGCCGACACGCAGGAAACTCCGTCGGTCGCAGCACGCGTTGCCGGTACAGCGTCCTCGAGGTGAACCCCAACTGGCGTTCGTGGCCATCAGGCAGACTCCTTTCCCCGCCCCGCCCCCTGGACTCCGCAACCCTGCGGATGTCAGTTCGTCCGGTTCCTTCCCGGGCTTCCCCGGCCCGTGCGTTCAAAGGAAGGACCATTCATCATGTCCCAGCCGGAACCGGATTGCAAGAACGAAACCGGGCCGCGCCGGGCACGGATCGGTGGAATCGCGGATTGGAGCAGTGAAAATGGGGGGAGGGATGCCAGGATTCCGCTCCGCGGTGCGGGATCGGGCGAGATGTCCCGCCGTGGTTGGCGTTGAACATGCTGGCTTTCCGCACGTGCATCCCGCAGGCCGGTCGGCTTCATATCATCTCGCATGTCCGAGCATCGGTCCATCCACGAGTTCCGCGCCCAGCGCGAGCGCGCCAATCAGGTGGTCTTCGCCGCCGACCATCTGGGCATCAAACGGTTCTTCCGGTTGGACGCCGCCGCCTACGAGCCGGGCGGGCCGGGCGCGTTGGACGCCCGCACGAAGGAGCTGCTTGGGCTGGTGGCCTCCGCGGTGCTGCGCTGCAACGACTGCATTGACTATCACCTCGACCAGTGCGTCAGTCGGGGGTGGACGAAGGCGGAAATCGTGGATGCCCTGAACGTGGCGCTGGTCGTGGGCGGGTCGATCTTCATTCCGCATCTGCGGCACGCCATGCTGACGCTGGAGGAGCTGCTTCCTGACCAACCTGCCGCCTCGCCCGCCGCGTCCTCCGGACATGGCGATTCGGGCGTCTGACCATGTCCACGATGACCACCGATGCATCCACCTCGACCGCTCCGCCGCTGCTGGAATGGCGGGCCTTTCCGGCGAAGCAGCGCCCCGGCCGCGCGGCACTGGGGATCGTCATCATCCTGGCGATCGGCGCCATGACGGGCGGGCTGTTTCACGCCGACGGGTTCTCGCCCGCCACCAGCGTGGGCATGGGGCTGCTGGCGTCGGCGATTCTGGTGCTGGTGCTTCAGCGGTTCTACTTCCCCAGCTTCTACGCCATCGACGCCGAGGGCATCACGGCCCGCACCTTCCTCTCCACGCTTCGCCTGCGCTGGACCGAGATCCGTCGCTTTCTGCATGACGAGACCGGCGGGTTTCTCTCCACGCGAGCCGTGCCTTCGCGGCTGGACTCGTTCCAGGGGCTGCACATCGTGTTCGGCGAGGACGCGCCGCGGGCCATCCGGACCATCGAGGAGCGACTTCGACTGGCGCGGGGAGACGACGCATGAAGCGGTGGTTCCGGCACGCCTTCGCGGTGGACAAGCCCGGTCCCGCCGAGCCCAGCGACGCCGAGCGCGAGGTGGTGGACAAGGTGTGCGCCCAGATCGTCAAGCGGCACCTGACGACGCCGTCGCTGATCTTTCTGGAGATGTCGCGCCCGCTCAACTACATCGGGTCGCAGACGATGCACTTCTTCGCTCCGTTCGTCTGGGCGGTGACCGATCCTCGCGGCTTCGAGACCTTCGCGGGCTTCCTGGAACGGCGCGGGTCGATCGAGTACATCTGCCGCCGCATCGAGGCGATGGAGGCGTCATGTGCGACCCGGCCCGCGGCGCCGGTGGAGACGCCGGGCCCCGGGAACTCGGCGAAGGGCGCCTGAGATCACGTGATCCTGCTTCCCGGCGGGTCGCGCGACGCCACGGTGCGGTCGCTAGGATCGTTCATGTCAGCCATACCTCAGCACGGCCCTTCGGAGTTCCCGCGCCAGCCCGCGCGGGCGGATCTGACGCCGATCTTCGAGCGTCTGCTGCGGGGCCAGTCGCTCTCCGCCGCGGACACCACCGCCGCGTTCGAGACCATGATCTCCGGGCAGGCGCACGAAGCGGAGATCGGCGCGTTCCTCGCCCTGCTGGCCACGCGGACTCCCACTCCGGAGGAGTTGCTCGGCGCCGCCCGTGTGATGCGGGCGCACGTGGACGCGGTGCCCACCGCGATCGACCCGGACCGGCTCATTGACACCGCGGGCACGGGCGGCGCGCCCAAGACCTTCAACGTCTCCACGGTCGCCGCGGTGATCGCCGCCGCCGCGGGGGAGCGGACCATCGCCGTCGCCAAGCACGGCAACCGCTCGCGCACGGGTCGCGGCAGCGCGGAAGTACTCAAGGAGCTGGGCGTCAACGTCGATGCCGACCGTCCGACTCAGGCCCGCTGCCTGGATGAGGCGGGCGTGTGCTTCTGCTTCGCCATTCACCACCATCCGGCGACGAGACACGTCATCGGCGCCCGCAAGGCGCTGGGGTTCGCCACGCTGTTCAACCTGCTGGGGCCGCTCACCAACCCGGCCGGAGCTCGGCGGCAGGTGATGGGCGTCTACGCCGATCGCTTCGTGTTGCCCATCGCCCACGCCCTGCGTGACCTGGGCGCCACGCGGGCGCTGGTGGTTCACAGCCGCGACGGACTGGATGAGGTGACGCTCACCGCGCCCACGCGCATCGCGCACGTGGATGGCGGCCGTGTGTGGGAGGAGGAACTCGATCCCGCCATGCTTGGGCTGCATCGGAGCACGTTTGCTGACCTGCAGGTCCGCGACGTGCGTGACGCGGCGTCGGCATTTCGCGCGATTGTGGAGGGGCGCGACGCCGGACCGCGGCGGGACATGGCGCTGCTCAACGCCGCCGCCACGCTCATGGCCGGGGGCGTCGCCGATACCTGGCGCGAGGGGCTGCGCCTCGCGCGACAAGCCCTTGAGAACGGCGCGGCGAGAAACGTTCTGGAACGACTGGTCGCGATTTCCAGCACAACCGGCTCCGCGTGACTGCGTCCGCGGTCGTCAGCCAACAGCCACCACCTTTTCGGCAGGTGGCTCACTCCGCCGGTTTCTTGAGCTTCAGATCGCAGCCGTAGGGGCGGGTGCGGTCCGGCTTCACCGGCTGGCCGGCCTTCAGCTGCGCAACCGCGCTGACCACGTAATTAACCACCGTTTCGCCCTTCTTGGCCTTCACGCCGTTGGGGTCATCGTCGAACGCGCCGCTGTAGACCAGCACGCCCTTGGCGTCGATGATGAACATGTGCGGCGTGGTGCGGGCGTCGAATCGACGGGCCACGTCGCCTTCCAGATCGAGCAGAATGGGCCACGGCACCCGGAAGCGCTTCAGCCAGGCGTTGTTCTCGCGTTCGGTGGTGTTGAACGTGCTGTTGACGGCCAGCCACACCACCTCGGGAGCGGCTTCCTTCGCCTGCTTCTGCGCCTGCTGCATGAGATCACGCTCGTACAGTCCTTTCCAGACCGGGCACTGGGGGTTGGCCCATTCGAGCACCACGATCTTGCCGCGCAACCCGGAGAGCGTGTGCGTCCTGCCCTCGCTGTCGGTGAGCGTGAAGTCGGGGGCCGGTTCGCCGACCTTCGCCACGGCGGGCGGCTGCGGCGCCCGTCCGGGCTGATCGGACGAGCCATCGGTCGCCGCGCCACCGGTGATGCGAGGGGGGTTGGCGGCTGCAACGGCCGTCGTCACCGCCAGCGCGCCCGCCAGCATGAACAGCGAAGCAATCAACCTGCTCATCGTGCGATCTCCCGGGGCCTCGTCACGCTCCGGCCGACTCATCGACGTTCGCCGGTCGGTCCGGTTCACGCGCCAGCCCGCGTTCGTCCACCCGTTCACCCCGTTCCGGCCCCATCCCTGCCGGTCGATGTATCCTTCGACATCGGCCCGTCCGTGTCCAATCTCAAGCGGAAGCCGTAGGACCGGTGGTTGGCCGGGTCCATCGGCGTCAATCCGATGACCCCCGCCGCCTGGGGCGGCACGCCGCGCGTGTTGGTGGGGCTGACGATGGTTTCCAGCACCAGGCGGAATCGCCCATCCGATACCGACTGCTCGATCACCCGCATGGCGACGCCAGGCGAAGGGTTGGGGAAGAACTCGAGGCCCGTCGCCGCTGGAGTATCCGACCCGCTCGACCCCGCGGCTCCCCCCGGGGCCGGCCCCGTCAGAACCACGCGCCGCCCCGAGAGTTCGATGGTTGCGCCCATTTCCGACGCCAGATCGCGCGGCACGCGGTCGAACGCCTTGAGAGCCGCCTCCCGGTCGAAACGGATGGCGTGTCGAGCGTGCGCGCCGTCTGCCCCGGTGATCGTGACCTCGCGTACCCCTGCAATGGGCTTGGGTGGAGCGGGTTGGTTGCTCACGCGCACCGTGGCGCTGACCGTCGAGCCGCCCAGCAGGCATTCATCGCGGCAGACCATCCATTCCACTGACGCCGTCAATGCCACCTCGCCGGGCGAGGCGTCTTTCGGGGGCTTCACAGGCACGAACAGGGTGGCGTCATGCTCGTAGCCATAGGTGATGAACTCGCCGGGAATATTGAGCGGTCTGGGCCAGAGAATCGCCCCGACTTCGAAGCCCTCGGGCGCGTTTACTTCGATCACCGTCGGGGCGCCGGAATCGCCCGGGTTGGCCCAGTAGATGTGCCAGTGCGGAGCGATTTCGAAGCGGAAGCCGATGAGGAACCACTCTCCCGCCCGGGCCTCGTGGACGACCGACGCCGCCGTGACCTTGACCAGTTCGTCACCTGAAGGCGCTTCCTGTGAGCAGGCCTCCGACGATGCCAACCCCGCACCGAACGTGGTCAGGGCGACAAGGGAGCGAGCCATCCGGATCGTCACGTCACGCACGGGTCATGCTCCTTGTGGATGGTCCTGCCGAAACGGTATGCCCCACGGCTGACGCAGCCACGGCACACGCAACGCCGGTTGGAAGACTGCGGATCGGGGCGTGTCACATTGGTGAAAGACCCCTCAACCCCGCGGGTCTATTCCCGGTCTTATTGATGGAACTGCTGAATCTGCCACAACTTGGAGACGCATCGGGATTGATCCGACGCAAGTCGGCCATGGCCGCACACGGCAGCATTTGTCCACGCTGCGAACTCCCCGCCGAATCAGTACACTTTCATTACGCCCCGCGCGATCCGTCGGCCTTGCTGTTCTTCCTTCCGCCCTTCGGTTCCTTTGCTCCCCTCATTCCAGTCTTCTTCCCCCGGATCTCATCATGACCTCTTCCCACCCGGCCCCAGGCATGCCCACCGTCCGTTCTTTGCACCATGCTCTGCTCCTTGGCTCGCTGCTGGCCGGCGTGCTGGTGCTGATTCCGCCCGGCTGCGACAGCAACAAGACGAGCGACAAGGACGTGCAGTTTCTGGAGGTGCAGGACGCCGTGGTGCTCAGCCGCGAGAAGTCGGGCATTCTGTCGCTGGGCAACAAGAAGGTGGGCTGGGTGGACCCGCGCCCCGCAGCCCGCTACCAGGCGGAGCACATTCCCGGCGCCATCAACGTTCAGCCCAGCGACCTGTCGCCGAATGACCCGCGACTGAAGGACTTCGACGTGCTCGTCGTCTACGGCGATGACTATGACGGAACCCTCGCCACCGTGATGGCCAAGAACCTCATTCGCAACGGTCACAAGGACGTGCGAACCCTGCGCGGCGGGCTGCGCGCCTGGAAGGCCGCCGGGAACGACACGGTGAAGGGCGGGTAGGAGAATCGGTCCCGCGTTCCCGGGCTCGGACAATTCGCGTCACCAGACCTGTCCAGTCACTCCACCCCCATCCCGCGCCGCGCGGATGGTCGCCACGGCAGGGTCAGGGCGGCGATGAACGCCAGCAGTCCGAAGCCGTGGCCGTTGAGGGTATAGCAGTCGAACTGCGTGCCGATCAGCCACGCCAGCAACACCCACGGCAGGGCGTCCGCGAAGAGGTGGTCGCGCGCTCCCCCACGTTCGCGCCACGTTCGCACCACCAGAATCACCAGTGACGCGGTGAATGGAATCGCCCCCAGGACGCCCGTCGCGTAGAGCACGTGCAGGTACGCCGAGTGTGGATGGGCGGCGGTGATGCGGCCGTCGCCCTTGCCCGTCTCACGCACCAGTTTCTGCACGCGGGGCAGGCGCGAGAGCGTCTCCGCGTACTCCGGTGTCTGCCGCGTCAGCACGCGGAACGAGCCCGCTCCCTGCCCCCACACGGGCGACTGAAGAAAGAACCGGCCCGCCCATCGCCACATCATCAGCCGCTGCCCCGTGCCGGTGGCGTAGTCGCCCTGCTCGGCGGCATCCAGATGCTTCTGCGCGTTCTCGATGCGGAAGCGAATATACGAACCCCCGAAGTGCCAGCCCACCGCGCCCAGCACCAGCGCGCTGCACGCCACGATGATCGCGGTGCGGCGGACTTCGCGGTGGCGGATCGTCATGAACAGCCACAGCGCGGGCGTGAGAAGGCCGCCCGCCACCCAGCTGCCGCGGCTGCCCGAGGCCACCAGCCCCGCCGCGGCGAGCAGGCCGCCGAGGATGAGCAGAGCGAGCAGACGGATTGAGGCGGGCGCGACCGTCCAGCGCGTCCGCAGGATGGTGGCGAAGTAGATCAGGAATGCAGCCAGGTTGAACGCCCCGGTCTGGATGGGGTGGAGCAGGGCGCGGGCGCGGCTCTCACCTTCCAGTTGCTGCCCCAGTACGCCCAGCAACTGGGCGATCTGCACGCCGTTCATCGCCAGCACGCCCACGAGGAACGACCAGATCAGCCAGTAGGGACGATCCAGCACCGGCCACAAGGCCAGCGGCAGCAGGATCACGCGGAAGGCCTTGAGTTCCGTCAGCCCCTCGTGCGGATCGATGGACCAGAGGATGGAGAGCCCATGGATCGCCGCCCACGCCAGCATGGCGAGAACCCAGCGGTCGGCGATGACCGGGGGATAGCACCACCGGGTGTTGGGCAGGCGGATGAGGGCGTAGCCGACCAGCAGGGCGAATGAGATGGCCTCCAGCGCCGGCGCCAGCGGCAGGCAGACGAGGTAGAGCATCGCCAGCGCGGTATGAACCTGGTGGCCGATTGGGTCTCGCACGCGGACGTAGCGATGCAGCGCCGGGGCCAGCACGGCGGCGTCCTCGCGTCGCCACGCGGGAGGGGGCGGCAGGTCGGTGCGAATCAAACCCATGCGGCGTGATGGTACGCGGGCGGGGGTGATCCATCCGGGGCCATTGTCGAGGAGGCGACTGCATCACACCGCCAGTCACTTGCCCATTGCCGACAGACAGCCGGGAAAACCGGGAACCGACAACATCACCGCCATGCCGGTTGCCCGGTGCGTTCCCCCCTATCATCCGCCGCATGAAGACCTTGCAGCCGGACGAGTATCTGCGGCTGGTGGAGGAAGCGCGGGTCGCGTCGTCGGATCGCAAGCCGGGCAAGGTCTTCCGCTGCGCCGACGGCTGTTACATCAAGCTCTTCCGCCAGAAGCGGGGTCTTTCGTCCACGCTCTACAGCCCGTACATGCAGCGTTTCTGCCGGGCGGCGAGGCGGTTGGCGGAACTGGGCATTCCCACCGTGCGCGTGGTGGACGCCTTTCGCGTCAAGGGCATGCGTCAGCACGCGGTGAAGTACGAGGGTCTTGCCGGTCGCCCGCTGCGGGCGCATCTGAACGATCCGAAGACCACCCACGTTGAGCGCGATCGTCTGCTGACAGGCCATGCCCGGTTTCTCGCGATGCTGCATGAGAAGGGCGTGTACTTCCGCGCGATTCATCTGAACAACGTGATCGACCTGCCTGACGGCTCGTTCGGGCTGATCGACCTGGCGGACTGCCATTTCTTCGATCAACCGCTTTCGGAATGGCGCCGGGCGCGCAACTTCAAGCCCCCCATGCGCTACGACGTTGATCGTCAGGCGCTGGAGGCCTTCGGGCTGGATCGGTTCATCGCCACGTACCTCGAAGCGGCGGGTTTGTCGGAACGGTCACGAACCCGGTTCCTGGCGGACCTGGCGCCGCTGCACCCGTCGCTGGGCGAGGCGGCGACCATACTGCTCCGTCATGCGGCGCCGGCGAGGGCGACATGAGCGAAGCGGGCGTCATCCGCCGCCGCTCGTTCCGTCGCCGCCTGGTGGCGCGGGCCGGCGTGGATGAGGCGATCCTCCATGCGCTGCGGGAGCGACCCGATGCGTTGATCGAGCAGGGGACGATTCTCAAGCCGGGAGATCGCTGCACCGTGGCGCGAATTGCTGGACCGTCGAACGAAGGCGGCGGAGGTGGGGGGGGTGGAAGTGGGGGGGGTGGGGGAGCGGTCATCAAACGGTACAACCGCAGGGGGCTGTTTCACACGCTCACGCACCTGCTGGCGCGGTCGCGTGCATCCTGGTGCTGGGCCAACGCGCAGCGGGTGCGCGCCGCGGGCTTGCGCACGCCCACGCCGCTGGCGTTCGTGGAAGAACGATGGGGACCTTTCCGGGGGCGTTCGTTTCTGATCGTGGAGCACGTACCGGGCGTCCCCCTCGTCGAGTGGGTCGTCGCGCATGCGAACGATGCCCGGGTGATCGAGGCCATGGCCGATCGCTTCGCCGACATCTGGCGGGCGCTGGGCAAGGCCCGGCTGGGGCATGGGGACATGAAGGCCACGAATTTTCTCGTGGATGGAGCGGGCGAGCTGTGGCTCATCGATCTGGACGGGATGCGTCCGCACCCGCCCGGTCCGACGCTTGCCCGCGCCCGCAAACGCGACCGGGCGCGCTTTCTCAGAAACTGGCAAGACCGGCCGGAAGTGCAGGCGATCTTCCAAAGTCGCCTCGATACGTCCGCACGGCGCGTCGGATGACGTGGCGCAGAAAGCCGCGGGTGCCCCGCTGGCGCAGGCGCTCGCGCCAGCCGCGCCCCCAGTACGTCCGCAGAAAGCGCAGCCCGTCGAGCGAGGTGACGCCCAGATCGAGCGACGAGAAGAGCAATCCCGACAGATCCTTGGCGATCCATCGGATCGGCACGCGCGGGCGGATCTGCACCCGGTGCAGGTCGATGACGTGCAGCCGGAGTTCATCGCCGCGCTCGAACGTGCTGAAGTCGCGCTGGGGCAGCATGAAGTGGCAGAGGTAGAAGTCGCGGTGATTGAGCCCGTTCTCATGCATGGCGCGGGCGATGGCGGCCAGTTCGGCGACGGCGGCGTGCTTCAGCCGCGACTGCCTCTGGTGAGGCAGCGACTGCCACGACCGCACCGCCTCGTCGAGGTGGATGAACCCTTCCAGCGCCTCGGTGATGATGAACGACTGCCGCGTCCACGGCGTTCCGCCGCGCTCGCCGAACCCGGCGCATCGCACCGTGGGCGCGCCCAGTCGCACCAACCGCTCGATGGCGTCACGCTCCGGCGCGGCCGAGGTGATCGGCCAGCGGACGTGCAGCAGGTTGCGGACGAACTCCGCCGGCGGGGTGCGGTCGTGGACCTTGACGAAGTACGCCCGTCCGCCGATCTCGCAGCGGAACGTGCGCCGGTTCTTGTGTTCGCGGAAGACCCGCCCCGTGAGCGACAGGACCGCGTCGAACGTACCCTGACGCGGCAGATGGGCGGCGAGATGGTCGGCGAGTTCGATCCTCACGACGCTTCACCGCCCCCTTTCTCCGAAGCCCCTCGCGTCTTCGAGAGAGGACGCCCCCGCCCCTCGCCCGCCGTGACCTGCCCCATGATTGCCTCCGCCGCGTGAATCACGTCCGATGCGGGAATGCGCCCGATGGCGCATCGCTCCGGCACGTCATCCGCGACAAGCTCCTCCGGAAGGAACGGATCCGCCGTGATGATTCGCTCACGGATTCCCGGCAGCGTGGTCCAGCGCGGGTCGGTGGGGCCGAAGAGCGTCACCAGCGGCGTGCCCAGCGCGGCGGCAATGTGCCTCGGTCCCGTGTCGTTGGTGATGACAAGCAAGGCGCGTTCGATGACGCCTTTCAACGCGCCGAGCGTGACGCCTCGCTCGACCAGGTTGATGGAGTCCGGCACGCCCGCGCACACGTCTCGCACGATCTCCCGTTCGCCGGGCGAGCCGTTGACCACCACGCGCACGCCGTGACGGGCCGACAGCGCACGCCCCACGACCGCGAACTGCTCCGCTGGCCAGCGCTTGCCCGGCTTGTTCCCTCCGGGGTTGAGCACCACAAATGGGCCGGTGACGCCCCGCAGCGTCGAGGCGGCGGCGGCGCGATCTTCCTCGGACACCGCCAGATGCAGCGCGGGGTCAATCGATTCGACGCCCAGCGACCACTTCGCCAGCCGCAGGTAGTACTCGAGCGTGGCGATGGGCCGCTCACGCCGCTTGTCGAACGCCAGCCCGTGCGTGAGCAGGAACCCGCGTGCGTCCCGTGCATACCCCGCGCGGATGCGCGTGCCGCTCAGTCGCAGGGCGAGTGCGGCCCGGAAACTGTTGGGCAGCAGCAGGGCGGCGTCGGGTCTGACGGCCCGGATGACCTTTGCCCTGCGCCACACGCCCGCGACGCCGCGCGGGTCAAGGGCGATCCACTCATCCACGAAGGGACATCCCGCGAGCAGTCGATCGAGACCGGGCCGCACCAGCCCGACGATCCGCGCCTCGGGGATCGCTGTCCTGGCCGCCCGAAGCACAGGTGTGGCCATGATGCAGTCGCCAAGCCACGACGGCATGTCGATGAGAAGCCGGTTCGTGCCGTGGGGGATGGGGCTCATGAGAACTTCCACGCCTCGCCCAGGTCATCCTCCTCCTCGTCGCTCCACCGCGGTTCCCCCCAGAGCGAATCGCCGCCATGCCTGGCCGCGTACCAGCGTGTGGTGAGACGCCGCAACTCCGCCGCCAGCCCGATGGCGACAATCCGCGGACCTTCGATGGTGATCGTGATGGCGTCCGGCTCGGGCCGGATCGACCGCACGGTCACGGCGTGGCGCTCCGCCAGCGCGTGAGCGGCGGCGACCACGGTTTCCCGCGTGCGCTCGTCCGCCAGCGGTTCTCCCCGCAGGGCACGCAGCGTGACGGTGGAGAGGCCGGGTGCTGTCATCGGTGGTTCCGAGGGGAGTGCGCGAGGCGTGGGACGATGTGGGCCGCAGGCGGGACAATGATCGAGGGATCAAGGCATCAGGCCATCAAGGCATCGAGGATACCGGAGGCCAAGGGGCTCAGGAGCGTGCCGTCCGCCATCTCCGGACGCCGAAAGGTGAGAACCGAAGATCGACAACTCCCCAACACCCGGACGCGGCGCTCCCCAACCTGCCTCCATTCCTCACGTGCGAGCATCCAGCAGCATGCACATGATTGCGCCCAGCTGCAGCAGCAGCGCTCCGGACATCCACTGCATGAAATGTTCGAAGTGGCCCGTTTGCAGCAAGGCGAGAAGGGCGAACAGCAGCACCAGCAGCTGGCACAGCCCCGCGCCCATGCGCAGGGGGGTGAACTCCGTGCGCCGCGACCGCTCGGTGCGGATCTCCTCCGCCAGGTCGTGAATCGCTCGCCGCAGGGGCTCCGTCTCGTCGATGTCGATCGTGGGTGTGCGGGCTGCGTCGGCTTGCCCCGGGACGCGACCCGCCACCGCCGCGCCGAGGTTGGAAACGGCGCGTCTGGACCCACCGGGGCGACCGGATCGGTTCGACTTCCCCTCGTGATCGAGGATGATCGCCACGGCTTCGTCAAAATTCGAGACGGTGAATGACGCGTGCGCTTCCGCAATGGTTCGATCGTCGTTCGAGAGCAGAATCGTCCGGCAGCCGGCGGAGATGCCCGCCGTCACATCCCGAACCTGGTCGCCGATCATCCAGCACGCGGGCAGTTCCAGGTCCAGATCCCGCGCGGCTTGAATCAACATGCCCGGCTGGGGCTTGCGCCAGGGGTGTTCACGCCGGTATTCCGCCACCGTGCCTTCGGGGTGGTAGGGACAGTAGTAGAAGCGGTCGATGATGCCCGAAGTTCCGGCCTGTTCATCCACGAGCCGGGCGATGCGCTGATGCACCGCGTCCACGTCGCGTTCGGTGTACTTGCCCCTCGCCACGCCACCCTGGTTGGTCACGACGACAAGCCGGAATCCCTTCTCGCGCAGACGACGCAATGCCGCGGCGACGCCTTCCCGCAGCACCACCTTGTCCGGGTCGCCCAGGTCTCCATCGTTGAGGATGAGCGTGTTGTCCCGGTCGAGGAAAACGGCCTTCACGTCCAATGATAGGGCTTCCCGCTCGTGCGCCCGTGTGGTGCGAGTGCCTCCCACGCGATCCGAACGGTTGAGTTCCGGCGGCGTCTGCAGTTGCGTCAAGACACGGTCCCCGCGAGCGTTTGATCCAGGAGCGTGAAGAATCCGGCGGGTGATGATCCCGTCCAGGTCGATCATGGCAAGCGCGGGCGTCGTCGATTCCAGCCGGTTCAGGCGGATCGCCAGCCGCGCACGCTTCGCGCGACGGTCAAACGAAAGACCGCCCTTGCGGGCGGCCTTCCGATCCATCGGCGGGTGGTCGAATGGTGTTCAGCGGGCGGGGATCGTCAGTTTCATCCCGGCGCGAACGCGGTTGGCGTTGGGGCCGATGACCGCCTTGTTGGCGTCATAGATCGGCTGCCAGAGACCGGCGTTCTTGTAGTACTTCAGGGCGATGTGGCTGAGCGTCTCGCCCTCCTTCACCACGTGCGTGGTGGGCAGGGACGCGCCGCTCGCGGAGGCGACGGGGCGATTCGTGGTCGCCGGCCTGTTGGCGGCGGGGGGCGTGTAGCCCAGCGCGGGCTGGTTGACCGGCTGCTGGCGCGCGGCTTCCGTCGCGGCCTGCTGGGCCCGCTGTTCGGCGGCGCGGGCGATCTCGACCTGGCGGCTGGCGCGCTCTTCAGCGGCGAGCCGCTCGCTGTTGGCCTGCTCCAGCTGGGCGCGGAGCTGCTGATTCTCCTCGATCAGCGCGGCGTTCTGATCCTTCACCGAATTGTTGCACCCGGTGAGGAACACAACCGACAGGGCGGCAAGCGTGACGAACGAAGTGGTGCGGCGCATGCGGGCGACTCCTTTCCTGGACGGGGCGAGCGGCTGCGCGACCGCCCTTCCCCTTGACCGTCGCGCTCCATGCCGGTCGGCGCACGCCGACCGTCGCGACGGGTCGATCATTCTCGCACATGATCCGCAAGACGTCGAGGGCGGCACGCGCGAAAGTGCTGCGGCTTCGCCTTCATCGAACCGACGGCTTGGTTTTCTTTCAAGATTGCGGATCAGGCGCGGACGCTGACGCTCCGCCCCATCACCGGCGCGGCGACTGATCGCCCAGGCGACGCATCAGGTCATTGAGCGACTCATCTTCCGCGTCCCCGCCGCTTCCGGGGGGCTCTGAACCGCCATCCGGACCCTCGTCCACCGCCTCCTGACCCGGTTCCGACCCGTCCTGACGAGGTGCGCCGGTTGACGATTCGCTCCGCCATCCGCCCTGCTCGATGCGGCGCTTGAGTTCCGCCTTCTGGGCGGGGGTGAGCGTGCGCACGAACTCACCGAAGTGGCGGCTTGCCAGCCCCACCCGCTCCTGATCAAGCAGTGTTTTCTGATCCATCAGGCGCAGAATCTCGACGAAATCGGGGTTCGGCTGGTTGACCGCGTCAATCAACGCCAGCTGCACCTGAGCGAGACGCGCTTCCAGATCATGTACGGCATCGTGCAGATTGGCCCGCAACTCGCGATACACCCGTTGCTGCGAGTCGGACAACCGCAGTTCGTCGGTGACCAGACGGGTCACGCGCTCTTCTTCAGGCAGGGCGGCGTTGATCTGACGCCCCTGCAGGTAGCCGATCACGAAGAAGCCGTTGAACAGCAGCGACAAGGCCAGAGCCAGAGGAATCAGGGATTGCCTCATCGGTTGTCTCCCGTCCGACCGTCGCGCGGAATCTGACGCCCGGAGCGATTCCACAGGGCGGAGGGTGCTGGTTCATCATCCTGCTGCAGGACGGCGAACGCCGCGCCGGGAGCCCGCTGGCCCTCGGCGGGCAGCAGACCGAAGGAGGCCTCGGACGTGACCAGACGAGCGTCAACCTGACCGGGCAGCCCGGGCATGGAGAAGCCGAACTGGTAACCGAGAATGGAAACTCCGATCATGGCCGCTGCCGCCAGAACCCCGCGCGCCAGACGCCAGCCGCCGACGCGCCGGTGCCGGGCGGCGGAGGGTCCGAACGAAGTCCCTTCCGCCCCCGGCTCCAGCGATTGTGCCGCCGCCACCGCCCGTGCCTCGGCCATGGTCCAGCCGCCGCTGCTCGCCAAGGCGGGCAGGGCACGAACGGACATGACGGCTTCAAGACAGGCGGGGCAGGCGACCAGATGGGCCTCGAACGCGGCGATTTCGCCTTCCGGCAGCAGGCCATCGACATACGAGGCCAGTGTCAGATCCGAGGGGCATGATTCCCGAGGTGTTCCGACACCCGCAGGGGCGACAGGCGTGGTCCGCCGCCACAGGTCACGATCCGGGATATCCCAACGGCTGTCCATGAGGCCCTTTCCTTCTGCTATACGGGGGTGGTCGAGGCGGTATCCCCGCCCGGACGATCCTGACCCAGATGCTCCCGCAACCGGGTCAGGGCTTTGTGCTTGGCGCTTCGGACGGTCTGGGCATCCACCCCCATGGTCTGGGCGGTTTCTTCGACGGAGAGACCTCGGTCGAACAGCAGGTGCAGCACCAGCCGTTGACGTTCAGTCAGAACGTGCAGCGGGATATCCGGGACATGACCCGCGCTCGAGGGGGGATGATCCGTCGCCCCGGCCAGGTGTTCTTCCACCGGTGTCGTGGCCAGCCGCTTCTTTCGCAGGTGGTCGATGGTGACGCTGCGGGCGATGACCGACAGCCAGGTCGGCACCGACGCCCGCGAGGGATCGAAGGATCGCAGGAGCTTCCGGTCATTCTGCAGCAGCCGGATGAATACTTCCTGCACCCGGTCGGCGACTTCCGGGTCATTGCGGTCCACGCCCTTCATGGTGTGGACGACCGCGTTGAACAGGACCGGAACCGCCTGGCGGACGAAGTCGTCCCACGCATGCTTGTCGCCACGGATGCAACCGGCCAGATCGACTTTCATGGCCGGTGCTCCGCGCATGTGCTCCGCGTGATCCCTCGACTGATTGCAATGGAGCGGGGGTTCATGCGTTGACCCGGTGGGGCGTTGGAACGTCCGGGCTGGTCAGCCGCCTGCCCAGGTTCTTTCAGCCGATCCCGCCGACGTTCGAGGTGGGACGACATTCGGACCGTGGAGTTGTATACGCGAACTGTGCGGCCGACATGCCCGGTCCGCCTTCCGAGGTTGCGGTTCGCGCGAGCCATCCATCCATCGGCGAACCGAGCCCGGATCGACCCTGAATACCGTCAAGGAGCATGACATGCATCGACTTCTACTGACAACCTGCCTGCTGACGACGGCCCTGCTGGCATTTCCCGCGGTGGGTCAGGCGGGACCGTCTGGTCGTTCCGCGCCGCTTCGAGACGACGCGAGTCGCACCGTGGAGCGCGATGCCTCCCCGAGACGCGAGACGCCTCGGATCGACGGTCGCGGAGCCGCCCCCGGGCGCGAGGGTTCCCCCGGCGCGCGGGCCCGAGGCGACGCCGGACCCAACGGCGGTCCGCCTGCTCGTGTTCGAGACCTGATCGATCGGCTGCGCGATCGGGGCGTCAAGCCGGGCGAGTTGCTTCAGCGCTGGCGCGATCGCGGGGGGCGTCCGGGGGAACTGCTGCAGCGCCTGCGCGACCGCCGTGGTGAACACCGCGGCGAGTTGCGGGATCTGCTCCGGGAGCGGCTCCAAGATCCTGCGCGGGGGAACGATCGACGTGACGAGGCACGTCGCGGGCGGCCGGGTCCGGGCCTGCGACCAGGCCTGCCCCCGCGGGCGGAGGATCGTCCGGCCCCGACCCCGCCCCGGTTCCTGCCGCGCGTCCCGATGGGCGATCGAGAGCAGATTCGTCAGCGCCTTCTCGGTCCCGACGGGCGCGGCGTACCGCGGGCCGATATCGAAAGTCGTCTGCGCGATCTGCGCCAGCGGCTGGACCTGCTGGAAGAGCACCTGCGTCACTCGCCTCGACGGTAGGACGAACACGCCCTGCGCGGATCGCATGAGCCGAACGGCGTTTCACCCAACGTCCGCGTGATCCCATCGCGTGGACGTTGTTGTTCGTCTGACTCCTCGCGTCATCCGGTCGGCTGTTCGCCCTGAACGATCCGCCGAGCGATCTGAACGGCCTCGTGCATGGTGGAGCAGGTGAGGAGATGGGGTCGATCTTCGAACAGTTCGCCGCGCTCCATCACCCCGTGCGGCTGGCGCTGCACGCCCGCGAGGATCACCGTGATCTGCGTCCTGCCCAGCCGGTCGATGGCGCCTTCCAGGTTGACCAGCCCGGTGGCGTCCATCACGGGCACCGACTCCATGTCCAGGATCACCGCCTTCACGCCGTTGCCGATGGTGCGGAAGGCGCTCATGGCCCGCTGGGCGGCGCCGAAGAACATCGGTCCGGCAATCTCGTACACCAGCACGCCGGGCGGCAGCGGCTCGGTGATGGCGTGGTGCTTCTCCTGCATGAAGCGCACGTTGGCCACCTCCGCCATGCGCCGCATGAAGAGCATCGCCGCCAGCACCACGCCCACCGACACCGCGATCACCATGTCGAAGATGACCGTCAGCCCGAAGCAGGTGAGCAGCACCGCCACGTCGCTGCGCGGGGCGACTCGGATCGTGTGGATGAAGTGACGCGCCTCGCTCATGTTCCACGCCACCCGCAGCAGCAGCGCGGCGAGGGCCGCCATCGGCAGGTGACCCAGCAGCGGGGCGAGCAGCAGCATCGAAACCAGGACGAACTGGGCATGCACGATCGCCGACACCGGCGACCGCGCCCCGAAGCGGATGTTGGCCGCCGTGCGGGCGATGGCCCCCGTGGCCGCGAACCCGCCGAAGAACGGCGCAGCGATGTTGCCCAGCCCCTGGGCGAACAGTTCGCTGTCCGGGTCGTGCGAGTGTCCGCTCATGCCGTCCGCCACCACCGCCGAAAGCAGCGACTCGATGCTGCCCAGCATGGCGATGGCGAAGGCCGCCGGCACAAGCTCCTTGCACAGCAGGAACAGCGCCCCCCAGGTCATGCCCGTATCCGCCTCGCCGGGCCGGTGAAAACGCCACGGCAGATCAAAGAGCGGCGGCTTCTGCGGGATGCCGTGCGGCAGCGCCTCGCTGCCGAACCGCCCTCGGATCGTCTCCACCACGAAGCCGTCGCCCCACGCCATGTGCGCCACATACGCTCCAACGCCGCACACCGTCAGCGCCACCAGCGCGGCGGGCACCTTCCTGGTCACGTGGTCCCAGCCGATGAGAATCGCCAGGCACGCGGCGCCGACGACCAGGTCAGGCCAGCGGAAACTTGGCATCGCTGACGCCAGCGTCGTCACGCGCTCGATGTAACTGTCGGGCATCGACTCGATCGACAATCCGAAGAAGTCCTTCATCTGCAGCGTGGCGATGACCACCGCGATGCCCGCCGTGAAGCCGATCGTCACCGGGTGCGGCACGAACTGGATCAGCCGCCCCAGCCGCGACAGAGCCAGAATGATCTGAATCAGCCCGGCCATCACGGTGGCTACCGCCAGTCCCGCCAGCCCGTGCTGGGTGACGATGGGGACGAGAATGACGACGAACGCCGCCGTCGGCCCCGACACCTGCACGCGCGACCCGCCGAAGAAGGCGATCACCGTGCCCGCCACGATGGCGGTGTACAGCCCGTACTGGGGCGGCACGCCCGTGGCGATGGCCAGCGCCATCGAGAGCGGCAGGGCGATCACCCCGACGAGGATGCCCGCCAGCACGTCAGCCCGGAAATCGCGCAGCGAGTACCCCTGCCGCACCGTCTCCACCAGGGCGGTCGCCGCCCGGAACCTGAACCATGGAACAATCGTCTGCGACGCGAGGTGACGTTTGGTCATCCGTGACGACCTGTCTCTCAGCCGGGGGTCGATCCGCATGGACCGGCCCGGAGCCGCTGCGAAGCAGTGGTTGTAGGCGGGGGGTGGGGGAAGTCAAACGGAACGGGCGGTCCGCTCGGACGGAGCGAGCCGGATGAGCGAGGCGGCGCAACCCGTGGTGAGCGGAAGAATCGGTTCTCGCCCCGGATGGGGCGAAGGAGCATCCCGATCCGTGCGACAACTCCTCTGCCCCGCCGGGGCAGGGTTCATTGAACCGACCCAACCCACGGGTTCCGCGTCGCGTCGCCCGCGGATGGGCGACGCAGCGCTTCACCCGTGGCGACAGTCCGTGGCCCCGCTGGGGCCGTCGTCCGCTACGATCAAACGACTCATCGATTCATGACCCAGCGCAAGACATCATCTCGATTCATCGTGTGCCTGAAGAACAATGGCCATCCCGCCTCGCTGGAGGTGCGGAAACTGGAGCGGACCGTGCCGGACGCCGGCGCGGAGCGCGAGGGGTTGATCCGCGTGGTCGATGAGTCGGGCGAGGACTCTCTGTACCCGGCCGACCTGTTCGAGCCGATCGCCGTGCCGACGGGGCTGGGGCGGCGGTTGATGAGGGCGGGGTGAGCCGCGCGGCACCGTTGGTTCCGCGTCGTTTCGCTGCGCAGTCCGACTCTCCACCGGTGACGATATCCTGCGGCACAATTGGGCCCGACATCTCATCCAGTCGAGATCGAGAAGGATCAACTGAGACTGATTGCTCACATCAAATCAGCCACCAACGGCTTGATATGCGATCTGAATAAACGGTTTCGCAGCTTCGACGTCCGACATGCTACGAAGCGTGACTTCAAGATCGCCTGTTCCAAGGTGACCGATGTTCGAGGCATCCCTGCTGATCCCGGACGGACCCGGATGCTTCTTGGGATCCAGCTTTAAGAACAGCACGACCTTCTTCTGTTGGATCTCCATGCAAACGATGTTCTGCGCAATTCGATAGGCCACATACAACTTCTTGGGAGCCTCCTCGATCGCCGCGTCCAGTTTCTGAATGAAATCCTGGACAGCGAGCGCGATTTCACGAACTGATTCGGGCTTTCCGTCAATGTGTTGATCGAACGTATAGACCCCGGCCGCCCTTGTGAGTGCCGCTTTCTTCCCAGCAGCAACCATGACCGGATTCTTCCCCGAGCTGTCGTCCGACTGGGACGTGGACTTTTGAAGAACCTCCTCGAGGTACAGCGTGGAGTTGTCGAACAGTCTGTAAGTCCACAGTTCGATGTTGGCCCCCATCACCTGAACTGCATGTAGATCATATTTCTTGTAGTTCGGTGCGATGCAGATCACTCGCACGTCTGACCAGTCGACCGACGCCTTCGATCCGAGGGTCTTCTGTACCGCGATCTCGAAGTCACCCCGATGGTCGTGAATCCAATAGAGGTAGAACAAACTCTGATTGATGAGCTCCGAAGACTCGGCCTTCTTGTACTCGATGATGACGGGATTGTCATCTTCGGAAAGTGCGAGCGTGTCAATGCGTCCGGCGTGCTGACTGCCCGTGCTGAACTCGGAGGCCACTAAACGGCAGTTGAAAACGACATCGAGATTGCGCTCGACAAGCTGTTGGAGAGCCTTCTCCGCCAAGAAATTCCGTTGAGAAATCGGTGCCGGTGTCTTATTGTCAATCGCGAAGAGCGGCATTTGTATTCCTTGGTGTCCTGGAAGGCGAAGCGGCTCCCCTCATCCCCACCCCACCGTCTCCATCACGCCCGCCACGATCGTGTCCGAGTCCGGCAGGTAGTGCTTCTCGCACTGGAAGTACGGGAAGTGGATGTCGTAGCCGGTGATGCGCTTCACGGGCGCCTGCAGCATGTCGAAGACGTGTTCGTTGAGCCGCGCGATGATCTCCGCCGCCACGCCGCAGGTGCGGGGGCCTTCGTGGACGATCACGCAGCGGCCGGTCTTCGCCACCGATTCGCACAACGCCTCGGTGTCCATCGGCCGGATCGAGAGCAGGTCGATGACCTCGGGGTTGATGCCGTGCTCATCCACCAGGTCCTCGGTCGCCTCCAGCACGGGGCGCATCATCGCGCCGTAGGCGATGAGGGTGATGTCCGCCCCTTCACGCACCACATGGGCCTTGCCGATGGGGAAGGTTTCCTTCGCAGCTGTCGGCTCACCCACCGGCACCTCTTCGCGGAACGCTCGGTACACCGCCTTCGGCTCGTAGAACACCACCGGGTCATCATCTTGAATCGCCGCGTGCAGCAGCGCCCGGGCGTTGCGCGGCGTCGATGGAATCACCATCTTCAATCCCGGCGTGTGCGCCCAGTACGCCTCGCGTGATTCGCTGTGATGCTCCACGGCCCGGATGCCGCCGCCGTAGGGGCAGCGCATCACCATGCGGATGGGGTACTTCCCGCGCGAGCGGTTGTGCAGCCGGGCCATGTTCTGCTCGATCTGGTCGAAGGCCTGCAGCGTGAAGCCGGAGAACTGAATCTCCGCCACCGGCTTGAGCCCGTACACCGCCATGCCCACCGCCGTGCCGATGATGCCGTTCTCGGCCAGGGGCGTGTCCATCACGCGGCTCCTGCCGTACTTCTCCATCAGCCCCCTGGTGACGCGGAAGACGCCGCCGTTGACGGCGATGTCCTCGCCCATCAGCACCACGCGGTCATCATCGCGCATGGCTTCATCGAGGGCGAGGTTGAGGGCTTCGACCATGGTGAGCTGGGGCATGGGGGATCCTGGGGGAAGACTTCACCACAGAGGCACAGAGGACACTGAGAGGAAACACCTTGGAGCAAGTCAGAGGATTCGGCGTGTGATGCCATCTCGCAATCGCGGCACGTTGAAGTTGATGAGGAGTCCGATCCGCAGGCCCGAGGGTCGCAGATATGTCAGAAGCTGCGCTTCGTGAATGGGTTCGAGGCGCTCAACAGATTTCAACTCGATGATGATTCTCTCGTCCACAATCAGATCGATCCTCTATCCGGCATCGAGCGTTAGACCTCGGTAGCGAACGGGTTGCTCGACTTGACTTCGAAATGGGATTCTTTGGCTGCGGAGTTCATGTTCGAGACATGTCTGATAGGCGGACTCAAGAAGACCCGGGCCGAGTTCCTTGTGAACGGAGATTGCAGCGCCAATGACCTGACCCGACAACTCCTTTTCGGGATACTCGCGATCCGACAATCTCTCCCGCTCTGTATCCACTCTGTGCTCTCTGTGCCTCTGTGGTGAATCCGTTCTACTCCACTCCCTTCCGATCCAGTTTCGCCAGGTACTCCCGCTTCTGGGCCTCGTGCTCCGGCGACGGGTTCGCCCAGACGTAGTCGAAGACTTCGCGCGGGTTTGGGATAGCCCGCGCCCGAAACTTCTCGCGGGCATCGAGCACGTCCTGCTCGCATTCCTGGGCGAGGCGCTCGCAGTCCTTCGGGGTGAGCATCTTCTTCGCGATGAGGTACTTCTCGAAGCGGGCGATGGGGCATTTCTTCTCCCATGCCTGCACCTCGGCCTCGTCGCGGTAGACCTTGGGGTCATCCGCCGTGGTGTGGACGGACATGCGGTAGGTGACGGCCTCGATGAGGAAGGGGCCGTTGCCGGATCGTGCATGATCCGCCGCTCGCTTGCACGCGACAATCATCGCGAGGATGTCGTTGCCGTCCACGCGCATGGCGGGGATGCCGAACGCGGGTCCGCGGCGGGCCAGTTCCGTCACCGCCGCCTGCTGGCAGGCGGGCATGGAGATCGCCCAGCCGTTGTTCTCGATGACGAAGACCACCGGGGCCTTGTACACGGCGGCGAAGTTCATGGCCTCGCTCACGATGCCCTGGCTGGAGGCGCCGTCGCCGAAGTTGACGACCACGCAGTCCTTCGCGCCGCGGATGTTCATGCCCATGGCGATGCCGGTGGCGGTGGGCACGTGCGAGCCGATGACGATCGAGAAGGGCAGGTCGTTGACCTCGGGGGGCGGGGCGAAGCCCTCGAAGTAGCCGTCCCAGAGGAGGAGGAGCTGGTCCATCGGCCAGCCGCGCCAGAGCTGCGCGCCGAAGGAGCGGTACGACGGCGCGAACCAGTCGGCCTTGGTGAGCGGGTAGACCTGGCCGATCTGCGTGGCTTCCTGCCCCAGCCCAGGGGCGAAGGTGCCCATCTGCCCCTGCCGCTGCATCATCAGCATGCGCTGATCGAGCTTGCGCGTGAGCACCATGGCGCGGTGGATGCGGAGCAACTCGGCCCTGGGCAGGTTGGGGTCGAGCGCGGGGTCCGCCACGCCGTCTTCATTGAGGATGCGAAGATCCTCGATCGTGCCGAGGTCGATGGTCCTGATCTTCGTGTCCTTCGCGGGAGATGTGCTGGGAGGAGTGGGGGGGGTTGGCATGGGTCGTGCGGGCGGCGATTGCGGATCGGCGGGGGCGTCGATGACCACGGGAGCGGACCGACGCTTGGCCCGCACGGATGATGGGGACGATGGAGTGCGGCTCGTCATGGTCCGATCCTGAAGGGCGGAATCGATGCGGAGCCATCCTACGCCCCGGCGCGCGGCCGTGCCAGAGGGGGCACTCCCTTTGCCGCACCCTGGCGGATGCCGCGGCGCCGCGGCGATTCATCACACGCGCTTCAGGTGCTCGAACGAGTTGCGGCACGTCTCGCAGTAGTAGATCATGCGGCAGCGCGTCGGCCCGAACGGGCTGTCAAGATGGGTGGACACCGAACCGCAGAAGGGGCAGGGCACGGGCGCCACGGTCGAACCCGCGGAAACCGTCATCGGCACGGGGCGCGGAATCGAGCCGCCGGGCGGATCAGTATGGCCGATGGCGCACTCCCCGCGCTCGGGCACCGTCACGCCGTGGGCTCGAAGCGATGCCCGGCCCGCCTCGGTGATGCGGTCCACCGTCCAGCGGGGTTCATGCACGAAGCGGACCTGGACCTGTTCGACCCCCGGAAGCGCGCCGACCACCCGCCGCACATCCTCGCGGATCATGTCGAGGGCCGGGCACCCGACGAAGGTCGGCAGAAGCGTGATGGTGGCGACCGCGGAATCCGGGCGAACAGGCGACGGCTCGAGTTGCACCTGCTCCACCAGTCCCAGATCAACGATCGAAATCGGCATCTCCGGGTCAGGGATGGCGGCCAGCGCGGCCATGATGTCCTGGCGACTCGTCACGGGTGATTGTTGGCGACCGGAAGCGGGTGCGGAGGCGCCCCTCACCACGCGGCATCCGGCTCGAGCCGGTAGACCTCGCACATCTCGTCGAGGATGCCCTTCAGGTGCGGCGTGTGGACGCCGCGGCGGCCGCCGCGCACGCTCGGGTCGCGGGCGGGGATCGACGCCTTCAGCCCGGCCCGGTTCAGCACATCCTGCACGCCCGCGAGCCACGACTGGAACATGGCGTTCTCATCGCCGGGGTACAGCCCGGCGGCGGCGAGTTGCTCCTGATTCTCCACCGGCTCGAACAGCCCGGGGGCGAGCGGGGCCAGCGCCGTCAGGGCCCTGGTCATGCGGGCGTTGGATTCGCTCGTTCCGCGGCCCAGCCGGATGACCCAGCCATCGGTGTGCTCGACGTGAACCCGTTCCTCATCGGCGATGCGGCGGGCCAGGTCGCGCAGGGGCGGCCACGCGGAGCAGGCCAGTCGATCAAGCCGCAGAGCATCGAACCGGTCGCAGAAAAGTTTGCGCGACAGAGCGGTCGCCCAGTCGAACTCATCCGGAACTTCGACGAGGGCGGCGCTGCGGAACTGCTGGGGCGTTCGACCGAACGCGAGTTGATCAGGACCGCGGCCCGTCAGTCGGCCAGCCAGCTCGTAGATGGCCTGGGCGTGGGCGATTTCATCCTGGGCGAGGTGGGAAAAGGCGATGTCCTCCTCCAGGATCGGCGCCAGACCCGTCCAGTCGCTGTTGAGGTGGCCGAGCAGCAGTTTGTCGTCGGCCAGCGACAGCAGCAGGTCGGCGAGCGGCGGTTTGAGGTGATCGGGAACGGTCTGCATCGGGTTCGTGCCTTCGGGTCAACAGTGTGCGCTGCGTGCGTCGTGCTACGGTTGAGAAGCGGGCTGGAGCTGAAGAAACGCGATCAGAATGCTTCCTGCAGGTCGTCTTTCTCGTACTCGGCCAGTTGCTGTTCATCGCGGAAGGCGATCCACTTGGCGCGCACCACGCGGCCGTATCCGCGCGCCAGGCGATAGGACTGATCGGTGTGCCGCCAGACGAGGTCATCCGGTCCGGTGCGAATGAGATGATCGTCGCGGACGACCCAGACGACGTGGGCCGTCTTGGCGGGGCGCACGTCGCGGCGCGCCTGGTCGAGGGCCTGGGCCGGGTTCGTCGCATCCACAGTCCCCACGTCGATCCACAGATCGCCCGGTTTCTTCTGGGTGAAGACGCGGAAGGTTGAGTTCCGGGTTCCGGGTTCCGAGTGATGCGCGTCGCGCCTCGTCGTCGGCTCGATGCCTCGATCCCGAGGTGCCTCGATGCCTTCGCCGTACAACCCATCGCTCGACGTGATGTGCTCGCGTGCGATGGCCATCACGTTGACGCATTCCTGATCCTGTCCGTAGTGCTCGCGGGCGAAGGCCAGGGCCATGTCGCCGTCGGCCGCCTCGAGCCAGCCGGCGTAGATGAACGGGCCGCTGTCACGCAGTTGCGTGAAGATGACGAAGGGCCGCAGGTCGCCGGTCGGCTCGACGGTCAGCGGCTCGGGCGGGGGCGCGGTGAACTGCTCGCGGATTCGGGACATGCTGACAGTGTAGAGGATGACCCGGCCCCGCGGGCGGCGGGGGCTGCGTCCGCCGGGCAGGGAGAAGTCCCCGATTGGGCGGTTGACTCACCTGGCGGGCTGCATCGCCGCGCTGGCCAGCATGGCGATGGCGACGAGCATCATGAGCGAGAGGAAGATGAAGAGAAGCCACCGCTCGATCAGCCGGGCGGGTCGAGCGTGGGCGTCGTGGGTGCGTTCGTCGCGATCGAGGTCGTGGTGGAGTGGTGAGCCGACCAGCCCCTCCATCTCGGCATAGGAGCGCGGCGGCCGTTCATCGAAGTCGCAGCCGCACTCCTCGCAGTGAGGGGCCGATGATTCGACGGGTGTGCCGCAGGCGACGCACCGCCGCGTGAACAGTTGCCGCAGGCGCAGGGTGGAAACCTTGCCGGCCATTGGGACCAGCGTACCACAGCGGAGCGAATTGCCAAGAGGGAAGAGAAGCGGCTGACGGGGGGCGGGCAGCGTGGAGAACCAAGCCCGTTTGTGGTAGCATCGGGCCGCTGGTTTGTCTCCCACGAGGTGCTCGGCACCGACTACTCGACACACCCACCCCATCCCTTCGTGGAGGAGCGGACGTGAACGATCAGCCCCGTCAGCGGATCATCGTCGATGCAGTGGCCTTCGGCCAGATTTTCCAGTTTCACCGGATTCTCAAGTCGATCACGCAGGCCATGCAGCCGACCCGCCTGGTGGTGGCGCTGCTGATGGTGCTGACCCTGGTCGCCGTGGGCAACCTGTGGGATCGGTGGTTCGAGGGTGAAGGCGTGTTCCCGCCCCAGGGCATACTGGTCGATCTGCCTCTCACGTCGGACATTGAGGCGGACGCGGTGCTGCGACCCATCGCGGAGAAGTCGGAGTCGGTCAAGATCCTCTACGACCGGCCCACGGGCGTGGAGCTGGAGAACTGGTCGCTGCCCGCGCGCCTGGACCCGCGCAAGGTGCGAGAGGGCATCGAACTGGACTTCAAGTTCAAGTATCGCAACGGCGCCGAATCGGGACTGGCCAAGGAAATTCTGGATGGCTGGACCCTCGACTTCCGGCGCGACCTGCTGGCGATCGACAGCATCATGCCGCGTCGTGCCTACGAGGCGACTGTGGAGCAGGTGGCCAGGAGCGTCGGCCAGATCGTGTGGGGCGTGTACACGCTCAGCCCGGTGACGATCTACGGGGCGTTCAACGACATGATCGTCCGCATGCCGGTGAAGCTGTGGAGGCAGCGCCCGTGGTTCGTGGTCGTCTACGGCTTTCTGACATTGCTCGTGCTCTCCGTGGGAGGCGGAGCAATCTGCCGCATGTCCGCCTGCGAGACGGCGGGGCAGGAGCGGCTGCGGGTCTCGGACGCATTCGACTTCGCGCTGTCATCGTGGCCGCGACTGCTGTTCGCCAACCTGCTGCCGCTGCTGATCGCCGGCGGGCTGGCGCTGGTGCTGGTGGTGGCGGGGATCGTGCTGTTCGGCATTCCATATCTGGATGTGCTGGGAGGCATCGGGTACGGGCTGAACCTGCTGCTGGGCTTCCTCATCGCCTTCGTGCTGCTGGGCACGGCGGGCAGCTTCTTCCTGCTGCTGCCGGCGGTGGCCACGGAGAACTGTGCTCCCATTGACGCGCTGCAGCGCGCCATCGCCTACCTGATCGGGCGGCCGCTTCACCTGCTGGGCTACGCGATCACCGCGATCGTGGGGATGTCGCTGGGGTACTGGGTGGTGTCGCTGGTCGCGGTGACGGCGCTCAACGTCACCGGCGGAGCCACGGGCATGTTCACCAGCAACACCGCCGTCACCATCACCGGGGGGTACGGCCTGTTCTGGCTCAAGCAGGCGCCGGGGGCGCCGCACATGTACTGGCACAGTGAGTGGGCGGCGTTCTTCGTCGCCGCGTGGCAGGGCGTCATCGTGCTGCTGGTCGCCAGCTACGTCGTCTCCTATGCCTTCAGCAGCATCACCACGATCTACCTGCTGATGCGCAAGGCGGTGGACGACCAGGACATCTCCGAAATCTGGCGACCGGGCCTGATTCCCGGCACGCTGGCGCCCGAGCCGACATCGTCGTCCACCGGCGCCCCCGGCGAGACCGAGGCGGCGACAAACTCCAAGGCGGCCTCATCCTCCGGTGAAGGATGACAACCCGTCAACCGGAGGGCGTCATCCGTCACCCAGTCGTCAGGCGCACATGGGACGGGCTGACGCGCTCAGGAGTCCAGCTTCTTCACGGGCATGGCGAGTGATCGGAAGATCGTCTGCGTCCGCAGCACCAGCCCGCAGTCGCTGCGCAGGTGGTATGACTGGGCATGAATCTCATTGCGGAATCGCTGCACGTCGATGAGCGACATGTTGTCCACGCCATTCGTGTCCTTCCACGTGGTCATCAGACTGTCGCCGGCACGGGCATGCTCGATCATCTCCTGGAAGGTGCCGTTGTAGAGGTGATCGGTGAGCGTCTCGGTCTGAACGCTGGTGACGTAGCCGATACGCTCGGCGACCTTGTCCTCATGATCGCGCTCCCCGGCGCAGGGGAACAGCACCACGCGGGCTCGATCGGGCAGACCATCAAGGCGGTCCGTTACGATCTCCGCGGCGCACAGGCCCTGAAAGTGAAAAAGGAACGTGTGTCCACCCCGGAAGATCCATCCCTCGAACTCGTAATCCCCATGCACCAGTCGTCGCCGTCCTTCGATCCCGAAGAACTCGGGGTGAACGGCCTTGCGGTAGAGGACAAGGTGATACGCCTGAAGACTCGACGTCCTTGAAACAAGACTCATAGGGGCTCCACCCACACCTCGAGTGATTGCTGAGCGTCAATCGCCTCGGACCCGACCAAGGCGGGCGGCATTCTCGCACGAGCAGTGCGAAAGACAAACGAAAACTTTCGAGAATCTCCGCGAACACCGAGCACCGAGTGCATCAGCGGGATGGTGCGCACGCCGTCGGGTTGTGATAACGCTGCACGGACCTTGTGCGTTCTCGCTGATCGGTCGAACACAACATGCGTTCGTCCATCGGGTTGCCTTCAGCACGCCATGAAACGACAGGCGGCTGCGCACCGGTAGCCCGCGCCTCGGGTGACCCGCGACTCGGAACCGCTCGCGAGCGCGGCGGTGCGACCGCGACTGTGTGGACAAACTGTCAGCGCAGTTCGACGTGCCAGTAGGCGTCGTCGAGGAACGCCTTCCACGAGTGGTACTTCGGCTCGCCAAGCCGCAGCGTGATGGTGGGGTTGCGCTTGGGCTTCACCGGGGGGCGGATCAGGCGCATCCCCGCCTGTTCGGGCGTGCGGCCTCCCTTGCGCATGTTGCACTTCACGCAGGCACAGACGATGTTGTCCCACGAGTTCTCCCCGCCCTGCACGCGCGGCACCACGTGGTCCAGCGACAACTCGCTGGTGGGGAACACCTTGCCGCAGAACTGACAGCGATTGCGGTCGCGCGCGAAGATGTTCCGACGCGTCAGCTTCACGTGACGCGCCGGAAGCCGGTCGTATCCCAGCAGGCGGATGATCTTGGGCACCGCGATCTCGATGGTGGGCGTGCGCACCCAGGTGTAGGCGTCCGGCTCGAACTGCTTCTGGAGCGCGGCGATCTCCGTCCACGACTCGAAGTCGTAGTTCAGATACTTGCCGTTCTCCACCGCGATCACTTCCGCGCGGTCGCCCAGCAGCAGCGTGAAGGCGCGGCGCGCGCTGACGACGCGCACCGCCGCGTACAGGCGATTGAGCACGAGCACCTTTTCGTCGAGCGCCAGCGCCGACATGCGATCCTCCATCGAACGCCGGGCGCATGGCCCGGCCAAGGTTGGCGTGATGGTAGACGATCTCTCCCCGCTGCGGCAAAGGGAATGCCAAGCGAGGGCTCGACTTGCGCGAAGATGGGCAACTCGCGGGTCGCTGCTCAGGCCGTGGCCGACCGGCTCACGAAACGACGCCGTTCGACCTCGACCCGGTCGTGCCGTACACATCCCACCAGGTGGTCGTTGACCATCCCGACCGCCTGCATGAAGGCGTACATGGTTGTCGGGCCAACGAAGGTCCATCCCGCCTGGCGCAGCGCCTTGCTCAGCGCCTTCGATTCAGGCGTGCTGGGCGGAATGGTCTCGCCAGTCCGGTGCGGCGGGCGGCGGTCCATCGGCGGCGCGAATGACCACAGACGCCGGGCGAGTGAACCCTCCCGTTCGATGATCTCAATCGCCCGTCTGGCGTTGTTGATCGTCGATTCAATCTTGCCGCGGTGGCGCACGATGCGACTGTCGTGCAGCAGGCGCGTCACGTCGCGTGACGACATGCGGGCGACGCGATGGGGATCGAACCCGTGAAAGACCTCGCGAAAGGCGGGACGTTTCCGCAGGATCGTGAGCCAAGACAGCCCCGCCTGAAACCCTTCCAGACAGAGCTTCTCGAACAGCCGGATGTCATCCGGCGCGTCCGGCAGGGTGGGTCGTCCCCACTCGTCATCGTGGTAGGCGACGTACAGGGGATCGGCGCCGCACCACCAGCAGCGATGTTCGCCGCGATCACTCCGGATGAGCCATCGGTTCGACGACATGTGGCGGATCGCCTCGGCCCAGGTCGGGCGCTGATCCAAGCGTCGGCACGGCCGACGACCAAAGAACGCAGGCCCCGGAGCCATCCGGGGCCCGCACAACGGCATGCCCTGTCTAGGACTCGAACCTAGGACCCGCTGATTAAGAGTCAGCTGCTCTACCAACTGAGCTAACAGGGCTTCGGCAGGGCCGAGAACGTGACTCTACCGCACCGGCGGGAGGGGTCAAGCAGTGCGGGGAGGCGAATCCGTCCATCGTCGTTCCGTCTTGACCGGAGGGAGCGTGTTCTCTACCCTTGCCGGTTCCCGTCTGAGCGGGAGAGAAGCCGGGTCCGGGGGTGCGGAGCCCGCCCCAAGTCGGCTGGCGTGTTCGGGCCTCGGGTTTCGTTCATCAGCCCCGGCGGCTTGCGAGGATTCTTCGATGCAACCAACCCACAGGACATCCCCCGGCCGCAAGCGACGCCGCCGGGCCCATCAGGCGCTTCGCGGCATCCACACGGTGGCGTGCCCCAACTGCGGCGCCGCCCGCACGCCTCACAGCGCCTGTCGCTCGTGCGGCTACGTGCGCCCCGGTCTCCAGGTGAAGGCCATCCAGGGCGAGTGAACCCATGCGGATCGGCCTCGACGTGATGGGCGGGGATTTCGCGCCGCAGGCCATCCTTGACGGCGTGCTGCTGGCCATTCCCTCACTGGCGCCGGAGGACGAGCTTCGCCTCTTCGGTGACGAGACCGTCATCCGCGCCCGGCTCCGCGAAGCGGGCATCGACGACCCCCGCCTGACCATCGTTCACACCACCGAGTCCATCGGCATGGATGAGCCGCCCGTCGAGGCGGTGCGCACCAAGAAGGACAGTTCGCTGGTGGTGATGGCGCAGCACGCCAGCCGCAAGCATGAGAACCCGCTGGACGGCATCATCTCCGCCGGCAACACCGGCGCGTGCGTGAGCGCGGCCCAGATGCACATGCGCCGTCTGCCCAACGTGCATCGTCCCGGCATCGCCGTGACCGTGCCCACGTTTTCCGGGCCCATCGTGCTCATCGACGTGGGGGCCAACATCGAGCCCAAGCCCCATCACCTGGCGCAGTACGGCGTGATGGGCGACATCTTCGCCCGGCGCGTGGTGGGCATCGACCAGCCGCGCGTGGCCATCATGAACGTGGGCAGCGAGGAGCAGAAGGGCACCACCGACATGCAGCAGGCCCGCGACCTGCTGCGCCGCGACGAGCGCGTCAACTTCATCGGCTACGTCGAGGGGCGCGAGGTCTTCGAGGGCGCCGCCGACGTGGTCATCACCGACGGCGTGGTGGGCAATGTCATGATCAAGCTCGCCGAGGGGCTGTCGGCGGGCATCTTCAAGGCCATCGCCCGCGAGGTGGCGGCGGTCGATCCCGACCTGGCCAGGCGGCTCGGCCCCATCGTCAAGCGCATCTACGAGAAGCACGACTACCACGAGTACGGCGGCGCGCCGCTGCTGGGGGTCAATGGCGTGTGCCTCATCAGTCACGGGTCGAGCGTGGGGCGCACCATCCACGCCGCCGTGCGCACGACCAAGAATATCGCCGCCACGGGCGTGAACGAGGCGATCGCCGAGCGCCTGGGCGCGATGGAAGCCATGATCGAATGAGCGCCCCAGCACCTCTCGGCGTGCGGATCGCCGGAACCGGGTCCGCCGTTCCCGATCGCGTCGTCACCAACTTCGACCTGGCGCGGGAACTTGACACGTCGCACGAGTGGATCATCCAGCGCACCGGCATCGTGCAGCGTCACCGCTTCACCGAGCCGGGCGATCACACCGTCGAACTGAGCATGCAGTCGCTTGAGCGAGCCCTCGACGCCGCGGGCATGAAGCCGGATGACCTGGACCTGCTCATCGTCGGCTGCTGCACGCAGGAAATGAACATCCCATCCACCTCCTGCCGCATCGCCGGAAGAATGGGCATCCGTCACGCCGGCGCGTTCGACCTGGTCGCCGGGTGCAGCGGCTTCGTGTACTCGCTCAACGTGGGGGACACCCTGGTCCGTTCCGGTCGCTACAAGGCCGTGGGCGTGGTGGGCTGCGACGTGCTCACCAACATCACAGACACCAGCGAGCGGACCGTGTCAATCCTGTTCGGCGACGCCGCCGGCGCGGTGATTCTGACGCCCGACCCCGACGCCTCGCGCGGGTGCCAGTACCAGACCATGTCCGCCGACGGGGGCTCGTGGCAGACGCTCTACCAGCCCATGCGGGCGGATCAGGTGTTCGACTGGGACAGGGACAACCCCATCCGCCTCGGCTGCCTGCGCATGCAGGGGCGCGAGGTCTACAAGTTCGCCGTCACCAAGTTCCGCGAGGTGATCGAGGACGCCCTGCTCGCCACCGGGCTGTCGGTGGATGACGTGGCTCAGTTCATCTGTCACCAGTCCAACGCCCGGATCATCGAATCGGCCAAGGAGAAGATCGGGCTGCCTGACGACAAGGTGCTCATCAACATCGATCGGTACGGCAATACCAGCGCCGGCTCGGTGGCGCTGTGCTTCGATGAACTGGTCCGCGCGGGCAGACTCAAGGCCGGGGACGTCGCCATCCTGGTGGCCTTCGGCGCGGGGCTGACCTGGGCCAGCAGCGTGTGGCGAATGTGAGAGGCGGGATCATTCCGCCCGGCTCGGCTCGCGGTGCCTGAGCACCTCGCGCCAGGTCTCGATGGGCGCCTCCTCGCCCGTCCATCCCTCGAACTGCAGCGCCGCCTGTCGCACGAACAGGTCCACTCCGAGCACCACGCGGGCGCCGCGCGATTCCGCCTCCTCGATCAGCGGGGTGCGCGAGGGCGTGTACACCGTGTCAAAGACCGTCACCGAGTCGTCCAGCTCCACCGCCCCGCCTCGCAACACCTCCAGCGGAGAAAGATCGGGCGACGGACCGCCCGCCATCCCCACGGGTGTGCAGTTGATGAACACGTCGAACTCATCCGCCCGAAGCCCCTCCGGCGAACCGATCGACAACCGCGTCTGCACGTTGACGGTCCTGGCCCGCTCGCGCAGGTCGGCGATCAACTGCTCGGCGCGCTCGCGGGAGCGGTTGAAGACCACCGCCCCCGCCCCGTGCTTGCTCAGGCCCGCGAGCGCGGCGCGGGCCACGCCTCCCGCGCCCAGCACGGCGAAGCGGTGCTCCGCCAGGCGCGGGGGATCGACGTTGAGCGCGTCGCACAGGCAATCGACGATGGCTGGTGCATCGGTGTTGCGGCAGGCGATGGCGCCGGTCGCGCCCACCAGCAGCGTGTTGGCCGCTCCGGCGAGGCGGGCGAAGGCGTCCACGCGACCGCCGCGCTCATCCACGAAGCGCAGCAGGTTCTCCTTGTGCGGGATGGTTACGCTCGCGCCGCGGAAGTGCAGCCGCGGATGATCGACCAGTTCGCCCACCGTGGCCTTGAAGTGCTCGTACTCGCTGGAATCTCCCGGGATCGGCAGCGGCAGATAGACGCCGTCGTGCCCCGCGGCTTCGAAGCCCGCGTTGTGGATCACCGGCCCCAGCGAGTGGTCCACGGGCCAGCCGATCACGCCGTACACCTTCGTCTCCGCGCCCACGTGGTCAAACCGGTACAGCGCCTTGAGCTGCTCGATGGTGGGCTGGCCCGGCGCGGTTTCAAGCCCCGGCGCGTCCGCCGCGAAGGTGATGAACCCGCCGAACTTGGGGGCGAGCACGCGGCTCATCAGTCCGAACGGCCCCATGCACAATGCGATCATCGGCTTGCCTCGCTCCGTCAGCAGGTCGAAGCACTGCAGGTTGTCTCGCAGCGATCGCGCATGCCAGGCCACCTTGATCACGTTGGCCGAGCGGTCGTGCGTCAGCGCTTCCACCACGCGCAGCAGATCGGCGGGCCGCCCCTGCGTGTCGTGCGCCGACAGAATGATCGACATCTCCACCGAGCCGGGCTGCGGGTGGTCGCCGCCCATGAGCGCCGCCAGCCACGCGGCGGGCTCGCGGGAGAAACGGGCGTGCTCGATGTCCACGTATCGCGGCAGGTGCCCCGACCGGGCCAGGTGCTCCAGCAGGGCGCGGCGGTGGTCGTCCGCGCCGGTGAACGCGCCCCCTTCCGACGCGATGCGGCAGGTGACGATGCAGGGCAGGGGCGATTCCTTCACCAGGCGCACCAGTACGTCCGGGGCCTCGGGCTCGGATGCCAGGGGGTCGATGCGCCACTCCACCAGGGCGGCGCCCTGCCTGGCGGCCCGGCCCGCCCGTTCCAGGCACGTCGCCACGTCGCCGGGCGAGTCCACGGTGATGGGCACGGCGATGAAGGTCATGACGCCTTTCTCCCGACGAACGCTCCACCCCGCCGAACCATCATCGGCAGACACCGGGGACGGCGATCGGATTCCGCGCCCGGTGCGTGAGTCCGTTCCCGGCGATTGTCCCTCCTATGGTACGTCCCCGTGGAGCGAACCATGCTGGAAGGGATCATCGACCGCGCCCGCGCCCACCTGCGCGCCCACCACTCGGGCGAGTTGCAGTTCGATGAGCACCTGCGCCCCCTGCGGTTCATCATCGCGCCGGACGGACGCCTGGTGGCGCCGGTGATGGTCGCCATGATCGAGGCCGCCGAGACGGTGCTCTTCATCCCCCACGCCGACGATGACGCCATGCAGATGCAGGTGACGCTTGAACCCTTCCGCGAGCAGGGTCAGTGGGGGGCGCTGGCCGACCGCTGGCGCATTCACCATGGCGAGGAGCCGGATGTCAACTGGGCCTTCCTCAACATTGATGCGGCCCGGTTCGAAGACGCCGTCATCGATGGGCTGGCCCTCACCGTGCCCAACCCGCTGGCGGCGGACGAGCCGCGCCTCTGCCGCGCGGTGAACGAAGGGCTGCGCGACGCCCTGCGGGCCGTGCTCAGGCACCGGCTGAGCATCGACGTGCAGGAGCCGCTCATGGTCGCCGTCGACCCGGGCGGCGTGGACATTCGCGGTTCGTTCGAGGTCTTTCGGCTGACGTTCGACACGCCCGCGCCGACCGCCGCCGCCGCTGAGACGAAGATTCGCGCGATGCTCGGCGGCGCAGCGTGATCGAGGCCACGTTCAACGTCTGGCGACCATGCTGAACATCCCTGTCCCGCCTTGACACAATCTTCACATGCCGTTCGGTTCGGCGGGCAGGGGCGCACCGTATAATGCACCGCTGCGTGCCGGGGGTCGCCGCGGGTGCGGGCGGCGGACGGGCGGGTCATTCCGATCGAGTTGTTCGTACGCCCTATCGTCATGGCTGAAGGTCATCGTCCCATTTCGCCCGACACCCCGCTGCGAAAGGCGGCCCGGCGGCTGCTGCGCGACCGGCTGAAGGCCGTCGGACGTCGCGTGGGCAAGGCCCGCAAGCACGACCAGCCGTCGCCCGAGATCATCCACGAGGTCCGCATCGCCACCCGTCGGGCGGGGGCGGCGGTTCGCGTCTTCCGAAACCTGATCCGCAGGCGCGACCGAAAGCGGGTCAGCCGGTGGCTGCGCGAGTTGCGCCAGGCGGCGGCGGACACACGCCGCGCCGACGTGCAGACCCGGCTTCTGGCGGCTGCAAAGTTGGATGATCCTTCGCTGGCTCAGGCCGCCGATGAGGCCATCGCACGCCTCGAGTGCGGTCGGGCGGCGGCGCTTCAGGTCTTCCACGAAGCCGCCCGGCGACGTTCGCCCAGGCAGTGGCGGCGGTTGCGCAAGCGATTGACGCGCCGATTGCGCGACCCCGCTCAGACGGACGACGCGGCGCCATCGACCACGTTCTCTCGGGGCGCGGCCGCCGCGCTGTCGGCGCTGGCCGGCGAACTGCGCGAGATCACGGACGCCGCGCCGAGCGCCGACCTGCAATCGCTTCATCGCATCCGGCTGGACATCAAGCGGCTGCGCTATTCAATCGAGATCTTCCGTCCCGTGCTGGCGGATCGTGCGGCGGAGACGCTCGACCTGTTGCGAGAGGTCCAGACCGCCCTGGGCGAGATCAACGACCTCGATGAACTGAGGAAGACGCTCGCCGCCCCGGACGCTCTGACCGGCGCGACTGGCGAATCCTCCGTCTCAGCCGCCCTGAGCGGTCTGATCGCGTGGGTCGAAGCGCGGCTGGCCGAGCGACGGGAGGCGTTTGAGGCGTCGTGGTCTCCCGCGCACTGGGCGGCGTTGTGCGAGGCGATCATCGCGCTGCCGGACGACTCACGGCCCGCGACGGTTTCACAGCCGCCTTCGACGCACGCGGTCGATGCGTACCCGCCGCCCTCGGCCAACGGTCACGCTCATGCGGCCCCATGCACGTCGCACGATCCTGACGACTCGGCGAACGCTGGCGATACGCCGGCCCGTGACGGCGGAGCGTGCGTCATTGAGACCTATCACGCCTGTCCTCCGCCGCCTCGGTCCGCTGATTCATCGCGGCATGCCCGATCCAGCGGAGACACGCCATGAGCAGCGGGGCGGGAAGCCAACCCCATCGGCTCCGCGTGGCGGCGATCGACGTGGGCACCAACTCCATCCGCCTGGTGGTGGCGGAGGTCGCGCCCGATCGGTCCTTCCGCCTCATGGATGATGAGAAGGTGGTCGCCCGGCTGGGGCGCAACCTGGCGAAGACGGGACGCCTGAGTGAGGAGGCCATCGAGGCCGCGCTGCTCGCCATCGAGCGGATGAAGACCATCGCCGAGGGGTATGGCGTCGCCCGGCTGCGCCTCGCCGGCACCAGCGCGGTGCGCGAGGCGGAGAATCGAGACGACCTGCTCGCCCGCGTGCGGGAGCGGACCGGCCTGGAACTGGAGGTCATCTCCGCGCGCGAGGAGGCCCGGCTGGCGTTTCTCAGCGTGTCCAACGCCTTCGATCTGGCCGGTCAGACGGTGGGCGTGATGGACGTGGGCGGCGGCAGCACCGAGATTGTCCTGTCCAGCGGGCACATCATCGAGCGCATCTTCACGCTCAAGCTGGGCGCGGTGCGTCTGACCGATCAGTTCAACGGCGTGAGAACGGCCCGCGACTTCCGCCGCATGGTCGAGGCGATCGACGAGCGGCTGGAGGAGCGCGTGGGCAGGCCGCCGTTCGCGCCGCCGCTGCTGATCGGTACGGGCGGCACATTCACCACTCTGGCGGCGATGTCGATGCAGCGCGGCCAGGAAGCCGCCCGCACGGGCATCCTGCCCTTCCCCGTGCGCGGCTACGAGATGCAGCGCTCCGAGGTCAGCCACCTGCTCGACATGCTTCGCCGAATGGAGGTGCGCGAGCGCGCCCGCGTCTCCGGACTCGGGGCGGATCGGGCGGACATCATCGTCGCCGGGCTGGCGATCGTGGATCGCGTGCTGCGGCACCTCGGCGCCAACCGGCTGCGCGTGCATGATCAGGGCATCCGCGAGGGGCTTCTGCACGAGATGGTGGCGGGGATGTTTCCTCCCGCCGAGCCCGTCGCGCCCACCGCGCACGATCGGCTGCGCAGCGTGCGTCAGTTCGCCCTCACCTGTCATTACGAGAAGGAGCATGCCGAGCACGTGGCGACCCTGGCGCTGCGGCTCTTCGATCAGCTGCCGTCGCTGCTGGATGCGTCGCACCGCGACTGGGCCGGCCCCGGCGAGCGATTGCTGCTCGAGGCCGCCGCCCTGCTGCACGACGTGGGCTACTTCGTCAACTACTCCAGTCATCACAAGCACAGTTACCATCTGATTCTGCACAGCAACCTTGCGGGGTTCAGCACGCGCGAACTGGAGCTGCTGGCCAACATCGCCCGCTACCACCGCGGCGCGATGCCTCGCAAGAAGCACGACAACTTCGCACGACTGAAGAAGGCCGAGCGAGAAGCCGTGCGCCGTCTGGCTGCGATCCTCCGGCTGGCCGTGGGGCTGGATCGCTCCCACACGCAGCGCGTGCGCGATCTGACGCTGCGGCGGGTGGAGAATGCGATCGTGATCGAGGTCGCCGCCGCGCAGGATGTCTCGGTGGACCTGTGGGGCGCGGAGCGCAAGGCGGACCTGTTCGAGAGGGCGTTCGGCGTGGCCGTGCGGCTGGAGCAGCGACCGAGCAGCGCTGGAGCGCCGCTCGGTGCGGCCGTGACACCGGCTTCCCGCGTCTCCATCGAACCGAAGACGACGCGCCCCGCGATGCCCGAGGTGCCGCCGCACAAGGCCCGAATCAGCCACGACCGATGACCGATTGCTCACCGTGGATTGGGAGGCGAGAGAATCGACAGATACTGCTCCCACGGCCCCACCGCCTCGCGGTACTGGTGCGCCGTCGCCTTGCAGGCCTGCGCGATGTGGTTGAGGTCATGCACGACCCACGTCGCCAGCAGGTTGCCCAGCGTCACGGCGCCCAGTGCGGGGTGTCGGCCTCGCCGCTCGAAGTCCGCAGGGCCGAGGTTCAGTCCGCGCAGGGTCGCCAGGCCATCCGCCCGTTCGCGCTCGAACAGGTCCAGCAGTTGTCCCAGCGTGTTCGAGGCAAGCAGGTCCGCGTGCCCGGTGCGGTCAAAGGGCTCGAAGGGCTTCTCGTCGCCGTGTTCGAGAATGATCTGCAGCCGGGGGATCCAGTCCGTGCGCTCGCCGTACACCAGGTGCGCCAAGACTTCCTTCGCGCTCCATGTATTCGGGCCGTAGGGCCGCTCGGTCCAATCGGCGGGCAAGCCGGCCAGCAGGGTGCGCAGCACGCCGGGCGTGCGGGAAAGAACGTCGAGGGCGTGGTTCAGTTCAAACTGCATCATGCGACCCGTTCGACCTTGCAATGAATCATCGCGGCGATCGACCGCCAGGAGCCGGATGTTTCGAGGCGGCATCGTAAGCAGCATCTGGTGTCCGGGAACGCCATGCCCGAGATGAGCGAACTGCCGGGGAATCCATCGGGTACCGCCCGACCGTGAACGGCATGCGATCGGCATCAGGGGGAAAACCCGGCTCGTTGCGTCGTCGGTTCCCATACCCCCAGTCGGCGCCCACGCCCGCATCCATCGCCTTGCGCTTCGATGGAATGTGTCCGACGGCGCGATGCGGTCGTCTCGCTCATGCGGTAGGATGACCGTCCGGACCGGTTTCAGCCGGAAGGACGCTGATTCGCGGTGGGTCTTTCCCTTCGGGTGCGTGGTTGCGCCCGCGCTGCCCGGGTTCGCCCAGGAGTTCTGACGACGAAAGGACCATCCATCATGTGTGCGCTGCAGAGTCAGTCCGAAGAGGTTCGCCTTGGTTCAGTCACGTCCGATGTCGGCGTCGAAGCCCGGTTGTCGGCCTTGGAGCGATCCAGCCGTCGGTGGCGACTCATCGCCGTGGCGGGGATGCTGGGGCTTGGCGGCTCGTGGCTGGGGGGTTGGATGGCAGCGGAGCAGGGGGCGGCGGGTCAGGGAGGGGGGAATCCGCGCAGCATTCAGACGCAGCAGCTCATCATCACGGGCTCGGACAATCAGCCGCGAATCATGATGACGGGAACGGCTGATGGGTCGTCGCTGTTCCTCTACGGCACCGACGCCTACAAGGGGCGGGGCGGCGGGCAGGGCGGCGGTGGGGGAGCAGGTGGGGGAGCAGGTGGGGGGGCAGGTGGGGGGGGTGGGATGGGGGGAGTGGTGTCGCTCTCGCCGCGCATCCGGCTGATGGCGGACAAGGAGGGACCACGGATCGAAGTGCTCGACGGCGATGGTCGCCGCCGGGTGCTGATCCACGTGGGTGAGGAAGGCCCGACGATCGAGCGGCTGGACGCGGAGGGCAAGGTGATTGATCAGGAGGGCTGAGGGGCGTCCGGCACGTCGTGGTGGTTGCGGTCGTCAAGGAGGAGCAGTTCCTCCAGCCGACGGGCGGCGGCGAGGGGTTCCGGCTCGCGCGCCACGAGGAGGCGGCCGTTGACCCGTCGTGCGGTCATCTGGACGAGGATGGCGCCGTCCTCCATTTCCGCCCGTGACACCGTGATGCGGGCGCTGTAGGTCACCCGGATGCGGGCGACGATCTGCATGGCGGCTTCCACGGACATGTCGGATGGTAGTCCTGTCGCATATGGCCGGGAGAATCCGGCCCTGCCGGAGTGGATCGATGGCGGCCACGCTCGGGGGAGGAGGTTTGGCTCTGCGGGTCTAGAATCGCGGTCGAGAGTCCGGGCGCTTAGCTCAGCTGGCTAGAGCATCGCTTTTACACAGCGGAGGTCGGGGGTTCGAGCCCCTCAGCGCCCATTGCCGCGGGGAAGATCATTGTGTCGCGGGGGCTGGTGCGGTACGCTGTCCAGTGGCAACGCCCACCCCTGCTCGGAAGTACGCATGCCTCCTCATTCACCGCGTCTGACGTTTTCAGGTTGGCTTCCTCGGACAGGCCTGGTGCTCCTGGCTTTCGGGCTGGGCGCGCTGTCGGCGTGCAGCGGCGTGGAAAAGGCGCCGCCGCAACCGCGCTCCGCCAATACCAAGGCCACGATTCCGCTGGACGTGCCGGAGATCATGAAGGGCACGGTGGCTTCCCTGGGCGTGCTGGACGGGCATGAAGACATCGTGGTGCATGGCTGGGGGTTCGTGGTGGGGCTTCGGGGCACGGGGTCGCGCATCATGCCCGACCCGGTGCGGGCGCACATGCTGGCGGAGATGGCCCGGATGGGGGTGGGACAGGTGAGCATGGGCTCTTCGCTGTCGCCGGAGGCGCTGCTGGATTCGCCGGATACCGCGGTGGTGATTGTCGAGGGGATCATTCCAGGCGGGTCGCCGCAGGGAACCCGGTTCGACGTGCGCGTATCGATTCCGCCGGGGACTGACGCCACCAGTCTGGAAGGCGGGCGTCTGTGGACGACCGATCTGCGGCCGATGCTGAATCCCGGTCCGCCCCCGGTGGGCAGCCGCCAGGCGAGGGCGATCGCCAAGGCGAGCGGCGACATCTTCACCAATCCCTTCGTCACGCCGGGTGGCGACGAAACCGCCGAGCTTGCCACGGGCACCAACGTGAACCGCATGTCGGGCCACATCCTGGGCGGCGGGGCGACCTCGCGCGACCTGCCGCTCAAACTGCGCATCGCGTCGCCGAGCCACACGACCGCCAGCACGCTGCAACAGGTGATCAACTCGTACTTTCCGCAGGAGCCGGGTCAGCGCAGCAAGACGGCGCGGGGCGAGGGGGACGCATCGATCGAGATCACCGTGCCGCCGTCGTACTACGGTCGCGTGAGCGAGTTCACCTATCTCCTGCAGCACACCACGCTGCTGACGGGGGCGACCCCGTACGCCGTGCAGTTCATCAATCGCGAGCTCAAGCGTGCTCCCGGCGAGTTCGAGCACGCGACCTGGCGATGGCAGGCGCTGGGGGTGCAGGTGCTGCCGGGCATCCGCGAGTTCTACACCTACCCGGAGGAGAAGCCCCGGTACGCCGCCCTGCGGGCGGGGGCGCGTCTCAACGACGCGCACGTCGAGCCGCACCTGCTGGATCTGGCGAAGACCGGTTCGCCCGTGGTTCGCAAGGACGCGATTCGTCTGCTGGGCGACATGTCGCCGCAGCCGGGCACGATCTTCGCGCTCCGCGAGCTGCTGGACGACGCCGATCCGGATGTGCGCATCGCCGCGTACGAGGCGCTGGCCAAGGCGAACACGCGGTTCATCCGCACCATTCAGGTCGATCGCAAGTTCATGGTGGATTACGTGGAGTCGGCGCGTCCGATGATCTACGTGACCCTGCTCGAGTTCCCGCGCATCGTGGTCTTCGGGCTGAACAACGAGATCAGCCGACCCATCACGCTGCAGACGTGGGGGAGCCGCTTCATCATCCGCGGCGGCGCGGACAGCGACCTGATTGATGTGCTGTATCGCGATGAAGAGGGGAACGCCTCGCCTCACCGCATCTCGCCTCGCCTGACGGAGTTCATTCCGTTCCTCGGCCATACCACGACAATCGAGCGTCCGATGCCGGGGCTGGGGCTGACCTACACCGAGACCATCGGCATCCTGCACGCGATTCACGCCGCGCAGCATCTTCCGGGCGTTCAGTTCCGCACCGAGCAGGACCGGATTCTGCTGGCGATCCAGGAGCGCATGGCGGAGCGCCGCGACTACCAGGAGCGGCCTGAGTTCATCGAGTTCGAAGAGTTGCCCCCGGCGCCTTCGCCGACGCCGGGGGATCAGGGCGGCTCCGCGATCGACGGCGGCGGGGTGCTGGCCCCCATCCGGCGGGATCAGGGGCCGGCAAGCGGAGGTTCCGATGCACCCCCTGGCCGGTGAGGGTGGGCGCGGCATCGGATGTCACGACGCCTTGTGCAGTTTTCCGGTGAGCCGATCCGATAGGAACCAGACACCTGGCCGCCCACGGAAGGGCGGCCTGCCGTTGACAGGAGGTCAGCGCCGCATGCGGCTGGCGAAGCTCACCATTTCGGGTTTCAAGTCGTTCGCCGATGTCACCGAGTTCCGGTTCGACGCCCCCATCACGGGGATCGTCGGTCCCAACGGGTGCGGCAAGTCCAACGTGGTGGACAGCATCAAGTGGGTGCTGGGAGAGCGATCGGCCAAGTCGCTGCGCGGCTCGGAGATGCTGGACGTCATCTTCGCCGGTTCCGCCGCCCGCAAACCGATGGGGGCGGCGAGCGTCACGCTGACCTTTGACAACCCTGTCGAAAACCCGGAGGCGACCGACCTGCGCGACCGCCGCGCTCTGCCCGTGGACACCGACGTGGTGGAGGTCACGCGTCGCCTCTACCGCGATGGGCGCAGCGAGTACCTCATCAACGGCGACAAGGCCCGCCTGCGCGACATCAAGGAGCTCTTCCTCGACACCGGCATCGGCACCGACGCCTACTCGATCATCGAGCAGGGCAAGGTGGACGCCATGCTGGTCGCCAACGCCTTCGATCGTCGGGCCATCTTCGAGGAGGCCGCGGGCGTGGCGAAGTTCAAGGCGCGCCGCATCGAGGCCCAGCGCAAACTGGAGTCGTCCGAACGCCACCTCGTCGTGGTGCGCGAGGAACTGGCCTCGACCGAGCGGCGTCTGCGCATTGTCAAATCGCAGGCGGAGAAGGCCCGCCGCTTCAAGGAACTCGACGAGCGACACCGCTTCCTCCGCACGGAACTGGCCTTCGAGGATTACCACGATCTGTGCGATCGTCTGCATGGTCTGACCAGCCGTCTGACCGATCTCGAAGCCCAGCGGACCGAATTGGCTGGACTGATCGTCGCCGCCGAGGACGAGAAGCAGCAGGCGGAGATTGCGCGGCATGAGGTCGAGCGCCGTCAGCGCGACATGGAGCAGCAGCGGCTGGAGCATGTAGCCAACCGGCGCAACGCCGAACAGCGCCGCGACCTGACCCGGCGCAATCTCGAAGAGGCGAAGGCCCACGTTCACGATGACGATGCCGCCCGCGAGGAACTGTCGCGGCGGGTCGAGTCGCTGTCCGCTGATCTGGCTGACCTGCGGGACTCGCTGGCGGTGCTGGTCGAGCAGGCCGCCGCGGCGGAGCGCGAAGCCGAATCCGCCGCGAAGGATCACGCCGTCGCCCAGCACGCCGTGATCGCCTCCCGCCAGGCACATGATCTGGCTCGCGACACCGTCGCGCGGATCGAGCGTGAGCAGGCGCAACTGACGGCGCGGCTGCAGTCAACGGAAGCGAGGCGATCTTCCCTCGACGAGCAGGTCGCCCGCGTGCGCGCCAAGCAGGAGGAAGTGGCCTCGGAACTCGAGTCCATCCGGTCCCAGCGGCAGGATGCGATCCAGTCGGCGGCCGCCGCGAACGAGCAGGCCGAGGAACTGGCCGCCGTTGTTCAGCGGGCGGAAGCGGCGCTCGGCTCGCTGGGGGATCGACAGGCGGAACTGGCTGCCGCTCTGGCTGAGCTGCGGCATGACCGCGCCGGTCTGGAATCCCGTCGTCACCTGCTCGCCGAGATGCAGGCGGCGCACGAGGGACTGGGGGACGCGGCCAAGCAGGTGCTCGATAACCCGCGGCGATTCCCGGGCGTCATCGGCCTGCTGGCGGACTTCCTCGACACCACGCGCCAGCACGCGGCCATCGTCGAGGCGGCGCTTGGTCCCGATCTGGAACTCATCGTCATCGACCGGCTCGGTTCGTCCGACGCCTTCGCCAGCGAAGCCCGATCGCTCCGCGGTCCGGTCCGGTTCGCGGCGCGGCTTTCAGGCGACGCGGCGGGTGGGGCTCCGTTGGAACTGCCGGCCGGTGTCTCGCGGGTGCTCGACCTGGTTCGCGTGAAGCCCGAAGCGGGCGACATCGCGCAGCGCCTGCTGGGCCGCACGCTGGTTGTCGGCTCGCTGGACGCCGCCCTGCTGCTTGGCGCGGGGCCGCTGCGCGGCTGCCGCTTCGTCACGCCCGAAGGCGACGTGCTGGAGCCGGACGGCCGCGTCATCACGCGCGGCGCGGCCGGGGCCGCGGCGGTGGATGGGCTTCTCACCCGGCGTGTCGAACTGCAGCTGCTCACGGAGCAGATCGGCTCGCTCGACGCACGGATCGCCGAGCGTGCGGCGTCGCTGGAGGCGATCTCCTCCCAGGCCAGGGAGGCGGAGGCGTCGCTCTCGGCGGCTTCGGCGTCGCTGGCGCAGCGCCAGCGCGACGTGGTCGATTGCACCTACCAGATTCAGCGGCTGGACCATGAGCTGGAGCGGCAGAATCGCGTCATCGCGTCGCTTGCCAAGGAGGTCGCGGACTTCTCATCGCAGGGCGAGGCGCTTGCCCGCGAGTGCGCCGAGTTGAGCGAACGCATCGCCTCGCTTGACCGGCTGCGGGAGGAGCAGGCCGCCGCGCTCGCCGACGCGATTGATCGCATGCGTCAGGCCGAATCCGCCGCGGGTGTTTCGCAGGAGCGCCTGTCGCAGGCCCGCGTGACGCTGGGTCAGACGACGGAGAAGCTCGAGGCCTCGCGGCGGGAGGATCGCCGTCTGCGGGCCATGGTCGAGGAATCGCAGCGACGACTGGGCGTGCTGGAGGATCAGCGCCTGCGCCGACAGCAGCAGATCGAGCGATTCGAGGAAATCATCGCCGAGGCCCAGCAGTCGGTCGAAGAGAGCGACGCCCGGCTCCGCGACGTGACCGAGTCGATCGCGGCGGTGGTGGACGAACTGCGCCAGGCACAGGAGGTTCTCAACCAGCGGGCCGAACGGCTGAATCTTGCCCGCACGCGGGGCCAGCAGCTGGACCGCGACTACCACGCCCTCGAGATGAGCCGGCGCGAGATTGAGATCAAGCGAGAGAACCTCGAGGAGCGCACGCTCGCGGAACTGGAGCTCGACCTGCGCGCCGCCGCGGCGGAGCACCGTGCCGCCCGCCAGGCCGACGCCGATGCCGCCGCCATCGACCGCCCGGCATGGGAAGCCGAAGCGGAGGAACTGCGGCTGGCCATCAAGGCGCTGGGCAACGTCAACCTTGACGCCATCGAGGAGGAGACGCAGCTTGCCGAGCGCAACACCGACCTGATCCGCCAGGTGGCGGACATTGACGACGCCTGCAAGCGCCTCACCACGCTCATCTCGCAGCTCGAAGCGGTCAGCCGCGAGCGCTTCGAGGCCACGTTCAACACCGTGCGCGAGCACTTCGCCGGACAGGACGGCATGTTCCGCCGCCTCTTCGGGGGCGGTCAGGCGGACATCGTGCTGCTGCCCACGGAAAGCGGCGAGGTTGACTGGCTCGAGTCCGGCATCGAGATCCGCGCCAAGCCCCCCGGCAAGCAGCCGCGCGTGCTCAATCAACTCTCCGGCGGTGAGAAGACCCTGACCGCCGTGGCCCTGCTGCTCTCCATCTTCCAGTCCAAGCCATCCCCATTCTGCATTCTCGACGAAGTGGATGCGGCGCTCGATGACGCCAACGTGGAGCGGTTCTGCGGCTCGCTTCAGCCGTTCCTCGATCACAGCCACTTCATCGTCATCACCCACCACAAGCGCACCATGCAGCATTGCGACCAGCTCTACGGCGTGACGATGCAGGAGCGCGGCGTGTCCAAGCGCGTCAACGTGCGTTTCGAGCACGTGGGGCACGATGGGCACATCGCGCGCGAGGCGATCGAGAGATCTGAGGGCGTTGAGGCGTCTGATCGCTCCGACCTGTCGCCGGCGGAAACGCGCGCTGATCCGCCTCTCATCGACGTCAAGCCGGACTCCGCGCTCCGCGCGACCCTGGCCCGCGCCTGGGAGCCGGAGGAGTCCGTCGCCTCGGAGTGATTGATTCAGTCGGTTACGCCCGAGCGCGAACGACCCGCTTCAGGGCCGGGGGTTCGCTACCATGTCCCCCGCATGATCTGGCCCGTCCTGTCCCTCATCCTCGTGGGGTTCGCCATCGCCTGCCCGATGACGGCGGTGATGCGAGCGGTCGGGCTGCGGCTGCGGGCCCTTGATTCCCCGGGAGCCAAGGGGCATGTGAAGGTGCTGCGGCCCATTCCCAACACGGGCGGCGTGGCCATCTTCCTTGCCGTGGCGGCGCCCATGCTGGGAGGCATCGCGGCGGTGATCCTCGTTCCGGGCGAACAATGGGGGGCGTGGCTGCCGCCATTGGAGCAGCACCTGCCCCGTCTGGGCGAGACGCTGCCCACGGCCATCGCCTTGCTGGCGTGCCTGCTGGCGCTGCACCTGACCGGCGTGGTCGATGACCGTCGTTCGCTGGGGCCGTTCATCAAGCTGGGCGTGCAGGTCGCCGCGGCGGCGGTGATGACGATCTGGTTCGAGGTGCGCCTGCTGGAACTGCTCGGGCCGGCGCCCAGCGTGCTCATCACCATCGCGTGGATCGTGGTCATCACCAACGCCATCAACTTTCTCGACAACATGGACGGGCTGGCCGGGGGCGTGAGCGCCATCGCGGCGTCGTTCCTGCTGGCCGCCACGTTGCTCAACCAGCAGTGGTTCATCGCGGCGGTGCTGGCCCTGCTGGTAGGCGGGCTGATCGGCTTTCTGGTGTTCAACTTCCCGCCGGCCAAGATCTTCATGGGCGACGGCGGGTCGCTGGTGATCGGTTTTCTGCTGGCGGTGCTGACGGCGCGCACAACCTTCCTGCACGAGGGGCTGGGCGGCGGGTGGTACGGCGTGTTCATGCCCGTCGTGGTGCTGGCGATCCCGCTCTACGACTTCACCAGCGTCACATTGATCCGGCTGAGGCAGGGAAAGAGTCCGTTCGTGGGCGACCAGCAGCACTTCTCCCATCGACTGGTGGAGCGCGGGTTGAGCAAGCGCGGCGCTGTCATCCTGATCTGGGCCTTGACCGCGGTGACGGGCGTGGGCGGCGTCTCGCTGGGTCGGTTGGAAGCGTGGCAGGCGGGGCTGGTCTTCGGCCAGACGGGACTGGTGATTCTGGCCATCGTCATCCTGGAGCACGCCAGCCGGCACGCCAAGGGGCGGAGCGGCGCCAGCGCGTAGAACGCATACAGACGCATGTCCGCGATCTGATCACCGACCTCGGAGAACCTGCTCCCCCGCCCTTCCTACGCTGTCGCATGGCTCGACCGGCCGATTCATCGCGCGAGACGTTCAACCTTGTGACGGCGACCTTCATCGTCGCGATGATTGTCATGCGGTGCCTTGTGGTGCTGTCACCGCACTTGGCGTTCGGCACTGACCCGCTTCTGGATCCGACCGCTGGTCCCGACATCACGCCGCTTGGCATGATGCTGTGGGACGCGGCGGTGCTGCTGGCATGCGCGGTCGCACTGCTGCACGAGCGAAGGGTGGGCCGAAGCATCGACTGGCGGTTGATGGGGTTGGCGCTGGCGCCCCTGCCGGTGCTGGCGTGGCACGCGTCACAGTCCTTCGATGACCTGTGGCGAGGCGCCGGGTGGTTCAGCGCGGTCATCAGCGCGGCCACGCTGGCGCATCTGGCGCGGGATCGGGGGGTTCGCGCCTCCGCCGCTGCGGTGCTGGTCGCCGTCATCGCGCCGCTGGTCATCCGAGGTGCGTCGCAGGTGTTCATCGAACACGCGGAGACGTTGCGCTACTACCGCGAGCACCGGCTGGATGTGCTGGCTGCCCAGGGCATCGAGCCGGGGTCGAACGCGGCGGCCATCTTTGAGCGCCGGCTCATGCAGCCGGAGGCCACGGGCTGGTTTCCGCTGGCCAACGTGTTCGGATCGTTCATGGTGGCGGGCGTGGTGGTGATGCTGGGGCTGCTGGTCGCTGCGGTGCGGGCCCGCACGCCCAGCGGCTGGTGGGGCGTGCTGGCGCTGGGATTGGCGGGGGCGATCGTCGGGCTGATCCTGTGCGGATCGAAAGGCGCGTACGCCGCCGCGGGGCTGGGCGTGGGCGTGCTGGGGATGCTGTGGTTGAATGCTCGCATCAACGTCCGTCGAGCCGGCATGACTGGCGGCGGGCTGGTCATGGCGGCGGTGATCGCAGCGATGCTGGGCGTCATCGTGCGCGGCGCGGTGCTTCCAGAGGGCTTCGCGGGAGAGAAGAGCGTGCTCTTCCGCTGGCATTACGCGGTGGCCAGCGCGCGGATCGTCGCCGACCACCTGCTGACGGGCGCGGGGCCGGACGGCTACCAGCCCGCCTACGTGCTGCACCGATTGCCCAACGCGCCGGAGGAAGTGGCCAGCGCGCACTCGGTGTTTCTCGACTGGCTGGCGTCGCTGGGCGTGTGGGGGCTGGCGTGGATCGTGCTGGCGATGCTGCTGGTGTGGCGCGCGGGCGTGCGTTCGGTGACGCCCGATGAGCCAGCGGATCAATCCGCGTCCAGCGTCCGGGGAGCGCTCAGTCTCGCCATGCTCACGTTGGCGATGGCGGCCGCGCTCATCGTGCAGGAGATGCGGGTGCTGGATGGCGCCTCGCTTGTGCCGCGGATCGTCGGGTTTGCGGCACTGATCGCTCTGGCGCTGGTCCTGCGTCGCGTGCTGCTGGCCTTGCCGGGTCAAGCGATTGCGATGTCGCTCGCCGCCGGGGCCGCCGCGCTGCTGGCGCACGGGCAGATTGAACTGACGTTCACGCAACCCGGGGCGGCGGGGTGGGCGCTGGCGCTGCTGGGTGTGGCGGGTGCGGGCGGTGGCGGCAATGCCAGAGATGGCCGACCTGGGGGCGGTGACGATGCGGCGCGCGCGACACGCGGCCCGAGCAGGATCGCCTGGCTCGCGCCGGGTGTGGTAGCGGCGTACACGGTGCTGCTGATTACCGGCGGCGCGGTTCCAGCGTGGCGGGCGAAGTCCGTGGCGGATGAAGCGGCGCGAGGTCTCGCGTCGCTGGGCTCCGCGGCGCGCACTGACCCGGCGCGGCATCGTGAGACACGGAAGCGTGCGTCGGACCTGTTGCTTGAAGCCCACGAGCGCCTGCCGGGCGACTGGCGGCTGCTGCTGGCGGCGGCGGAGCAGCGGATGATCGCGGGTCAGCTGACCCAGCCCGCAAACGCGGAGGACATGATGCAAGCCCTGTCGCTGGCGGAGCGCGCGATGGCGATTCGTCGCATCCCGCGCACGGTCGCCGCCGCGGCGGGAATGGCGGAGTCAATTGCTCGCGTCACCGGCCACGCGGCGGACTGGGACCATGCCATCGCCCTGCGGCGCGAGGCGGCGGGTCTGGACCCGCACGGCTTGACGCCCCGTCTGGCGCTCGCCGATGTGCTGTGGGAGTCGGGCCGGCATGACGAAGCCCGCGAGCAGTACCGCCGCGTCCTGGCGATCGACGAGGCGTGGCGCCTCGATGAACTCAAGCGACTTTCGGAGAGTGATCGCACGCGCGTGCACGAGCGAACGATGAAGTGAGCGCCCCGATCCACACGCATTCGTCAGCTCGGAGCGCCGGACACCACCTTCATGCCTTTCCCAGATACTCACCCGTCTGCGGACTGACACGGACCACCTGCCCCTGCTCGATGAAGGCCGGCACGCGCACCCTTGCGCCCGTCTCCAGCACGGCGTCCTTGGACTGGTTGGTCACGGTGGCGCCGCGCGGCTGGGGCGTCGTTTCAGCGACGCGCAGCTCCACCGACGCCGGCAGCTCCACGCTGAGAATCCGACCCTCGAACGAGGTCACCATGGCCTCCAGCCCCTCGATCAGGTACTGGCTCTGCTCGCGCGGAAGGATGTCCGAGGGTATCTCTGTCTGCTCGAACGATTCCTGATCCATGAAGACGAACGGTCCCACGCCGTGACCCGAGCCGTCATAGAGGTACTGCATCTTCCGACGCTCCACCTCCACATCTTCCACTTTGTCTGAAGAGTTGATTCGGTTGGTGCGGATGGTGCCGGTTTCGATGTTCTTCATCTTCGCCTGCACGTAGGCGGGCCCCTTGCCGGGCTTGACGTGCTCGGTGTCGAGCACCAGGTGCAACTGTCCGTCGTGCAGGACCATGACACCGGCTTTCAGTTCGGTGGCCTTGATGGGCATGGAATGCGTCGCTCCGATCGGGGAAGGCCGATCATAGTGCATGTATCGAAAGGGCTTCTTGACGCGGTCCGGACGAGCGGATCAGGAGCGCCGGTCGCCGGCTGACGGCTGGGGCGGAGTTCTGGCCGTCGGCTCCTGTGGCCGACCGATGATCCCGGGCCCGTGACCTCTTCGCTTCGCACCGCGTTGAATGGGTTGTGAGTGATTGCTGACCGTGGATGACTCCCATCGGTTCACGCCTTCAACTCCCGCCGCATGATCTTGCCGGTAGCGTTGCGGGGCAGTTTGTCGATGAGCCGGATGTCGCGCGGCACCTTGAACTGGGCCAGGTGCTCGCGGCAGAAGCTCCGCAGGCCTTTCTCATCGAACATGGCCCCTTCCTTGAGCTCCACGAAGGCGATCGCCACTTCGCCGCGCGATTCATCCATCTGCCCGATGACGGCGGAGGCGTTGACCGACGGATGCCGGTTGAGCACCTCCTCGATCTCGCGCGGGAAGACGTTCTCACCGCCGATGATGAGCATTTCCTTGATGCGCCCGGTGATGTACAGGTGGCCATCCTCGTCGAAACGGCCCATGTCGCCGGTGTGGAAGTATCCCTGAGCGTCGAACACCCGGGCGGTTTCGTCCGGCAGTTTGTAGTACCCCTTCATCACGTTGGGGCCCTTGATGCACACCTCGCCGTCGGTGTTGGGCGGCAGCCGGTTGCCCTGCGGGTCGAGGATGATCTCGTCCACGCGCGGCAAGGGCTTGCCCACGCTCTTGCGCTTGTGGTCCTGCGGGCGGCACCAGTTGGTGACGGGGCTGGTTTCGGTCAGCCCGTATCCCTCGTTGATGATGACGTTGAAGCGCTCGCGGTAGCCGTCGAAGACCGCCTGCGGCAGCGGTTCGCCGCCCGACACGACATACTTGAAACTGGAGAAGTGGTCGGCGGTGGCGCTCTTGGCGTTGAGCAGAGCGGCATGCATCGACGGAATGGCGATGAACATCGTGGGCCGGTGCTCCTCCATCAGGTCCAGCAGCCGCTTGGGCATGAAGCGAGCCGTGTAGATGGCCTTCAGCCCCGCCGCCAGTGGCAGCACTGTCAGCACCGTCAGCCCGAAGGAGTGGAACTGCGGCAGCACGCCCAGCAGCACATCATCAGGCGTGAAGTGAACCCACTCCCGGCACTGCTGAATGTTGGCGGCGATGTTGCCAGCCGTCAGCATCACCCCCTTGGGCTTGCCGCTCGTGCCGCTGGTATAGAGCAGCACCGCCAGGTGATCGTCCGGTACGCGCTTCATGCGGCGGATGGGCGGGAACCCCTTGAACGACTGCTGGTCGAGCTTGATCGGCTTCACCCCCGCGGGCAACTCGCCGAACATCTCCAGCATGGGCGTCACCGTGACCACCGCGTCCAGTTCGGCGTCGCCGATCACGTACGCCAGCTCTTCCGGCTTGAGCAGGTAGTTCAGCGGCACCGCCGTGCGCCCCAGGAGCCACGTGGCGATGAGCGCCATGGGGAACAGCCCGGAAGTCGGGAGCATGATGCCCACGTGGGGCCGATCCGTCTCGCGCTCGATGATCCGCGCCAGGTGGTATGCGCCCATCAGCAGGTGAAAGCCCTTCCACGTGCGCTGGTCATCCACGATGACCTCGCGGAAAGGGTGGAACATCAGGTTGCGGAGGATGGGTCGAAGCGGCAGCATGGGTGGCTCGGCAGGAAACGGGAGGCCAGACGCCGGGAAAAGTGCGGGACAGCGCGGGCGACTGTACGATAAGTGGAGCGTGCGCCTGCGCCAATCCGGCGCGGCGGATGTCTCGTGACAGGAATGAGGTCACTTCCATGCCCCGACTGCTGGGTCTGCCGTGGGTTGTCGCGGCGCTGCTGATGGCGATGGCCGGGTGCGAGAGCACGCCCAAGGCCAGCGCGGGATTGGCCGGCGCGCTGTCGGAGTACGACGCCGGCCGCTACGACGCCGCCCACACCAAGGCCGTGGCCGCCATGCAGGGCGCGACGGGCGCGGACCGTGAGCAGGCCGCCTACGTGGCCGGGCTGAGCGCCTATCGCAAGCGCGACTACATCGAGGCGGAGCACCGGCTCACCACCGCCGCCGCGTCGAGCGACCGCACCGTCTCCGGTCGCGCCAAGGCCGCTCTCGGACTGGTGTGCCTGGCGCAGAACCGGCCCGCGACTGGCGCCGTGCATCTGGCCGAGGCCGCCCGCGTGCTCGACGGGCCGGACGCCTCTGAAGCCGCCTTCCGCGCCGGGGTGGCGTACCAGCTCGCGGGAGATGAGTCCGCCGCCCAGCGGCAGTTCGCCTACGCACGGTCCGTGGAATCATCCTCGGGCGTTTCCGGCGGCCGCGCGAGCACGGGTGGCGGGGGCGGAAGCGGGGGAACGAGTGGGGGAACGAGTGGGGGGGCAACGGGAGGGAGCTGGGCCAATCCGCCCTCGGGACTGTTCGCCATCCAGGTTGGCGCCTTCTCCGACATGACCAATGCCCGAAGTGCGGCGGATCAGGCCCGGCGTTTCGCCGATCGACACGGCCTGGGCGAGGTCCGCATCATCCCCAAGTCCGATGCCCGCCAGCGCACGCTCTACGTGGTGCAGTTCGGGCGCTTCACGTCGCGCACCAGCGCCGAGGCCGCCCTGAGACAGCTCGCCGAGCCACGATACATCATCGCGCCCCTGATGGCGGGGTAGTTCCCGAGCCGTCGGCCAGGACTTGTTCAGGTCGGAGGGTTCCTCGAACAATCCCCTCTCCTTCCGGAAGAGGGTCGAGTGCGGGCACGTTCGATTCTGTCCCTGATCCAGACCCCTCTCCCTCGAGGCGAGGGCTTCCGGGATCGGAGTCGATACCCGGAACGGGGCGTGATTGATCCGAGTGACGGGTTGTCTGAGGAATGTCGCTTCAGAGCCGGACGCGGTGCTGGCGGCTCACCTGATGAAGCGGCCAGGAATACAGCAGTTGGGGACACCGCAGGGGACACCGTCACCGGACGCGACGTGCCTTGAATCGTCAGCACGTGGCACGACGGCGCAAGCGCTGAATGTCGATGGAAACCTCGTTTCCGCAAGCGATAGACGCCATGCGGCAGTGCATGGCGCACACTGGCCTGTGCCCGGTGTGGAATGGAGCCGGGGGGAATCGAACCCCCGTGCCGAAACAGTCAGCCGGTCGCCTCTACGCGCGTAGTCGTCGTGTGTTCTCGGCCCGGGAATCGCCGACGACGGCGGTTCTCCGGGACATGACAGCCGAGTGTCTCGCTCCTCCGGCGGCTGTCAGCCCTTCGGAGCCAGCCCGATGTCTACGATCGCCGCCCCATCGGGCGTCGGACGGCGATCGTGCTGCTCAGTTAGGCAGCAAGAGCGTACTGCGGTTCAGCAGTTGTGTGTTTGCATCCTTTTTACGTGGCCAGGATGCTCCACGGCGCGCCACGGCCGGCCTTCCCTGTCCGGTCGATGCCTGGTCGGCCCCAGATGTCAAAGAGCGGTGCGAGTCATCCTCGCCGGTGATTCTACGCCTCCCGGCGGCGACGGTTCGAGCGCACCAGTGCGCGGCGCGTGCGGCGACCCCGGATGCTCCGATCGTCCGGGAAGTTCGGGAGCCGGCGACTCGGTCGGCGAGGCAAGTGAACGCGCACGATGCGGACCAGCGCACCACGGTACGAGGCCGCTCATGAATCACCGCACCTCGCGCGCGGCGGCGGGCCGATATCATCCCGCATGACTCCCCGCGCGGCCGCGCCCGCTGATGCCGGACCGACCCGATCGAGCGCCGCCTCCCGCTGCGGCGGGGGCGACGCCGCCATCTCGCTGCCCGTCCTGAAGGATCAACGGTCCGCCAAGCCCGCCATCCGCCCTTCGCGCAACGGCGTGCGGCGGGCCTGGGTGCTTGGCGTCATCCAGGCGCTCATCCTCCTGCACATCGGGCTGTGGCTGCTGGGGAAACAGTTCGGCTGGTTCGGCGGCTCAGGGCGCACGCTCTCGCCCGTCGAGCCCAGCGAGACCATGTACACGCTCGAACTGGGGCAGATCAACGCCGGCTTCATCTTCTTCGCCGCCGCGCTGCTCTCCACGCTCATCTTCGGCCGCTGGGTGTGCGGCTGGGCGTGCCACGTCGTGCTGCTGCAGGATCTCTGCTCGTGGATCATGAAGAAACTGGGCGTGCGTCCCAAGCCCTTCCGCTCGCGGCTGCTGGTCTGGGCGCCCTTCGTGCTCGCCCTGTACATGTTCATCTGGCCCTCGTTCAAGCGGCTGGCGCTCTTTCCGATCCTGGAGGCGGCCTGGCCCGCCGCGGCCACGTGGCTCAAGCCCGTGGCGCCGTGGACGGGTTTTTCCAACCACCTCGTCACCGAGAGCTTCTGGGCCACCTTTCCCGTCATCATGGCGGCGCCCACGCTGCTCATCGTCGGGTTCGCGGCGGTGTACTTCCTCGGCTCCAAGGGGTTCTGCACCTACGGCTGCCCCTACGGCGGGTTCTTCGCGCCGCTGGACGAGTTCGCCCCCGGACGCATCCGCGTCGATCACGACAAGTGCCACCAGTGCGGCCACTGCACCGCCACCTGCACCAGCAACGTGCGCGTCCACGAGGAAGTCCGCGAGTACGGCATGGTCATCGACCCCGGCTGCATGAAGTGCCTCGACTGCGTGAGCGTCTGCCCCAACGAGGCCCTTTCCTTCGGCTTCGGCCCGCCGGCCTTCCGCAAGCCCGCCGCCAGGAACGCCCCGCCCAGGCGGCAGTACGACCTCTCCCTGCGCGAGGAGCTCGCCGTCGCCGCCATCTTCCTCCTCGCCGTGCTCGGCTTCCGCGGGCTGTATCTCGGCGAGGGCGTGCCGCTGCTCATGGCCATGGGGCTGGGGGGCATCGTGGCCTTCGCCGCCTTCAAGACATGGCGACTGTTCAGCTCCGCCGACGTGGTGCGGCTTCAGAACATCCACCTGAAGTGGCGTCGCCGCATCACCCCCGCGGGATGGGCTCTGGCGGGCGTCACGCTGCTGCTGCTGGTGCTGGCCTCGCTCAACGGCGCGGGCAACATCGCCGCCTGGCGGGCCGACATCCTGGAGCGCCGCCTGATGGCCGCCATGCCGCCTGATGTGCAGCAGGCGCTCTTCTCACCCTTCAACGGCGAGATGGTGCCCCAGCAGGTGAAGGACGACGCCGCCCGCATCATCGCCCACCGGCGGCTGGCGCTCGGCTTCACGGAAGGCGGCCTGGCTCTCATGTCCCCGCCGGATGAGTGGCTGCGTCTCTCCTGGCTCCACGTCATCCGCGGCGAGTGGCGCGACGCCGAAACGCTCCTGCGAGCGTACATCGACCACGCCGGACCCGCCGAGCACCTCGGCGCGGACCTCATCAAGCTGCTGCTCCTGCAGCGCCGGGACCGCGAGGCCCTCGACTACGGCCGCTCGCTCCTCGCCGAGCATCCGCACTGGACGGGCGTCGCCCAGCTGGTCGAGATCGTGGAGCAGAACGTCCTGCCTCGGCCGCCCGGCGCCCGGTGAACGCGGCCGCTCTGGCGCGCCCCGCGCGCACCCGCCGGCGCCGAGCCCGTGGCTCACCCGTTGATCAGCCGGTCCATGATCGCCTTCTGCACATGCAGGCGATTCTCGGCCTCGTCGATGATCATCGAGTAGGGGGCGTCCGCCACCGCATCGGTGGCCTTGATGTTCCGCCGCATCGGCAGGCAGTGGCTGAACAGCCCGCTCACGCGCCCGCCCCCCGGCGCCTCCCGCCCCGTCAGGGCCATCTTCGCCTCATCCACCATGAAGTGCCGGTGGGCGTCGCGGATGGGCTTCTCCTCCTCCCATCTTCCAAAGTACGGCAGCGCGCCCCAGCTCTTGGCGTAGACCACATCCGCCCCGCGGTAGGCGCTCTCGATGTCGTGCGACACCGTGATCGACCCGCCCTGCTCGGCGGCGTTGTTCCGCGCGCTGGCCATGAACCGCTCATCCAGCACGTACTCGGGCGTGGGGCAGAGCAGCGTCACATCAAACCCGAACTTGCTGGCGATCAGCAGCGCCGAGTTGGCCACCGCCGTGTTGAGCGGCCGGGGATGGTACGTCCACGTGAGCACGAACTTGCGCCCCCGGAAGTCCCGCCCCAGCCGCTCCTCGATCGCCAGCATCAGCGCCAGCTCCTGGCACGGATGCACGATCGTCTCCATGTTGATCACCGGCGCCGTGGCGTACCTAGCGAAGGCCCGGATCACGCGGTCCTCGCGGTCGATCGACCAGTCGATGAACCTGGGAAACGCCCGCACCGCGATCAGGTCGCAGAACCGGCTGAGCACGCGGGCGGCCTCCTTCACGTGCTCCTCAGTCTCGCCCGCCATGGTGACGCCATCCTCGAACTCGATGGGCCACGATCCCTTGCCCGGTTCGAGCGTGACGGCGTGGCCGCCCATCTGGTAGATGCCCACATCGAAGCTCGTCCGCGTGCGCAGCGAGGGGTTGAAGAAGACCAGCGCGATGGTGCGGCCCTTCAGCCGCTGGTTGAACGCCGCTCCCGGACGCTTGAACGCCGCCGCCTGGTCGAGGATCGACTGCAGTTCTTCGCGTGACCAATCTTCGGTGGTGAGGAAGTGTCGGATCATCATCGGGAGAGGGTAGGGGGGTCGGGCGGGTTCCGGGCGTGATCCGAGGGCGGCTGCGACCTGCGCGGCAACGCCCCCGGACGGACGGGCTGCCCCGAAGGCGGGGGGCGCGAGGACCGGGGGGGCGGGAGGAGTGGGGGGGGCGGCTTCACGAAAGAGAGGAGCGGCATAACGAAAGGGAGGGATTCCGTTCTGCCGGGCAGGGATTTCGTTATGCCAGGCAGGGATTCCGTTATGCCAGGCAGGGATTTCGTGATGCGGGAGTGCGTTTTCGGGCCGCTGTGAAGGGTTTTGCAGGTATTCGGACGGAGCGCTTCAGTCGCGGCGGGGCGGCGCCGATATCAGTCGCATGGCCGGGAGGAATCCGCCACCCATGTCGAACACGGAGCGACAGCGGCTGTTCCGCGAGCGTCACCCCGGCTATTACCAGCGCCTGCACGCGAAGCGGCGGGCGGCGACGAAGGCGGCGATGCCCGCGCTCATGGCGAAGATCGAGATGGAAGTGGCCGCCAAACTGCAGGCGTGGCGAGAGGCGATCGTGCCCGCGGTGCGCACGACCCACCTGCTCCCCGCGGCGGATGAGCATCTCTCGATCAGCCAGTTCCTCACCGTGCGGCCTCGCGAGGTTGAGATGGCGGTGCTGGGGGACCGGTTGGGGGGGGTCGGACCGGGCGTGACGGCCGAGCAGTCGCGCGGTGAACGTGCGTCAGTCTCGGGTTCGCACGGCTGGACAGCCGTGGCACACGGGCGCCTGGCTCACCTCATCCGCGTTCATCCGTGTCCATGCGTGGACTCAATCAGAACACCAACTCGTTCTTCCCTCCGCGCCTCTGCGGTGAATCCTCCCGCACGTTCACAACTCCGGCGCGAAACCCCGCCGCATCGTGTTCTCGCAGATGGCGCGCGGCTCGACGAAGTGGAGCAGGTAGTCCTTGCCGCCCGCCTTGGAGCCGACGCCGGACATGCCGAAGCCGCCGAAGGGCTGGCGGCCGACCAGCGCGCCGGTGATGCCGCGGTTGAGGTAGAGGTTGCCCACGCGGAACTCGCGGCGGGCGCGCTCCAGGTGCGAGGGCTTGCGCGAGAACACGCCGCCCGTGAGCTTGTACGGCGTGCCGTTGGCCACCGCGAGGGCTTCATCGAAGTCCTTCACCTTGATGACGGCGAGGACGGGGCCGAAGATCTCCTCCTGCGCCAGCCGGTGTTCGGGCCGGATGCCGGAGAAGATGTGCGGGCCGACGAAGGAGTGCTGACGGCTGATGGCTGATGGCTGATGGCTTCCGTCTCCCCCATACTCCATCGCCAGTTCGAGCTTCCCTTCCCGCCGGCCGATCTCGATGTACGAGCGGATCTTCCGCGCGGCTTCTTCATCGATGACGGGGCCGATGTCGGTGCCGGGGTCGCGCGGGTCGCCGATGACCAGGGCGCGGGTGGACTCGACCAGCCGGTGCAGGAACGTGTCGTGGGCGGACTCGACCACGATGACGCGCGAGCAGGCGGAGCACTTCTGCCCCTGGAAGCCGAAGGCCGACTGCCGCACGCCGAGCACGGCTTCATCCAGGTCGGCGGAGGCGTCGATGATGATGGCGTTCTTGCCGCCCATCTCGCAGACGACCTTCTTGACGTGGAGTTGCTCGTCGGGGGTGACGCCGGCGGCCTGGATGATGTCGAGCCCGACGGCCTTGGAGCCGGTGAAGGCGATGAGGGCGACCCCCGGATGGCGCACGAGGGCGGCGCCGACGGTTTCGCCCTGGCCGGGAAGGAAGTGGAGGATGTCGTGGGGTGAAGTTCCGAGTTCCGGGTTCCGGGTTCCGAGGGCCTGCCAGAGAATCTCGCAGAGAATCTTGGCGATGCCGGGCGTCTGCTCGGCGGGCTTCACGATGACGGTGTTGCCCGTGACGAGGGCGGCGACGGTCATGCCGGCGCAGATCGCCAGCGGGAAGTTCCAGGGTGAGATGACCACGGCCACGCCGCGCGGCTGGTGGAAGGTCTGGTCGAGTTCGCCCACGAAGCGGCCCAGGCGTTCGGCGTCGAAGAGCGAGGGCGCAAGGCGGGCGTAGTACTCGCAGAAGTCGATGGCCTCGCAGACATCCGCATCCGCCTCGCGCCAGGTCTTGCCCGATTCCTTGATGATGATGCCGGCCAGTTCATCGCGGCGGGAGCGCATGAGCTGCGCGGCGCGGATGAGGACATCGGCGCGAAGTCGGGGGTCGGCGTCCCGCCAGGCGGGAAAGGCGGACTGGGCCCGGGCGACGGCGGCCTTGGCCTGCTCAATGGTGGAGTCGTTCTTGACAACGGGCACAGAGGCCCGCTCCACGGCCTCGCGGAAGCGGGCGCGGCTGGTTTCCTTCGAGAAGTCGCGCAGGGGCTCGGTGAAGAACGGCCGCTCGTCGCCCACGCCCCTGGCGGCGGGGGAGAGGGCGTGACGCTCGGGGGCGCGCTCGATGCGCTCGATGCCGGGGTCGCTGGCGAAGCGGCGGTGGGGCGAGGCGAGCAGCGTCTCGGGCGAGGCCTGATCCATGAAGCCGGCCTTGAGCCACGATTCGTTGCTGGTGTTCTCCAGCAGGCGGCGGACGAGATACGCCATGCCGGGGATCATCTCGCCCACGGGCACGTACTCGCGCACGCGCAGGGAGCGTCCGGCGAAGTCGAGGGCGGCCAGCTTCAACTGGTCCGCCATGCCGTGCAGCATCTGCAGTTCAATGGCGCTGTCGGGCAGACCCTGTTTTTCCACCATCGCCAGCGTGGCCGCGATGGAGCGCGCGTTATGCGAGCCGAGCGCGAGTTTGACGCCGCCTTCGCCCCTGGTGCGCGGCGTGGAGGCGACGAAGAGCGACGCCATGCGCTCGAAGCAGGCGTCGGTGTCGATCTTGCGGCTCCACACGGGGACGGGCCAGCCCTGCTGCTCGGCGTGGATGGTTTCGTAGTCCCAGTACGCGCCCTTCACCAGCCGCACGGTCACCTGGCGTCCGGTGCGCTTGGACCAGTCGATGATGCGGCGGGCGTCGTCCTCGCCGCTGCGCAGGTACGCCTGCATGGCGAGGCCGGCCTGGAAGTCGACCTTCTCGCAGCATCGCATGAAGAGTTCGAGCGTCAGGTCCTTGAGGGCGAACTGCTCCATGTCGAAGTTGATGAAGACGTGGTTCTTCCTCGCCGCTTCGAGCACGGGGACGAGCGTGTCCATCAGTCCGCGGATGGAGCCCTCGAAGGCGATGGGGTCGGTGCGGGCGTAGAGCGAGGAAATCTTGATGGAGACGTTGACGCGCGGGATGGGGCCGAGGTGGTCGGTCTCCAGCCGGGGGTTGGCGGGCCACTCGGCCACGGTGGCGGGCAGATTGCCGATCAGGTCGAGGTACTTGTCGCGGTAGGCGAGGGCCTCTTCATCGCTGACGCACGCCTCGCCCAGCAGGTCCACGGAGAAGGCGATGCCGTCCTTCCAGAGCTTCTTCAGTTGCGGCAGGGCGCTGGCGGCGTCGGTGCCGGCGATGAAGCGCTCCGCCATGCCGGTGATCTGACTGGAGACCGTCTTGGTCATCAGCCCCTTGGCCAGCCCGCCGACCTTGAGTCCTGTGGCCAGGAATGGCGGCGGCGTGACGCCGGGCTGCGTGAGGTAATCGACCAGGTGATCGTGAACCTGCTCCGGCGTGCGCAGGGCGGGGAAGGCGTCCACGAAGCGGAACAACTGGATCTTGAAGTTCCGGTCCTTCATGGCCCAGTCCATGAGTTTGTCGGACCAGAAGGCCGCGGAGAAGAAGCCGGAGCGGTTGTCCCGCGCCGCTTCGAGCAGTTGCGTGCCGATGGCGATGGCGCGCTGTTCCAGGGCCGGATCGGCGGGTGGGATGGGCGAGCCGGCGTCGCCCTCGGCGGGGGGGGATTCCACCTGGCGTTTGACCTCGGTGGCGGCCGGGGACTTCGACTTGAAGAACAGAGCCATGCGGCGTCGGAACCTTCCCTGGGAGGCGAGGGGACGATGGGCCGGAAGTATAGACGGCTCTCAAGGCGATTCGGACCGTGCGACGACCGTGATTCGGGCCAGCCGCGGCGCTGACGATTGTCCCGGGACGGCGTGACGCGGCGACGCAGCCGACACTATGATGCCCGCGTCGAGTTCGTTCCGTTCTTCACGCGTTGCCGATGGGAACCGCCCATGACGATGACCGCCGCCCCCTCCACGCTCGCCGCATCGACCCATGCCGCCTATGGCGAACTGCTCTCGCTTGTTCGTGAGGCGAAACTGCTGGCCTCCACCGCCCAGCTGCTGGGATGGGACCAGGAGACCATGATGCCCGAGGGCGGCGTGGAGTTCCGATCCCGGCAGCTGGCCCAGCTGGCCCGCATGGCGCACGATCTGGCGGTCAACCCCCGCATCGGCGAACTGCTGGCCGAATGCGAGGCGGATGACGACCTGACCGGCGATCCTGACTCGGACACCGCCGCCAACCTGCGGGAGATCCGGCGCGACTACGACCGGGAGACCAAGCTGCCCGCCTCGCTGGTGGAGGAGATCGCGCGAACCGCCAGCGTGGCCCAGCACGAGTGGGCCGAGGCCCGCAAGCGGTCGGAGTTCGGCCGCTTCCGCCCCTGGCTGGAGAAAATCACCGGGCTGATGCGTCAGAAGGCCGAGTGCCTGGGCTGGGCCAAGGGCGGGGAGCCGTGGGACGCGCTGGCGGACGAGTACGAGCCGGGCATGACCGGCGCGGGCATCGAGAAGCTGTTCGCCCCGCTGCGGACGCGGCTGACCAACCTGCTGGATCAGATTCTCGGTTCGAAGCGCCCGCCCTCGAACGCCTTCAACGAGTTCCGGCTTCCCATCGACCAGCAGATGCGCTTCTGCCGCTTCGTGGCTGATTCGATCGGCTTCGACTTTCACCGCGGGCGGCTGGACACGTCCACGCATCCCTTCTGCTCGGGCACGCACTGCAACGACATCCGGCTGACCACGCGCTTCAACGAAACGTGCGTCAACGACGCCCTCGGCTCCAGCATGCACGAGTGCGGGCACGGCATCTACGAGCAGGGGCTGATGTTCGAGCACGTGGGCACGCCGCTGGGCGAGTCGGTGTCGCTGGGCATTCACGAAAGCCAGAGCCGCATGTGGGAGAACCAGGTGGGTCGCAGCCGGGCGTTCTGGTCGTGGGTCAGGCCCTTTCTGCCGGCGTTCTTCGGCGAGGGCGTGCGTCGATTCTCGCTGGATGAACTCTACGGGGCGGCCAATATCGTCGAGCCCGGCTTCATCCGCGTCGAGGCCGACGAGGCCACGTACAACATGCACATCATGATCCGCTTCGAGATCGAACGGGCTCTGCTCAAGGGATCGCTGGCCGTGGCGGACATTCCGGGCGTGTGGAACGCGAAGTACAAGGAATATCTGCGGCTGGATGTGCCGGACGACCGCCGCGGCTGCCTGCAGGACATCCACTGGTCGATGGCCTCGATGGGCTACTTCCCCACATACACGCTGGGCAACCTGTACGCGGCGCAGCTGTTCGAGAAGGCGCTGCAGGACATGCCGGACCTGTCGAAGCAGTTCGAGCGGGGCGAGTTCGGCGGACTGAAGACGTGGCTCAATGAGAAGATTCACCGGCATGGACGCCGGTATCTGCCGGGACGACTGTGCGAGGTGGTGACGGGCAGGCCGCTGAGCGCCGACCCGCTGCTTCGGCACCTGGAGGGGAAGCTCAAGCCGATCTACGGGCTGTGAGCGCGGCGCAACCGTGACATGTGGTTCGGCTCGACGTTCGCGTCACCTGGTCTGGATCAGGCGGGCGCGAGTCCACTTCACAATCGCCTCCATGATCTCATTCGTCACGGGGCCGGTGAAGCCGGGTGAATCCATAGTTTCGGCCGGCTTGAGGTTGTGGCTCGTTCTGGGTGCGATGACCAGCTCCACGGGCCAGCCGCCTTCACGTTTCTCCAGGGCTTCCTTCAGCCGCGGCGCATCGCGCTCGGCGGAAATCTGCGCGTCGTGCTCGCCGTTGATGACGATCGCCGGGCCGCGAACCCTGGCGGAGAGGGTCAGCGGATCAACCGTGAAGTAGGCATGCAGCAGTTTCACCGTGGAGGGGTTGAAGAGCGTTCGCAGCGTCGGGGGCACGCTGGCGGTGAGCTCCCCCTTGTCGCGCACCTCGGCGATGGCCTCCTCCAGCGCGCCGAGGTACTTCGACCTGGCTTCGTCGCTGATGCCCGATCGATCGACTTGGCGGCTGATCTGTTCGCGCAGCACGATGTCGAGCGTTCGCCCCGCCGTGCCGCACAGGATCAGTCCGGCGGGCGGGTTGGGTTCATCGGCCAGGTCATACGCGACGTTGAGGGCGAGCAGGCCGCCCTCGCTGTGGCCGAGAATTGCAACGCGGGCGGCATCGGTGGCCTCGTGGTCGCGCAGGTAGACGAACGCCGCGGAGGCGTCGCCCACGAATGGAGGCCAGGCGAAGTAGTCGGCGATGGCGGCCATGTCCTTGGGCCAGTGCGCGGCGTAGCGCAGCACCGCCCGCTTGTCGAAGCGCAGCGAGGCGACGCCTTCCTTCGCCAGGCGCTCCGCGATCTGCCTGAGCAGGTCCGTGATGATCGCCGGTCGCTGGTTGCCGTCGCGGTCCGTCGGGCCGGAGCCGGGCAGGAGCAGCACCGCCGGTGCCGGGTGCTCGGCGCTCGCGCCGGGCGGCAGCAGCAGCGTGCCGTGCAGCACCAGGTCGCCGTGACCCTTGAACGTCACATCGCTGGCGACCGGCTCATCGGCGCGGGCGGCGCCGGTCAACGCCAGCGCGGCAATGAGGACGTGAAAGGAATGAATCGCTCGCATGGCGACTGGTTCCGATTCGGCGTGGGGGTCTTTCGCGCCTCGCGCCGACCCGACCGCGCGGGACGGCGTCAGGCATGTTCGTGACGATTACACGTCCAGGTTCTTCACTTCGAGGGCGTGCTCTTCGATGTACGTGCGTCGGCGCTCCACATCCTCGCCCATGAGCGTGGTGAAGAGTTCATCAGCGTCCGCCGCGGCGTCCATGTTGACGCGCATGAGCGTGCGCCTGGATGGGTCCATGGTGGTTTCCCACAACTCCTCGGCGTTCATCTCTCCCAGCCCCTTGAATCGCTTCACTTCCATGCCGCGCTTCCCCACCTTGTGGAGCGTGGGCAGGATGGCCGGAATATTGGGCGCGTCGAATCGCTCGGACTTGTCCTTGCCGGGGTCGGTGACCCACACGAACCGGGCGGGCCTGAGGGCGCCGGTGACGTCCTCATCCTGCGAGGCGGTGTAGTCGGCGATGTCAAGGCCGATCTCCTTCAACTTGCCGAACAGACGGTCAAGCTCGCGGTTCTCGTGCAGTTCACGCACGGTGGCCAGCCGTGCCGGGTCGATGCCCGGCTCGTCGGCGGCGCCGACGTGGTCGAGCGTCAGCCCGTGCCTCGCGACGGCCTGCATGGCGTCCTCTTCGCTCCAGCAGAGTTCGGCCCCGGCGGGCCAGGAGACGCGGTGCGTGGGCAGACGATGCTGGCCGGTCGGATCGTCCGTGCGGCGGGCGAGCAGGTGCGGAAACGCCGTGCCGCGCCGCTCGGCGATGGTGACGAGTTCGTCCAGGCGCGACAGGTGGCGCGTGAGACGTTCGAGTTCCTGGCCCTCGATCGTGCGGATCGGTTCACCCGCGTCGTTCTGCACCACCAGCATCGCGGAGTCGAGCGCGATCGTGCTGAGCACGCGCGACAGCTCCGCGTCGTTGAGCACGTACTGGCTCTTGCGGTTGCGCGTGATCTGGTAGAGCGGCGGCTGGGCGATGTACACCTTGCCCGAACGCACCAGGTCGGTCATGTGGCGGAAGAAGAAGGTGAGCAGCAGGGTGCGGATGTGGCTGCCGTCCACGTCGGCGTCGGTCATGATGATGATGCGCCCGTAGCGGAGCTTGGACAGGTCGAAGTCCTCGCCGATGCCGCACTGCAGGGCCTGGATGAGGATGCGGATTTCCTCGAAGCCCAGCACCTTGTCGATGCGCGCCTTCTCGACGTTGAGGATCTTGCCCTTGAGGGGCAGGATGGCCTGCGTGTGGTGATCGCGTCCCTGCTTGGCCGACCCGCCGGCGGAATCGCCCTCGACGATGAACAGCTCCGACTCGTCGATGTTCCTGGTGGAGCAGTCGGCCAGCTTGTGCGGCATGCCGCCGGAGTCGAGGGCGCCCTTGCGCTTGATGAGTTCGCGGGCCTTGCGGGCGGCCTCGCGCGCCTGGGCGGCCAGCACCGCCTTGAGCGCGATGCGCTTGGCGTCGGCGGGGTGCTCCTCCAGCCAGGCGCCGAGCTGCTCGGTGATCGCGTTGGAGACGAAGGTCTCGGCCTCGGGGTTGAGCAGCTTTTCCTTGGTCTGGTTGTTGAACTGCGGCTCGCGCAGCCGCACCGAGATCACCGCCGTCAGCCCCTCGCGCAGGTCGTCCCCGGAGGGGACAAGATCCTTGATGAAGTTATTGCGCTTGGCGTAGTTGTTGATGGTGCGCGTGAGCGAGGCCTTGAAGCCCATCACGTGCGTGCCGCCGTCCGGATTGACGATGTTGTTGCCGAACGCCAGCAGCAGCTCGTTGGTCGAGTCGGTGTACTGCATGGCGATATCGCATGACATGCCCGATTCCGGGTCTTCGCGCGTCACGCGAATGGCGGGACTGACGATCGTCTTCGAGCGATTCAGGTGCTCGACGTATCCCACCACGCCGTTCTCGAAGTGGAAGGTTTCGTCGCGGATGCGCCCGTCCTTGTCCACGCGCTCGTCGATCAGCCGGATGGTTACGCCCGGGTTGAGGTACGCCAGCTCGCGCAGCCGATGCTGGAGCGTCTCGGCGCGGAACTCGGTGTCGGGGAAGATCTCCTTGTCGGGCAGGAAGGAAATCTTGGTGCCCGTGCGCCTGGGATTGGCGTCGGTGGCTTCGGGGCGCTCGGCGATCACGTGCAGGGGCTTGTCCACCTCGCCCCGTGCGAAGGTGATGAGGTGCAGGCGGCCGCCCTTGGCGACCTCGACCTCGGTCCACTCCGACAGGGCGTTGACGCACTTGACGCCCACCCCGTGCAGCCCGCCCGACACCTTGTAGGCGTTGTCATCAAACTTGCCGCCCGCGTGGACCTCGGTCATGATGACTTCGACCGCGGGCCGCCCGTTGATGGCGGGGTTCTCGTGCTTCATGGGATCGACGGGCATGCCGCGCCCGTCGTCGATGACTGTGCAGGAACCGTCAACCCCGATGCGCACGATGACCGTGGTGGCGTACCCGGCCATCACCTCGTCGATGGCGTTGTCCACGCACTCGTAGACAAGGTGGTGCAGGGCGTTGAGCCCCACCCCACCCACGTACATGCCCGGGCGCTTGCGGATGGCCTCCAGCCCCTCCAGAACCTGGATTGATTCCGAGGTGTAGTCCTCTGCTCGCTCGTGAGCGGGCGGGTTCGACAGGGTGCTCATGCGGGCTCCGCGATGGGCCGATCTGGGGGTGGGAAACGACCCGAAATGATAGGCGAAGCGACCCCGTTTTTCCCCTTTCAGCGAGCGCCGTTCACGTCGGGAATTGACCCTCTGGCCATCCCGTTCGAGCCGCCGGGGAACCCGTCGGAAGGCCCGTGCTGACGTTCGAATCACGGCGTTTGGAGCATCGGGTACACTGTGGACGATATCAGTTCAGCCGCCGCCCCAGCGTGAGGATGTCGTCCGTGCCCAGGTCTACGCCGCACCCTGAAAACGTGTCATTGCTGGACGCCGCGCTGCTGGGCCGCCGGAGTTTTCTGCTGCTGGGGCTGGCCACGGTGGCGGCGGGCTGCTCGCAGAACCGGGTGACCAGCGCGCTGCCGGGCATTCCCTGGCCGGAGCACCGACCCCAGCCGCTGCCGTCCCCGGCGGCCACCGGCGGTCCGGCTCCCTCGACCGGGGCGCCCGTGGCTCCATCCATGCCGGGGGTGCTGGCGCGGTCCGCCTGGGCCAAGGGTGCGCCGGACGCTCGCAATCTCAACCCCATGGCCCCGGTGCGATACATCACCATCCACCACGATGGCATGAGCGTGTTCAGCGCCACCAGTCAGGAAGCCGCCGCCCAGCGCATTGAACTGATCCGTCAGTCGCACCGCAACAAGCGATGGGGCGACATCGGGTACCACTTCGTGGTGGATCGCGCCGGTCGCGTGTGGGAAGCCAGGCCGCTCACCTATCAGGGCGCGCATGTTAGCGGGCACAACGAGGGCAACATCGGCGTGCTGGCTCTGGGCAACTTCGACCAGCAGTCGCCCACCGATGCCCAGGTGGGGGGGGTTCACGCCCACGTCAGCGTACTGATGCGCCAGTTCGGCGTGCCCGCCTCGCGCGTGCGCACCCATCAGGAATGGGCCGCCACCGCCTGTCCGGGACGGGCGATGCAGGCCCAGGTCGCACGTCTGCGCCACAACGGCCTGCTGGCGTGAGCGACGCATGACGCCCCGCTCCTTCGGGAGGTGCCGGGGTGAGTCCTGGCTCGTACTCGCAGGTGAGCGGGCGCCGCCGGGTTCCGGTGTTCGGTTTTGATTCCGCTCGAGTCGGAACCATGCGCCAGGCGTGGGTCGGAATGCGCCGTCAGCTGGATTGATCGCGTCGGCCCGGCGCGCGAAGGTGCGTGGGCTTTGACCTTTTGGCCCCTTCCGCTACCTTTCTCGTTCCATGCTCGCCAGTTGCCGCTGGATCAATGATGCTCTCGACCGGCCCGTCGCGCCCGACGAGCAGGCCGAGCGTCTCACGATGTCAGGGTTCCCCATCGAGGCGCGGCACGACTTCGTCCATGACGACGGCTTCAAGGATGTGGTGCTGGATGTCGAACTGACCTCCAACCGGGGAGACTGTCTGTGTCATCTGGGGCTGGCGCGCGAGATCGCGGCGTCGGCGGGTCGCACCCTGAAGCCGCCGGCGCCGGTCAACAAAGCGACGGGGCCCGCGGCGTCAACGATCATCCGCGTGACCAATCAGGAGAAGTCGCGCTGTCCGCTCTACACCGCCCGCATCATCCGCGGCGTGAAGGTCGGTCCCTCGCCGGCATGGCTGGCGTCCCGGCTGCGGGCCATCGGCCAGATTCCGCGCAACAACATCGTCGATGCCACCAACTTCGTCCTCTTCGAACTGGGGCAGCCCACGCATGTCTTCGACCTGTCGAAGATTCGCGGCGGCGAGATCATCATCCGCATGGCGCGGAAGGACGAGTCCTTCCTGCCGATCGGCGAGGGAGAGAAAGAGCTGCGGCTCAAGGGCAATGAACTGGCCATCGCCGACGTCCAAGGCGTGGTCGCGCTGGGCGGCGTGAAGGGCGGGGCACTGAGCGCGGTGACCAGCGCGACGACGGACCTGCTCATCGAAGCCGCCACCTTCGACCCCGGCGCGGTGCGTCTGGCCAATCGCCAGTGGCGCGTCGAAAGCGCCTCGGCGTATCGCTACGAGCGAGGCGTGCATCCCGCGCAGGTCAACCCCGCCGCTGATCGGTTGGTGCAACTTATCCTGGAACTGGCGGGCGGCACGCTGTGCGAGGGCGTGGTGAGCGACGGGGCGCCGCTTCCCACGTCGGAGCCGATTCCCATCCGGCCCGATCGCGCCCGCGCGGTGCTGGGCATTCCGGTGGATGACGCGACGATCGAATCCGCGCTGCAACGGCTGGGATTCTCGCCCGTGAAGCATGGCGATCGGTTCCTCTGCGCCGCGCCGCCGCATCGCACGGACATCGAGCGTGAGGCGGACCTGATCGAGGAAGTGCTGCGGATGGTGGGGACTGATCGCATTCCCGTGGCGGACACGATGCCGATCCGCGTGACGCCTCCCCAGCCGCGCGAGGCGGGGCGGCGGGCGCTGTGCAACGAACTGGCGGCGCTGGGATTCGTCGAGACGGTGACGCACTCGCTGATCGACGACAAGTCGGCCCGGGCGTTCCTTTCGCCGGGCGAGTTGGAGCTGCGGGTGGATGACGAGCGGGCGCGGGCCGAGCCGATCCTGCGTCCGTCCATTGTGCCGTCGCTGCTGCGCGTGCGGGCGATCAATCAGGATCGCGGTGTGCGTTCGCTTCGGCTGTTCGAACTGGCGGCAACGTTCGCGGCGTCGTCCGGGGTCGGCCCATCGCACCGCGAGACCCGCCGTCTGGGCCTGCTGGCGGACGTGGATGACCTGTCGCTGGGGCTGCGTCCCCTGCGCGGGGCGATCGAGCGGCTGGCGCACCTGCTGGCGGGGCGGCATGCGCGGCTGGAGGTGCGGCCCTGCGACGCGGGCGGCGCGACGCCGTCATGGCTCCAGCCGGGGGCGGCGGCCGCGCTGGCGCTCGACGGCGCACCCCTGGGATGGTTCGGCGTCCTGACGCCGGTCGTGACCCGGCACGTCGGACTCGAAGGCACGTTCGCCGCGGCGGAACTTGACGTGAGCGCGCTGCTCGATCGCTATCCGCCCCAGGCGCGCGTGGAGCCCATGCCGGCGTTTCCCGCCATCGAGCGCGACGTTTCCGCCATTGTGTCCGAAGCCACGACCTGGGACGCCATTCGGGCGCAGGTCGAGGGACTCGCCCTCTCCATGCTGGAGGGCGTGGAGTTCATCACGGCCTTCCGGGGCAAGCCGATCGAGAAGGGGCGCAAGTCAGTCACGCTGCGGCTGCGTTTTCGCGCGGCGGATCGCACGCTGAAGCACGAGGAAGTCGATCCGCAGGTGGAGGCGACGGTCGCCGCGCTGTGTGATGGGCTTGGGGCGGTCATTCGGGCGGGGTCGTAATGCTGGCCAGTGAGCGGCTCTCGGACATTCTGCAGTCGCTGGCGTCCAGGTCGCCCACGCCCGGCGGCGGCGCCGTGGCGGCCGTCACGCTCGGACTGGCGGCGGGACTGGCGTCGATGGTCGTCGAGTACTCGCGCGGCAAGAAGAAACTTGCCGAATACGCTCCGCTCCATGATGAGGCGCTGGCGGCGCTGACCGAGACGCGGCAGTTGTCGCTGACGCTCGCCGACAGGGATGCCGCCGCGTACCACGAACTGAACGCCTTGCAGAAGCTGCCGGAGGACGATCCGACCCGCGTCGCCGCGTGGCACGGCGCGGTGGACCGGGCCATCGACGTTCCCAGCCGCGTTCTTGTCAGGTCGCTGGACGTGCTGGACTGGTGCGACCGCCTGGTCGGGAAGTCCAACGAGTACCTGCGAAGCGATCTGGCCATCGCGGCGGTGCTGGCGGAAGCGGCGGCGGCCTCGGCGGCGTGGAATGTGCGCATCAATCTGCCCCTCCTCAGCGACGGGACGCGACGATCGCTGCTGGAGCAATCGCTGGACGCGCAACTCCCCGCCGCCCGCGCGCTGCGCGACCGCATCGAGCAGGCGTGCCGCTGAAGCGGCGGCGGCCGACGCGTCGATAATCCACGCGTGCGCGATCCCGAGGACATCGTGGAAATCGAGGGTGTGTCGTCGCCTGGTTCCCGCGCGGGCGAGCGTTCGGTCCGCGCTCCGGGCTCACGATCGCGCCGCCCGTGGCTCTCCATCTGGTTTCAGTGCTGCCACGTCTACGGTCGCATCTACCGCAACGACGCCGCCACGGCATACGAGGGCCGCTGCCCCAGATGCGCCGCCGCGGTGCGGGCCAGGATCGGGCCGGATGGCACGAATCAGCGGCTGTTTCGGGCGATGTGAGGTCGAAGCGGTCGGGTTGTGAGAGGCATCGATCCTCGCGCCGTTGAGGCGGGTCGAGTGAACGCAGGCGCGGACGCCTGCGCCACCTGCTGCGGGCGGGGACGTCTGCACCATGGGTCCGATCGTTTCAAATCAGCCGCTTCAGCGGCTCGCCGGGCGAGACCTGGCGGATGGACCGTCCTGGCGCGGGTTCGTCATTCCTGGTGATGGTGGACTGGAGCGCCCCGGCGGTGCGTCCGCCGCCCACCAGACTGCCCGGCTTGATCTTGGCGACTTCCTTCTCGAGCTGCGGGTCGAGCCGGAAGTTCTCGCGTGGCAGGAGCCCTTCCTCCACGCCGGCGCGGAAGCGCAGCCCGATGGCCGTGATGCCGGCCATTCCCGCCACCGGCAGGATCAGGTAGCGACCATAGAACAAGATGCCTCCGCCGGTAGGTTCGGCTTCGCCGCCCAGGGTGATGCCACGCGCCGCCTCCACCTCGCTCGTCAGCGTGGCGTAGGAGACGAACAGCCCGTCGAAGGGCAGGGCCTCGAAGACCAGCCCCCACGGCAGCGTGATCATCACCAGCACCACCGCCCAGACGAACGCCCCGGCGGCGCGGTCCACGCCCCTGGTGGCGGACCCGGCGGCCAGCACCACGCCCAACCCCAGAAGCGGCAGCAGCGCGAGAGTTCCCATGGTGCCCGCGGCGCCGGCCACGCCCACGGCCAGTCCGAGGATGCGATCCTGGCTGGAGTACTGCCGGTTCACATCGGCGGGTTCGACGTCGGGATCGGCTTCCACCGACGCGGCCTCGCGGATCGACTGGCGGCGCCGCTCCTCCGGCGTCACGATGGTCGTGGCGTGCTCGTCGGCGCGTTCCACGATCCGCGTGTATCGCATGTCCGTGTACGTCAGCAGCGACCACGCCACCACCTGCACCGCCAGCGCCAGGCCCAGCAGCCAGCAGCACCAGGTGACCGCGGAGCGAAGCTCCTTCAGGGCGATGGCGAAGTGTCGATTGACGGCGGTTTCCACGGCATCTTCCTTTCGTGGGCGCGGAACGGCTCCGCGCGATCATCGACCGGTAACGCGCTCCGGTTCAGCGAATCCGACGGAATCGCCCGCGATCACGCACGCCAAAGCCGCACGGACGACCTGGCGCGAATATCGGGCCTGAAGGGACGCTCCGGTTGACGGACTTCCCGGCGGCGGCTACCAAGGCGTCCTGAACGAACCTGGAGGAACCACGTGGCCCATATCCCCCAGCTCCGACCCGATGTGCCCGGTCGGCCGATCGACGTGCTGATGTCCCCGATCCACGGGTTCCTGCGCGTCGAGGCGGCTGCGGGCGTGCTGCTGCTGGTCTGCACCATGTTCGCCGTGGTCTGGGCCAACTCGCCGTGGAGCGAGTCGTACCACCACTTCTGGCACACCGATGTGAGCGTGGAGTTCGGCGATCACGCGCTCACGCTCTCGCTGGCGCACTTCGTCAACGACGCGCTGATGGCCGTGTTCTTCTTCGTTGTGGGGCTGGAGATCAAGCGCGAGCTGCTGGTGGGCGAGCTGGCCTCGCCGCGTAAGGCCATGCTGTCGATCGTCGCCGCGCTTGGCGCCATGGCCGCTCCGGCGCTGATTTTCGTGCTGTGCAACACGGGCACCGAGAACGTGCGCGGCTGGGCCATTCCCACCGCCACCGACATCGCCTTCGCCGTGGGTGTGATGGCCATGCTGGGCAGGCGCATCCCGCTGTCGCTCAAGGTGTTTCTCACGGCGCTGGCCATCGTGGACGACATCGCCGCCGTCATCGTCATCGCGCTGTTCTACACCAGCGAGATTTCGATGTTCTCCTTCCTGGTCGCCAACGGCTTCCTGGTGGCCTCGATCATCGCCAACCGGCTGGGCGTCCGCACGCCCATCTGCTATGCCGTCATCGGCGTGTTGATGTGGGTCTTTCTGCTCCAGTCAGGCGTCCACGCCACCATCGGCGGTGTGCTGATGGCCCTGACCATTCCCGCCAGCATGCGCATCAACGGCGAGGCCTTCACCATCTTCGCCCGCCGCGCCATCAAGGAGTTCGAGGACGCCGGGGGCGACCGCGACAACATCATGACCAACGAGCGTCGTCAGGGCGCGGTGCGCGGCCTGCAGGTGGCGTGCGAGTACGTGCAGACGCCGCTCAACCGGCTCGAGCACGGCATCCACCCCTGGGTGGCCTACCTCATCATGCCCGTCTTCGCACTGGCCAACGCGGGCGTCACCATCGGCGACGGCGCCGTCGGCGCCATCACCAGCGGTGCGGGGCTGGGCATCGTGCTCGGGCTGGTGGTCGGCAAGCCGCTGGGGCTGATTCTCACGGTCTGGCTGGCAGTCAAGAGCGGGCTGTGCAAGCTGCCCGAAGGCGCCGCCTGGCGGCACATCGTGGGCACGGGCTTCCTCGCCGGCATCGGCTTCACCATGTCGCTCTTCATCGCCAACCTGGCCTTCCGCGACCACGACACGCTCGACGCCGCCAAGATGGGCATCCTCGCCGGGTCGCTGGTCTCGGGCGTGACCGGGTTCCTGCTGCTTCGCGCGGGCGGCGGCGCGGTCAGGGACGACGCGCACGCATGACGGCGATGTCCGTTGATGCGCATCCCTCTCGTCCCCGATCGTCGCGCAGCCACCATACACTCCGACGTGCGTGAACGGGCCGACATCGTGATCGTGGGCGCCGGGGCGGCGGGGCTGATGACGGCCATCTGGGCGGGGCGAACCAACCCGGCTCGCAGGATTGTTCTGCTGGACGGGGCGAAGGTGATCGGCGCCAAGATTCTCGTGGCAGGCGGCGGGCGCTGCAACGTGACCCACGATGAAGTGGACGAGCGGGCGTATGCGGGCTCGACTCGCCCGGCGATCGCCAAGGTGCTGCGTCGCTTCGACGTGCCGCGCACGGCGGCTTTCTTCCGCGAATTGGGGGTCGAACTGAAGCGCGAGGAGACGGGCAAACTGTTTCCCGTGACGGACGATGCGCACACCGTGCTGGAAGCGCTGCTGCGTGAGGTCGAGCGCGTGGGCGCGTCCCTGCGACATCCCCGTCGCGTCACGGGCGTGGAGCGGACGGACGACGGCTTTATCGTGCGAGGCGACTGGGGGTCGCTGGCGTGCGCCTCGCTCGTGCTGGCGACGGGCGGCAAAGCGCTGCCCAAGTCCGGTTCGGACGGCACGGGGTATGTGTTGGCGCAGGCGCTCGGGCACACGGTGACGCCGCGGATCTTTCCGGCGCTTGTGCCGCTGGTGCTGGAGTCCGGTCACTTTCTGCGCGAGTTGTCCGGCGTGTCCTTTCCCGCGACGCTGGAGGTGCGGTCATCGCGGGGAACGCGACTGGCTTCGTTCACCAACAGCACACTGTGTACGCACTTCGGGCTGTCCGGCCCGACGGTGCTGGATGTCAGTCGCTACTTCACCGAGGCCAAGGCGGGTGACCCGGGCGCGACGCTCGTGATGAACCTGCTGCCGGGAGAGACCGAGCACTCGCTTGACCATCTGCTGCTGGCGAATCCGAGTCAGAACGTCGGGCGGGTGCTGGCCGGGCGTCTGCCGGAGCGCGTGCTGAAGGCGGCGGTCAGTCATGCGAACGTGGATTCGGGAGCGGTGATCTCGACCATCCGGCGCGACGTGCGACGACACCTGGTGCAAACACTCGTCTCGCTGGTGCTGCCCGTGACGGGCGATCGTGGGTTCACGCACGCGGAGGTGACGGCGGGGGGCGTGCCGCTCTCGGAGATTCGGCTCGAGTCGATGGAGTCACGCCGTCACCCCGGTCTGTACCTGGTCGGCGAGATCTGCGACGTGGACGGACGAATCGGTGGGTTCAACTTCCAGTGGGCGTGGGCGAGCGGATATGTGGCCGGTGCTTCGATCGGCGGGACATGAGCCACGTTGCGAGTTCCGTCGGGAACCGTACGATGGCCCGTACCCCCACATGGGGCCGGTAGCTCAGCGGTCCAGAGCAGCCGACTCATAATCGGTCAGACCCCGGTTCGAATCCGGGCCGGCCCATTGGCGTGAGCGCGAGGTCACGGTGATCCCGTCCAAGAGGTCGAACATCCAAATTGCCGGTGATCGCCAAAAACTTGCGCTGCCCGTTGATCGCGGGCCATATTTTCCGGTATGATCGCATAGAGGAGGAGAATGACGCGACCGGGGTGTCGGGTTCAACGGACATCATGTCGTGTGTGAGGGGACCGTGGGATCACGGGTTCCGGGTGCCTGCCGAGGATTGGCCATGAATGCACCTCCCATCGCCCCATCATTCGGGGATCGCCTCCGACTCCTTCGAGAACAACGCGGCCTGACGCAGACCGATCTGTCGCGGGAATCGGGCATCTCGCAGTCCACGGTCAGCGCGCTGGAGACCGGACGCCAGAGGCCCTGGCCGAGCACGCGAAGGGCGCTGGCTCGTGCGTTTGGCCTGTCGCTGGAGGAGTTCGACCGGGCCGTGATGTCCGATCATCCGGGGGTGGTGCTGGATCGTCCGGTGTCAATCGATCTCGATGCGGAGCCAGGACAGGTCAACCTGCACCGCACGGTCACACAGCTGGTTGATCAGCTCCGGCTCACGGAGTTTCGGCTGCGTCGATCGGATCAGCAACTGGGGCTGATCCGCCGCCTGATTGATGAGATGCCTGTGCTGTGCTGGGAGACGGACGCCGAACTGCGAGTCATGACTGCCTCAGGATGGGCGGCCAAGCGACACGAAGTGTGGGGGGATCTGGTGGGCCGGACGCTCGAAGAGTTCCATGCCCGGACCGGCGGCGAGGTGCCGCTGCCGCCCATCGAACCGCATCGGAGGGTGCTTGCCGGACTGCCGGTGTCGCTGTTGATCCCTTGGGGGCCGGATGTGTGGATTGTCGCGCTGGAGCCGCTTGTTGCCATGAACACGGGGGTGTCAGGCGTGATCGGTTTGGCGGTGCGTCGGTCGCCGTGAGAGGGTGAGACCGCCATTCACCGGCCAGATACGCTCCAAGTCTTCTATTTTCAGGCACTTGGATAGTTGGCGATGAATCGGATATGGACGAAAGGCCAAGGTATAGTTCGACTCATGGGTTGGGCCTCTGGGCAAGTGATTATCGGACAATATCGACGCGAAACCTAGGGCCTCATGTGGCGGAGCATCGTTGGATGGGTGGTCGAACCTGTGGGAATCGGTAAATACCCGATTCGCAGAAAAAACACGAAGAATCCACTTGTACGACAGGCGGATGTCGGATACTCTGTTGGCACTGAGGTCGCTCGGTGCGCCCAAGGCGCATCGTTCGGTCTTGGGCCACACGCACCTTGGGGGGCAACTCCGGGGCGTGGGTGGTGGGAAGAAGAACAGACCTGAAAGGGAGAACGGAGAAGCACATGATCAAGAGATGGGCAACGAAACTTGCTGCGGGCGCGCTGGTAGCGACCGCGGCGCTGGGCGCTGGTTCGGCGCAGGCCGCGACCACGCTGCAGTTCGACGTGAACAACGCCAGGGGTGCGGCGACGCCCGGTGGGTTCTCAACGACCTACACGGGCAACCTGAAGCTGTCCCTGGACGGCAACACCATCCTCCTTGGGTTGTTCATCGACGGCAACTACAACCCGCTGGGTGCTGGCTGGGCGATCTCCGCGATCGACGTCAGCATCGACTTCCTCGGCGGCAACATCGTCGGCGGCAGCTACAAGCTGTCCGTGAGCAATGGTCTCGACACTGACACGTTCGAGGCCGTGCTGATCGACGGCAACGGCGCTGCCGGCAACATCGGCCTCGTCGGTTCGAACTACACCATCTTTGGTGGCGTTCAACTTGGCACGTTCACCTCGGTGACGGTGCCGGGTGAGTTCGGCGGCGTCAACGTGGCAGACTTCATCGCTGCTCAGCCGCTGCGTGGTCGGTTCGACGAGTTCTTCTTCGCCCCCAACTCGGCTGGCGTGGACAATGACACGGACATCGACCTGTTCGTGATCATCCCCGCTCCGCCGGCGGTTCTCTGGGGCCTCGCGGGTCTGGCTGGGCTGGCCATCGGCCGCAAGCGCCTGCGTTCGCTCGGGCTCTCGAAGCGCTGAACGCGCCACGCAACCTATCGACCACGATCGTCGATCCGTTCCTCTCAACACGTTCAGGGCCGACTGCTCAGCAGTCGGCCCTGTTCATTTGGTTTTCGACTCGGACCACCGATGACGCGGGTCAGGCATCCGCTTTTTCAGACCCCCCGCGCCGCGTCCGCCAGCAGTTCGCTCGTCGTCGGGTGAGGATGCAGCGTGAGGGCTAGGTCGTCGAGCGTCGCGCCCATCTCGATCGCCAGCGCCGCCTCGCCGATCATTTCGCATGTGCCTGGCCCGGCCAGCCCTACGCCCTGCACCTCGCGCGTGCCGGGGTCAAAGATGATCTTGGTCAGCCCGTCCATCCGGTTCATACCTGCCGCCCGGCCGGACAGCCCCCACGGGGCCTTGGCGATGGCGTACGGCTGGCCCTGCCGCTTCGCCTGCTTCTCTGTCAGCCCGACCCAGGCGATGTTGGGATCAGTGAACACGGCGTGAGGGATCGCGCGGACATCCAACGCGCTGGGCTGTCCCGCGATGACCTCCGCCGCCACGCGGCCCTGGGCGAGCGCCGCGTTGGCAAGCAGCGGCCCGCCCGTCACGTCACCCGCGGCGAAGTGCCTGGCGCTGCTGGTCTTCATGGCGGCATCGACGCGGATGAACCCGCGCTCATCGAGAGTGACGCCCGCCCTGTCGAGATCGAGCGACTCCACGTTGGCTCGCCGCCCCAGCGAGACGACCACGCGGTCGAACTTCGCCGCGGCCGTCGCATCGATGGTCGCGCCGAGCAGGATCTCCGCCAGCGACGCTTCAAGCGACTTGCGCAGAGGGCGCATCAGGTCGTCATCCGCCTCCGGCAGCAGCACGGCTTCGGGCGAAGCCAGCGTGACCCTGCTGCCCAGCGAGGCGTAGATGGAGGCGATCTCCACCGCCATGTAGTCCGACCCGATGACAAGCAGTGTTCGAGGAATGAGGGATTCTCCGCGACCGGAGTCGCCGCCGGCAGTGACGGCGATGGCGTTCGAGGCGCCGCCCTCCCGCGCACGGGATGCCGCCGCCGCCAACGTCCCAAGGCGCACCGCCTGTTCCGGCGTCCAGGTGCGCTCGCCATCAAACGACAGGTCCGGATGCTCCACCGGCCGCGTGCCCGTGGCGATGACCGCCTTGCGGAACTTGACGCGAGGGATGGAGCCGCCAGTGACGGCGACATGTTTGGCGTCCTCGAAGCGGGCCTCGCCGACGAGGCGCGTGATCTTGAGCTGCTTCGCCCGCGCCGCCAACCCCTTGGCGAGTCGTTCGACCGTAGTGTCAACCCACACCCCGACCTTGGAGGCGTCGATCGCGGGAGGGGAGAAGGCCGCGCCCATCGCGGCCGCTCCCGACGCGGCCCGGATTGTCGCGCTCAGGTCGCACAGCGTCTTGGACGGCACGCACCCCGCGTGCAGACAGATTCCGCCCAAATCAGGCCGGGGATCGACGATCGCGGTCTCCACCCCCAGTTCGGCGGCCCGGAACGCGGCGGCGTAACCGGCGGGGCCGCCGCCGATGACGAGTAGAGTGGTTTCCTGGGTGAACTCGCCGACGACCATGACGGGGCCTCCGTGTCCAACCCTGGACTCATCTCCCCGCCATGGCGCGCGGGCGGACCATGCCCAGGACGATCAGCCGCTCTGCGATCTGCACTGCGTTGAGCGCTGCGCCCTTGCGGAGCTGGTCGCCGCAGACGAAAAGGTCCAGCCCCATGCCGGGGTCCTGACTCGGGTCAGCGCGGATGCGGCCCACGAGGACATTGTTCTGGCCGCTGGCGTGAATGGGTTCGGGAAAGCGGTTGTTCGCACGGTCATCAACCAGCGTGACGCCGGGGGCGTTCTGAAGAATCTCGCGGGCCTGATCTTCGGAAAGCGGCTTCTCGAAGGTGATGTTGATGGACTCGCTGTGGGCGCGCAGCACGGGCACGCGGATGCAGGTGGCGGTGATGCGCACGCGGTCATCACGCCAGATCTTGCGCGTCTCGTGAAGCATCTTCAGTTCCTCTTCGTTGCAGCCGTTGGGGTGCATCCTGGAGTTGTGGCTGAAGAGGTTGAAGAGGTACTGGCGGCCGAAGATGGGGGCAACGAGTGGGCGGCCGGCGGCCCAGTCGCGGGCCTGCTGCTCCAATTCGGCCATGGCGGCGGCGCCAGCCCCGCTGGCGGCCTGGTAGGTGCTGATGACCATGCGCTTCACGCCCGCCGCGCGGTGCAGGGGGGTGGCGGCCATCAGGGCGATGATTGTGGAGCAGTTGGGGTTGGCGATGAGCGTGGGGCGGCTGATGCGGACCAGTTCATCGCCATTGATCTCGGGCACGATGAGGGGCGTGTGCGGGTCCATGCGGAACGCGCTGGAGTTGTCGACGACGAAGCAGCCCTCGGCCACGGCGCGCGGTCCCCACTCGATCGAGATCGACTTGCCCGCCGAGAAGATGGCCAGGTCGATGCCCTCGAAGCAGCCGGGCGCGAGGGTTTCGACTTCGATCTCGCCGCCCATGTAGGCGAGGCGCTTGCCGGCGGAGCGCGGCGAGGCGAACAGCCGCAAATGCGAGCGTGGGTGGCCGCGCTCGGCGAGGATGGAGAGCGTCTCGACGCCGACCGCGCCGGTGGCGCCGACGATGGCGAGGGTGGGGGGGTTGGGAGAGGTGTTGGACGATGTGGACATGGCGGGGGTGGTCGTCATTCTGCAAGGTGGAGAGGCGTGCGGCGTCCGGCGCGGTGGATCGCGTCGATGGTAGTCCACGAGGGGCGTGGTGTCAGACCTGCAGCACGCCGGTGCGGAACTCGCCTTCGATGGGGAAGGTGGCGCACACCCGCAGGGCGGTGATGAGTTCATCTCGCGTGTGCTCGGGCTCGATGAGTCGATCGACCCACCCGCGGGCCGCGCCGTAGCGGATGTCCTGCTGTTCGTTGTACGAGGCCTTGATGGCGTCCAGCAGCTGCTTCTGCTCCTCGGGGCTGACCTTGTGCCCCTGCCGCTCCTCGGCGGCGATGCGCACCTGCAGCAGGGTGTTGGCGGCCTGGGCCGCGCCCATCACGCTGCACTTCGATCCGGGCCAGGCGAGTGAGAGAAGCGGGTCGAAGGCGCGGCCGCACATGGCGTAGTTGCCCGCGCCGTAGGAGCCGCCCACGATGAGGGCGATCTTGGGCACGATGCAGTTGCTCATGGCGTTGACCATCTTGGCGCCGGAGCGGATGATGCCCGCCTGCTCGGAATCGCGCCCCACCATGAAGCCGGTGGTGTCGTGGATGAAGAGAATCGGCAGGCGCTTCTGGTTGCAGTCCATGATGAAGCGCGCCGCCTTGTCGGCCGAGTCGTCATAGATGACGGCGGGCATGTTCATCGACTTGCTGGGGCCAGCCTTGCCCCCGGGCATCTTGCGCTCGGTCAGCTTCCGCTGGTTGGCGACGATGCCGCACGGCCAGCCGCCGATGCGGGCGTAGGCGCAGATGAGCGAGCGGCCGTACTCCTGCTTGTACTCGTTGAAGGACTCATCATCGACGATGCAGCCCAGCAGTTCGACCATGTCGTACTGCTGCGTGGATTCGGTGCGGAAGATGTCGTAGACCTCCTCGGGCCTGCGGCGGGAGGCGACCGCAGGGAAGGGCGGCTCGGTCATGGTGGGCGTCTTCATGTCCGCCAGCACGATGGAGCGCAGCCGCTTGAGGCAGGATTCATCATCCTTCTCGCGGAAGTCGATGGTGCCGGAGATTTCGGCGTGCATGGCCGCGCCGCCCAGGTCCTCGCTGGTCACATCCTGGCCGATCGCGGCCTTCACCAGCGCCGGGCCGGCGAGATACAGCCCGGAGCCCTCGGTCATCAGCAGCGTGTCGCACAGGACGGGCAGGTAGCCGCCCCCCGCCACGCAGTTGCCCATGATGGCGGCGAACTGGGGAATGCCCTTGGCGGAGATGACGGCATTGTTGCGGAAGATGCGGCCGAAGTCGTCAGTGTCGGGGAAGACATCTTCCTGCAGGGGCAGAAAGACGCCGGCGGAATCGACGAGGTAGATGAGCGGCAGTCGGGCGCGCTCGGCGATCATCTGGGCGCGGATGATCTTCTTGCACGTCATGGGAAAGAACGCGCCGGCCTTCACGGTGGCGTCGTTGGCGATGACCATGCACAGACGCCCGCCCACGGGGGCGATGGCGGTGACCACGCCGGCGGCGGGCGCGCCGCCGTACTCGGTGTACATGTTCCACGCGGCGAGCAGGCCGCACTCGAAGATCGAGCCGCCCTTGTCCACCAGACGGTCGAGCCGCTCGCGGGCGGTGAGACGGCCGAGTTTGTGCTGGCGCTCGGCGCCGCGCTGGCCGCCGCCCTGCGCGATCTGGGCGGCGAGGGCGCGGTACGCATCCGTGGCGGAGCGAAGCGGAGACGGTGCGGCGGTGGCGGTGGTCATGGTTATTCGCGAAATGGATTGATGATTCGCAAGCCATCAATAGTGGGAGTGCCGCCAAGATCCTCGGTCAGCAACGATTCCACGCCATGGTCAAGACAGTTGGCCACGATCATTGCATCCCAGAACGACAAACTGAAACGACGGGTGAGATCCATTGCTCTGTCCAGTGCAGACCACCTCGGTTGGAGGCATGCCCAGATGGATCGCAGGCCCACGAGCGTTTCTTCCGCTTTCGCAAGACTGAACCCGAACGGCTCCAGCTTCCGTGCTGCCGCGAGGTACTCGCAAGCGACCTGCCACAACAAGACACCTTCTGACAGGGTGCGCACGCACTCCAAAGCACGCTGCTGTTTCCGGAGATCTCGTGGATCATGAGCGTAGAGAAGCACGTTGGTATCAACGGCGTTCATGCAGATCCTCGCGCTTCAGTTGGGGCGCTCCGGCGGGAATGGGGTTCGATTGGATGCTTGCGAGAACTCGACCAATCGACGCCTGCGTATGCACACGCGTGTCGGCCCCCTCCGTTTCGAGCAGACTTCGGACCTCGAGATCGACCTGTGAATCCTCGGGAAAGACACAGCGGTCCTGGGGCACAAAAACGCCGCGTCGAAAGATGGCTCGGATTCGTTGGATCATGGCTGCCTCGTGTCGATTCTATCCGGCTCCGGTTGACTGCCGGAGGCGTGAGTCCCCTATCACGTGATTCGTCGAACTTTCCCCTTGACATCCCACCCCCGATCGCTGACGCTACAGCATCCTTGGGCAGGGGAGTGCCGTCGTGAACTCCGGAAAGGGGGCGACATGCTCGGCGCGTTGACCATTCAGCGGCTGCTTCTGAAGATGCGGGAGGTGGAGGCCTCGGACCTGCATATCAAGGTCCACGCCCCACCGGTGCTGCGCATCGGCGGGCACCTGCACGCGGTGGATGCTCCGGCGCTGGACGCCAACGACACCCAGCAGCTGCTGGACAAGATTATTCCCGATCACCTGCGCGACGCCCTGCGGGACAAGGGCGGCATCGACTTCGCCCACCATGAGGGTGAGGGCGCCCGGTTCCGCTGCAGCGTCTTCCACGCCGGGAACGGATTGCACGCCGCCATCCGGCGCGTGAACCCGAAGATCCCATCCTTCGAGCAGCTTCACCTGCCCCCGATCTATCACAAGGTCGCCGACACCACTCACGAGGGACTGATCGTCATCTGCGGCGTCACGGGATGCGGCAAGTCCACCACGCTGGCGGCGATGATCGACCATATCAACGAGACCCGCTCGGAAAACATCATCACCATCGAAGACCCCGTCGAGTACGCCTTTCAGCGCAAGAAGTCGTACATCAGCCAGCGCGAGGTGGGGCTGGACGTGCCGGACTTCCCCACCGCGCTGCGCGCCGCGGTGCGGCAGGATCCTGACGTCATCATGATCGGTGAACTGCGCGACCGCGTCACCATGCTGGCGGGCATTCAGGCGGCGGAAACGGGGCACCTGGTCTTCTGCACGCTGCACACCGCGGACACCATGCAGTCCTTCGCCCGAATCCTCGAGTTCTTTCCACAGAATGAACACGGGTTCCTCCGCTCATCCCTCGCGGCCGGCCTGCGCGCGGTCATGGCCCAGCGGCTGGTGCCCTCGGTGAAGAAAGGCGCGCCGCGCGTGCCGGCCACCGAGGTGCTGCTCAATACGCCCATCACGTCCGACCGCATCCGCGACGGGCGGGATGAAGACCTGCCGGCCATCATCCACGGCTCGGAAGGTGAGGGCATGCACGACTTCACCTCGTCGCTGGCGGACCTGGTGAAGAAGGATTGGGTGGACCTGCGCACCGCGGAGATCTACGCCCCCAACCGCGACGCCCTGCGCAGCAAGGTGCGCGGCATCGAGATGCAGGCGGAGCGCCTCATCTCGCGCGTGCGGTAGAGACCCGCGCCGCGCGGTCGCGATGTCGTCGCGTCGCCGTAGAATCGGCGGATGTCGCGCCTGCACACCATCGACCTTCGCTTCCGGGGCATTCCCGAGGCGGTGGCTTCATACATTATCGAGACGAAGGCCGGTCCGGTGGTCCTCGAGACGGGACCGGAAAGCACGTTCCCCGCGCTGGAGTCGGGACTGGCTGGACTTGGCTATACCCCTCGTGATGTGCGGCATGTGCTCGTCACGCACATTCACCTTGACCATGCCGGAGCCGCCTGGCGCCTGGCCCGCGAGGGAGCGGTCATCCACGTGCATGAGTTCGGCGCGAAGCACCTGATCGACCCGTCGCGTCTCCTCGACAGCGCGCGGCGAATCTACCGTGAGCGAATGGAGCCGTTGTGGGGTCGCGTCGAGCCCATCGACGCCGCCCGCGTGAACCCATTGGCGGACGGTGATCGGCTTGACCTCGACGGGTTGGCGATCGATGTGCTCGAAACGCCGGGACATGCGCGTCATCATCACGCGTTCGTCGTGACGAACGATGCTCGTCGAGCCGTCTTCACCGGCGACGCGGCAGCGTGCTTCATTCGCAGTGCGCCGACATACATCTCACTGCCGACCCCGCCGCCGGAGTTCGATCGTGACGCCTGGCTGACAACACTGGGTCGCTTGCAGGCCTTGGGCGCCGATCGGCTTTATCCGACGCACTTCGGCGAAGTGGCCGACCCGTCCGGGCATCTCGATCGGGTTCGACACGCGATCGTCGAACACGTCGAGCGGGTTCGCACGCTGCGGACGGCTGGCCTGGACCGGGCCGCGATGCTCGTTCGCTACCAGGACTGGATGATCGAGGAGTCGCGGCGAGCAGGCGTGCCCGACCGACTGGGCGAGTTCTACGTGAAGAGTTCACTCGCGGACATGAACCTGACAGGCATTCTTCGCTGGATGGATCAGCGGGAATCGCCCACACCCACCCGGACCTGATGACCACTGGCCTTTCCGATGGCCGCGAAGCGCTTTGCAAGGAGGTTCTCGATCATGCCTGCTCGCCGCCAGACCGTTCGCAGGAATGTCCGCCGCGGGGCGGACGAACTGCCGCGCAAGACCGCGGCGCAGAAGGCCCGCGCTCGGCGGCTGTTCGAGGCGCTTCGGCAGCGCTACCCCGAGGCGCACTGCGAACTCACCTACTCGAATCCTCACGAGCTGCTCATCGCCACCATCCTCTCCGCCCAGAGCACCGACGTGGGTGTGAACAAGGCGACACCGGCGCTCTTCGCTCGGTTCCCCACGCCGGCCGACTACGCGCGGGCCACACCCGCGGACATCGAGCCCTATCTGCGCACTCTGAACTTCTGGCGCAACAAGGCCAGGGCCGTTCACGCCGCGATGACCACCATCGTGGAGCGCTTTGGCGGACGCGTGCCGAACTCGATGGGCGACCTGCTCACCCTGCGCGGCGTGGCCCGCAAGACCGCCAACGTGGTGCTGGGCAACGCCTTCGGCATCAACGAGGGGGTGGTGGTGGATACGCACGTTGCCCGACTGGCGGGTCGGATGGGTCTCTCCCGGCACACCGATCCCGCCGACATCGAGCGCGACCTGATGGCCCTCTTCCCCCGACAGGATTGGTGCCTGCTGAGCCACCTGCTGATTTTTCACGGTCGGCGTGTGTGCAAGGCGCGGGGCGGAGGGTGCGCCGAGGACGCCATCTGCCGCAAGTTCTGCGTCAACGCACGTTAGACGTCGGCGGGTACCCGTCCGAGGCGCCGAGCCGAACCCGGCGGTCCGTCCAGCCGTATGCGGGGAAGGGGGCGGCGAAAGGTGTCGTGATCCGACTGGTTGCCCGAATCGTGGGCGCGGATATGATCGGTTCACCAAGCCGGGCGGATGTGGCGAAATTGGCAGACGCGCCAGATTCAGGTTCTGGTGGGAGTAAAATCCCTTGGAGGTTCAAGTCCTCTCATCCGCATTCGTCAAGCCGATGTCTCCCGCCCCGCTCGTCGGGGCGGGCGTGCTTTTGGGGGGCGACGACTGGGGGTCTCCGGTGTGCTCCGGGAGTCCATCAGGTCACTCACTTCAACGGGTGCTTGACCGGGAACACGTCAATCAGTGTCGGACGATGGTGATGATCCGCTGAGCGTGGAACGCTTGACCGGGCTGTCCATCCACGTGCATCCACGTTCGTCAGCGCGTGACCTGCTGGCTCGTTCCGCGAGGAAACCTACTTGAGGTACTTCGCCCACCAGTTGAGGATTTCGCTCAGCCGGTGAAGGCGCAGGTCGGGCGGCCCGATGCGGCTCATGCCGTGACTGGTCGATTGCGGGTATCGCACGAAGCGGGTCGGCACGTTGTGGGTGCGCAGGATGGTGAAGACCTGCTCCGCCTGTTCGACGTTGCAGCGCAGGTCGCCCTCGCTGTGGATGATGAGCGTGGGCGTGCGGGCCTTGCCCATGTACTTGATCGGGCTGGCGTTCCATACGGCCTCGGGCCGATCCCATGCGTTGCCGGGCCAGTAGCGGTCGGGCTGGGCGGGGAAGTCGCTGTTGCCCCACATGCTGATGAGGTTGGAGACGCAGCGGTCGGTGATGGCCCCCCGGAAGGTCCGCGTGTGACCGATGACCCAGTTGGTCATGTAGCCGCCGTAACTGCCGCCCATCACGCCCAGACGCCTGGCATCGACGCGCCGATCCTGCTGCATGAACGTGGTGACGGCCTGAATGTCCTCCCAGTCCTTGCCGCCCCATGAGCCGTGAATGGCGTGGCAGAAGTCGCGCCCGTAGCCCTTGCTGCCGCGCGGGTTGGAGTAGAACACGGTGTATCCCGCGGCGGCAAGCGTCTGGAACTCGTGGAAGAATGTCCAGCCGTACATGGCGTGCGGCCCGCCGTGAATCTGAAGCACGCCGGGCGTGCGGCCCTTTGCCCGAGGCGGGCGCATCACCCACACGTGAACGCGCGTGCCGTCGGCGGCCTTGATCCAGTGCGATTCGGGCGCCGCCACCTCCACCTCGCTCAACCACGGGCGGTTGAACGCGGTGCGCAGCGTGACCTTGATGTCGGCGGCGCCGAAGGTCGCGTAGCCCGCCTCGGCGAGTTCGGTGGGGCTGGAGCGCACCACGGCGAGCCGCGAACCATCCGCCGAGAAGTTGCCGATGCTGTGCTCGCAGCGACCCTGGGCGACGAAGGCGATGCGCCGCGGGCGCACGTTGATCATCGCCACGCGTCCCTCGCCATGCCAGCCGATGCGGGCGACGAGCCGCCTGCCATCCGGATGCCAGCAGAATGACGCCCCGAACACGGCGTCGGTCGTGTCGCTCAGCGTGACGGCCATGAGGCAGTAATCCTCGTGCCCGGTGAGGTCGCTCAGGTCGCCGGTGCGCGGGTCGCACACGTAGAGCCGCAGATTCTCGGTGCTGTATTCCGAGTCGATGCCGACGCGGCCGCCCCACGCAAGTCGGCTGCCGTCGGGCGACCACTGCACGTTGGACTTCGGGCCCTGCGGCAGGTTGGGCACCTCGCGGTGTCTCCCGCTGGCGACGTTGATGATGAAGACGCGGTCGTTCCACGCCTTCAGCAGGGCGTTGCTGTTGGTGTTGGCGGTGAGGGCGATGGACTTCGAGTCCGGCGACCAGTCGTAGGAGAAGCCCCCGAGCGTGTCGCGGTCCGAGAGCAGCCGGTGAACGCCGGTGCGGGCGTTGACGACGTAGAGCCGGTATCGCCGGTCGAGGAAGTAGCCGTCACCGTCGAGCTTGTACCACACGTCCTCGGTGATGCGGGGCGGCGTGCTGGCGCCGTTTTCGGCGCGATGCTTCTCCGCCGCCTTGGTCCATTCCGGGTGCGTGTCTCGATAGGAGACGGCGAGCGAACGCCCGTCCGGCGACCACTTGAACGAGGCGATCGACCCCTCCGGGAAACTGGTGAGCGCAACCGCCTCGCCGCCGGCCGCGCTCATGGTGAAGATCTGGGTTGTGCCGTCATCGCCCGAGCGGATGAAGGCGATGCGCGATCCGTCAGGCGACCAGCGTCCCATGCGGTCCTTGCCGCCGCTGGTGAACTGGACGGGTTCGCCGCCCCCGCACGAGGCCACCCACAGGTTGGTGACGTACTTGTTCTTGTCGCCGACGTGCTTGCGCGTCATGAGCAGGCGCGAACCGTCTGGCGCGATCTGCGCGTCGCTGACGAAGACGAACCGCCTGAGATCATCCGCCACGATGGGACGGCGCTTGGCGGGGCGGGCAGGTCGTGTGCGGCGAGAGGCGGCGGGCATCGGAGCACTCCGTGAAGCGGGGTCACATGGCGTGAACGACAGACTGTACCGTGTCGAACCCGATGCGTGGCGAATGGGGCGCTCCGGAAAGACACCTGCACGGCGGTTGCCGTGCAGGTGCGAGGGCGGTTCGTCTTGTTGGCGATCAACTCACTTCATCGGCTCCTGCGGGCGCGCCAGCGGCTGATTGACGGTTTCGGGCTGCGCCGGAGGCAGTTCGGCCAGATTGGCGGTGAGGGGCACGATGAAGATTTCCACGCGCCGGTTCTCCGCCGCACCGCGCGGACCATTCTGCATGACGGGACGGTAGGGCCCGTAGCCGGCGACCTGAATGCGCCTCGGATCGACGCTGGAGCCGATGAGTGCATCCGCCACTGAGATGGCGCGATGCACCGACAGGTGGGTGTTGGTCGGATGCTTGGCGAGCGTCTGGGCCTGGGCGATGCGCACGTTGTCGGTGTGTCCCACGACCTTCACTTCATAGGTGGCCAGTGACGGGCTGTTGAGGATGCCGGCCAGCGCCTGAAGCGACTGGGTGGCGTTGCTCTGCAGGTCCGCCGATCCCAGCGCGAACGTCAGGTCGCTGGCGAATCGCACCATGCCCAGCCGCGAGTCGAAGGTGAGGAGTCCGGGGTACTGCGCCGCGAGCTGCTGCAGCGCCGCGTTGACGTCGGAGGGCAGGGGCTCGAAGTTGATCGAGTTCACCCGCGCGAGCAGGGCGTCGTAATCAATGCCCATCTTCTGGAGTTCGGCGTGGAGGCGCTGGTTGTCGCTTTCCAGCTTGCTCAACTGCGCGCTGGAAGCGTTGAGGCGATCCTGCAGCATGCGGTTGGCGTTGTTCTTGGCGTCGATCTCCGCCTCGGCCCGCACCAGTTCCTCCTGCAGCGTCTTGTAGCTGGTGGCGAGGTCATCGTACTTCTGCTGCGGGACGCAACCGGCGGCCATGGCCATCATGGCCACACCGCTGACGAGTGAAAACACGGTTCTTCGATGCATGGCGGCTCCTTCCTGGTGAATGTCGAATCCGTCGGTTCGGGTGCCTTCGGGCGCACAGTGTACTCCGCGCGACGCGGGCGCGTAAACTCCGCCCAGTTTCACATACCGTCCGGAATGCTCAACGAGGCATTTCCACCACGTTTTGCCGGGCGATTGACCCCACCGCAGACGACTCATGTCGAGTGACCGAGTGCTCATCCGTGCCGCGATGGTGATTGACGCACAGATGGTACGCGCGGCCCCGGGTGCGGTTTTCATCGAACACGGGCGGCTGATTGCGGCCGGGTCGCCTCAGGCCATCGGAAGGCCGGATGACGTCCGAGTCGTTGACCTGCCGTCGTCAGTCCTCGTCCCCGGACTGGTCAACGCGCATGCTCACCTCGATCTGACCCATCTCGGCCCTGTCAACTACGGTGGAGATTTTGTCAACTGGATTCGATTCGTCCGGACCGGTCGGGCGGTGGATTCCGTGGACATCGCGGCGTCCGTCCGTCGGGGGGCGGCCCTGGCGGACACGGGCGGGACGGCTCTCGTCGGGGACATCGCGGGTGCGGGCTCGTTGATTCCCGCGCAGGTGTTGCGCGAAGTCGGCATGGCGGGCGTGAGTTACGTGGAGGTGTTCGGCGTGGGGCGATCGCAGGGCGCGGCGGTGGAGCGCATCCGAGCACTTTGCGCGGAATATGGCCAAGCCGACGGTCCCGTCCGCGTGGGCGTGCAGCCGCACGCACCCTATTCCTGCGGGCCTCAGGTCTACCGCGCCGCGTCGTCTTCCGGACTGCCCTGCGCCACCCATCTGGCGGAGACGCTCGATGAGGAGTTGTTCACGCGGCGCGGCGAAGGGGCGTTCGCCGACCTGCTTCGCTCCATCGGGGTGTGGGATGACACCATGACGCCCTCGGGGCGGCATCCGGTGGAGCACGTCGCCGAGGCGTTGGGCGAGGCGCCATTCGTCGCGGCTCACCTGAACTACGTGGACATGGAGCACCTGCCCATGCTGGCGAGGTGGGGCGTCCACGTGGTCTACTGCCCGCGGGCGAGCACGTACTTCGGGCATCCCGTTCCAGGCCGCGCGCCGCACCGATACCGCGACATGCTGGAGGCGGGCGTCAACGTCTGCCTGGGCACGGACAGCATGCTCTGTCTCGACACGCCCGAACGCATCAGCGTGCTTGATGAGATGCGCCTGCTGCACCGGCGCGATGGCGTCGACCCGCGTCTGCTGCTTCGTATGGCGACAGTCAACGGCGCCGCGGCGCTGGGGTTCGATCCAGCGACGGTGACGCTGGCCGTGGACGCCTCATCAGCGCGAGGCGAAGCGGGAAGACGATCCGTCCTCGCCGTCGAACCGCCCGATGAGTGGATCGGCGACCCGCTGCGCGGCATCCTGATGTCGAACACCTCGCCCACGTGGATTCTGCATCCTGACCGCGGCTTGGTGATCTGAATGATGCCTCGAACGAGTGCGACGCCATTCCGACTGCTCGCCTTCGACGCCGACCCCGTGACCATGGCCCGGCGGCTGCTCGGCTGTCGATTGGTTCGCGTGCTCGACGGCGTGCGCCTGAGCGGGATGATCGTCGAAACCGAGGCCTATCTCGGCGCTCGGGATCGGGCCGCGCACACGTTCGGCGGGCGCCGCACACCCCGCAACGAGGCCATGTATCTCCCCGGCGGGCACGCCTACGTGTATTTCACCTACGGCATGCACCATTGCCTGAACGTGGTATGCGGCGAGCGGGACGAGGGCGTCGCCGTGCTGCTGCGGGCGATTGAACCGATCGAGGGACTGGACGTCATGGCGAGTCGTCGAGGCGTCCAACGAGCCACGGCGCTCTGCTCGGGACCGGCGAAACTCTGCCAGGCGCTTGGCATCGACCTGACCTTCAACTGTGAAGACATGCGTGTGAGTCAGCGGCTGTTCATCGAGGAAACCCCGGAAAGCGGGGATGGTCCGGCAAAACGGGGTCGAATCGTCCGGTCCCCTCGGGTGGGCGTGGGGTACGCGGGCGAATGGGCGCTCAAGCCGCTGAGGTTCCATCTTCGCGGGAACCCGTATGTGTCATCCGTCCGTATACCAGTGGCGGACAACGTCGGGATTCTGTTGCGGAAACGTGACGGAAGCCGATAGGATTGCCCGTCGGAGGACGTTCATGGCCCAGTCACATGCCCCCATCGACTTCGAGGAGATTCTCCGCTCCGCGGGTCCGTACCCGATGGAGGCGGTCAACTTCGTGCGCGAGGGGCTCAACTTCACCGTGCATCTGATCCACGGCGACCCCAAGACCATGCCGGACGCGGATCGGCACGTGACCGGCCAGCAGCTCTGCATCGGCCTGCGCGAGTTCGCCATCGCGCAGTACGGCATGATGGCCCCAGCAGTGCTTGGGCACTGGCACATTCACCGCACCGATGACTTCGGCCGCATCGTCTTCGCCATGATCGACGCTGGCGTGATGAGCAAGACCCCGTCTGACACCATCGACGACTTCCGCGGCGTATACGACTTCGACGAGGCGTTCAGCACCTCGGAACTGTCCCGCCGCGTGGGGGCGGGTCGCGCGGATCGGTCGTGACCGGGTGACGTTTATTCGTTGTTCGCCGCCGCTGGCGAAACCGTGAGAGCCACCGGCCTGGGTTCGTCCCTGGTCTGGACGTGCAGTCGCCTGGCCCGCTGCGTGGACCAGTCGGTCACGCGCCGGTCCGGCGCATCCGGTCCGTCGTGGACGCGCAGCAGTCGGTAGGCGTTGTCCCGCTGCGCTGGAACGAAACCGGCATCGCGAATCAGGCGGCAGAGCACGGCTTCGTTCAGGCAGTACGTGGTCCCGGCGCTCGAAACCACGTTTTCCTCCATCATCACGCTGCCCATGTCCGTGGCTCCGAACTGCAACCCCATCTGCCCCACGTGCGGGCCCATGGTGACCCACGAGGCCCCGATCGAGTAGATGTTGTCGAGAAACAGCCGCGAGATGGCCTGCGTGCGAAGGTAGTCGGCGGCGCCTGACATGCGGAGGCGCCGACCGAACTCCGGATGCAGATCCTTCGTGCCGCCGCCGTCGAGCCGGGCCACCACGTCGCCCGGGAAGGGCGCGTCGGGGTCGTCGCCTTCCGGTCCCTGACCCCACTCCTTCAGCCGCCCCAGCGGCGTGTTCTCCCGCTGGAACGGCCAGGAGATGAACGCCATGTAGCGCCCGCCGGTGGGGAAGTCCGCCAGCGCTCGATCCTGCCACTGGCGCACCAGGTTCATGTGGTGGATGCGGTCGGCGTAGCCCTCGATGTGGCCGAACATCATGGTGGCGCTGGTGTTCATGCCCAGTTCGTGCGCCACGCGCATGACGGTGAGCCACGCCTGGGCGTCGCACTTGCCGATGCCGATCTTGCGTCGCACGGCAGGCGCGAAGATCTCGCCTCCCCCGCCCGGCACCGAATCCAGCCCCGCACTGCGCAGGCGCGACATCACGTGTCGGACCTTGTCCTCCAGGGTCGCCCCGGGTGGGTCGAAAAAGTGCACAAACTCGATGAACTCCGGCGGACTGAAGGCGTGGACGTGGACGCGGGGAAACTCGGCCTTGATGCGCTCCAGCAATTCGCTGTACCACGAGAGAGGCAGCGCGGGGTTCATGCCCCCCTGCATGAGAATCTGCGTCCCGCCGATCGCCACCAGCTCGCGCACCTTGTTCAGCAGCACGTCGTAGTCGAGCGTGTAGGCGTCGTGCTCATCACCGTCGCGCCGAAAGGCGCAGAACGTGCACTTGGCGGTGCACACGTTGGTGTAGTTGATGTTGCGGTCGATGACGTAGGTGCGAATCGAGCCGCCATGCACAAACCGCGCCCGGGCGTCGGCCCAGCGGCCCAGCTCGAAGAGGGGCATTTCGTGAAAGAGACGCAGGGCCTGTTCGGGCGTCAGGCGCGCCTGTCCCGCCACCACGTCGGAAAGCAGGACGGGATCGAGCGCATCAGCGTCGGGAAGAGTTCGAGCGGGCAACGCGGGACTCCACGGCGTGGGCCGATTCTACGCCGCATCAACAGGTCGGGAGGCCCGGTGCGGATGAGGTCCAGGGCGCATGGAGCACCGGGGACCAATGAAACCGCCCGGCATGGCGGGCGGATGCGCCGCGCCGCACCGGGCGGTCGGATCGAGAAGGTTCGTGATGACGGCTCAGTGCGTGTCGCGGCGGCGGCGACGCGGGACCAGACCCGCCGCGCCGAGCAGGGCCAGCGCGCCGGGCGCGGGGACTGTTCCGATCGTCAGGTTGTCAATCATGCCGCGGGCGGCGGTGTAGTCGCCGTTGAGCCATGAATACAGGTGCAGTTCATCGAACTCCACGCCTTCGATGGACAGCGTCGTCCACGCGGGGTTGTCGCGCCCGCCGCCGTCGGCGAGCGTGTAGGTGTCGGTGGCGACGACCTGGCCGTTGCGCACCGCGGCGAGCACCCAGTCGATGTTGCCCCACGGGCCGTTCTCGTAGAACCCGATGTCGAGCCGCGCGCTGGTGGCGGGAGCGTCCAGCGTCATCCACACGCTGGCCAGCGGGCCGATGGTGAGATTCTCGCCCGGCACGAAGGCCATGCCGAACGTCAGCGAGTTGACGGGGCTGCCGTATCCGGGGAAGTCGTCGTAGAACAGTCCGGCGTTCTCGATGATGAACTGTCGTCCGAGGTCATCCGGCGTGAAGGGCGTGCCGTCCGGGAAGAAGCCGTTGACGTTGTTGGCGTCGCGGTAGGTGACGCCGTTGTGGTAGAACGATTCGCCGAGGAATCCCTCGCCGAATGACTCGTAGGTATGCACGATGCCGCCGGCCAGGGCGGCGGGGGCCAGCCACAAGGCCAGCGACGAGGCGAGGGTCAGTTTCGTTCGGGTTGCCATCCTTCGTGTCTCCATGAGGCGAAAAGGGGGTGGAAAGTGAACGGCCCCCCAACGGCGGCGACTCACGCGCCGCCGGGCGTTGATTCGTTCACGCCCGCGGGAGCGGGCGGCAGGGGATGATGAAACATCACCGAGGCGGGCAGTGGCGGATAGGCCATGCGGATGCGGTACAGGTCGAACGCGGTCGGCTCCCACCCGCAGCGCTCAAAGACGTACGCGGCAAGCATGGCGTAGCGAGGCGCTTCCGGAGCGGAGAGCCGCATCAACCCGCGCCCCAGCGAGTGGACCTGGTCGGAGACCGCCAGCCGGTCGCGCTCGTCGTGGGCGACGGGAGAGAAGAGTTCGCTGTAGACGCGGATGGTGCGTTCGACGCCCGGGAACAGATCCCGATGCACGAACAGATCGCACAGCAGCATCTCGGCGGGAGTGCGCACCCCCGTGCCGAAGAGCGCATCCTCGCCCTCGCGCGAGCGCCACACCGGGCCGACGGAGCGCATGATCTCGCCGGTGACCAGGTTCACCTCGCCCCGGGCGCCGATCGGTCCGGCCTGCAGTTCGTCCTCGACCAGCCCCTCCGGCCCCGGCCGGCGCACGATGGGCGGCAGCGGAGCGGAGCAGAAGCGCTCGATCAGCGGCACCCCGCCGTGACGCGCCGCGTCGTCCGGCGCCAGCGGCTGGCGCGTGGAGGGCATCACCGATCCGTCCGGTCCCGCCATGACGACCGACTGCCCGATGACCCAGCGCACGTTGGAGCGCGTACGCACGAAGCCCAGGTGGGCGTTCACCCGCGCCATGTCGAACCATCCGGAGCGGTCGGCGGAGGGAGCCAGCACCGCCATCGAGAGCAGCGTCTTCACGCGCACACCCAGGATGTACGCCTGCCCGCGGAAGGCCTCCCCACGCCAGCGAAGGTCGGCTTCGGCGTCGGGCGACGCGGCGCACGACTCCAGCATCATCTCCAGCGACTCGCGGTCCCCGGCGTGAGCATGAAGCAACCGCTCGAAGGACTCCATGGCGCGATCAACCCGGGCCAGCACCTCGTCAGGCACCCGGCGCGAACGGGCGGCGTCGAGCCACGGCTCGATCGCCCTTCTGGTCGGCACGAACCGGGCGGCATGGAAGGGGTCATCGTCGTACGCCACACGGGCGATCTGCCAGCCGAGCTTGCGATGCACGCCGAAGCCGTCGGCGACCTCCTTGGCGGTGGCGACGCGACCCAGCGCCGTCTCAATCACCTCCGCAAAGGCCCCGCGCAGGGACGCAACCACCGCTTCCGCCTCCGCCTCGAACGAGGAACGGCTGGATTCGGCTGAAGCGGCCTGCGGGCTGGAAGGGGTCCGGCGCACCTCGTTCCATCATACTCCGTTGGCTGCATGTATCAAGAAACTATTTCAGAAATCATTTCGTTGAGACCTGCGGCGGACCTGTTTCAGGCAGCCGGTACACTCCCCGTCATGAAAGCGATTCTGTTGGCGACCATGGCCGGGCTCTGCTGGGGCGTGGGCGAACTCTTCACCAAGGCGGTGCTCCATTCCGGCAAGGTGGGCCCGATCACCGCCATCGCGGTGCGGTCCACCATCGCGCTGCCGATCCTCTGGCTGGTCTACGCGATTCTGGTGCATGGACGGGGCGGTGAGCCGCGCGACTGGGCCAGCGCGGGCGCGCCCGTCCTCTCCAAGCTCGCGCTGGGCTCCGGGCTGATCGCCGGTGCAGGCGGGATGCTCTGCTTCTATCTCGCGCTGAGCGTGGGCGAGGTTTCTCGCATCAAGCCCATCGCCTTCACGGTCGCCCCGGCCGTCGCGGTGCTGCTGGGCTGGCTGGTGCTGGGGGAGAGCATGAACGTGCAGAAGCTCATCGGCGTCACGCTCGTCTGCGCGGGTGTGGTGGTGCTTTCGATCCGCTGAGGCGCGGCGCGCCGCCCGGGCTCCCGCATCGCAACCCTGGACGGCCCCGTCGATACATTCCCCGAACCCGGCGAGTCGAACGCCCATCCGCCTTCCGGGCGCGCGAGCATGAACGAACCACGAGCATCCTCCGGCTCGCCCCTGCACGCCCTGCTGCGGATCGCGGTGGATGTGAAGCCCCACGAGGTCGCCGCCCTCGGCTGGTCGTGGCTCTACCTCTTCTGCCTGATGAGCGGCTACTACGTGCTGCGCCCGCTGCGCGACGAGATCGGCTCGGTGCGCGGCGCGGACGACCTGCCCTGGCTTTACACCGCCACCTTCTTCACCATGCTGGCGGCGGTGCCGGCGTTCTCCTGGCTGGTGGCGCGGTACTCGCGCCGGACGTTCATCCCGCTCGTCTACCGCTTCTTCAACCTCAACCTGATGCTGTTCTTCCTGGCGCTGACGCTGCTGCCGGAAGACGCCTCGTACCCCGTGGCGCTCGCCTTCTACGTGTGGGTGAGCGTGTACAACCTCTTCGTCGTCGCGGTGTTCTGGGGCTTCATGGCCGACCTGTTCCGCTCGGACCAGGGCAAGCGGCTCTTCGGCTTCATCGCCTTCGGGGCTTCCTTCGGCGGCGTGATGGGCGGGCTGGCGGTCAGCGCCCTGGCCGAGCCGCTGGGGCGCACGCCGCTGATGCTTGTCACCATCGTGCTGCTCGAAGCGGCGGTGTGGTGCGTGTCGGCGCTGATGCGGCAGGCGCGGCGCGTGGCGGGGGGAGAGGGAGACACGAAGAACCCTCACCCCGGCCCTCTCCCCGGGGGAGAGGGAGAACGAGCGGGGGGAGAGGGCGTGACGCCCGCTGTCGAGGCGCCCATCCGCGGCACCATGTGGGCGGGGTTCACCACCACGCTCGCCTCGCCGTACCTGCTGGGCATCGTGGCGTACGTGTTCCTCTACACGTACACCTCGACGGTCCTGTACTACCAGCAGGCGGAGCTGGTGAATGTGACGTTCGAGAGCCGGGACGCGCGGGCGGCGTTCTTCGCGCGGATTGATGTGGCGGTCAACGCGCTGTCGCTGCTGTGCCAGGCGTTCCTCACGGGTCGTGTGATGAAGCGGCTGGGCGTGGCGCTCACGCTCACGATCCTGCCCGCCGTCACGGCGGCGGGCTTTCTGCTCATCGGCTGGGCGGCGTGGCTGGACCTGGGCGGCGGGGCGTCGGGCGGCGATGCGGGCGACGCGGCGGGTGGGGCGTGGTGGTGGGGGGGCGTTCCGCCCATCGTCGCGGTGTTCGTGGGCGTGCAGGTGCTCCGCCGGGCGGGCAACTTCGCCTTCGGCAAGCCCGCCCGCGACGTGCTCTACACCATCGTCCCGCGCGAGGACAAGTACAAGGCCAAGAGCTTCATCGACACCGCGGTCTACCGCGGCGGCGATGTGCTCTCGGGGTGGTGCTTCGCGGGGATGCAGGCCATCGGCCTGGGCGCGGTGGGCATTTCGTTCATCACCGCGCCGCTGGCGATGATCTGGGGCGCGGTGGCGATTGGGCTGGGGGCGCGGTTCCGGCGGGCCGCCCACCCCCCGGGCCAGTCGGCAGACGCGGCGCGTTCCACCGATTCCTGATCGGGCGTGACCGCCCCCGGGCTGCCGCCGCGAGCTGAGTTCTCGGAACCGCGGGCACGGGATCGCCAGGCCACCACGAGCGCGGTGCTGAACTGGCGCGCCATCCTGTTCGGCGTGAACCCCCTGTTTCGCGCGCCGGACTCCCTGTTCCGCGCCGCCGCACACCTGCCCCAGGGTTCGGAACACCTGTGCCAGGGTTCGGAACACCTGTGCCAGGGTTCGGAACACCTGTGCGAGGGTCCGGAACACCTGTGCGAAGGTCTGGGTCACCTGTGCGAAGGTCTGGGACACCTGTGCGAGGGCCTGGGACACCTGTGCGAGGGCCTGGGACACCTGTGCGAAGGTCCGGAACACCTGTGCGAGGGCGTGAAACATCGGTTCCCTCGGCGGTGTTGCGCCGCCGCCGGCCGGGCCGCTGCGAGCGGGCTGATCGCGGGGGCTCATCGTGTGGGGGCATCGTGGGGGGGCATCGTGGGGGGGCATCGTGTGGGGGGCATCGTGGGGGGCGGGGCTACACTCCCCGCGCCATGGGCATGATCATCTTCGATGATGGGCGGCACGATCTCTCACCCATGACCGACCTGCGGGCGGTGTTTGAGATCCGCACCGGGGTCTTCCCCACGCTGGGCCGCATCACCCATGCCAGGTCCGAAACGCTCGTCGGTGTGTGGGCGCCGCAGCGGCTGGCGGCCATCGTGGCCGAGCGCAGCGCCGTGCCGGTGAATCAGCTGCCGATCGAGTCGCGCCAGGTGCTGCTGGTCAACGGCCGCTGGCTGCTGCCAAGCCGCGGGGGAGAGGGGGACGGGTTCTCGCCCGCGCTCAACGAGGCCATCGTGCAGCAGGAATCGGGCGATGTGATCCTCGTCCGGCTGACGATCGATGGCGCGCTGCACTTCCTGATGACGGGGTCGCTGCCGGATGAAGTCCACGTGCGGGCCGCGGCGGGGCAGGCGCTGCTGACGCACCCGTGGGACGTCATCCGTCACCGCGACGCGGCGATTGGGCACGATCTGCACGCCACGCGCCTGCTCGACACGCAGGTGCCCCCCCACGGCGTCACGGTGCTCGGCGACCACCCGGTGGAGATTCACCGCACCGCGAAGGTGTATCCCGGCGTCGTGCTGGACGCGGAGCACGGGCCGGTGTCGATCAACGAGCACGCGGTCATCCGCCCCAACGCGGTGGTGAGCGGCCCGTGCCGCATCGCGCGGCATTCGACGGTGGTGGACCGGGCCCACATCAAGGCGAACACCGTGGTCGGCCCGTGGTGCAAGGTGGGCGGCGAGGTGGGGGGCACGATCTTCCAGGGATACTCGAACAAGTCGCACGAAGGCCACCTCGGCGATTCGTGGGTGGGCGAGTGGGCCAACTTCGGCGCGGGAACCACCAACAGCAACCTGCTCAACACCTACGGCGAGGTGGTGATGAAGTCCCGGCCCGACGGCCAGCACCGGCGCACGGGGCTGATGTTCCTGGGCGCGATCGTGGGCGACCACGTGAAGTTCGCCATCAACACGCGGATCATGACCGGCAGCGTGTTCGGCACCGGCGCGATGATCGCCACCACCGCCGCCCCGCCCGCGACCGTGCCGGCCTTCGCGTGGCTGACGGATGCGGGATCGAGAACCTACCGACTGGAGAAGTTCCTTGAAGTGGCCAGGGCGGTGATGGCGCGGCGGGGCGTGGCGATGAGTTCCGCCATGTCGAACGCCATCGCATCCATCGCGGCCGCGTGAGCAGGGCGATCACGCGCCGCGGATCATCCTGGCGTGGCCGCCGCCTGCCGGCTCTCCTCCAGCGCGTCCAGCGCTTCGATCACCTTGGGCACGTAGACGTACCCCGGTCCGCCCTGCATGACGACGGCCACGCCCGCGGCGTCGAGAATCTCGGGCCGCGTCGCGCCAAGTTTCATCGCGCGCTGGATGTGGGCGTAGATGCACGCCTCGCAGCGGATGGCGATGGAGATGCCCAGGGCGATCAGTTCCTTGGTCTTCTCGTCGATCGCTCCCTCGGCCATCAGCGGCTGGTGCAGGGCGTGAAAGGCCGCGCCCACCTCGGGCATCTGGCGCTTCATGGCGCCCATCTTCTTCGGCCAGGTCTCGTAGAACTCGCGTGCGGCGGTCATCGTCGCTTCTCCTGTGAACCCGGGCGGACGTGACGCGATCCGCCGGATCCTGTGGATTCGATGCCGGCGCGACGGGCCGACCGACAGGGAAAACACCCTGATCGCTGCGAGGCGACGGCTCGCCGCATGTCACGTCCCGCCCCGTGCGGCGACCGTCACGCATCCCCGATACCATGCCCGCATGGCCGAGCCGTCCAGCGAGCCCAAGGTGCTGTACCTGATCGACGGTCACGCGCAGTTCTTCCGCGCGTACCACGCCATCAGGCCGGGCACCATGTCCAGCCCGGTCACGCGCGAGCCCACCAACATGGTGTTCGGCTTCGTGGGCACGCTGCTCAAGCTGCTTCGCGAGCACCGGCCGCACTACCTGGCGGTGGTCATCGACGCCAGCGGCGACAAGGAGACCTTCCGCAGCACGATCTACCCGGAGTACAAGGCCCACCGTCCCGAGCCGCCGGACGACTTCCGCCCGCAGGTGGCCCGCTGCCTGCAGGTGCTCCAGGAGATGGACATTCCCATCATCGCCGAGGAGGGCGTGGAGGCGGACGACGTGATCGCCACCATCGCCCGCCGCGCCGAGCGAGGCGAGTTCAACAATGTGAAGGTGCGCATCATCTCCCGCGACAAGGATCTCACGCAGCTGGTGAGCGACCGCGTCGAGCTGTTCGACATCCACAAGGACGAAGTCGTCACGCCCGAAAGCGTGTTCGGCGTGCCGGGCGTGACGCCCGCCATGGTGCCGGACGTGCTGGCCCTGATGGGCGACGCCGTGGACAACGTGCCCGGCGTGCCCGGCGTCGGCCCCAAGACCGCCGGGCAGTTGATCGTGCAGTACGGGTCGCTGGACAACCTGCTCGATCACCTGGACGAGATCAAGGGCAAGCGGCGCGAGAACCTGGAGCAATCGCGCGACCTCGTGCGTCTGTCGCGCCGGCTGGTGGGGCTGAAGGAGGATTGCGAAGCGCCCTTCTCGCTTGACGCCGCCCGCTTCGACCCCGCCGCCATCGACCTGCCCCGCGTGCAGGCCACCTTCCGCGAACTGGGCTTCAACCGCCATCAGGACGACCTGGCGGCGATCGTCAACGGCCAGGGCGGCGCTTCCGGCGACAAGCCCGGCGCCGCGGCGGCGGGCGGGGCGGCGGAACCTCGTGCGGCGGGTTCATCGCGGTCCTCGCCCGCGTCGTCCGCCGCCGCGGTCGAGGAGCCGGAACACGCCCGCCCGCCCGAAGCGGGGGGGCTCTTCGGCTATTCCCTCTTCGCCGACGCCGCCAAACCCGGCGCGGCGATCATCGACGATCACCCGGCGCTCGCCGCCGCCGCGCGGGGCGACTACCGCTGTCTGCGCACCGCGGCGGACGTGTCGTCGTTCGTCGAGGACGTCCGCCGCACCGGCTTCGTCTCCTTCGACACCGAGACCGACGGGCTTTCGCCCATCAGCGCCAACCTGTGCGGGGTCTCCCTGTCCATCGCGCCGGGAACCGGCGTGTACATCCCCGTCCGTTCGCCCGAGCAGGGCACGCACCTGGCCGCCGCCGCCGCGCTCGATCTGCTGCGGCCCGTGCTCGAGGACCCGGCCATCGCCAAGATCGGCCACAACATGAAGTTCGACCTGAACGTTCTGCGCACGCACGGGGTGCGCGTGCGCGGCGTCGCCTTCGACACCATGGTGGCCAGTTACGTCATCGACGCCACGCGCTCCAGCCACGGCATGGATGCGCTGGCGCTGGCCTTCCTGCGCTACGCGCCGATCCCCATCACGCGGCTGATCGGTTCGGGCAAGGCGCAATCCACCTTCGACCGCGCGCCCCTGCCGCTCGCCGCCGCCTACGCCGCCGAGGACGCCGACATCACCCTGCGCCTGCGCGGCGTGTTCGACCCGATGATCGACGCCATGCACCTGCGCGACCTCTTCCGCGACGTGGAGATGCCGCTGGTCGAGGTGCTGGCCGAGCTGGAGTTCAACGGCATCCGCGTCGATCCGGTCGAGCTCGATCGCCAGCGCGACGCGCTCAACGGTCGCATCGCCGACCTGCGGCGGCGCATCATCGACGCCTCGCCCTTCCCCTTCAATCCCGATTCGCCCCGGCAGCTGGCCGAGGTGCTCTTCAACCGCCCCGACCAGGAGCCGCCGGGGCTGGGGCTGAAGGTTCTCAAGCGCGGCAAGACCGGGCCATCGACGGACGTGGAGGTGCTCGAGAAACTCGCCGCCGACCCCGCGATCGATTCGCCCGTGCCCTCGCTCATCGTCGAGCACCGTCAGCTCACGAAGCTGGTCAACACCTACCTCGTCGCGCTCAAGGACGCCATCAACCCCCGGACGGGCCGCGTCCACGCCTCGTTCCACCAGACCGTCGCGGCCACGGGCCGCCTGGCCAGTTCCGACCCGAACCTGCAGAACATTCCCATCCGCACGGACGTGGGGCGCGAGATCCGCCGCGCCTTCGTGGCCGACCCCGGCGGGGCGCTCATCACCGCCGACTATTCGCAGATCGAACTGCGCATCCTGGCGCACCTGTCTGGCGACCCCGGGCTGATCGACGCCTTCCGCCGCGACATGGACATCCACACCGCCGTCGCGGCCGAGGTCTACCGCGTGCCCCCCGACCAGGTGACGCCCGCGCAGCGCTCCAGCGCCAAGATGATCAACTTCGGCATCGTCTACGGCATCACGCCCTTCGGGCTGGCGCGGCGGCTGGGCGGGCAGGTCACCAACGAGGAGGCCGCCGCCATCATCGCCGACTACAAGCACCGCTTCAGCCGCATCAACGAGTTCCTCGACGCCTGCGTCCACGCCGCCGAGCGGCGCGGCTACGTGGAGACGATCCTCAAGCGCCGCCGCGCCATTCCGCAGGTGCTGTCGCGCCACCCGCAGGAGAAGGCCCTGGGCGAGCGGATGGCCATCAACTCCGTGGTGCAGGGCTCCGCCGCCGACCTCATCAAGGTCGCCATGATCACCCTGCACCGCGAACTGCCGGGGGCCTTCCCGCGGGCGCGCATGCTCCTGCAGATTCACGATGAACTCGTCTTCGAGGCGCCCCGGCCCGACGCCGAGCCGCTGCGATCCTTCGTCGTCGATCGCATGGAGCACGCCATGAACCTCGTGGTGCCGCTCAAGGTCGGCTCCGCCATCGGAACATCCTGGATCGACGCCAAGTGATCGGCATCCAATCCCTCGGGAGGACGCATGGCCGAGGAAACCAGACTCGAACTCAACCACCCCTGGCTCGTCGCCGTCTGGCCCGGCATGGGGCACGTGGCGGTCAACGCGGGCGTCTACCTGCTGGCCAAGCTGGGCATGACCGTCATCGCCGAGCTCGAGGGCGGCGACCTCTTCGACGTCGATCACGTCGAGGTGAAGAAGGGCGTGATCCAGCCCGTGCGCAAGCCGCGCAACCGCTTCTTCCTGTGGCGCGATCCCGCCGGGCGCCACGACCTGATCGTCTTCGTGGGCGAGCAGCAGCCGCCCATCGGCAAGTTCGCCTTCTGCCGGCAGATCATCCGCTACGCCCGCGACCACGGCGTGGAGCGGGTCTTCACCTTCGCCGCCATGGCCACGGGCATGGAGCCCGCGCACCGCTCGCGCCTCTTCGGCGCCGCGGCCGATGAGGAAACCGCCCGCGAGTTCACCCGGCTCGAAATCGAGCCCCTGGCCGAGGGCCGCGTCTCCGGACTCAACGGCGTGCTCCTCGCCGCCGCCCAGGAGGCCAACCTCCGCGGCGGCTGCCTGCTGGGCGAAATGCCGCAGGTCTTCGCCCAACTGCCCTTCCCCAAGGCGTCCCTGGGCATCCTCGAGGTCTTCACCGTGCTCAGCGGCATCGACCTGGACCTCTCCGAACTCCGGCAGCAGGCCCAGCACATCGAGGGCCAACTCGTCGACCTGCTCGAACGACTCCAGCAGGCCTACCGCGAACAGCAGCAGCGCGGCGGCGACAGCGGTGGGGGGGGCGACGAAGATGAAGGGCCCGAGTTCCCCGCCACCGAAGGCGACGAAGCCGCCGACGCCGAATCACCCGCCCCCGGATCACCCGCCCCCCGACCCCGCCTGACGGCGGACCAGCACGCCGCCATCGAACGCCTCTTCGATCAGGCCAGCGCCGACCGCTCCAAGGCCTTCGAACTCAAGCAACTCCTCGATCAACTGGGCGTGTTCAAGGACTACGAGGATCGCTTCCTCGACCTGTTCGCGGGAGACAAGTAAGACGCTGGTGACTGACGACCGACGGCGGCGGACTGCGCGTGCCACGGCCGTGTCGGCCGCGGGGAAGTCGCAATGACGCAGACCATCGAGTCGTGAGGGAGTCGCTCCGAGTGTGGCGGGTGCGCGATCGAGCACCGCAGGCCGCCCGCACGGCTCACAGAGCCGTGGCACACACGCGGGAGTGTGCCGCGGCCGTGTCGGCCGCGGGGAAGTCGCAATGACGCAGACCATCGAGTCGTGAGGGAGTCCTCCGAGTGTGCGGGTGCGCGATCGAGCGCCGCAGGCCGCCCGCACGGCTCACAGAGCCGTGGCACACACGGGAGTGTGCCGCGGCCGTGTCGGCCGCGGGGAAGCCCACCGCACCTACCGACCCTTGCCCGAACAACCGGCGCCGGGTATGCTCCGATCATGGCACGGAAACGCGGGGTTCAACCCGACAAGTCCGCTCGAACAGCACGGCGCGACACCGACGCCAAGGACAAGCCCCTCAACCGCTCGCTCCGCGCCGCCGCAGCGTCCAAGAAGGACGAGTTCTACACTCAGCTTCCCGACATCGAAAAGGAACTCAAGCACTACACCAAGCATTTCAAGGGCAAAACCGTCCTGTGCAACTGCGATGACCCCAAGGTCAGCAACTTCTTTCACTACTTCTCGCACAACTTCCACAAGATCGGCCTCAAGCGGCTCATCACCACCTGCTACAAGAATGCCGACCCCGACCTCTTCAGCAAGCACCAGGGCAAGCATGGCCTGCGGCTCATCTACAACGGCGAACTCCCCCCCGGCGGCCGCGTTCCCGCGCTGAGCAAACTTGATGTGGGGGTGCTGGAAGAAGATGGCGACTTCCGCAGCGATGAGTCGAGTAGACTTCACACATGACGACTAAGACGATCCCCATCATAATGAAGGATGATGTAACGAAGCGCCGCAAAAGCGCGCCACCGCCCGTTTCTAGACTGAACGGGAGCAAGAAGTTGATTGCGTTCGGCTGGTACAGCGGGAAGTTCTCCCATCTGGATTGGCTTCTGCCGCTTCTGCCGAAGTGTCACCACTATTGTGAGCCGTTCGCGGGGTCTGCGGCAGTCTTGCTGAACCGCGCTCCCTCGCCCATCGAGACGTACAACGATCTGGATGGTGAAGTCTGTAACTTCTTCCGTGTCCTGCGCAACCAGAAGGAACGGCTCGTCAAGGCGATTGGATTGACCCCATTCTCACGGGAAGAGTTCGCAATCGCCTGCGAACTCGACGGCAAGCAATCCGCGATTGAACGGGCACGCCGATTCTACGTTAGAGCGCGACAGGTGCGGACAGGATTGGCGCAGACCGCAAGCCTTGGGCGTTGGGCAAACTGCATGGACACAAGCCGCGCTGGAATGAGCGGTGTGGTAAGTCGGTGGCTCGGTGGCGTCGAGATGCTGCCGGAGATTGGTGAACGCTTGATCCGTGTGCAGATCGAGAATCGTCCCGCTATCGATGTCATTCGACTCTACGACTCTCCCGACACGCTCTTTTACTGCGATCCGCCGTATGTGCATGAGACGCGCGGTGACTCCAAGGCATACGGGCATGAAATGACCGACGCGCAGCACGAAGAGTTGGCCGACGCCCTGAACGCGGCCAAGGGTATGGTCGCATTCTCCAACTACGACTGCGAGCTCATCGACCGCCTGTATCCATCGAAGCGTTGGCGGAAGATCGTCGGTCCTGCGAAAACGAATCACTCCACGAAGGACACGCGCACCGAAGTTCTGTGGGTCAACTACGACCCCGAGAAGAAGCGCGCTAGCGACGTTCTGTGGGGAGATCATTGATGCCGACGCCACGCGAACTGCTCGACTCGACGCTGGCGAAAGCGGCGACGCTTGGGGCCAAGCATGTTGTAACCGATGAGGCCATTCTTGAACGTATCGACTACGTTGCAAGGTGCATCAGTAACCGCGCTGGCGTTCGATTGCTCATGTCGTGCATGCTCGCCAAGATGCACAAGCCAGAGGTCGATCCACGAAAGCCGTACACGGAGATCGGTTCCAAGGATTCCTTCTCCGGGCGCACCTACGACGAACAGTATTTGACGCGGTTCATCACGGACAATCGTCTGCCCTGCAATCCCACCACCGCCTTTCTTACACCGGCGCTGCGCAATCACGACTCGACGCTGACAAAGAATACAGCACTCGTCGGTCGGCCTGCCAAGATGTACGAAGACACTCTGCAACTCCTCGATGATGTCGCCACGGGCAAGGTGACTGCCGAGCAGGTACTTAGAGACTGTTTCAGAACAGTAGATGCCTGGACTTGATCGACTTGATCCGCGAGCAGACGAGCATCGCGGCGGCGAGGTCATGGAAGGCCTGGAATTGTTCATTCCAGCGTTCGTAGCACAGGCGGAGGCGTCGGAAGTGGCTGAAGCACGCCAGCGTCCGCTCGACCACGTACCGCAGCACGCCCAGGCCGCTGCCGTGGGTGTCGTCGGTGCGCGGGGCGAGCATGCTGTGGATGCGTTGGCCTTCGACGTGCGCGATCATTTCCCGGGTTCCGTACGCGCGATCGCCGATGATCGCCTCCGGGCGCCGCGCGGCGCCACGCGGACCCTGCACCGCAGGACGCGCCGCCAGCAGCGCGGGCAGTTGCCTCTGGTCGGGCACGTTGGCGGGCGTGGTCTGCACCACCAGAGGGGTGCCTCGGGCATCGGTCAGCACATGGCGTTTGCAGCCCTGTTTGCCGCGGTCCGTCGGGTTGGGGCCGGTGTGCGCCCCTTGGACGGCCCGCACCGACTGCGAATCGACCACGACATGCTGGAGGTCGATGCCATCGAGTTTCCCCAGGCGATTGAGCAACGCCCGATGCACCTGCGCCCACACGCCCGCCCTGGTCCACTCGCTGAAACGCCGCCAGCAGGACGAGCCGCTGACGCCGAAGGCGTCGGTCGGCACCGCCTGCCACGGCACGCCGTAGCGGAGCACGAAGATGATGCCCCGCAGCGCCCGCTTGTTGTCCACCGGCGGCCGGCCCGTCCGGGCCCGCGACACCGGGGCAGCAATGGTTCGATCTCTTCCCACAACGCTTCCGGGAGCAGTTCCGCCGCCATGATCGTGCCTCCCTGCACTTGTGCTGACGACGCTCTTCATCGGTCGAGACTCATGTTCTGAAACAGTCTCTTATTCCACCGCCTGCGCATTGCTTTCCTCGATGCGTACCAAGCTCTTTTGCTTGCCGAGCCGGACAGCGCGGTTAAGCAGCCTCTAAAGGAAGCATTCTTGAGCCTGCGACAAGCTGCGGAATCGGATGAATGAATCCTCAACAACACTGCATGATCTACTTCTGTTCCGGCACCGACAGCGAGCGGCTGGACTGGTTCAGAACCATCAACATCGCAGGCGAGAAACTCACCGATCAGGAATTGCGCAACGCGGTCTATGCCGGGCCGTGGACTGCCGATGCCAAGCGGTATTTCAGCAAGACGGGCTGTGCTGCGTATGGGCTGGCAAGCGATTACATGCCCGCAGGATGCAGCCCGATCCGGCAGGAATACCTCGAAACCGCGATCGACTGGCACGCCCAGGCGACAGGATTGGACAGCATCGAAGAGTACATGTCCAAGCACCAGCACGATGCGGATGCTGGCGAGTTGTGGCACTACTTCCAGAGCGTGATCGCATGGGTCAAAGCGACGTTCCCGACCAGGCGCAAGGAAATGAAGAACGTCAAATGGGGAGAACTCTTCAACCAGTTCGGGACCAAGCGATTGAACCCGACGAAACTGGAGCAGGAAGTCGCCCGGCTCATGGAAGATGAGGACGTGGAGAAGAAGTCAGGCATTTATCCCTACGTTCTCGATGGCGATGAGCGTCACCTGAACATCCGCGCGTTCTCGCCCAACATGAGGCGGGAAGCGTACGAGAAACAAAAGGGCAAATGTCCGAAGTGCACAGGGGAAAACAAGAACAAGAAGTGGGAACTCGACGAGATGGAAGCCGACCACATCAAGCCGTGGCATGAAGGCGGCAAGACTGTGGGGGGGAACTGCCAGATGCTGTGCAAGGACTGCAATCGCAGAAAGTCGGGCACGTAGCTCGTCACAGGGCAGGGTGAGTCTGCTAACCCCCCGCCCCCCGGACCATCATGCCCCGTACCCGGAGTTCCATGACATCCTCGCGGCGTTCCGGCGCGCGCCCCCGGCGTTCCGGTGCGCGGCGGCGGCGTTCCGGCGCGCGGTGGCGGCGTTCCGCGCGCGCCCCCGGCGTTCCGCGCGCGCGCCCCGGAGTTCCGGCGCGCCATCGCGGCCTGTCACCCGCTCACGACTCCATCGTGACCAGTATCGAGCGCCGCAGGCCGCCCGCACGGCTCACAGAGCCGTGGCACACGCGGGAGTGTGCCGCGGCCGTGTCGGCCGCGGGGAAGTCGCAATGACGCAGACCATCGAGTCGTGAGGGAGTCCTCCGAGTGTGCGGGTGCGCGATCGAGCGCCGCAGGCCGCCCGCACGGCTGGGACAGCCGTGGCACGCGGGGGGTACGTGGGGGCACGGCTCACAGAGCCGTGGCACGCGGGGGGTACGTGGGGGCACGGCTCACAGAGCCGTGGCACGCGGGGGGCACGTGGGGGCGCACGGCTCACAGAGCCGTGGCATGCGGGGGGGTGTGGGGGGCGCGTGGGGGGGGTCAATCGAAGGCGTAGGCGAAGTCGTTGTCGTGGACGCTGATGTGGACGCGGGTGATGCTGCGGCCGTCGATCATGCGGTTGAGGACTTCGGCGCTGATGGTGGGGAGGACGGTGTTGGTGAGGATGGCGTCGATCATGCGTCCGCCGCTTTCGAGTTCGGTGCAGCGGCTGCCGATGAGGGTGATGACGGCGGGGTCGTAGTCGAAGGGCACCTTGTGCGTTCCGCGGACGCGCCTGGCGATGCGTGAGAGCTGGAGTTTGCAGATGGCGGCGATCATCTCATCGCTGAGGGGGTAGTAGGGGATGGTGACGATGCGGCCGAGGAGTGCGGGCGGGAAGACCTTGAGCAGGGGTTCGCGGAGGGCCTTGGCGAGCTGGTCGGGCTCGGGCTTGAGGTCCGGGTCCTTGCAGAGGTTCATGATGAGGTCGGTGCCGGCGTTGGTGGTGAGCAGGATGATGGTGTTCTTGAAGTCGATGAAGCGTCCCTCGCCGTCCTCCATCCATCCTTTGTCGAAGACCTGGAAGAAGATTTCGTGGACGTCGGGGTGGGCCTTTTCGACCTCGTCGAGAAGGACGACGGAGTAGGGCTTGCGTCGGACGGCCTCGGTGAGGATGCCGCCCTCGCCGTAGCCGACGTATCCGGGCGGCGCGCCCTTGAGGGTGGAGACGGTGTGGGCCTCCTGGAACTCGCTCATGTTGATGGTGATGACGTTCTGTTCGCCGCCGTAGAGTGCCTCGGCGAGTGCGAGGGCGGTTTCGGTCTTTCCGACGCCGGAGGGTCCGGCGAGCATGAAGACGCCGATGGGCTTCTGGGGGTTGTCGAGCCCGGCGCGTGAGGTCTGGATGCGCTTGGCGATCATCTCCATGGCGTGCCGCTGTCCGACGACGCGGTCGGAGAGGATGGAGGCGAGGTTCATGACGGTCTGAATCTCGTTGCGCATCATGCGTCCGACGGGGATGCCGGTCCAGTCGGCGACGACGGAGCCGACGGCCTCGGCCCCGACGCTGGGGAGGATGAGGGGTGTTTCGCCCTGGAGTTCGGCGAGTTGCCGCTGGAGTTGGTGGAGGTGGGCGAGGATGTCGGCGCGTTCCTGTTGGGAGAGGTCGCTGCCGGCGCCGGTGCCGGCTTCGAGCGACTTGGCTTCCCTGGCGGCGGCGTCCCTGGCGGCGGCCTGTTCGAGCTTGGAGCCGGTGCCCTCGACGGGGGCGGCGTCGCCTCGCAGGCGGGCGCGGGCGCGCAGGACTTCCTCGACGAGTGAGCGTTCCTTCTCCCAGCGGGCTTCGAGGAGGGCGAGGCGCTCCTTCTCATCCGCCAGCTTCTGCCCGGCGGACTTCTTGCGTTCGGCGACGTCGATGCCGATCTTCTCCTCGCGGGCGATGATGTCGAGCTCGGTGGTGAGGGCCTCGATGCGCTTGCGGCAGTCATCCACCTCGGCGGGGACGGCGTGCTGGCTGATGGCCACGCGGGCGCAGGCGGTGTCGAGCAGGGAGACGCACTTGTCGGGCATCTGCCGGGCGGGGATGTAGCGTGCGGAGAGGCGGACGGCGGCCTCGATGCCTTCATCGAGGAGCTGGACCTTGTGGTGCTTCTCCATGGTGGAGGCGACGCCGCGCATCATGAGGATGGCGCGCTCCTCGGTGGGCTCATCGACCTGCACCACCTGGAAGCGGCGGGTCATGGCGGGATCCTTCTCGATGTGCTTCTTGTACTCCGCCCAGGTGGTGGCGGCGATGGTGCGCAGGGTGCCGCGGGCCAGGGCGGGCTTGAGGAGCTGGGCGGCGTCGCCGGTGCCCGCCGAGCCGCCCGCGCCCATGAGGGTGTGGGCCTCGTCGATGAAGAGGATGATGGGCTTGGGGGAGGACTGGACCTCCTCGATGACCTGCTTGAGGCGGTTCTCGAACTCGCCCTTCATGCTGGCGCCGGCCTGGAGCAGGCCGACGTCGAGCGAGCGCAGGGTGACATCCTTGAGGGAGGGCGGGACGTCGCCCCGCGCGATGCGCAGGGCGAAGCCCTCGACCACGGCGGTCTTGCCCACGCCCGCCTCGCCGGTGAGGATGGGGTTGTTCTGGCGTCGGCGCATGAGGATGTCCACGATCTGGCGGATTTCCTCGTCGCGTCCGACGACGGGGTCGATCTTGCCGGAGCGTGCCTGCTCGGTCATGTCCACGGTGAACATGCGCAGGGCCTCGTTCTTGCCCATCTGGGCGGGCGCCATGGCGCCGCTGGCCTCGCCCGGCGCGCCCGGTCCGCCGGCGGCGGCCTGGAAGCCGTCGGAGGCGGTGAGGGACTCCTCGACGGAGCCGGCGACGACTTCCCTGAAGCGATTCTCCAGCGTCTCGGCGGAAATCTTGTCGAACTCCCGGCTGATGGCGAGGAGTTCGTGGCGCAGCCCGCGCGTGCGCAGGATGCCGACCATCAGGTAGCCGGTGCGCACCTGGGGCTCGTTGAACATGAGGGTGGCGTAGACCCAGCCGCGCTCGACGGCCTCCTCGACGTGCGGGGAGAGGTCGGAGATGGTGGTGGAGCCGCGCGGCAGGCGATCGAGCGCCTCGGTGACGTCCTTGGCCAGGCGCGAGGGTTCGAGGTTGAACTGCTTGACGATCTTGACGAGGTCGCAGTCGTTGAGCTGGAGGATCTGGTGGATCCAGTGGACCAGCTCGACGTTGGGATTGCCCCGCATCTTGCAGAAGACGGTGGCGGCCTCGATGGCCCGGTAGGCCACCTTGTTGAGCTTTCCGAACAGGGCTGCCCGTGAGATCTCGGCCATGGGTGGAACTTTCCTCGTTGGTGGAGTCAGATCACAGATCGCCGGACTGTAGCACGAGGTCGTCCGGGTCGCGGTTGAGCGGCTGGGCGTGCAGCCAGGTGGTCCATCCGAGGCGACCGTCGCGCCCGAGCTGGACGCTGGGCACCTCGTCGCGTCGCAGGATGAGCTGGACTTCCCACTGCAGCATCCGTCCGAGATAGTTGCGGATCCAGTCGCGCAGACGGGTGAACCCGATCGTGCCCGGCAGGAATCGCAGGTAATCCTTCAGACGCAGAGGCCCGAAGACCAGCCGGAACTTCTGCTGACAGTCCCACACCCTGGAGCCCACGATGGAGGTGCGTCCGAGCGCGCCGGTGGCGCGGGATTCACCCAGACGGCACTGGTACTCGCGGGGCAGGTCGATCCACTGACCGACGAATTCGACGATGCGCACGGGAACCTGAAAGAAGTCGGACAGGATCGCGGTGAGGCCTTCGGCGTTGCGGGACTGGGCGGCCAGCCGCCCGGCGTAGTGCAGCTTCGCTTCGTCCGGCAGCGAGTCGCGCTGGTGGAGCGTGGAGAAGGCGTGGCCGAACAGCGAACCGACGTACACCGCGAAGCGGTCCTCATTGGCGCGATCGCGGCTGACTGTGATCTCGCCGGAAGACCACGCCCGGTAGAAGAGCGAGAGCATCCGGTGGTGGAAGACGTCGAGAAAGCGGGTCAGCGTCGGATCATGCGCGTTGAGTTCGCGGTTGCGGACGTAGTCGGTCAGGTGGATGGGCAGCGGGCCGTTGGGGCCGAGAAACCCGAAGAACCGGACGGTCATGACCGGCACGGGCGAGGAGCCGCGCGGCCCGAAGCGGGCCAGCGTGGAGGGGGCGAACGCCGCCGACGCCTCCTGGGCGAAGCGCACGGGGTCGTCGGCCAGCCGCTGCGACCATCCCACGCGCGGCAGGTGCGGGTGCTCGCACTCCAGCCGTCGGACGGCCTGGAAGTAGTCGTACTCCCACGGCGCCCGGGCCAGCCGCTCGGTCAGAGGATGTTCAGAAGCCCGGTTCTCGCCGGCCACTGCTTGACCTCCCCTCGTTGCGCGCTGCGGATGGTGGTGGTGGTGAACACGTTGAGCGTGGCGTACTTGGCGAAGAAACGCTCCAGCACCGCGCCCAGCAGGAAAATGCCGGTGCCTTCGAAGGCCGCCTCGTCGAGCGTCACGGCGACTTCCAGGCCGCGGGCAAAGGAGACGGGACCGGCGCCGTGAATCCGCCGGATCACCGGGCGGCTCTGCACCTGCTTGACGCCTTCGATCTGCTTGCGGATCTCCGGCCTCGTCGCGTCGGCATACAGCCCGAGCAGGTCGCGCAGCGCCGCGGCGGCGTCGCCCTTCTGCGTGTCCAGCAGGGTCAGGTAGTTTGGGCGCAGGTGGTTCACGAGGCGCCAGGCGAAGTCGCCCTCGGCCAGCGACGGCGCGGGCGGCGTGGGCGTGCCCACGCACCGGATGGCCGCCACGGGTGCGCCCGTCTCCAGCGTGAAGTCCGTCGGCCCCTGCCCGATGGGCATGTGGATGGGCAGATCGCGATTGGTGCACAGGGCGGTGACCGCCAGCTGCTTCAGATCGCCCCGCCAGGGGGCGGCGTTGACATCCACCAGCGACAGATACGTCTCGCTGCCCGCGTACCGCGAGGTGCGGCGTCGCCCGAGCTTCTCGCGCTCGCTGAGCACCCGCGGCACGCGCGTCACCGCGTAGTACCGGGCGTCCGCCGTGGCGGCGCTGTCGCGGGCCGTGTAGAAGGGCTCGAACCGCTGCTCGTCCGTCACACCCGAAGCGCCGTAGCCCACCACGTCGTGAATCCTGTAGACCTCGTAGTCGAGCGGGGCCGTCCGGTCCGGCACCACGTGAAACTCAGAGGTCCGATCGGTGATGTGGATTCGGTCAAGCCGCTTCTCGAACAGGTTGACCGCGGGCGCGCAGTTGAGCAGGAAGTTCGCCGCGGACACGGCGTTCTCCAGCTCGATGTCCGCCGAGCGCAGCAGGATCGTGAAGTCGATGACGTCGCCCTCGGTGCGTCGGAACGCGCCGTTGAGACCGGTGAGATCGACGAACATGAAGCGGTCGGAGAACGCGAAGTACTCCTGAAGAAGGCGATAGCCGTGGAACGACCGCGGACCGTAGGGCAGCATGGCCTGATCGTCGTCAAAACCCACTTGCCTCAGGCAGGGCGGCGGCACCGGCGCGACCCACTTGGGCGGACGGGCGGGCGCGTGCATGAAGACGCCGCACACGTGGGTGAAGAGCGCCTCGTACAGCCGCATGGCCGTCGCACCCTGTCCCCGCAGGTGCAGAGTGAGTCGATCGACGGGCAACTGGTTGAACTTCTGCCCGGCGGTGGCCCGCAGCCGCAGGCGAAGGGCGGCGCGGGCATGGCGGGTGTTCTCCAGTCCGAGCGAACCCAGATCCCGCGTGTGGTACGCCGCCTCGATGATTTCGATCGGCCACAGCCGCACGGGATGCACGGTGGAGTAGATGCAGCGGGTCTGTTCACCCTTGGGAAGAATGCTGCGCAGGGGGCTGCCGCGTGGAATCTCCGGTCCCTCGGCCAGACTGCCCTCGGTCAGATCCGCCTGGAACTGCACGATGGCCATGGATGGCATCGGACAGAGGTAGTGCGGGTAGACCACCTCCAGCAGGTGCTGCGTGAACCGCGGGAACTCCGACTCGATCTTGAGCTGCACGCGGGCCGCCATGTACGCGGCGCCCTCCAGCAGGCGCTCCACGTATGGATCGGCGCATTCGAAGCCCTCGAGTCCCAGTCGTCCCGCGATCTTGGGAAAATCGCGTGCGAACTCCGCCGCCGACTCACGGAGATGCTGCAACTCCCGGTTGTACAGCCGCAGCAGTCGCTCATCCATCAGCGTGACCCCCGACCGATGGACTCATCCAGCAGAATGGAGCCGGACTCCAGATCGACTCGCGTCTGCAGGTACAGGTTCTCCGGCACCGGTTCGGCCCACAGGTCGCCCGTAATCTCCAGCGACAGCACGTTGGGCGCGCCGTGATCCTCGGAGATGATCGCCTTCACCCGGAGCGAGGGCGGAAGAATCCGCGGCTCGAACCGCAGAATGGCTTCGCGCACGCGTTTCTCCACGTCCGCTACATCGAGCCCTGACGCCGTGCCGCCCGTCATGTCGCGCAGACCGAAGTTCAGCACGGACGACTGCACCTGGGGATAGTCGTCAAGCACGCCCTGACCATCCCAGTTGCTGGTGTTCAGCAGCCACTCCAGGTCTCGCAGCACGACCTCCCGCAGGCGCCTCATCGACAGCACGCGCTTGTCGCGCGACTCGACCTGCTTGTCCGGCTCGTCATCCGTGAGCCGGTCGAGCAGCGACGGCTGGAGCAGCTCCTTGGGAATGAGTTCAGGCATGGGTCGTCTGATGGAGCGTGATCGTCCGGATGTCCAGCAGCGCGTGCTCCCCGGCGTCGGTGGCCAGCAGTCGCTGCCCCTGACCGACGAAGAGATCATGACCACGATCGATCCACTCAGTCTTTCTGGCCAGGCGGATCAGGTCGTCGGGGTTTGATTCGCTGGCGGGGTATCGGGTGGGGATGACGCCGACGGCTTCGCCGCCGTTGACCCACGTGAAGTAGGCCGGTGCCCACACGAAGTCACGCAGATCGGCGGGTGGCTCGATCCTGATCTCGCGGATGTTGGTGAAGGGAACCCAGAAGTACCGTCCATTGACGATGACTTCCAGCACCGGGCCGAGCCGTGGGTCGGCGTCAGCGATCCACTCGAAGGGCTGACCATCCAGCGTGCCCGGCGAAGCAGGGGCCGCGTCGAACGCCCGGCTGCGCAGGTCAGCGGCGGCCTGATCCTGACCGTGGGCCAGCAGGCGGACGGCCTCGATGAGCAGCCCGATCCACTCGGGGGGCTCGCCCAGCACGAGCGGCGAACGCTTTCCCGCGAAGACTTCGGCCCGCAGGGCCTCGTTTCGCAGGGCCTCGCGGTACATCTGCGCCATTCCGAGCGCGATGGGGTCGAGTTCCGCCGCCACGTTCAGCTGCGTGAGGGCCTTTTCCCACTCACCGCGAATGGCCTGAAGCTGGAAGAGGAAGATGCGATGCCTGGCGACCGATGGATTGGCGCGGATCGTTCGCTGCAGTTCCTCCAGCGCTGGATCGACGCGTGCTTCGGCGAGCAGTTGTTCGGCGGAAGTGGCCATCCCAACCGCACCTTTCTCGAGAGAGTGATCCATCGGCGGGGCCGAGGGACGACGAATCGGCGAAACGGGACGGCGGGCGCCTGGTCCCGCCGTCCCGTGCCGGTGATCTCATGCGCGAAGCCGGATCAGGAGCCGCTGTTCCATTCCTGGTTCTTGACGCGGTCCCAGCCCTTGGCGCCGAAGGCGGTGTACGTTTCGCCGTCGGTGGTGGTGTAGTACTTCATCCAGATCTTGTGGTACCACAGGGTGACGGATTCATTGGGGCGGTCATCGTCGGAGGCGTCGATCGACCACGACGCAACGATGGCGTTGTCCAGCTTGAACTCGAGGTAGACCGCCACCTTGCCGCTCACGCCCGCGGTGGAGACGAACTTGAGCTCCGCGGTTCCCAGCGCGCCGCCGGCGATGGCGTTCTGCATCAGGTCCACGGACGCGGTGTCCATGGACTTGGCCAGACTGATCGGCGGCAGCGCCGCCACGCCGACGTTGATGTCCTTGGTTCCGACCTTGCCGCTTTCCGCCAGTTCGCGCTCGATGTTCCACGAGCAGCTGGAGCAGGTGATGTACTTCTCGTAGCCGGGCACGTTGCAGTCGCCGATGATCTTCGGCAGCTTCAGCAGAATCATGCGTTGATCCTTTCCCTTCTTGTTTTCAGCGAGTCATGCGATCCCACGCCTGTTGTTCAGCCGACGGTCGCGGGCGTGCGCCGCGGCCGCCGGAGTTGCTCACGATCATCCGCCGCCCTTGGCCGACGGCAGCTTCGACACCAGCCGGAGGGAGACAGTCAGGCCTTCGAGCTGGTAGTGCGGCCTGAGGAAGAACTTGGAGGTGTAGTAGCCGGGGTTGCCCTCGACCTCCTCGACCACCACCTCGGCCCCGGCCAGCGGCTTGCGGGCCTTGTCGCCCTCGTTGGCCATGGCCGGGTTGTGCTCCACGTAGTTGTTGATCCACGTGTTGAGCCACTTCTCCATGTCCTCGCGCTCGGCGAACGAGCCGATCTTGTCGCGGACGATGCACTTGAGGTAATGCGCGAAGCGGCAGGTGGCGAAGAGGTACGGCAGACGGGCCGCCAGGTTGGCGTTGGCGGTGGCGTCCGGGTCGTCGTATTCCGCCGGCTTCTGAAGCGACTGGGCGCCGATGAACGCCGCCACATCCGAGTTCTTGCGGTGCAGCAGCGGCATCAGCCCGTTCTTGGCGAGTTCCGCCTCGCGTCGATCGCTGATGGCGATTTCAGTGGGACACTTCATGTCCACGCCGCCGTCGTCCGTGGGGAAGGTGTGGCAGGGGAGCCCTTCCACCGCGCCGCCCGATTCCACGCCGCGGATGCGCGAGCACCAGCCGTAGAGCTTGAACGACCGGGTGATGTTGGTGGCCATGGCGTAGGCGCTGTTGGCCCAGGTGTACTTGCTGTGATCGGCGCCTTCCACGTCCTCCTCGAAGGCGAACTCCTCAACCGGGTTGGTCTTGGAGCCGTATGGGATGCGCGACAGGAACCGCGGCATGGCCAGTCCGATGTAGCGGCTGTCCTCGCTCTCGCGCAGCGACCGCCACGGGGCGTATTCCGGCGTCTGGAAGATCTTGGTCAGGTCGCGCGGGTTGGCGAGCTCCTGCCACGAGTCCATGTTCAGCAGCGACGGGCTGGCGCCGGCGATGAACGGGGCGTGGCATGCCGCCGCCACCTTGGCCATCTCTCCAAGCAGTTCGACATCCGGGGGCGTGTGATCGAAGTGATAGTCGCCCACGAGGCACCCGTACGGCTCGCCGCCGAACTGTCCGTACTCCTCCTCATAGAACTTCTTGAAGAGGGGGCTCTGATCCCACGCGGTGCCCTTGAATTTCTTGAGGGTCTTGCCCAGCTCCTTCTTGGAGATGTTGAGCACGCGGATCTTGAGCATCTCGTCGGTTTCAGTGTTGTTGACGAGATAATGCAGCCCGCGCCACGCGCCTTCCAGCTGCTGGAAGTCCGGGTGGTGCAGGATCTGGTTGATCTGCTGCGTGAGTTTGCGGTCGATCTCGGCGATGATCGCCTCGATCGTCTTGACGGCGTCCTCGGACACCAGGTTGGTGCCGGCGAGCGCCTGCTCCGCCAGGGTCTGCACGGCGGACTGGACCGCCTCCTTGGCGCGATCGGACTTGGGCTTGAATTCTTTCTGCAGCAGGGCTGCGAACTCGCTGGGTTCCAGCGTCGTGGTGGCGCCTGCCTGGGCCTGTGTCGCCTGATTCGCTTCAGCCATGGTGGTTCATCTCCTCTGCCGGGCGTCAGCCCTGGGCGTTTCCATCACCCTCGGGCTTCGGCGCCGAGGCGAGCGACTGCAGCAGGGCGGGATCTTTCAGCACGCGGGACAGCAGCTCCTCCGCGCCGGCCTTGCCGTCCATGAACGTGAGCAGGTTGGCGAGCTGGGACCGGGCTTCCAGCAGCTTGCGGAGCGGCTCGATCTTGCGCGCCACCGCCGCCGGAGAGAAGTCGTCCATGCTTTCGAAGGTGATGTCCACGCTCATCTCGCCCTCGCCCGTGAGCGTGTTGGGCACGCGGAACGCGGCGCGGGGCTTCATCGACTTCAGCCGCTCGTCGAAGTTGTCCACGTCGATGGTGAGCACCTTGCGGTCCTCGACCGGGGCAAGCGGATCCGCCGGCTTGCCCGACAGATCCGCCATGACGCCCATGACGAAGGGCAACTGGACCTTCTTCTCGGCGCCGTACAGCTCCACGTCGTATTCGATCTGGACGCGCGGGGCGCGGTTGCGCGCAATGAATTTCTGCGAGCTTTGCTTGGCCATGCCGACGTACTCCTTCTGCGCCGTCCGACTCCCGTCGCGGCGCACGGTTGTTCAGAATCCCGATCAGCCGCCGCTCAGCGTGGAGCGAACGCGTTTGACAGACTCCAGAGTGTCCGGTGGAATCGCTTCGCAGATCTCCAGGTAGGACTTCTGGACGAGCGCCAGCGCCACCTCAACAAAGAGAGGAACCGGGCTCGATGGTTCGTTCGCCTCATAGTAACGACTGATCTTTCCCAACGCCAGACGTACGTCCTGGGGAGAACCGATCTCGCCGGACAATCGGGCGGCTGGTGACCGACCGTCGCCACCATCTCCGGCGGGGGCGTCGCCCTCGGCGCTTCCGGCTGCTTCAGCACCGTGGCCCCGAAGCGCCAACCGCTGCTGAAGCTCCTTCCGGGCCAGGCGGAGATCTCCTTTCAGACCGTCCAGATCGGGCAGGGAGCTCCCCCCGATCCGGTCAATCAGGTCGGCGATCATCCCATCCAGGGCTTCGGCCGCCGCGTTCACCGCCTCGAATGTGGCCACCAGCTCGTCCAGATCGGCATCCTGGAAGGCAGCCGCAATCGTCGTGCCGGACATCCCGGCGGCCTCGGCAGAACCGGAGGAATCCCCTTCCGAGGCCCCCGAATCGGCCATGGCGGCCTTCTGAATGTCCCGGAGCGTCACGACCCCGAACTGCCGTGACCGGCACAATGGGGCGGCAGCCACACGCATGCGCAGCCGAACTGGGTCTCCAAACCCACCCGGAGGGCTGGAGATGCCGCCCAGGATGTTCATCCGCATCAGCGGGTCGTTGTTGTCTTCGGGATCCAACTGGGGGTGGAGATGGTCCCAATGGTCGGCCATCATGCGGCGGAGCAGCGTCAGCCCGTCAGCCAGACCCCGGTAGCCGTTCGTCTGAAGCCACGCCACGGTGAGCATGACGCCGATTCGCAGGTCGTGGCTGCGACCCAGGGCTTCCTGCCCCATGCGGCTGACTTCCCGCCAGTCCGGCTCCTCGCCTTCGACGACGGCGTCCCCCATCTGCTGCGCTGGTTTGCCCTGAAACGACCGCTCCAGATCGAGAAACGCCGGGTCATAGGAGAGATCCTCTCCACAGGGATGGTCCGGCGAGATCACCTGAAGCAGCGAGTCGATGTCGATGGCCATGCACACACCCACAAGGTTCATGGTTCCGTCGAGCCGCCTCGGCGTGCGGGCAGAACGGGATTGTGCGGCATTCTACTCGGGCTGCTCGGGTTGTGTGGCCTGCCAGCCCAGAAGTTCCGACATCTCCGCGACCGTGATGTTCTCCGGCTGAAACTCGTTGACCAGTTTCTCCTGCGTGCGCTGGATCTCGTAGTTGGTCAGACCAAGGGTCCGGATTCCGTTGATGATCCCGCGGAACCCCTGGATGAACCGATGGGCGTCGGCGAACTGCTCCTGGCTGAGGAATGTCAGGAAGCCGTCCGGCGAGAACTCCTCGTGCTGCTCGAGGAACAGCATCTTGGCCTCGCGCAGCTGCTCACGCACCGACTCCTTGAACGACGCGGCGGCAACCTGGGCCGAGCCGCCGGCTTCAAGCGACCGGTACTGGTCCAGCAGCCCTCGCGCGGCCTGCGTCTGGAGCCGGTTGGCGGTGACGCTGGGCAGCTCCGGCAGACGCGCCCGACGATCGTTGAAGCGGCCGACGCCTTCCTCGGCGTTCTGACGAGCGTCGGGAACAGGCAGGAAGCGGGCCGTGACGCCCAGCTGGTTCAGGAGTTCGATCTCGGTGGCGTCCAGAGCGCTCTCGGGATCGACCGCCTCGGCCTTTTCATCGCGGGGGATGACCGACGCCAGGGCCTGGGCGTAGTTGGTGATGGTCGGCCCGTCAGTGCGAAGGTCCACCAGCGCCACGTCGCCGTTGGCCAGCCGCAGCAGCATGGCGTCCACCACGTTCTGATTGATGCCGAAGGCCTGGATGATGAAGCCGGACAGGTTGCCGGTGACGTCGCCCTGCCCGTCGGGATTGGCGAACAGGCCGCCTCGTCCGGCGCCGAACACGACCGGGTTGGATGAGAACCGGAAGACGCCGCCGGTGACGAAGTCCGTGCCGAAGTCGAGTTCGAGCGTCAGATCGTCAATCGTCGGTCCGGCGATGAGGAACCCGGGGTCGCGCAGGCGAATCCGGATGGTCTGGGCGGTGACGTTCATATCGCCCAGCGAACTGATGTCGCCCAGCGTCGCCGTGCCGGTTCCGTCCAGTTGAACGCGCAGCACGCTCTGCGTCGCGGTGTCGATGATCGCGCCGATGCCCAGGGTGGGGTCAGCCACGACGAGCTTGGCGTTCTGACCCATGATGAAGTCGCCGTTGCCCACGACATGGAACAGGATGCCATCGGGGTGGTGAGCGATGATGGTCGGACCGGACGGGACCGAGGCGTGGCCGTCGGGCTGAAGCGCCAGATCGCCCGTGGTTCGCACCAGGTTCGTATTGAAGATGATGGCGCGGAACGGCGGGCCGCCCGTGGTCTGCGCGGCGAAGGAGCCGAGCGGATTGATGCCGCCGATGGCCTGCTGGAAGATGATGTCCGAACTGCTGTTGATGCGGAGCGAATGGCCGGCCGGCGCCGGGTCGTCGTCGATCGTCGTGCCGAAGATGAGCGGACTCGCGCCGGTGTAGTTGATGGTTGAGGCGCCGACGAGCAGAATCGCATCGCCAATGCCCATGAGCGTGTTGATGTTCAGCACGCCGCCAAGATTGGTCGTGCCGGCGGCGTCCGTCACCAGGGTGCCGATGGTGGCGACCCCGCCGAACGTGGTGGCGCCGGCGCTGGCCACGTTCACGGTGTTGAGACCGTCGGACGCGCCGAGGAAGGTGACGTCCCCCAGTCCTGTGCTGATGGCGAGCGAGTTGCCGCCGCCTGTCACGCCGTCGTTGAACAGCATGGCGGCGTTGTTGGTGGTCAGCGACGTGTTGGCGCCAAGAATGACCTGGTCGCCGTAGGTTTGCCCGCCCGTTGTGGCGACGGCGCCGCCGTTGAGCCGAGTGACGCCGCCCGCGTTGGTAGTCAGCGACCCCATGCTGGCCGCGGCGGCGAAGGTGGTTGTGCCGGTGCTGTTGACTGTCACGTCATCCAGGCCGTTGATGACGCCCTGGAAGGTGACGTGGCCCGCACCGGCGTTCACCGCCAGGTCGAACGCACCGCCGAGCGTGGAGCCGAAGAGGACCGCGCTGTCCGTCGTGCCCAGGATGGTGTTGGCTCCGAGCGCGACCGCGTCGTTGTAGACCTGAGCGCCGGTAGTGATGATGGACCCGCCGTTGATCTGGGTGACGCCGCCGGCGTTGGTACGGAGCGAGTTGAGCGCCGCGGCGCCGCCGAAGGTCGTCGTCCCGGTGCTGTTCACCACGAGGTCGTTGAGCCCGTTGATGGCCAGGAAGGCCACGTTGCCGGCGCCGGCGTTGACGGTCAGGTCAAAGCCGCCCGTCAGCAGGTCGCCGAACGTCAGATTGCCGCCGCCCGTGCTGAGCGTGGTGTTCGCGCCCAACGTGACCTGATCGCCGTAACTCTGGGCGCCGGTGGTGGTGACCGAACCACCGTTGATCTGGGTGGCGCCGCCGGCGTTGGTGGTCAGCGAGTTCATGCTGGCCGCGGCGGCGAAGGTGGTTACCCCGGTGTTGTTGATGACGACATCATCCAGCCCGTTGACCTGACCTTGGAAAGTGACGTTTCCGCTGCCGGTGCTGGTTGTCAGGTCGAACGCCCCGCCCAGGGTGTTGGAGAAGAGGATGTTGCTGTTGGTGGTGGTCAGCGTGGTGTTGGCGCCGAGCAGCACGGCGTCACCGTAAGTCTGAGCGCCGATGGTGGTGATGGAGCCGCCGTTGATCTGCGTGGAGCCGCCCGCGTCGGTGGTCAGGAAGCCGACGTTGTCGACGGTTGAGCCGAACGTGGTGACGCCGCTGGTGTTGGCGGTGATGCCGGTGGCGCCGTTGATGGTTCCGAGGAATCCGATGGCGCCGCCGGCGGCGTCCACCTGGACCAGGGCCAGTCCGGAGAGATTCTGGAAGGTGGCGTTGCCACCGCCGGTGTTGGCGGTGACGTTGAATCCGCCCAGGAGCGTGTTGGCGAACGTCAGGTTTCCACCGCCGGTGGTGAGGGTGGTGTTGGCGCCGATTGTGACCGCGTCGTTATAGGTCTGGTTGCCGGTGGTGGTGACGGAGCCGCCGTTGATCTGCGTGGCGCCGCCGGCGTTGGTGGTCAGCGTGTTCATGCTGGCCGCCGCAGCGAACGTGGTCACGCCGGTGTTGTTGATGACCACGTCACCCAGCCCGGTCACGACGCCCTGGAAGACCACGTTGCCGGCGCCCGTGTTGGTGGTCAGGTTGAAGGGGCCGCCGAGCGTGCTGCCGAACAGGATGGCGCTGTTGTTGGTGGTCAGAACCGTGTTGGCGCCGAGCACGACGGCGTCGCCGTAGGTCTGGGTTCCCACGGTGGTGATCGCGCCACCGTTGATGCGGGTGGAGCCGCCGACGTTGGTGGTCAGCGTGTTCATGCTGGCGGCGGACTGGAACCGCGTGATGCCTGAACTGTTGACGACGAGATCGCCCAGCCCGCTGACGAGGCCCTGGAAGGTGGTGCTGCCCGCGCCGTTGGCGATGGTCAGATTGAAGCCGCCGCTCAGGGCGTCGGCAAACAGGATGTTGCTGTTGGTGGTGGTCAGCGTGGTGTTGGCGCCGAGCGTGACGGCGTCTCCGAAGGATTGAGCTCCCGTCGTGGTGATCGTGCCGCCGCTCAGCAGGGTGGAACCGGCGGCATCGGTGGTGAGGGAGCCGGTGTTGGTAATGGGGGCGCCGATGGTGGTGACGCCGGCGCTGTTGATGACGATGCTGTTGAGGCCGTTGACGGCGCCAGCCAGGTTGACGTTGCCGGCGCCCGCATTGACGAGCAGATCGATCAGGCCGGCGATCCCCTGGAAGGAGGCGTTGCCGCCCGACGTGTTGGCCGTGAGGTTGAACGCGCCGCCCAGGGAGTCGTTGAACGCCAGGTTGCCGCCGCCGGTGGCGAGCGTGGTGTTGGCCCCGAGCGTGACGGCGTCGTTGTAGGTCTGGTCGCCGGTGGTGGTGATCGAGCCGCCGTTCAGCAGAGTTGTGCCGCCGGCGTCGGTGGTCAGGGAATTCATGGTGGCCGCCGCGGCGAAGGTGGTGGCGCCGCTGCTGTTGACGACCATGTCGCCCGCGCCGGTGATGACGCCCTGGAAGGCGACGTTGCCAGCCCCGGCGTTCACGGTCAGGTTGCCAATGCCGTTGATGGCCTGGAACGAGGCCGCGCCGCCGGTGGTGGTGGCGATGAGATTGAACGCGCCGCCGAGCGAGTCGGCGAACGTCAGGTCGCCGCCGCCGGTGTCGAGGGTGGTGTTGGCCCCCAGCGTGACGGCGTCGTTGTAGGTCTGATTGCCCGAGGTGGTGATGGCGCCGCGAAGTTCAGTCGTGCCCCCGGCGTCGGTGGTAATCGCGGCGACGTTGATCGGCCCTCGCAGTTCCGTCGACCCGGCCGTGTTGAGGTTGAGCGCGAAGGCGCCGGTGGCCCCGCCGCGCAGCAACACGCCGCCAGCGCCGGTGCTGGCCAGCGTGGTGGCGGCGCCGAGGACGATCTGATCGTTGTAGGTCTGCGAGCCGGTGGTAGCTACCGAGCCGCCGTTGATGCGGGTGGTTCCCGCAGCGTCGGTGGCGAGAGACTGGAGCGTCACCGCACCGTCGAACCGGGTTTCACCCGCGGCGTTGATGATGAGGTCGATCGTGGCGTTGGTGAGCGCCTGGTCGAAGCGCACGTCCGTCCCGGCGGTGAGCGTCGTGGCGCCGCCGAAGGTCACGTCATCCTGGTACCGCTGGAAGGTTGTGGTGGTGATCGATCCACCGTTGATCTGGGTGGCGCCGCCGGCGTTGGTGGTCAGCGAGTTCATGCTGGCTGCGGCGGCGAAGGTGGTCACCCCGGTGTTGTTGATGACCACGTCATCCAGTCCGTTGACCTGACCTTGGAAGGTGACGTTTCCGCTGCCGGTGCTGGTCGTGAGATCGAAGCCGCCGCTCAGCGTGGATCCGAACAGGATGGCGCTGTTGGTGGTGTCGAGGGTGGTATTGGCCGTCAGCGTGACGGCGTCGTTGAAGGTCATGCCGTTGGAGGCGGTGATGCCGCCGCGCAGCTGGGTCGTGCCAGCGGCGTCGGTGGTGATGGAGCCGACCGAGGTTGCGCCGCGGATCTCGCTGATGCCGCCCGTGTTGATCGTCAGGTCGAACGCCCCGTTGGCGCCGCCAATCAACCGGATGGCGCCATTGCCGCTGCTGGCGAGAACGGTGTTCTGGCCCAGCACGACCGCATCGTTGTAGGTCTGATTGCCTGTGGTGGAGACTCCGCCGTTGTTGAGTTCGGTGGTTCCCGCGGCGTCGGTCGTGAGGGCCGCGATGGAGACCAGATCCTCGAACCGGGTGACGCCGGCGGTGTTGACGGCCAGGTTGAACGCCCCAGTCACGCTGTCTGCGAACCGGATGAGCGAAGCGCCGTTGTCCGTCAGCGTGACGTTGGCGCCGAGCACCACGTCGTCGCCGTACGACTGGCCGGCGTTGGTGGTGATGGAGGTGTTGAGTTCGGTGGTTCCACCGGCGTCGGTGACGAGGCGACCGATGGTGACGGTTCCCGCCAGCCGCGTGACGCCGCCGGTCCTGGCGTCGAGCACGAACAGACCGCTGGCGCCGTTGGAGAAGAGGATGTTGGCGGAGCCGGTGTCCTGGAAGATGGTGTCGCCGAAGAGCACGACGGCGTCGCTGAACGACTGCCCGGCCGAGGTCAGGACGGTCAATGGTCCGCTGAAGCGGGTGTTGCCGCCGCCGATGGTGCTGATCGACCGCACGGTGACGTTGTTGTCGAATCGGGTCAGGCCGCCCGTGTCAACGACCAGGTCAAACGCCCCGCCGGTGACGGTGTTGAAGAAGGTGATGTTGCCGGCCACGGAGGCGAAGGTCGCGTTGGTCAGCAGGGTCAGCGGGTCATTCCAGCGCTGGAACCCGGTGGTGGTGATGGTGGCGACGTTGACTTCCGTCGTGCCGGGGGCATCGACTTCGAGCGTTCCCACCGTCACCAGCCCATTGAAGCGGGTCACGCCCGAGGTGTTGATGAGGAGGTTCTGCAGACCCGACAGAGCGCCGTTGAAGGTGACGTTGCCGCTGGACGTGGCGGCGGGATTGATGGTGAGATCAAACGCGCCGCTGATGGCCTGCTGGAAAGTCAGGTTGGCGGCGGCGACGCCCGTGATCTGGGCGTTGCCAAGCAGCACGATGGGCTTGCCGTACACCTGGGCGCCGATGGTCCGCAGGTGTGCCCCGGCGGCGAGTTCAATGGCGCCGCCGGCGCCGGCGAAGGTGAGCAGGTTGACGTCGGTCAGCGCGCTGAACCGGGTGGTGCCGGTGGTGTTGAGCGTCAGGTCGAAGAGCGTGCCCGTGACGGTGCTGTCGAAGATCAGGTCACCGCCTCCTGTGCTCTGCAGGGGCAGCGTGAGACTGAGCACGACGGGCGATCGGTATCGCTGGCTGCCGCTGGTGGTCAGAAACGCGCCGTTGAGGTTGATGGCGTTGCCTGCGGTGGCGTCCAGCGAGGCGAGGTTGAGCGCGACGTTGATGTTCACGTCGGTGGCGGCGCTCAGCACCAGGTCGGTGCCGGCCACGCGCAGCAGACTGTCGATGGTGACGCCGCCGTCATCGGAGATGATGATGTAGTCCAGCCCCGCCAGGCCGTCGGTGAACTGACCGGGGTTGGGGCCGGTCGAGTTGAGGATGGCGGCGTCCTGCTGCCACAGGAACGAATCGAGCGAACCGGGGGTGGGCCCCTGGAAGACGGCGGCGGCGTTGAACGAGACCGTTGATGCCGCGCCGCCTCCAGCGCCGTTGCCGGCCTGGAAGAGCATGTCAATGGCCTCGAGCGTCACCGCGCCGACGGTGAGGTTGCCCGTGCCGTCGTTGCCGGCGCGGACGCGCAGGGTGTCGTCGGCGAGCAGATCGGCGGCGACGTTCACGTCGCCTGTATGGTCAATGTCGATGTTGACGGCCTCGATGGGAGCGCCAGTGTTGGTGAACGTGCCGCCGGTGCTGGAGAAGTCGCCGCTGGCGATGGTGACGGCGTCGCCCAGCGACACGCCGGTAGTGCCCGTCACGACCAGGTCGCCGGCGGCCTTGTCGATGGTGGCGCCGGCGTTGGTGGTCAGCGTGGTTCCCGCGGAGAGGGTCTGCGTGCCGGCTCCCGTGAGGGTGACGGGATCGTTGAACGTGAGCGCGGCGGCGCTGGCGATGTCGCCCGCGGCGTTGACGGGATCGTTGAACGTGAGCGCGCCGCTGGTGCTGACGTTGCCGCCGAAGTTGAGCGCGGTTCCCGCCGCGCTGAGCACGCCGGATGAGACGTTCAGGTTGCCCGTCACGGTCAGATCGGCGGCGGCGGTGAAGCTGAGGTCGCCGGTCGCCTTGGCGACGGCCCCGTTGATCGTGATGAACGACCCGGCGGTCATCGCCTGGTTGCCTGCGTTGGTGAAGGAGACGGCGCCGTTGAGGGTGATCGAGGAGGTGGAGGTGAACGAGGTGGGGGCGATCTGGATGTTGACGCCGGTGATGTTGACCGGTCCGCTGACGGCGAACGCGCCGCCGCCGAGGATGATGACGTTGCCCACGCCATCTGACGGGAAGCCGGTGAAGGCCTGATCCGCGACGATGGTCATCTGCGTGGCGTTGTCGATGCGGACGTTGTTGTTGAAGGTGACGTTGTTGCCGGCTTCGAGAGTGATGGCGTTGTTGTTCAGATTGAGATTGACATCGTTTTCGACGGTGATGTCGTTGGTGGCCTGGAGGATGATGGCCCCGCCGAAGTTGCGCAGCGAGTTGGGCCGGATGCGCAGGGTGGCGTTGGCGGCGCCTTCGTTGAAGAGGATCTGGCCGTCGCCGAAGAAACCGGCCCCGTTCTCCGTGCCGGCGTTCGTGATGCGGATGTTCAGTGGGTCGATCAGCAGGGTGCCCGCTTCAAACCCTTCCCGGCTCTGCAGGCGGACGGAGCCCATGAAATCGAGCCCGAAGCCCGAGACCTCGGCGAATCCGCCGGCGCCGCCCAGCGCGCCGCCGGACACGTTGATCACCGCCCGCCGGGCGAACCCGGTGAAGCCGTCGAAGCTGTGGACGATGACGCGCCCGCCCTGGGCGAAGCCCGGACCGCCGGCGGCCGAGATGCGGCTGTGGGGCAGGAGATAGGTGTGGTTCTGCGACGTGAAACGGATGTCTCCCGCCGCGCCGCTCCAGGCGTCGGCGGTGATGCGACCCTCGTTGAGGATGCTCGGGCCGTTGACGTCGATAGCGCCGGCCTGTCCGTTCACGACCGACGTGGTCATGGTTCCGGTGTTGCGGACCAGGCCGTCCTTGGCGCTGACGTCGATGCGTCCGCCGGGCGCGCGCAGCTTGCCCGCGTTGTGGATGCCCAGCGCGTACAGGTCGCCCGCACCAAGCGCGATGCGACCGCCGCCGGCGCTCACGCTGCCTTCGTTGCGGACGCCCGGCGTGGCGGACAGACTGGGAGCTGTGCCGCCGTGGGAGGGTGCGGCGTTCTCGGCCAGCGTCCGTCCATCGACCTGTACGAGCACGCGGCCGCCGACTTCGCCGATGAGCATGTTGTCGCCGGCGAGCATCGTCACGATGCCGCCGTCGGTGCGGATGTGTCCGTAGTTCTCGACGTGGCGTCCGAGCAGGTGAACGGCGTCGCCGCGCAGCGTTCCCTGGTTGATGACCGAGCCGCTGGCGTCGGTGAACTGATTGAGCCCGGCGAGGAAGTTGGTGTTGGAGATCTGGGCGGCGGCGGCGTAGAGCCCGCCCACGTTGACGACGGAGTTGGCGCCGAAGATCACGCCAGCGGGATTGACCAGATAGACCTGTCCGTTGGCCAGAAGACGCCCCTCGATGCGGGAGGGGGCCGCGCCGTCGATTCGGTTGAGAACCCGCGACAGTTCACCCGGCTGAATGAACCGGACGACCTGGTTGCGGCCGATGTCGAACCGGGCGTATTCGATGATGCTGCCGTCGCCGGCTCGGATCAGCAGTCGGTTGCCCTGACGATGGAACGTCACGTCGCCCCGGATGACCCGTTCACCCTGCACGTCGGCGGAAGCGGTCGGTGCGGGCATGGCGGCCAAGAGCACCGACGCCGCCAGCACGCTCTTGGCGAACTCAAGCCGACACGATGATCGTCGAGACATGGCCTCTCCTCCCGATCCCATCTCCGAATGCGCACCTGCACACAGGATAACTCGGGTTTGGGGCTTCAAAAGACAAAAGTGATGAGGAAGTGAACCTGGCTGGACCCGGCGGTCACATCCCCGTCAAGGATGTCCCGGAGTGCGAATCCCCAGTCCACGCGAGCGCTGAAGTTCCGACGAAAGGAAAACTCCATCCCGATTCCAGCGCCGATCAGGGTTTCGTCGGTTTCGAAGATGAGGGGGTCGCTGTTCTCGGTCCTTCCCACGTCAAGGAAGGTTCTGAAGATCAGATCCCAGTCGGCGCTGCCGTAGGGCTCCTGCGGCTTCCAGCGGAACGGTTCGCCGAAGAGTTGCCCGGTCTGCCGTTCGTGGGGGAATGACTTGGGCAGGTGGAAGCGGTACTCCACCGTGGCGACATAGGCGTTATCGCCGGCCACCACGGATTCCGGGTATCCGCGGACGCTCAAGGCGCCGCCCGCCACTTCCTCGGCCTGCGGGATCAGGCGGTTCCCCAAGGCGTGCTGGCCTCGGAAGGACAGGAAGATCTCGTGAGCCAGCGTGGTGGCGGCAGGATTCGAGATGTCGCGCCATTCCCTGGCGTTGAAGATCGGCTCCAGGTAGAAACTGTGGCTGAACTCCCACAGCACCACCAGCCAGTCCTTGTCAGGAAAGAGCCGTCCGAGCCGGTCCAATCCATCCTCATCCGTGCCGGCGACGCCGGCCCAGTTGCCCTCCAGCGCGATGGAGCCGCGGGTGGAGGCGATGTCGGTGCGTCGTTCGAGCCGCAGTCCGATGGTGGGGATGAAGAAATCGTCCTGACCCTCGATGTCAACGATGTCGTTGCGCACCTTGATATGCTGGAATCGGGCGCCCAGGAAGGCGTCGAGGAACAGTTCGCGATGCTGGAGAATGGTCGCGGAGACTTCCGCGCCGATGGTCCACGAATCGCCCGAGAACTCCTCGTCCGCGAACCCGACGTCCGACGCGGTGAAGGTCTGGAACGACCCGAAGACCCGCCATCGCATGTCGCGGCGGTCGCCCAGCGGCGCGTCGTAGGAGCCGATCACGGCATGCGACTCGCTGAACCCGGCGGTGACATACTCCAGCGAAAACTCGTCGTCGTTGTTGGTCACCTGGCTCCAGATCAGCCCGAAACGCTCTCGGATCTCGTTGGTCTGCTTGGTGCCGGTGTTGGACACTTGGGCGTAGAGGGTGAGGGGGCGGTTCTCCGACACCAGGTAGTCGAGCACCACGCCGTTCTCGTCGGCCTCGGAAATCGCCACGTCCACCCGGCGGCCCGGGCGACGGTTCAACTGGAACAGGTAGTCGTCGAGCATCCGTTTCCGCAGCAGGTCACCGACGGCGGCTTCCTCGCCCTCGGCGGGCGGATCGGCGGGGTGGAACGGCGACCGGGCGCGGATGCGCTCGTGAAGCGGATGATTGATCCGGTTGTCCTTGGGAAGCCGGTCGCCGAACCCGACCGTTCGCACGTCTCGCACGATGGCGGTGTAGATCAGCACCCGAAGCGCCGTTTCCCCGTCCCGACCGTCCACGTAGGTGAAGTTGCCCTGATCGGCGATGTCGTCCGGGTGCGGGGTCACGAACACACCCAGCAGGCCCGCCTCGGTGACCAGGTAATCGCGGACGGCTTCCAGCACGGTCTGGATGGCGGTGACGTGGTAGTTCTGCGAGGCGAGCGAAGGGGCGTCGGCCAGCCGCAACCGGATGGACTCCACACCCAATCGGGGGCTGACGTAGCCGGTGGGGAGGACGCCGAGCGTCACTTCCAGGTTGCCGAGGAGTTCCGCCGACGGATGATCCGGATGGTCGATGTTGTAGAGGAAGTCGAATCGGCTTACTGGGAAGGATTCGCCATCTCCGGAGTGCGGCGCCGGCGTCGCCTCGCCGGGGGGTTCCGGGGGCGGCTCGTCCGAGGCGGGCGGTGGATCCTGCTGCCGCGCGGCAGCCGCGACGCCGAGCCAGAGGCACGCGCACGAAGCCGCAAGCCCTGACAGCCAGCGCGCCCATCGACGATCCCATCCGTTCCCACACATGTCCGATGCACTCCTCTTCACGGCGCGCCCGAGCACGCATCAGGAGATCAGGTCACGACATGACTTTCACGCACCCGTCCCAACTCGAGAGTGCCCCCGGATCGAACGCGCCACCAGGTCGGCGGCTCGGGCGGTGAACGCCTCGTCGAGACTATACGGGATTTGCGAGACAAGTGGGATGCGTTCCTGGCTGGCGCGCATCACAAACATCTGCGATGCCCCGATCGGACCGACCAGCAGGTCCACCCAGGCCAGCTCGGGCGCCACCAGAACCATGCAGGGGGTGGAAGGTCCGATATAACCAGCCAGAAAGCCCAGCCAGGATGCGGCCGCATCCGATGCGGTGTGCTCACAGGCGGGAACTCGCATGGTCTGGGGGCGTGTTTCAGCACCCGTGCGGAACGGCGCGAGATCGCGCTCCGCCTGGTACATGATGCGGTCGAATCCCGTTCGATCGGTGGCGAAGGACGGACTGGCGGCCAGTCGAGCCACGGCGCGCTCGAACAGGTCGGCCGGCTCCCACTGGGCTGGCGCACGAGCCCCCAGATCGAGCAGGCGCGAACGAAGACCGTCGAAGCCGCGTCGCACGTCGTCCGCTGATCGGGTGGCGGTGAAGAGCGTCTTGGCCTCGTCCACCACCGGAGTAACGGCGTGCAGGCACCATTCGAGGGTCAGCCCATGGCAGTGAGCCGCGACGATCATCGGGTAGAGGTGACGGCCGCGTCCATCGCTCGATGACCACAGCCGCCCGATGATGATCTCGCCGGAGACACGCCAGACGAAGAAATGGTCGAAGTACTCGAGTCGGTGCCTGGGGTCGAGGTTGGCCCATGCGCCGGAGTCAACGTTCGGGTTCACGCCCTCGGTGTAGAGCACGCGCCGCAGTTGAACGAGGCCCTCGGTGTCGAGCCCCAGTTCGTCCATGTGATCGTCCCATCCCGGGTGCTTGCCGAACGTGGCAAGATGAATCCCCGGCTTGGGGGCCTCCTCCTGAGCGCCGAGCATCTTGAAGATCTTCTTGAACACCGCAACGCTCCCAGGAACATGAACTGCCTCGGAATCAGCGCGGCCAGCGGTCCAGCGACGGCAGCTCGACGCCGTCAAAGGTGAGGCGCAGCCACAGCGCGTGGGGTTGCCCGTCCGCCGTGAAGAGGTACTCGACCTCCCACACGTTTCGCGGTCCCGCCGCGGGTTGGCGGCCCCCGAAGCGATGCACGATCGCCAGGGCGGCCCACGGACCGGGAATGGTCAGCGTCGCGTCCGGCGCGCCGCGCTCCAGGTTGCCGCTGTTGCGCCCGAAGAGCAGGGTGAGATCCCGGCCCGGAACGGCTGCACCCTGGGCGACGACGACCTCGGGCGCCCGGATGCGCTGCACGTCTTCGGCGGTTCCGTCGGCGCCGCCCGTTCGCACGCGCATGTACTCAAACGTCTCCCATCCCGGCTTGTGGCCGGCGTCGGTGGGTCTTCGCGTGCCCAGCACGGTGATGGTGCAGCGCATCGGCTCGGACGGCATGGCGCGCAGCAGCGTCACCAGTTGATCCAGCTGTTCGGAAGAGGGGGTCACTGGCGCTCGACCGCGCAGCAGGTCCAACTGGGTGTCGATGCGTGCGATCTCGGTGCGGGACAGCGGGTGCCCCAGTCTGCCGACCGGGTAGGTGGACGGCCCGCCTGCGGTTCGTGCGGCGTCGGGTCGCAGGTGCGAGACGGCCTCGCGGGCCTTGGCCAGCTCCTCCGGCGTCAGCACCCGGTGCTGATCGGTGGCCGTGGGGCTCAGCCGGTCCAACTGGGCCTCGGTGCTCAGGCGCGTCAGGGGAAACGCCCACAGCGACTTGAGCACCGTTTCGGCATCGAGAATCTGGCGGTTGGTGGCGTCCGCGAGGGTCTTGAGCGCGGCGACGGCGAGCAGATCCCAGTATTCAACCGGCCCCCGGCCGTCCGCGCCTTCGACCGGACGCACGTACGTGCGACGGAACTCCGGCAGGTCCACGTCCAGCAGCAGCCGCCGCGCCGCCGGCGCATCGCCGCGCAGGTTGGTCCAGGATCGGACGAACTCGACGCATTCCCGTTCGAAGTCCAGCGTGCGCCGCAACTGCGTCAGTTCGTCCGACACGCGGCGCAGCGCGGCCTGACGGGCGTTGCGAACCGATTCGGCCCAGTCGCCGGCGCCGGTATCCAGCCCCGCGATGGCCCGCTCACGGAGCGCCGCAAGCGACTCCAGTTCGGCGTTCACGGTCTTGACGTTGAGATTGGTCAGGGACGCCAGGAAGCTCGCCCAGTTTTCGCCGGCGACGACGCCGCCATGCGAGCCGATGACGCCTGACCAGTAACGCAGGTAGTTCTCCGCGTAGGCCTCACGGGCGATTCGGATCGTTGAGGCCGTCGATGGATCGGGCTGCCCGCCGCGCAGATGCGCCTCCACCAGTTGCATGGCTCGCACCACGCGCGGGCCCGCCTGCTCGTGATACTCGGTCCGGTACGACTCGCCCCGCGTCAACGCCGTGAGGGGCAGGGTGTGCTGGGGGGTCTGAAGGTTCCGCCGCAGGGCGAAACTCTCCACCTGCCTCGCCACGTCGGCGGCGTTGGTGAGTCGTCTGGCGTCCTCCACCGACGAGGCGACGAGGGATCGAGTCTTGTCCTCTCGCACGAGTGAGAGCACGGCCAGACAGGCGTCCTTGGCGCGGCGCATCGTGTCGTCGCCGGCCCCGCCCGCCGCACTCTGCACCGCGCCGCGCGCCGACTCCAGGTCGGCATCGAGCGTATCAAGCTGGTCGAGCAGGTCGATGAAAGACGAGGCGACCCGCGCCGTAGAGTTCAACTGATCCGTGCGGGCGTAGAGCGCGAAGCGCTGCTGGTAGGGCCTGTCGGTCCCGCCGGATGTCGCCAGCAGCGCCCGATGCAGACGGTCGATCTCCACCTGGCGGGCCCGCAGTTTCTGCGTCTCCTGATCGAGCGAAGAACGAGCGGCCTCGATCCGCGACCGGTAGGACAGCAGGGCCTCGGTGATCCGATCATCGGCGGCGGGAGTCGTGGACGCCGGGGGAAGGGCCGCCAGCACCCGCTCCAGGTCGGCATCCACCCGGCTGCGGGCGGCGTCGATCCGCTCCTGGTACCACGACCACAGCGTCTTCGACCCCAGCTGGGCGGCCAACGCCTCGACCAGGGTGAACGCCTCGCGCATGGCGGGGAATGTCTCGCGCCATGGCTGGAGCGACGGTGGAGCGGCAGGAGCCGTCCCGCCCGGCGCCGGAGCGTACGCCGCGTGAAGACGTTGCTCATACTGGTCCAGCAGCGCCAGGGCGTCGAGCAGGTCGTTGGCGGCCTTCAGGTCGCCTCCCGCGCCGCTCAGCGAGCCCTTGCACCACGCGGTGAACCGCTCCGTGGCCGCTTCCAGGTCGGCCAGCGTTCGGCCCTGCCGGGCGCGATCGAGCGCCGCGCGGGGCCAGTCCGGCCACCCCGGAACGCTCCGCAGCGTGCGGAACGTGTTCTCCAGCGACACCATGCTCTCCGCGGCGGTGTCCCCCTCATCACTGCCCACGCTCCACCGATCCGGCGGCAGCACATAAGCCGTCAGAGGGTAAAGGAGGTCGCCGGCTGAAGATGCCCGGGCGCCGCCTTCCGACGCGCCGCTGGTGGGCGTCATCGAGTTCAGCCGGTACAGCGCCGCCAGCGCCCCGGTGGAGGCCGGCGTCCACTCGCCCTGATCGCCTGTTCCGGTGGCGAGGAACCGCGCGGCGCGTTGCGCCACGGGACGGAGGGTGGAGAGCTCAAAGAGGGCCTGGGCCGCCTTGGCGCGCTCCGTCGGGTACAGGTTCGCGCTCTCGCCCGGGGAGAACCAGAGCAGGGGCCTGAACAGCAGGGGCACGTCGATGCGCCGCTCCACCTGCGCGACGGCCTCGGCGTGAACCTCGGCCACGGTCAGATCCCGTCCGCGCAGGCGCAGCCCGTGCTTGCGGTCGGGCGTGTCCGCCCGTCGGTCGCCCCGGAACTGCAGGTTGGCGTCGGAGCGAGGGTCGGGCTCGCCCCGGACCAGGTAGGGGTAGTCCGGACTGTCGGTGGGCGAAGCGAGCAGCGACCGGATCGAGTACCAGAACCGGGCCGGTTCGCCCACGCTGGTCGTCAACTGGCGGTACTGCAGCCAGGAGACGCCGATGAGCGCCGCCACGCCGACGCATGCCGCCAGCATGAGTGTTCGCAGACGGCGTTTCTTGAGCTGTCGCGTGTTGGAGAAGTTGGTGACCAGCCCGCGCTCGCGGAACATCTTTTCGAGAAACAGGTCGCGCAGGAAGTAGCTGCGGTCGCGCTCCCAGATCCGCCCCTCCGGCAGCTGCTCGACCGGCAGGCCCAGCGCCTGGGCCAGGTCGGCGTCCAGCGCCGAACCCTCGCGCATCGACGACACGAAATACAGCCCGCGCATGAACAGCGGCTTCGACGACCACTCGCCCGCGACGAAGATGTTCTCCAGGTACAGCCGCAGGCGCGGCGCGATCTGCATGAGCGAATCAGGGAAGGCGAACAGCGCGTCCACCTCGTCCGTGCGCCGCGCCATCGGCCCTTCCCGGCTGACCGGGTCGAGCAGCAGCGCCGCGCGCTTGCGCACCAGCCGGGTGCGCACCATGGCCAGGTGATCCTCGATGTCCTCGGGAAAGAACGGCTCGTCCAGTGCGTACGGGTTCGACCAGCCCAGCATCTGGTGCTGCAGTTGAGGATCGTTGAGCTGGTCGAAGAACTCGCGGAAGCCGTTGATCAGGTCGGCCTTGGTGATGAGCACGAACACCGGGAAGCGAACGCCCAGCGTGCGCTGAATCAGGTCGAGCTGGCGAGCGATCCGTCCCGCCTTCTGCGTGACCTGGTCGGCGGAATCGCGGATCAGACTGTCGGCGGGAATGACCAGCATCAGCCCGTTGATCGGGCAGTTGGGCCGGAACTTCGCCAGCAGCTTGAGGAACTCCTTCCACTCGTTGGTGGCCCCGCCCGAGGCCTCCTCGAACAGCAGCCGTCCGGCGGTGTCCAGGATGACCGCGCTGTTGGTGAACCACCAGTCCATGTTGATGGTGCCGCCCGAGCCCTGCAGTTCGTCCTGCAACCCCGGCGGAAAGCCCACGTTGGAATGGCGCAGTGCTTCCGTCTTGCCCGAGCCGGGCTCGCCGACGATGGCGTACCACGGCAGCGAGTAGATGTCCTTGCCGTGCTGCTTGAACGTATTGATGCCCTGCTCGAACTTGCGCCGCAGGTCATCCAGTCTGGCGCGACTGGCGGCGTCGCTGACCGAACCCGGCACGGCGCCGGTGTTGCCGGCGATGGCGCTCTCGAACGGCTTGGCCTTCCGCTTCTTGAGAACCTTGAGGATCAGTCCGTACAGGATCATCAGCCCGCCGACCGCGACCAGGCCGACGAGGAACACGATGAGCGCCGTCTTGCCGGCGCTCCCGATGAGGATCGATCCGCCGCCTACCCCGCCCACGCCCACGGCCACCGTACCGGCCTTGGCCGGGCCGGGCAGCGCCTGAAACTTGGAGAGAATCCCGCTCACGATCCGCCTCCGGTGCCCGTTCTGGGGCTCTCGACGTGTCCGATGATCTCCTGCAGTGATTCACCGATCTCCGCGCGGCTTTTCATGAACAGCGTGATGCTGGTCGCCATCAGCACCAGGATCAGCCCGAACAGCGCGATGGCGATGCCCAGCACCTTGGCGCCGGGCGGCTGGACCAGGTTGCTCGTATCCACGTTCTCGTACGCCTCGGGCGTGATCCGCGCCCGGTCATCCAGGTCCATCTGGTCGCGGATGCGCCCTGAAATCTCCGTCATGGTCTTGCGCAGGTACTCGGGCTGCCCCTGGTAGAAACCCTGGAATCCCAGCCCGATGCACGTGTAGAACACCGCCAGCCGCTCGTTGGCGGCCGCGGAGCGATCCTTCAGCGTTTCATCGAGCAGGTCGAAGAACTTCTCGTCGCCGGCGTGCTCGTTGTAGTCACGCTGAATCTCGTGCCAGTCGCGCGCGAAGGGAAGGTTGCTTTCCTTGATCATGTAGTCCGCGAAGAAGATGAGCGGCATCTTCACCTTCTCGAACTGCGTCGTCAGTTCGGGGCGCGAGGAGGCCGACTTCTCGAGCTTGTCCAGCAGGGCGAGAATCTCGCTCCGGACCGAGGTCATGTCGATCGACGCGCCCTTGCGGGCCGACCGGTTCAGACGACAGATGTACTGAAAGAATGGTTCGCAGTGTTCAGACAGCGACATGGTCACCCGCCTCCGCCCGGAAGGGTCATGTAGAGGGCGATCGAATAATCAGAGGCGTCCAATCCGGGCCACCACGCGGCGATGGCGCTTTCCGACGACACCCGATCCCACATGCGCTGGCTCTCGGCCCGGTTGATGCGGAAGTAGTGCAGCCCCGTCTCGGCGGGGAACTGCACCGGCGGATGGCGCTCCTCCTGCACCTTCACGCCGCGGATGCGGCTCTGCCACATCGACGGCGCCGTGAGCTTGAACTTGTCCTCGTCCTCCACCAGCATGGCGACGGCCCGGGGATCCTCCCGCGTCTTGATGCCGATGTAGTACTCGTTGGGCTCGGTGAGGTCCGCCGCGGAGAGCGGCGCCTTGAGAAACGGTCCTTCCCGCACGAACGGCACCTTGCGGAACACGTCGCCCTTGAGGGGGCGAAGGTACTCGCGGATGCGGTCGGACAGCTCGTGAAACGGCACCGCCGGAGCGTCGTGGTCGTAGGGCGGCGCGTCGAAGGGATCTCGGTCCGGGTGCAGGGCGGCCAGTTCCGCCAGCAGGTCGCGGAACTCCAGGTACATCTCCGACGGAGAAACCGCCGGTGACGCCAGCAGGTGCGGCAGACGCGCGCTGAAGCGATTGATGGTCTTCAGCCGCAGCATCTGCTGAAAGTCCGACCCGCGCATGGTCTCCACGCTGAAGCCGCCGCGGGTCATCTGCACCACCATCTCGCGCCGGCTGGCCTCAACCGCGTTCGTCAGATCGCGCACCAGCTCGCGCAGGATGACGCTGCCGCTGATGGCGAAGCAGGGCGGGATGAAGTTCGGGTCGATGCGCGGCATCCCGATGCCTTCGCCCGTGCCGTGAACGACGCGCAGCACCGGCATCACTTCCATGTCGGTCTGGTCGTCGTCCTGGTACATGAGCCGGGCGTTGATGAGCCGGTGCATCATCGGCTGACGGTTCTCGCCGGTGTTCTCGTCCGGGCGCTCCTGCTCCCTGATCCGGTAGAGCCGCTTGGCCCGCCAGTCATCGCCGCCGGGATCGATGGTGTTGGCCCGCGCCTCGTACCACAGCGGCACGCCCAGCAGGATGGTGAATCCTTCGCTGCTGGCCTCGAAGCGCTTCTTGATGTCCATCGGCGGCAGTTCCGCCAGGCCGGGAAACGTCACGCGCGTCCCGCTGGGCATGATCGCATCCAGGCGGTCGAACCGCACCAGCATGTTCTCCAGCGCGTCGGTCGAAAGCCGTGACTCGACCAGTCCGTACGGATACGCACAGACGGCTCGACGGTCATCCGCCCTGGTTTCAGCGAGATGACGCTGCATCGCCTGAAGGTGATGCGGCTGGAGGAAGAGGCCTTCGTGCCAGTGGACGGGGGGAATGGTGGCCATGTCGCGCAAGCCGCACTCAGCGGCTCAGTCCTTTCATGAGCCGTTCAGCGTACTCGGCGATGAGTTGCATGATGTCCCGCTCGATGGTCGCCTGATCCGATGTGCCCCACAGTTCACGGTATTTTCGCCAACTGGCGACCGGAACGGACTCCAGCGTCTTCTTCTCGCGGCGGGCGGTGTCCTCGATGCTGTCGGGCGCGAAGCGAGCGTACTGCTGCTGGGCGTACTGCCGACCGGTCTGGCTGATCGCGGACACCAGGGCGGCGGTGAGCTGCCGGAGACGCTCGAGCTGCTGCGTCACTTCCCCGCGCGGAACGTCCGGGTCGCCGGACAGGTAGGCGGGAAGGGTCTTGCGCCACTCGCCCCCGCCGCGGATCTCTGATCGCGGGTTGATGGCCTTCCATGTCGTCCACCCCACTTGGTCAAGCGAACCGAGCAGGTCGACGAGCATCTGCATCACTTCCAGCGTCCGGGCGGGGTCGAGCGACTGGCTCTCCGGCATCTTCAGGTGCGCCCGGAGCTTGTCGGCGGCCTGCTCCGGCCAGACCTGCTTGCCTTCGGTGGAAAGTCCCGCCTCGCGCAGTCGGATGGCGGCCTTGCGGCGGTCCTCCGCCGACAGGGTGGGCGCCAGTTCGATCAATCGCGTGAGCAGAAAGCTCACGTCCTTCAGCTCCTTCACGTCGGTGGCGGAGAGGTCCATGGCGTCGGCCGCTCCTTTGGCGGTGAGCCCGCCGCTGTCCCAGGATGGGAAAATCTCCATCAATTCCTTCAGCACCGCGGCCCGCTCCGACGGCACCACCTTGTTCAGGGCGCGCTCGACCTCGTCGGCGAGATACTGCTGACGCACCTCCGGCGTCTCATCGGCCAGATCGGCCTGCACCAGGCGCAGTCGATTGGCGGTGGAAAGAACCAGTCGGGATCGTTCGCCGCCTGCGGTGGACATCGTGGGGTTCCGTGGGCCAATGATCCGGGAGCGATCGTGGCCCAGCCAGTATAGTGACAGCCGATCGAGTCCGAAAGCGGATCACGGAGCGCCCAATGCCCGTCTGGCGGGGGTATCGAAGGCGGCGGTGCTCGTTTCGAGCACCCATTCCGCCAGCGTGGTGAAGCGACCGCGGGGCTCCAGCACCAGGCGGAAGCCCACGTCCGCGAGGCGCATGAACTTCAGCTGCCCGCCGAAGGTGCGAGGATCAACCCGCTGGCGAACCAGCGGGTCAAGCGAAGGCGGCGACATGGACGACCCGCCCATCACGCCCAGCAGGTCCGCGCGAAGGGCGGTGTCCGCGTCGGCAGGGGTGAGAATCCGCCGGTCCCGACCTTCCCGGAAGACCAGCGGATCGTCATACGTCCACTCCATCACGTTGCCCAGCAGATGCTCGAAGTTCATCACGGGATCACCCGGAATCTCCGTAAAGTACAGCACGCCGTCGTCATAGCCCGTGAGGTGCGAGTCGGCGTCCGCCGACGACGAACGCGAGGGGTTGTTGAACGAACCCCGATCGGGCGTGATGAGGGTCTGGTTCAGTTGAGCGGCGACCTCGACCATGTGAGCCCGCTGTCGCTCGAAACGGGTGTCCCGGAGATTCGGCGCCGGAGTCAGCGCGCCGCGCTGGATCTCGCCCTTGAGCCGATCCCAGTCGGTGATGAACGGATTGCTGTAGGACTGTCGGATCGCCGCCTGAAACTCCAGGTTGGTCGGCAGACGACAACCCAGCAGCGATGCCGCGTAGGCGGCGGCGGTTGGCGACAGGTGCTGCATTGGATAATTGCGATCCGGCAGCCGGGAGTCGATGTCGGTGTTGATGTCCAGTCGCACGTTGTCGGCGTTGCGCCATTGGTCGGTGTCGGCTCGCCAGGCCGGACGTTCGCCCTGACGCAACGGCAGGGGCGGCGAGATCAAACCCGGTGGGTTTCGCCGGTATTGCCACACGCGCGGGCCATAGCGGCGATCAACCTGCGCACCGACATCCACCAGGTGCTCGGCCACGCCCTGAAGACCTCGCGCCCGGTTGATCGTGTCCGCGAACAGGTTGAATGAAACCTCGGTGGTCGAAAGGTACACGGGCGACTTGAAGCCCAGTTCCTTCAGATCAGGCGCCCGGCTGGGGTCCACCAGACGGAAGATCAGATGGATCGGGCGCTCACCGGCGGTGGCGTAATGGACCCAGGGCGGCGGCGCATTTCCCTGCCTCGGCCCTTCCTGGACCAACCGCCAGCCCTGGGCCACCCGCTCATCGGGGCTGGCGGAAGGCCCGATCCTGGTGAAGTCCACGCGCGTGTTCTCCGGCGCCAGCATGTCGTTCAACTCGGTCAGGAACGACGCAACCTGCTGCGTGGAACGCACCGTGGCGTCCATCGCGCCCATGTCGGCGAGGAACTGTCGGATCAACGGCGTGGTCAGTTCATCATCCTGAGATGCACCGCCCTGATCGATGCGCTGCCGGAACGCCATCAGGTCAAGGTTCCAACCCACCCACGGCGGCATCTGCTCGCGTCGAGCGTGGAATCGCCCCATCTCACGCAGCATGGCCTCGATCTCCACCGCCGATACGCGGGTCGCCAGGTGGTTCAGCCAACGGTTCGGCGCCTGCCCCCGGAGGCGATCGGACAGCCGCCTTGCGCGATCCGCCTCGTCCAGACGCGACAACAGGGCTTCGTATCGCTCCAGGGCCTCGGCATGCAGCCGCAGGGAATCGGCGTCCCCGGCGATGGGAAGTTCACCCAGCCGCTCCCAGACCGCCCGCGTGATCTCGATGCGATCAGCGTGCTCCGCGGCCGATCCGTAGGCGGAGACGGATTGAAGGTCGTCGAGCGTGGACACCCGCTCCAGGTCGCTGATGCGCGTGAGGAGCCCGGAGAAGACGTCGGCGAACCCGTCCAGCGAAGCAGCGTCCATCGACGCCGGGCGTCTCCATGCCGCAAGCATGGTCCGAATTGTCCCCTGGTTCTCGTCCGGCTCGTCGGGCAGGTAGGCCAGGTCGAGCAGACGCCGCAGTCGATCAAGGTCGGCGAACAACCCGGTCACCGACTGCTGCCACGCCGCGAATGACTGCTCTTCGCGCTGCAGGGCGCTGCGAACCGTCTCGTGCTCCAGCGAGGCGCCGCTCCCTCCCGGCGCGGCCAGACGGTTCAGGGACTGCACCACGACCGCAACGCCCTGCTCGCGACGATCCTCGGCATGACGCCGCGCCAGGTTGGGTTCGGGCGCGGCATCCAGAATCTCCCGAACGGAGGGTTCGAGTTTCAGTCGATTCAGCACCAGGTCGCTCAGAGCGGACTCGAAATCCAGCGTCGCCCCGTTGAACGCGAGGTATTTCGATCGATCCGCTTCGTACTGTCCAGCGTCGCCGGCGCGGGCGAAGTATTCATCCCAGGCGCGCTGCGCGGAGGCCGAGGCGAACCGGACCGCGCGCTTCCGCTCGAGGAACTCCGCCGGCGGTTGAAGGACGATCCGGTGGACCGCCTCGGTGTCGTTCAGCAGACGGGCCAGTTCCGTCCTGACCCGCTGATCCGATGCAACGATGTCCTGACGATCGCGTTCGATCAGCGGTCGCTCGTGCAGGGCCGTCAGCGCCGCCGTCACCTCGGCGCGGCGCCGCGCCAGGTCGTCCACTTCCGGCAGGCGGCGTCCGTGCAGAAACTCGTTGACTTCTCCCAGGAGTTCATCGACTTTCCCGGTCGTGGTTGCCGCTTCGGCGCGGGCAAGCCGCGGATCAGGCGCGATGATGCGATAGCCCCGCGCGGATTCCGCCCAGGACTCAAAGGTCGCGGCATCGTTCAGTCGCGACGGGTCAACGGGATGTTCGGCGACCAGCAGATCCCAGCGAAGCCCCGATTCGTCGATGGACGACACGTCGTCGATCCGCCGCGCCAGCGGCAGCAGGTCCGCCGCCTGCCTCGCCAGCGCTTCGAGTGACGAAGCGCCAGTCAGCCGCCCCTGCGACCAGCGGACGAACGCGCCGGGCGCCGGGCTGGGGCGCTGCGAGGCGACTGCCTCGATCCGGCTGATCGCATCCAGCAATGCGAAGGTCGCCTCATGTGCGGATCGCACGCCGGCCAGTTGCACCACCATCTCGGCCAGCCCCTTCGGCTCCTCGTCCTGCAATCCGACCAGCAGGGCGCGAAGTTCGCGGGCCGGCCCGTCCAGACCGATGCCAGCCAGCTGGTCGGCGGCGTTGGAGCACTCGGTGGCGAGCGCGCTTTCCCGAAGCGACTGCTTGAGAGAATCCAGCAGGACGACGGCGCGCTGAACCCGCGCGTTCTCCGCCTCCGAGAACCAGCGGAGACGCAGCTCGGGCTTGAGGATGTAGAACTGAAAGTTCCGCTGCGACTCGATCACGTCGCGGTTCTCAACGTCGTCGAGCAGGCGGGGGACGGAGGTCGGTTCTCCCTCGCGCCGCGGCTCGCCGGGATTCGGTCTCAGACCGAAGTAACGGCGCGGATCAAACTGCACCTGTTCGGCGGCGGCGGCGGAGCCGAATCGGTCCAGAATGCCGTTCAAATCGTCCAGCACCGCGCGCATCGACTCGCTGGTCCTCGCCGTCTGGAACGGGTCTCGACCCGCCCTTCGTTCGACGAAGAGGCGGGCTTCGAAATCGGTGAACCAGTCCTCGCAGGCCTCGCTCAGCGTCATCAGATCGCGGCGCAGGGGCTCCACCTGCGCCTCACTGATGGTGGCGACGTGGAAGAACTGAAAGTACACGAGCAACCCCACGCCGATCGTGGCGGCCAGCCCGCCCCCAGCCAGCACCGGCTTGCGCAGACTGCGCGGTTCGATGGGGAGCGACTCGATCGCCTGCCGAATGGTGACGGGCTCGCGGCCCGCGCCGGGATCGAGCCAGCGATTGACGGTGTTGAGCCAGGCCTCGCCGCTGCGACCAAGCCGTTTCCACGCCTCGGTCATCTGGAGCGGCCATCGGGCCGCGGCCCATGCGGGTCGACGCTCCACCACCTGTTCGATCAGCCGCGCCGTCGCGCGAAGGTCGGTCGTCACCGGGTCGCCCGAAGCGGTCGGTGAGGGGTCCGTGAGCGTCACCCGCGCTTCGGTCAGGTCGTCGAGTCGATCCAGCAGCACCTGCCGGGGGTGGAGAACGCCCACCGGGCGGGCGGCGACGGCGTGGAACGCCTCGACGCCCAGCAGAACCTGCTCGACAAGCGTGCGCAACCCGGCGGCGTCAACACGCACGCCTCGATCGATCAGGGACTGCGCCGAGACGAGGGAGTGAACGCGATGCACCACCACGCGCCCCTCGGTGAGCGACACGTGATCGACCCGGGCCCAGCGATCCGACGCAGCGGCGACCTCGCGCTGGACGCCTGCGGCCTCCGCGAACAGACGCAGTTCAATCGCCGCGCGGGCGTTGCCCTGCAGCAGCGGCGAGGGCTCGAAGACGCGCGCGACCGTTGGCGTCTCGCCGCGAGAGCTGCGCCCGGTCGCACCGACCGCGTGCAGGGATTCGATCCCGTCGCCCCAGATCCGCTCCCCCAGCGCGATTCCCCCTCCGGACGGCATGCGATCGCTTCCGTTCAGGGTGTCGGGAGAGGGACTACTTGACCTTCTCCGGTTTCATGGCGGAGACGCACTGCACGCCGTCGGACTTGACCACGATGTTGATCTGCTGACGGTCGTTCCAGCGCGCGGTGCTCAGCGGGAGAACCAGCCGCCGGGTGTCGCCGCCCGTGCTGGTGACGCCCGAACCGGGGATGCTCGCCAGCAGCACCACGTGCATGGCGCCCTGGTTTCTCCAGGTGTTCCACACCTGGGCGTCGTATCGCAGCGTCTGGGGCTGCGGCTGCTGATTGCTGAAGCTCATGGTGTGGCGCGTGGCATTGGCCCGGCGTGCGTTCCGGGGCGAGAAGTAGTCGTCAACGTTCTGGGCCTCCCAGGTGGGCTTGTCCAGCTCCGTCACGCCGACGATGTCCACTTCGAAGGACACCATGGAGCCGCCGCTGCGCAGACTCTCATCGGGGCTCACCACGAACGTGTACTGTCCCATCTTCGGCGTGGAACTGCAGCCCATGAACGCCGAGCACGCCAGCGAGAGCAGCAGCATCCACCATCCAAGTCGCATGAGCGTTGACATGTCCGTCGCTCCTGATCCACGTGTTGCGGGTTGGTTTGTTCCCCCGGCCGAGTCGTCGAATCATACCCGGAATCATCGTTCACCGCGCGCCGATTCCCAGCCCGATCTGGCGAAGCACCGCGTGAATCTCCCGGTTGAAGCGCCAGTCGATGACGATCAGACTCCGCGACTTGACGATCAGGTCGCCGACGTTCTTGAGCACCGGATCGAAGATGCGGTGGATGCCGCCCGACGGAGCGTCGGCGAAGTCGCGGCAGTGGCTATCCGGTCCCGCGCCCGGGAACAGGCGCACCAAGGTCGCCAGCACGTCGTACCACAGTTCCGCGGGAATCAGGTCGCGGGCCTCGGCCGGGTCCATGGACTGCCTCAGGAGCCGGTGCGGCCCGAGCGAATCCTGCCACCGGGGGTCGCGAGCCATGATCGTGGCGATGCGTTCGCGCAGGGGCGTGTGCTCGTCGTACTCCACCTGCAACTGGCGCGCCAGCGAAAGGAGCTCGTCCAGCGCGACGGGAAGGGTGTTGTCGCGGTTCACCAGCAGCGTGCGCACGCCCAGCACGCCCAGGGCGTACATGTCCTGCGGGGAGGTGAGCAGCGGAACGACCTCGAACGGCACGTTCCCAAGGGGGATGCCCGCCGCGTCCTTGAGCGCGGAGCGCAGGTCGGTCGAGAACTGGTGCGGCACGGTGCGGAACCGCTTCTCGCCGCTGGCCATGGCGGCCTGCTCGTCGAACCGCGCGTACAGGTCAACCGGCTTGTCGCGAACGGTCAGTCGAAGCCAGACCAGGTCGTTGCGGGCGCACGTGAACCGTTCCTGTGTGTCAAACGTGCCTTCGAGAATCGTCTCCTTGTCGGTGTCGGACACCGCGCCGCGCAGCCGAACCACGCCGCGACCGCTGGGCGCCGCGGCCGCGGAGACCGGGTGATACACGGTCAGCCCATCCTGCCCCCGAGCGAAGTACGCCGTATCCGTGCCCCGGATCGGCAGCCGGATCGCGGCGCCGGGATCGACCAGCACGGCGGATGCCGCCCACAGGCGCGGCAGTCCGGCGCTCTGCGTCGCCAGACGTACGCGGAAGGAATCGGCGTTCAGATTGAGCAACGGGGCCTGGGTCATCCGCACATGGCGATGAACGGCTGCGATCGCGTCCCCCAGCATGCGGATCTTCAGGTGCAGCGTCTCGATGATGCGCCCCGCCCTTCCGTGACGTCCCTGGAACAGCCAGTCCTCTCCCAGCAGGTGACCTTCGGGGATGACCATGGGTTCGTCGAGGTCCGGACCCAGGTCGATCGCCTGTCGGCCGTGCCGCACGCCTTCCCACGCCTCGCCTCCGAGCACGTCGATGAATGACTCATACATCAGCGGCAGGTGCTCGCGAATGCGCAGCAGCCCGGCGCCGGGGTTGAGTGCCGGCGCGGTCGAGATCGTCATCAGCGCCTGCTCACGCGTGACGCACCGATCATTCGTCGGGGCATCCGCCGAGGTGGGGGCGAAGGAACCCGTCGTACCGGCACGCCAGTAGCGGTGCAGCGACCCGCCATACGCGGGCAGACCGGCGGCGGTCAGCGCGGCGTCATCGACGCAGAGCCGCCATGCTCCGGCGGTCTCCCCCTGTGATCCACCCTGACCCGGTGTGACGCATGATCCGGTTTTCAGGTCGACGTAGGTCGGCGCGGGATGATCGGCTTCCCAGCCGATTCGAAAGAGCGGAGCGTCGGGCACCGCGTCGCACGCCTCCACGTTCGACTGCCAGCGATCATCCAGCAGGCGGTTGGTCACGGCCTGACGTGCCCCGTGCAGGCCGCGGGCCACGCGGTCAATGTCCTGAAACGCCATCTCCAGCCAGCGATGCACACGTCCCCCGGCATCCAGCAGACATCCGAGGAGGACGCGGGCGTCGGCCTCCTCCCGCAGCGTGACAAAGTGGCCGGCAACGGGGTCTGGCTCGCGGCGGGCCACCACGCAAGCTTGCAGTACGCCCATGGAGACGCTGCCCTCCAGGGGGACGGCCAGGTAGGCGTCGGAAAGCTTCCATCGGGGTTTGGAAGGCATGAAGTGGAATCCGGTCGGCGGCAGTCGAGCACAACCATCGTCTGGGGCGCCTCGCCGACCGCGTGACCGGCGAAACGACGTTGCCAAGGCCGTTCAGTGTAGCGGAAACGACCCGCTTCCGGGAAATGGCGCCCACGCCCGGGTCAACCGCGGCGGGTCGGGGCAGTAGAATCTGGTGGCAGGGGAGAACAATTCCTGCCTCTCGTGCGTTTGACAGGTCACCGGCGCATTCCTTTCCCATCTGCGCCACCGATCGGTCGCACGTGTGCGACCTTCCTCAGGAGAACTCTGCAATGAAGACACGACGTCACCTGCTGTCGCTGTTCGGTCTGGCCGCTGCCGCCGCCGTCGCCCTTGGCGCTGCCCAGAGCGCCCCCAGTCAGGACGCCTCGCCCAAGATCGGCGAAGCCGCGCCGGCCTTCACGCTGAAGGACATCAAGGGCAAGGAGCACTCACTTGCCGACTACAAGGGCAAGATCGTGGTGCTGCAGTGGATCAATCCCGGCTGCCCGGTCTGCAAGCGCGTGTTCGTGAGCGGTGTCGAAAAGAACATGCTGACCTCGCTCAAGGAACTGGACAAGGACATCGTCGTCCTGGGCATCAGCAGCACCCACAACCTCGGTGAGGACGGCATCGCCAAGTACCTCGAGTCCACCAAGATCGAGATCAGCGCGCTCATGGACCGCGACGGCAAGGTCGGGCGGCTCTACAACGCCAAGACCACGCCGCACCTCTACGTCATCGACCGCGATGGCAAGCTCCGGTACAACGGCGCCATCGACGACGATGAGCGCGGCAACAAGGGCGACAAGGCCACCAACTACGTGGTCAATGCCGTCAAGCAGATTCTCGCCGGTGAGACGGTGTCGCCAGACACGACCCGGCCCTACGGCTGCAACGTGAAGTACGCCCGCAACTGAGCGATCGCTCCACGGGTTGCTTGACTCCTCGACGCCCCCGGTTTCCGGGGGCGTTCTTCATTCAAGCACCAGGAGTTCGCGGTCGCGCAGCGGCGGAATGTCGCTGCATGCCGGATCGAAGTCATCCACCATGTGGATGAGGCGCATCTTCCGCCGCAGGTCATCCGGCAGCGAGTTGAGCGACTCAATGGGCGTGTGCGCCGGGCCCAGGTTGGTCTCGTGAACGATGAGATCCGCGTCCGCCAGCCACTCGACGTGAGCCGGCTCGAACGGGGTGTCGCCCGACCAGCCAAGCGTCCGCCGGCTGTCCGTGATCTTCACGCCGACCGTCGGCACAGGGTGGCGGGTGGGGCGCGTTTCGACGCGCAGGCCCGCGATCAGAGATGGTTCACCAGGCGTGATGACACGCAGGTCAAAGTAGTCCGCCAGCGTGCGCGGCGAACTTGGATCGCCCGAGGCGTCCATCGCCGGGGCGAGCTTGCCCCACACCCGCGAGGCCACCTCCGCGGTGACGTGCAGGCGCGGCGTCGTGGTCGTCATGCCCAGCCGACGCGAGAACCATCGCCAGAAACCGAACGACTCCAGCCCGTTGCAGTGGTCGCCGTGCAGGTGCGTGATGATGACATCGTCGATATGACGCGCGTCGATCGACGCGCCGTGTTCGCTGGTCGCCTCGTGGATGGCCCGGTGAATCGGGTCGGGACAGTCGAGCAGCACCCAGCCGTGCGGCCCCTCGATGAGCGCGCTCGACCCGAAGTGCAATCGGGTGAAGGCGTCTCCAATGCCGAGAATGAAGACACGCATGATTCTCTCACCGCTCTTCCTGGATCAGGGAACGCACCGGACGATCACCATGGTCCGGTCGTCCGAGGCCGGCGCGCCGCCCGTGAACGCGGCGAGGGCCTCATTGATCGCCCGAACAACGCCTTCCGCGCCCAGCCGGTGAGATGCGCGAATCACATCGCAGGTTCGCTCGATGCCGAAGGGGTGCTCGGTTCCTCCCTCCGCCTCGATGATGCCGTCCGAGATCGCCGCGAAGATGTCTCCGGGTTTGAGCCGGATCGTCGAACCCTCGCACGGACCAAGCTCGCGCCCGATGCCCAGCGGCATGGCGTCCGCGCCGAGAACCTCGACGGAGTCGGCGTGCGCGTGATACCACAGCAGCGGCGCCTGACCCGCGCTGAACGTCCGCAGCGTGGCCTTTGGCGCATCCAGCAGGCCGAACCACGCGGTGACGAACCGACCCACCGGCGTGTCGCTGAGCAGCTGCCGATTCAGATGATCGATCAGCACCGGCCAGGGCGCCGCCAGCCGCACGCCCATGCGCAGCAGGGCCCGCATTTCCGCCACCATGAGCGATGGGCCCACGCCGTGCCCCGTGGCGTCCGCGAGCACCAGCATGACCTGCTCGACCGGCGTGTGCGGATCGCCGTTGCGACCCGCCCTGGAGAGCGGGATGACGTCGAAGGTGTCGCCGCCAGTCTGGTCGGCCGGTTCGCTCCATACCGCCAGTTCGAAGCCCGGCAGCACCGGCAGGGTGCGCGGGAGCGTGCGCTGCTGAATCTCCCTCGCCAGTTCCAGTTCCCGCTCCAGCCGCCGGCGCTGCAAGGCCTCTTCCACCAGCCGCGCCCGCTTGATGGCTACGGCGGCCTGGGCCGCCAGGGCCTCGGCGAGCAGCACGTCCTCGGCGCCGAACGCGCCGCCTCGCTTGTTGAGCACCTGCGCCACGCCCACCAGCTCCGCGTCGAAACTGTGCAGGGGGATGGAGAGGATGCTGTGCGTACGGTACCCGGTCCGGCGATCGACTTCGGCGTTGAAGCGAGGGTCGTCGTACGCCTCTCGCACGTTGATGGTCGTGCCGCTCGTGGCGGCGGCGCCGGCCAGGCCCTCGCTGATGGGGAATCGCACCGCGCCGCCGCCCGTTGCCAGGCCGTGGGCCACGGTGGCGAACAATTCGCCGCGCACCGCGTCATGCTCGAACACCGTGGCCCGGTCGGCGTTCAGCAGGTCGCGCATGGCGTCGATGATGAGTGACAGCACTTCTCCCAGATCCGCCGTGACGCCCAACCGGCGGCTGACCTCGAGCACGCGGCGCAGGGCGTCGGATGGCAGGGCGGGGTGGGGCATGGGTGGCGAAGTGCTGAGTGCCGGGGAATGAATGCTGAGTGACGAAGGGGAGGGGTTTGGATTCTCAAATCTTGGTGATCGGCTTGGGACGGTCGGTCTGCCTGTGAGCGGGGATGGGTCGAGTCCGCGAAGCCCATCGACGCGGCAGCCGGCCGTCGCCAAACTGAGAACCGGGAACCGACAACCCCTCCATCGTACCGCCGCACGCCTCGTGCGACCGATGATGCAAAGAATCTTGGGGGAATCTCGGTTCGACGCTAAGAACCCCGCGTTTCCCGCGTCTGATCTGGTGACGCCGTGAATGGTACTGGTCCGATCCGCATCGCAGCCAATGAAGCACGATGACGCGACCGACAATGCCGGCTGGGTGCGGGGACTGCTCGAATCTCACGAGCAGCCCCTGGTTCGTTACGCCCAGCGGCTGACCGGCGATCTGGATCAGGCCCGAGACGTGGTGCAGGACGTGTTTCTTCGCCTGATCGCCGCGGATCGGTCCTCGGTGGATGGTCACGCCGTGGAGTGGCTCTACACCGTCTGCCGCAACCGCTGCCTCGACGTGCGGCGGAAGGAGCGACGCATGACGACCCTGAGCACCGAAGCCGAGCAAGTGCTGGAGAATCGGGGATCAGCCGATCCGTCGCCAGGTGGGGAGGCATTGGAAGATCGGGCCGCCATGCTGCGGCTCATCGACGCCCTGCCCGAGCGGCAGCAGGAGGTCATCCGTCTCAAGTTCCAGGCGGGGATGAGCTACCGCGAGATCAGCGGCGTCACGAACCTCACCGTGAGCAACGTGGGGTTTCTCATTCACACCGGGCTGAAGACCATCCGCGAGCGATTGGCGGCCCGGGCGTTGCGCGAGGAGCAGGCAGGGTTCGGACTGGCGAGGTGACCACCATGCACGACGACCACAACATGCTGAACGCCGACCCGACCGAGGTCGAGGCCGCGCGCCTCACCGCCTACGCCCTCGGTGAACTGGACCCCGCGGAGCAGGAGGCGTTGGAGCGACAGCTCATCGCCGACCCGCGCGTCGCCGCCGAGGTCGGGCACATTCGTCGCACTGCGGAGGCCGTGGCGCATGGTCTGCGCGCTGAACCAGCCGCCGGACTGACCACCGCGCAGCGCGACGAGATCGAGTTCCGCCTCTCCCGGCGCGCCATTCGACCGGCGGTCTGGCATCGGCGATCGACGTGGGTCGGTCTGGCTGGCGCGGCGGTGGCGGCGGGGCTGGCCCTGGCGGTGGGACTGCCGATCCTGTTCGACACGGCACCGCGCGATGACCGCTCGACGCACGTGTTCGGAGGAGGCGCCGGTGATCCCGCCGCGATCGGCGGTCCGAAGAGCGGCACGTTGGCGACGCTGAACGACGTTCAGGAGTCCAACCTGCAGGCGGACGGAGAGCGCGAAGTCCTGGCGATCCCTGGCGACGGTCGAGGGAATGCCGCGGCGCCGCTTGGAGAATCATCGTCTGGCGGCGTCGAATCAGCCCGGCGTCTGGCCAATGAACCCATGCCGCCCGGCGGAGGGGCGAGCGGCCAAATGACTGAGGCGCGTGATGAAGGAACACGTGCTCGCCACGTGGTCACCGAATCGCTTGAGCGAGGTGGCTCATCGGCGCCTCGCGGGATGGAGGCGCCCCCGGCTCCACCCTCACCAACCTCACCCGCCGACACGCGCGGTCCCGCCGGCTCAGGAGGGCTCGGGTTCCCCGGCGGCGTCAGCGGTGGGCTCCCGGGCGGGGGAGGGGGTGGTGGCGCTGTCGGTGCGCCAGCCGCCCGACCCGCCGCACCGGACGCCGATGGCTTCTCGGGCGGAGCGCCCATGCGACAGGGTGCTCCGCGTGACGCCGATTCCGAGGTCGGGCAGGAGTCGTTCGGGCGCGACAGGTTCATCCGCGAAGCGCCGAGCAATCCGTTCAAGTCCGCCGTCGGCCAGGAGGACTCCACCTTCTCGATCGACGTGGACACCGCGTCCTACGCCAACCTGCGACGGATGCTGCTCGCCGGGCAGTGGCCTCGACCCGATCAGGTCCACATTGAGGAGATGCTCAACTATTTCTCCTACTCGGACCCGGCTCCCGCGCCGGACGCGGAGCACCCCGTCGCCGCGCACGTGGAGTTGGCGACCTGTCCCTGGGCGCCGGATCATCGACTCGCTCGAATCACACTCAAGGCGCGCGAGATCGACATGGCCAACCGTGTCGGATCGAACCTCGTCTTTCTGATTGATGTTTCCGGCTCGATGGCGCCGGCGGACCGCCTGCCCCTGATCAAGGAGTCGCTCACACTGCTGGTGAACACCCTGACGGAGGATGACCGTATCGCCATCGTGACGTATGCGGGTGATACCCGCGTCGCTCTGCCGCCCACCTACGCCAACCGCAAGCCCGAGATTCTTGACGTAATCGACTCGCTGCGCACAGGCGGCGGGACCAACGGCGCCTCCGGGCTGCAATTGGCGTACGACACGGCTGCGGCGGGATTCATCGAAGGCGGAATCAACCGTGTCATCCTGGCGACGGATGGCGACTTCAACGTCGGCGTATCCAGCGCTGAGGGGCTCCGCACGCTCGTGGAGGAGAAACGCCAGTCCGGCGTGTTCCTGAGCGTTCTGGGCGTGGGGCGCATCGGCGACGACCGCATGAAGCAGCTGGCCATGCACGGCAACGGCAACTACGCCTTTCTCGACTCGGTCGATGAGGCCCGCCGCGTGCTGGTGAAGGAGATCGGCGGCACCCTGGTCACCGTGGCCGGAGACGTCAAGGTGCAGGTTGAGTTCAACCCCGCGCTGGTGTCGGAATACCGGCTCATCGGCTACGAGCGGCGCGTGCTGGCGGCGGAGGATTTCGCCGACGATAGCAAGGACGCGGGCGAGATCGGCGCCGGGCACGCCGTGACCGCGCTCTATGAGATCGTGCCCGTGCGACCCGGCGGCGGAGAGGACGCCGTGACGGAGCAGACCGACCGGGACGCTGCTGAAGCGGCGCGGCGAGCCCGCGAGGCCGCCGAAACCTTCGGCGGCGACATGCTGCGCGTCCGCGTTCGATACAAGCGCCCGGACGGGGCGGAAAGCGACGAGTTCGCCGTCACCGCGTCGGACACCCGTCAGTCGTTCGAGAGCGCCTCGCGCGACTTCCAGTTCGCCTCGGCGGTGGCGGTGTTCGGGCTGGTGCTGCGTGAGTCGCCGTTCCGCGGCGCGGCGACGCTTCAACTGGCGCGGGAACTGGCCGCCCCGGCCGCCGAGCACGATGCGACCGGCTACCGTCAGGAGTTTCTGCGGCTGGTCGACCGGGCCGTCGAGTTGCGGTCAGCACGAGCCGCGCCGGCGGAAGATCGGTGACCGCGGGGCCTCATCGCAGCAGATAGAGACGCGCCGCGACGATCACCAGCACCAGGGCCACCACGCCGCCGATGACGAGCAGGAGGATCAGCGTGGCCGTCTCGCCCGCGTCGGGCGTGTTGGATGCTGACGACGCGCCGCGGTCCAGTGAAGCCCACACTGCGTGCGAGAACCCGCCGAAGATGGTCGCATCCAGTCCGTCGCGCGGATCGGCCCGTTCACTCGGAACGATGCTCACCTGGACGGGAAACTCCAGCGTCGCGGGCGCGAGGCAGGAGCTGTCGTCGCACGCCTGAAGCCCGACGGTGACCGTGAGCGTCGCCGGACCAAGCGGCGCGTTGGAGGGCACGGTCACGGGCAGATAGGCGATGGCCCGGCCTGAATACACCTCGAACTGGGCCTTGCGATCAAGCCAGGGCAGCGAGACCGCGTGGGGGGATGGCCACTGAATATGACTGACATGAGGCAGCAGAGCGCCGGTGGACGCCGCGCGGATCGTGGTCGGGATCAGGTCGCCCGCCAGATCTTCAAGTCCTGGCGGCATCTTCGGGGCGTTGGTGTTGGTGTGCCACTGCGGGTCGTGATCGAGAATGATCGCCACCGGCAGATCATCGCCCGGTGCCACGTTGACTCGACCGGGATAGACGTACACCTTGACCTTGGACCGTGAGTCCTCCTGAGCGGCGGCTGATGCGCAGCACACCACCGCCAGGACAACCAGCAGGCGGCCGAGCTGGATGCGAACGCTCATGGCGATCCTCCTCGCCTCATCGGTGGGCCAGGGCGTCGCGCGGACGGTTACCCGTTCTTCCTGGCGAACTCGCGCATGAACTGGGCGAGCGTTTCGCACCCCGCGTGCGGGAAGGCGTTGTAGATGGACGCCCGCATGCCGCCCACTGATCGGTAGCCCTTCAGCCCGTCCATGTCGTGCTTCCTGGCCTCGGCGACGAACCTGTCGTCGAGTTCCGGCGAGGGTGAGCGGAAGGAAACGTTCATCACCGAGCGGCATTCCGGGCGCGAGACGCAGGTGTAGAACCCCCCGGACTGGTCGATCGCGTCGTAGATGAGTCTGGCCTTGGCGTTGTTGCGGGCCTCCATCGCCGTCAGTCCGCCCTGGCGGAGAATCCACTTGAACACCTGGCCCATGAAGTAGATTCCGAACGTGGGGGGGGTGTTGAGGCAGGACTTCTGCTCGGCGATCTTGGCGTAGGAGAACATCGACGGCAGCCCCGGCTTGCCCGAGGCGAGAAAGTCCTTGCGGATGATGACCAGCACCACGCCGGAGGGACCGAGGTTCTTCTGCGCTCCCGCGTAGATCATGGCGTGCGCCTTCACGTCGATGGGGCGGGAATACATTTCCGAACTGGTGTCGGCGATGAGCGGCGCGCTGGTCCGCGGCGGCTGATTGAAGCGCGTGCCGTAGATGGTGTTGTTGGAGCAGTAGTGCAGGTAGGCGGCGCCGGGCGTCTGGGTGATCTCGGCGTCGGAAGGCGTGTGGTCGTAGTTCGTCCTGCTGCCGTCGAAGGCGCAGTGCACCTTGCCAAGGATCTTCGCCTCCTTCATGGCCTTGTTGGCCCACACGCCTGTGTCGAGGTAATCGGCCGTCTTGCCCTCGGGCAGGAAGTTCATGGGAATGTACGCGAACTGCGTGGTCGCCCCGCCTTGCACGAAGACGATCTCGTAATCGTCCGGCACATTGCCCACGGCGCGGCAGTCGGCGATGGCCTCGTCCAGCACCCGGTCGAACACCTTGCCCCGGTGGCTGTGCTCCATGATGCCGATGCCGGAGTCGAAGATGTTCCAGATGTCCTGCTGCGCCTGGTGGAGCACCTCCTCGGGCAGCGTGGCGGGACCAGCGGAGAAGTTGAAGATGCGCTTGGAGGCGGACTTCGTCTCGACGGCGGGTTTGGTCATCATGGTGGTCATGGGTGGTCTCGGAATCGACGGGGAGCTGGGTTGTAAGACGCAGGTTCTCGGCTGTCGGCTCTCACCTCCGACGACAGACCTCTGATCCCCCTCACAACCCCGCAACCGTGACACTCAGCACGCTGGGATTGGCGCGGATGGCGGTGAGCAGTTCAGGGGCGGGGGCTTCATCGACCTGGATGTGGGCGCACGCCGCGCGGGCGCCGTCGTAGACGATGTTGTCCATCACCTCGATGTTGATTCCCGCCTGCCCGAGGATGTAGAACACGTGGGCCAGCACGCCCGGTCGGTTCTGCATGCGGACGGTGAGCACGCTGGTGGCGGGCGTGGACTTGGCGATGTTCACGCAGTTGATGACCTGCCCGGTTCGAAGGAAGGTTTCCACGATGCGCACCGCTTCGGCGGCGATGGCCTCCTGGGCCTGATCGGTCGAGGCGCCCACGTGATGCGTGCCGTACACGCCCGGGGCCTGGGCGATGGGGCTGGCGAAGTCCGCCGTGCCCCCTGCCGGCTCGTTTTCGAACACATCCAGCCCGGCGCGGACGCCCTTGGCGCGGATGGCCTCAAGCAGGGCGCTCTCGTCCACCACGCTGCCGCGCGAGGTGTTGATGACGAAGGCGCCCGGCTTGAGCGCGTCGCAGAACGCCTTGTTGACGAGTGTCTTCGTGTCCTCGTTGGCGGCGACGCTGATGGAGATGACGTCCGCCTGACGCGCTACGTCGAGCGGCGTGGGGCAGAAGCCGACGTCCTCCAGCGCCGCCCGTTCCGGGGTGAGACTGCGCGACCAGGCGATGATCTTCATGCCGAAAGCGCGCCCGCGTCTGGCGATCTCGCGCCCGATCTGTCCCAGCCCGATGACGCCCAGGGTGCGACCGTAGAGTCCGGCGGCCTTGGCGTACTCCTTCTTGTTCCACTTGCCGGCCCGGAGTTCGGCGACCTGGTCGGGAATGCGCCGATCGCAGGCGAGGATCAGGCCCCACGCCAGTTCGGCGACCGCAATCGAGTTCTTGCCCGGGCAGTTGGTGACGAAGATGCCCCGCGCCGAGGCCGCCGCCACGTCGATGGTGTCATAGCCGGCCCCGGCGCGGATGACCATGCTCAGTCGCCCCGCGGCCTTGAACACCGGCTCCTTCACCTTCTTCCCACGCACGATCAGAATGTCCGGGTCCAGTTGACCAACGAGGGTCGCCAGTGCGTCTCCCTCCACATCCGCGTTGACAGTCACGTCGCACCCGAGGGATTTGAGCCCCTCGACGCCCGACTTCTCGAACTTGTCGGCCACCAGCACCTTCATGCGACCTCTCCTCGGCCGTCCTGAGACGGGTTGAACAAGTGTAGGAACGGGCGCCGATCGCGGGCGAGGGGCGCATCAGTCGAGCGTGTGGACGACCAGTCCGCTGCGGAGTTTCGGCTCGAACCAGGTGGACTTGGGCGGCATGACCAGCCCGGCGTCCGCCACGGCCATGAGCTGCTCCATCGTGGTCGGGAACATGGTGAAGGCGATGGCCGCCTCACCGTGCTGAACGAGTCTTTCCAGGTGCTCGGGTCCGCGGATGCCACCCACGAAGTCGATGCGTTCATCGGTGCGCGGGTCGCCGATTCCGAAGATGGGGGTCAGCACTCGATCCTGCAGCAGCGATACGTCCAGCGACCCGATGGGATCCGTGTGATCGATGGTTGATTCATCGAGCGTCAGCCGCCGCCATCGGTCTCCCAGGTAGAAGCCGAAGGTGCCCGCCCGACGGGGCATGGGTTCGACGATCGGCGCCACCTCGCCGAAGGCGCTGAAGCGGCGAAGCACCTCGTCATGCGATAATCCGTGGAGATCCTTCACGACCCGGTTGTAGGGCAGGATGCGCAGGTGGCTGGCGGGGAAGAGGCAGGAGAGGAACCAGTTGTACTCCTCCTTGCCGGTGTGGCGCGGGTTGTGCTTGCGCCGCTCCTGCCCGGCCCGCCAGGCGCTGGCGGCGCGGTGGTGGCCGTCCGCGACGTAGGCGCACGGCACGCCGGCGAACAGTCGCGCGTAGGACTCCCAGTCGTCCACAGGCCAGAGCGAGTGGGTGACGCCGTCCACCGCGGTGAAGTGGTAGAGCGGGCGTGTGTTGATGTCGCGCTCCATCAGGGCGGTGATGTCGGGCACGTCCCGGTAGGCCAGGAACACCGGTCCGGCGTTGGCGTTGAGCGTGAGGACGTGCCGGGTCCGATCGTCCTCCTTCACCTTGCGCGTGCGCTCGTGCTTCTTGATGATGTCCTTCTCGTAGTCATCCACGTGGCAGCAGCAGAGCAGCCCGACCTGCACCGAATGACGCCATGCCTGGCGGTACAGAAAGAATCGCGTCGCGGTGTCCCGCATCAAGACGCCCTCACGCTGGAACCGCTCGAACGTCTCCTTCGCCTGCAGGTAGACGCGGGCGTCGTAGGGGTTGGTATCGGGGGGGAGGTCGATTTCCGACCGCACCACGTGCAGAAAGCTGTAGGGGTTGTCACGGGCGAGTTCGCGGGCCTCCTCGGTGGTGACCACGTCGTAGGGGAGCGATGCGACGCGGGCCTCGAAACCGGGCGATGGGCGGATGGCCTTGAACGGATGGATTCTGAGCAACTTGATTCTCCGGAGACGCTCGAAGTGGACATCGTAGCGACGTGAATCACGCGCGACATCGATTCAACTGACGTGAGCGCCTCAAGTGGCACGCCGGATGCGCCGACCATGTTCTGGGACATGCCGGAAGAAGCGTCAAGAAGGGAGTGAGCCATGTCGCATCACCAGGTGTTCACCGCGTCGAACGAGCGTCGTCAATCCGGACGGTGGTCGATCGAAGGCGAGGCGGAGGTCATGGTGATCGCCGGAGAACGGCTCGGCGAGATGACGACGCTGCGACTGACGGACGCCGGTGACCACGGGCTGGGCGGATGGTCGCGGCGACCGATGCCTTCCGGGCAGCCGGTGACGGTGGGGTTCGCCGAACGCGGGAAACCCGGACGATGCGGCGTGATCGCCCGGTGCGTACCGCTGGAGAACGGGTGGCAGCTGGGCATTCGCCTGCAGAGCCGTCTGGCGGCCTGAAACGACGGAGGGTCGGACCATGCGGCCTGGGTAAGCCGTGACGTGTTCGACGCCTGCGGGCGGCGATGTTCGATGTCTCGGCTGCACCGGCACTTGCCGACGGTCGATACGAATCGTGAGTTGATGAAGTCCGGTCCATGCGCCGAGGCGCACGGGTCGGCCAGGACGCGATCGGTCGAGAGGCCGACGGGTCGATTCGGTGGTGACGGGACTGGCGTTGGTTCCGCACCGAGGAAACCGGAGGGGTGTCCGGACACGAGTCCGCCCCCGTACATGAACCCTGCAGGTTCCAAGGAGTACGCAACATGATGGCACGTGTTCGGAGCCGCGCGAAGCGCGCATTCACCCTGGTCGAAATCCTCATCGTGGTCGTGATTCTCGGCATCCTCGCCGCGATCGTCATCCCGCAGTTCACCGACGCGTCGCAGGAAGCGACGATGTCCAGCGTCAAGAGCATGCTGCAGACCATCCGCAGCCAGATCGAGCTCTACCGCGTCAAGAACAACGGCGTCCTCCCCGACCTCTCGGCGGACTGGGATGATCTCGTGGACGGCGATTACCTCCAGGCCGCGCCCGTCAATCCCATCACCGGCGGCAGCGCCGTCGGCGACATGGGGGACGACTGGCACTGGGATGCCGCCGAAGGCAACATCCAGGCCCGCAATCCCGATGACATCGACTTCGATGGCGATGGCAACGGCGACGGCGACCCGCTGCCCTGGTAATCCCGGCGGCAAGCGACTGGCATGACCAAGACGCCGCGGTGGAGACACCGCGGCGTTCTCTTTTGCTCCGGAGTCAGCGATCATGCGCATCACCGATGAGCGACAGGCCGATCAGGATTCGCCCACGCGGGCGGGTCGAGCTCAACGACGGCGGCGATTCCGGTCCAGGCGAGCCATGGCGGTTCGGCAGACCTTGGCGATGCTCTGTCTCCTGGGTGGCACGGGAACCGTCGGGTACATGGCGGGGCCGGGACTGGTGGAGGCGTCCGATTCCGTGCGTCAGGAGCGGTCCGCGCGCCGCGCCGCGCTGGCGATGATGCTCGACGCGGTCGCCGCCAGCATCAATCGAAGCCGGGCCGTCCTCGCCGTGCATCCACGTGCCGAAACCCCGTACGTGGACGTGGTGCTCTGGATGCACGATGACCGGAATCCGGGGTGCGTCGATGCGGACGAGGTGGCGCTGGTCAGCCACAGCCGGGCCTTGCGCTCCATTCGCCTGTTCATGCTCGACCCCGGCCGCCCCGCATCGCCGGTCGCGGCGACGGAGCGGCCCGGCGCCATGATGGCGGGGGACGGCTCGACCATGGTCCAGTCGCCCCGGTTCGGTGACCTCTGGCGGTCCGATCCGCGCGTGGCGTCCGTGATTCTGGCGGACGGTGTATCGGACCTGAGCATCGAGATCATCCGATCCGATGACGGGGGATACGGCGCCATGCGAATCGAACTGATATGGGCCTCCGAAAGCGCCGATTGGGCTGAACGGGCGTCGGTGGTCGTTCGGCTGCCGTCGGAATCCTGATCCAAGGAGATCGCCAGTGAAGCGCGTCCGATTTCTGAACATCGTTCTCACGGCTCTGGTCGTGGTGCTGGCCGGCCACCTCTGGGTCCGCGTGGCTGAACGCCCGCTGCTGGCGACCAGCGCCGCGGCGCAGGATGACGCCGGCGGCACGCTCGGCATCCCCAACGCCGCCAAGCAGCGCCAGGAGATCATCGACGCGCTGAAGCGGCTGACCGCCGAGCTGGAGAAGACCAACAAGCAGTTGAAGGAAGCCAAGTTCAAGGTGGAGGTCACCAACCTTCCCGAGCCCGCCAAGTCGGGGTCGTGAAGTCGGAGGTTCTTTGATGTCGCCTCGCCGTCACGGTGTCATCGCGCGTCCGAGCCGACGCGGATACACCCTCATCGAGTTGCTGCTGGTCATCGCCGTGCTGGGGCTGGCGGGAGCGATCCTGATCCCGTCGATGAGCCAGACGGACACGCTCCGCATTCAGGCGGCGGTCCGCATGATCATCGGCGATCTGGCCTTCGCCCAGTCTGACGCCCTGGCGCAGCAGGAGTACCGCCGCGTCTTCTTCTTCGAGGACGGCAACGGATACGTGCTGCTGCGTTCGCCGTTCGACCCGGAGTCGGATGCGATCTACGACCCGCTCTCCCGGACCGGCGCCTACGTCGTGCGGTTCGACCTGGATGAGCGCCTCCGGGGCGTCACGATCGAGTCGGTCGCCATCGACGGCGAGGAGCGATTCATCTCGTTCGACGAGTTGGGCGGCACGGTGACGGACGGCAACGCGCCTGGCACGGGAGGATCGATCATCGTGCGTTCGCCCAACGCCCGCTATGAGATTCTCATCGCGCCGTTCACGGGCAAGATGAGCGTGCGGGAGTTGGCGCTGGAATAACAAGCTGCTCGTCGTGGGTCGAGGCGGGCCCATGGCGTTCGGCCGGAGGGATGGAGGCGTGCTGGGATCCAGGTTCCTGTCATCCGTGGGCCACATCGGCATTGACTTCGGATCCGGCGGGGTCCGGCTGCTGCAGATGCGCCATCGCCGCGGGTGCTGGCAGGTGGTGGATCGCGCCCGCATGGAGCCCGAGGGGGAAGGCGTCCCCACGTCGGAGGCGTTCCGTCACCTTCTGGGCGAACATCGCTTCGTCGGGCGCCGCTGTGTGGTCGGCGTGCCCCGGAGCGAAACCCTGATTCAATCGGTCCGGATGCCCCGGCTCAAGGACGCGGAAATGAAGCAGGCCGTGCTCTGGGAGGCGGCGGAGCGATTCAATCGGGGGCGGGACGAGTTGGAGGTGGACTACATCCGTCTGGGCGAGGTGCAGCGCGGCGCCGAATCCCGCGACGAGGTGCTGGTGATCGCCGCGCCGCGCGAGCGTCTTCAGCAGCGCCTCGACTCCCTGATCGAGGCGGGATTGCGTCCCGTCGCGGTCGAACTGCCGGTGTGCGCCATCGTTCGGACTCATTCGCTGCGCTGCCGGCGGGACGCGGATCAGCAGCATGTCCGGGCCATCCTGGAGATCGGCGGCTCCGGCTCGTCATTCATGGTCCTGCGGGGGGATCAGGTCGCCATGTGCAAGCCGATCGAGGTCGGCGGCGCCGACCTGGACAAGGCGGTGGCCGAGCGGCTCGGTCTGGACCTGCCGCTGAGCCGACAACTGAGGCAGCGTCGTCTGCTCGAACGGGCGAGGTCGATTCAGTCTGGTCATCCGGCTGGAGAACCTGATGACAAGGAGCGGGCGATCTTCGAATCGGTCCGCGCCCTGCTCGATCGTCTCATTCGGGAAGTCGGGCTTTGCCTGCGGTACCACGGCGTCACGTTCCGTGGGCGTCCGCCTGAGCGCATCGTCCTGGCCGGAGCGGATGGGCTGGAGCCGCGACTGGACGCCATGCTCGCGGCCTCCACCAAGATGCCGGTGGCGTTTGAAGATCCGCTTTCGCCCGTTCAGCCCATGCTCGAGGGGATCGGTCACTCTGACGAGTGGGGACCGGCGCATGGCTGGCTCGCCGCCGCCGGCCTGTCGTTGCGCGGGTGGCGCGCCGCGACGGTCGCAGCCGGCTCAACGTCGGAACGGAGGGCCGCGGCATGAGGCAGCACGAGATCGACCTGCTTCCCGAGGTCATGCGCATCAAGACGCAGGCCCGGGCCAGCGCCAGCCGGAACGTGACCATGGCCACGCTGACCGTGACGGCGCTGGTCCTTCTCTCCACCCACGCAAAAATGGTGCGCGGCGCCGCCGAGTCGGAACTGCGTCTGCTGCGTCACGAAGTCAAGGTGCTGGAGCAGAATGAGCGCGAGGCCGACCGCCTGCAGTCCGAACTGGAGCGGCTGCGGCGGCTCGAGGATCGACAGCGCCGGGTCGAGACTCCATTGCCCATCAGCCGCATCATCGCCGAGCTTGTCGGCGCCATGCCCGACTCGATGACGATCGACCGGCTTGATGTGAACGCCGAGCAGGTCAGGCGGCAGCGCTCGACCCCGTCGAAAGGCGGCACGGATCCGGGTCCGCGCGTCCTGGTGGCCGAGGTGGCGGGCTTCGCGCGCGACGACCTGGACATCACGCGCTTTGTCTCGAATCTGGACGGGCGCGAGCCGTTCGCGGATGTTTCGCTCGACTACAGCCGGCAGCGGCAGGTTCACGGCGTGCCGGCGCGGGAGTTCCGTCTCAGCTTCACGATCGACTTCGATGCGGCGTGGGCGCTTCGCGAGGTCGATCCGTCCTGGTCGCAGCGGAAGGTGACCCATGTGGATTGACCGGAAGTTTCTGCTTTCCGCCGCCGTCATGCTCGGCGCGTTCGCGCTGGGCGCGGTGGTGCTGGCGGCGCCGCAGTACCGGGCGGCTCGCGACGCCGCGGGCACCATTCGCTCCGTGCGGCAGCGGCTCGCCACGGGAAGTGAGAGCGCCGCCGGTCTTCGTGAGATGCAGGAGCGGCTCGCACGGGAGCGTCAGGCGTTCGAGTCGAGCGCCAGGACCATCCCCGCCAGCGCCGACGTGGCCTCGATCATCCGAGCGCTCAACAGGCCGATCGACGGCGTCCAGGTGCTGGACCAGACGTTCAACGCCGGTCGAACGCCGACGCCCGTGCCGCGCGTGGACGACGGCTCGCTTTCATCGTTGCCGCTCACCATTGACATGGTGGCGACGTATGACGTGGTTCACGACCTGCTGCGCAGCGTCGAATCGATGCCGCGGCTGATTCGCATCGCCTCGGTGCGCGTCGAACGGCTCGCGGACTCCGAGCACGTCGTCAAGGCGACCATCCTGCTGGACGTGATCTTCGAGCCCGCCGGCCAGGCGTCGTAAGGCGGAAGGCCGCGTCAGGCGCCTGGTTGCCTTCGTGGAGCCCTGAACATGCCCCAGTCGTTGCAGCGAATCTGGATCCGATTGACCGCCGACCGCCGGCGATTCGGCATTCTGGTCGCCATGGTGCTGGTGGGGCTGCTGTTGTGGGGACGGGTGATCATCGTGTCCAGCCCGCCCCGTCGCGCCGTGGCGGGAAGCGGGGAGCGACTGACCCAGAAGCCGGCGGAGACGCCCCGAGGCGGGTCAGCGTCGTCCGAGAATCCCCCCGCGCCGCCGCGTGAGGTGGCGCTTGCGTCCGAGATGACGCGCGACCCCTTCCGGATCAACCCGCAGCACTTCCCCAGACCGACTCCCCCGGCGAAAGAGGCAAGGGATGAGGGCAAGTCGGGTTCATCCCCGGCCGATGATGAGGCGCGCGATGAGGCGCTTCGAGTCGGGCGGATCGAGGCCGCCGCGAGGAACCTCACGCTGGAGGCGGTCATGAAAGGAGCTTCGCTCGCCGTGATTGATGGGCGCACCCTCCGGGTCGGAGACAGCGTTTCCAGCCCGAAGCATCCGGGATTCGACTTCACGCTGATCGAGGTGGGCGACCGCTCGGCAGTGCTGGAGTGCGAGGGCATCCGGGTGGAACTGCGCCTCTCAGCGGCGGCGGACCGGACCCCGTCCCGACCCCGATGATCCAGGACCCGAGGAGCGACTCGACATGCTTTCGATGAACCACGGTCTGACGCGGCGTTTTCTCCTGCCCCTGACTTCCGTCTGCGCCCTGTCGGTCGGGCTTGCCGACCCGGCATTCGGGCAGCAGGGGGGTCAGCAGGATCCGGCCAAGCAGGATGTCAACGTCACCGACTTCGACACCGTCGATCTGTCCGTGCAGGACGCCGACCTGGCCCAGGTTCTGCAGATGCTCTCCATCCAGAGCCGCAAGAACATCATCTCGAGCAAGAACGTCTCGGCCACGGTGACGGCCAACCTGTACGACGTGACGTTCCACGAGGCGCTGGACGCCATCCTCAAGGTCAACGGCTTCACCTGGGAGGAGAAGGGCAACTTCATCTACGTGTACACGCAGGATGAATACAACCGCATTCAGGAAGCCAACCGCAAGACCACCAGCCGCACCTTCGAGCTCAACTACCTCTCCGCCCGCGACGGCATCGAGTTCATCACGCCGCTGCTCAGCGACAAGGGCAAGGCCAGCGCCCGGGGCGACGTGAAGGCGGGCTTCAAGCCCACATCCGACGACGGGGGCGGCGACAGCTACGCCTACAACGTCAAGATCGTCGTCAATGACTATCCCGAGAATCTTGACGCCATCGCGGCCCTGCTGGGCGAACTGGACACGGCCCCGGACCAGGTGATGGTGGAGGCGACCATTCTCCAGGCCGCGGTGGATGAGGCCAATGCCTTCGGCATCGACTTCAACATCATCGGCAACATGGACTTCACCAACATCTCCGCGCCGCTGCGGGCCGTGGACAACCTGTTCAACGGCCGCAACCCGGTGAGCGGATTCCAGCCCGCCGACAACAAGGCCCACGCCGTGGGCACCAGCGTCGGCAACACCGGCGGACCCGGCGGACTCAAGGTCGGCATCATCAGCAATGACATCAGCGTCTTCCTGCGCGTGCTGGACGAAGTGACCGACAGCACCATCCTGGCGCGGCCCAAGATCATGGCCCTGAACCGGCAGCGTGCGGAAGTGCTCGTGGGCGCCCGCATCGGCTACCTGTCCACCACCGCCACCGAGACTACGACCACGCAATCAGTCGAGTTTCTCGACACCGGCATCCAGCTGGTCTTCCGTCCCTTCATCTCGAAGGACGGGATGATCCGGCTCGAACTGAAGCCCAGCGTCTCCGAGGCCTCGCTGCGCACCGTCACCCAGGCCAACAGCACGCAGGTGACCATCCCCGACGAACTGACCAACGAACTGACGACCAACGTGCGCGTGCGCGACGGCCAGACCGTCGTGCTGGGCGGTCTCTTCAAGGAGTCCACCACCATCACGCGGCGCCAGGTGCCGCTGCTGGGCGACATTCCCATCCTCGGCGCCGCCTTCCGCGGGCAGGACGACAACGTCGAGCGCGACGAAATCATCTTCCTCATCACCCCCTCCATCGCCCGCGATGAGGTGCTGTGGGAGAACGGCCACCAGATGCTCGCCATGACCGAGCTCGTCCGCATCGGCGCCCGCAACGGCCTGCTGCCCTTCAGCCGCGAGAAGATGACCACCTCCTACAACCAGAGCGCCATGGACGCCGCCGCCGCAGGCGACACCGAACTGGCCCTCTACCACATTCGCAACTCGCTGCGGCTCAACGCCAACCAGCCGGAGATGATCGCCCTTCGTCAGCGGCTCTCGGGCGACGTCGAGAAGGGCTACGAGCGCAGTCTGCTCGAGCGCGTGCTCAAGCGCAACACCGAGCGGCAGAGCGACGCCCGCTCCAACTCAACGCCGACCTTCGATCGCGATCCGCTCCTCGCCCTCAACCGCGTCACCATCAGCGTGAAGGGGCAGCAGAATCAGAACGAATCGTCCGCCGCGCCGCCCTCCACCAACGCCGCGTCCTCCACGCCCGCCCAGTTCGCGCTCCAGCCCGTCTCCGACCCCGCCGCCGGGCAGCCCTCGGACGCCACCACGGCCCCCGCTGAGAACTCGTCCGACTTCCACCCCCAGGACGTCGCCTTCGACTTCGACGCCGCCCTTCAGGGCGCCGGGACCAGCGACGCCGCCGCCAACTCCGCCAACTCCCGCAACACCACCAGCCACCACGCCGCCCCCACCCCCGGCTTCGAAGGGCTCGATGAAACCTCCACCGGCTTCACCTTCGCCCCCGTCACCCGCTGGTACCTGCCTCAGTTCTTCCGCTTCGATCCCCACGGACGTTTTCAGACCACCGTCACCGAAGACGCCTCCTTTTTCGACCGATGGAAGAACGTCGGCGAGGAATGATCGGACGACCACCCACCGGTCGCTCAACCACCAGACCCTTCGCCGACGCGCCTTCACCACGGGGCGCGTCGGTCTGTTCACAGAACACCATCCGCCCCGCGCACGATTCCGTTCTCATCCGGAAACCCACCCATGAAGACCACGACCCGCACCACGCACGCCATCGCGCCGCTCCTCGCCGCCCTGACGCTGCCCGTCCTGCCCCTGCTCACCGGCTGCGCCTCCACCCCGTACCACAAGGAGGTCCGCAACCAGGCCAACGAACGATACGACCTCATCCAGGCCCAGATGGCCTACGACCAGGCCCTCCAGGCCTACGCCACCGGACAGTTCGACAAGGCCATCCGGCTGATCGACGGCGCCCTCGCACGCTTCCCCGAGCGTCCTGACTACCTCGTCCTCAAGGGACGAATCCACCTCGAAACCCACCGCCTCGAACTGGCCATGTCCCTCTTCGACCAGGCCGCCGACGCCGACCCCACCCGCGCCGACCCGCACTACTACGCCGGCATCATCCTCCAGCGATGGTCCGACCACCCCCGCGCCGCCGAACGCTACCGACGCGCCTTCGACCTGGAACCCACCAACCCCCAGTACCTCCTCGCCTCCGCCGAGGCCCTCATCGCCTCCCAGCGATACGACGAGGCCCACCACCTCATCCAGCCCCGGCTCGCCCAGTTCGAGCACAACGCCGCCCTCCGCCAACTCCTGGGACAGATCGCCCTCCTCCAGAACCGACCCGCCGACGCCGCCCACCTGTTCTCACAGGCCAGACGAATCAACCCCGACGACCCCATGCTCCACGAAGAACTCATCCGAGCCGCCTTCGCCGCGGGCGACTACGCCACCTGCCACCACGAACTCCAACGATACAAACCCATCGCCTCCAGCCGACACGCAACCACCACCCACCAGCCCGCCGCCTCCAGCGCCACCAGCGCCAGCGGGGGCGGATCGGGGGGCGGGTGGGGGGGGCGGGTGGACCTGCTTCATCTCGAGGCCCGATGCCTCGTCATGCTCGATCGGCCTGCCGAGGCCAGAACCCTCTACCTCACCCTCGTGGAACTCCAACCCACCGACGTCACCGCCTGGGTCGAACTGGGACACGTCTGCGTCGAGGTCGGCGACGACCGCCGACTCGCCCTCGCCGCCGCACGAATCCTCGCCCTCGACCCCCAACGATTCGAAGGACCACTCCTGAAAGCCATCCTCGAGCGGCGTCAAGGACGCACCAGCCAAGCCATCCAGTCACTCCAGCACAGCATTCAACTCGCCCCGCCGGACGCCTGCTGGCCTCATGTCCTGTTGGGGCAGATTCTGGAGGAGCAAGGCCGCGCTGATGAAGCCAGACAGTGCTATGTCAGGGCGCTGGGGGCAGAGCCAGGCAACCGACAGGCACGAGAACGACTCGAACGACTCGAAGGAACGGCTTTCGCAGCCGAGTCGGGAATCCACCAGCCCTGACAGCCACGGACAGGCACGGAGGCATCCTCGATGGGGCGACGGCTTGCTCTCATCCTGGCGGCGGCAATCGGCCTGGGCGTGGCCGGGCTGTGCTACGCGCTGCTGCAGATGGGCTGGCTCAACGGTCGTCCGGCGGGGCATGCCTCCATCGCCGCCGGTGGGGCCGCGTTCCTGACGGCTGGCGTGCTGCTGTTGACGCTCTCATTGCTGTACAACTCGACCCTTTCCCGGCTTGGCCGCGCGCTCCGGGAGTGCGCCGACAAGCCCGATGCGCCACGGATGGATTCCTCCGCCTGGATGGCGCCGGTGGTGCGCGAGTTCAACGCGGCGCTGGAGATCTTTCACCAGCACCGGGCGCGCATGGACGAGATGCTCAACGATCTGCGCGTGCGTCAGCGCATCGTGGACGGTGAGCGCGATCAACTCCGCTGCGTGCTTCATACGCTGAGCGACGGCGTCATCGTGTCCGATGCGTTCGACGAGATCGTCACGCTGAACCGGGCGGCGGCTGACATCCTTGGACGCCAGGTCGAATCGGAAGAACGGGTGTCCGTGGAGCGCGTCATCGGCGATCGACGGCTCTGCCAGTTGATCCGAGAGATGCGCGAGTCCGGCGTGGTTGACGAGCCGCGGACCCTGGAGATGGATCTTCAATCCAACGGCCAGTCGTCGGGCTACCAGGTGACCGTCTCCTGCCTGCCCAACCGCAAGGGCGAACCGGGCGCGGTGGTGACCATTCTCCACGACCTGACGCGCGAACGGGAAATCGCGCAGATGAAGTCGGACTTCGTATCCAAGGCCAGTCACGAACTGCGCACTCCGCTGTCGTCGATCCGCGCCTATGTGGAGATGCTGGTGGATGGGGAGGCCGCGGACGAGGCGTCGCGCCGCGAGTTCTACACCATCATCCAGAACGAGACGGAGCGCCTGAGCCGGTTGATCGACAACATGCTCAACATCAGCCGCATCGAGGCCGGCATCGTGCAGATCGAGCGCGAACCGGTGGACATCCGCGCGCTGATCCGGCGCGCCGCCGATTCCCTGTCTCCCCAGGCGGCGGAGAAGGACATTTCCATTTCCGTGCGAGCGGCGCCGGTGGACCTGACGGCCGAGGGCGACCCCGACATGCTCTATCAGGTGGTCCTCAACCTGGTCTCCAACGCCGTCAAGTACACGCCCAACGGCGGGCGGATCTCGGTATCCGCCGATACGGACAACCTCACTCGCACCGTGGTGGTCAGCGTCAGCGACACCGGACTGGGAATTCCTCCGGACGCCCTGCCTCGACTGTTCGAGAAGTTCTACCGAATCGAGAATTTCAAGCGCGTGGCCAAGGGAACAGGGCTGGGGCTCAACCTCTGCAAGCACATCGTGGAGACGGTCCACCACGGCTCGATCGGCGTGGAGTCGAAACTTGGCATGGGGTCGAAGTTCTGGTTCTCGATCCCCATGCGCTACGCCGGCGCGAAGGCGGCGTGATCGTAAAGAGGAGCAGCGACCATGGCTCGTGGACGCATTCTGGTGATTGATGATGAGCCGCACATCGTGCAGGTGGTGTCGCTCAAACTCCGGAACGCCGGATTCGAGGTGATTGTCGCGTCCGATGGTGAGGAGGGGTTCGAACTTGCCTGCGAGCACCGGCCCGATCTCATCATCACCGACTTCCAGATGCCCTACATGACGGGGCTGGAACTCTGTCGGGCACTGGCGTCGCGACAGGACACCCGGTCAATTCCCGTCATCATCCTGACAGCCAGGGGGTACGCGCTGGATGAGCAAGATCTGGCCGTCGGCAACATCCGCGACGTGGTGAGCAAGCCCTTCAGTCCTCGCGCCATCCTGGGCCAGATCGACCACTGTCTTCAGTCCCGATCCGGTGTCGACTCATCCGCGGAGGCGGCGTGAGAGAAACCGGCGTTCCATCCCGACCGACTCTCCACCTCGGCGGCGACAGCCACGTCGTGGACACGACGACGGCGGCTCAGCTTGCAGCCCTCGGCGTGGTGTCGGCGTCAACCGACGCAAACGGCGGATCGATCCTGTTCGACCCCCTGATCGCCTCACGCCCGAACGATTCCGACACGAGGCCATCCACCACCACCACCACCGCCGATCTCGGCTGGCTCGCGGCGCTGCTGGCGTCGGGCAGGCGACTCATCGGGTCGCACGTGCAGCGCATCATCCAGTCCAGGAGGCAGCAGTGCAGCGACGCCCGATCCCAATCGCTCCCGCCCGCCGAGATCGCGCCATCCTGCTGGGCCGCGGGCATCCCCATCGTCCAACGTCGACGACACGTGGGCTGGCGACTCGCCATCGTCCCAACCACCAGCTTCCTGAACTCGGAACTGTTCCTCGCCTTGTCCGGCGCGGCGGGGCTCGACGCCCGGGCGCTGGCAGGCCGGGCCCGGGACGCCCTGACACGATCCGACGATGAGGCCATCCGGGCATGCCGACTGGGCCTGCTGGTGATCGGCCAGCAGCTTCGTCAGGCAGAACTCACCCGCACGGTGGAGTCGCTGGGGCAGCAACTGGCGGAGTCGTACGAGGAACTCTCGCTGCTCTACACCATCAGCCAGCGGATGACGGTGGTGCAGCAGCCCCGTCGATTCGTGCAGTCCTCGTGCGAGGGGCTGCTGGAAACCCTGCCCTACCGGTGGGTGGGGGTGCGGTTCGCGGGCGGAGCAGGCGAGACAGCGGGGGGGGCGGGGTCGGTGGGGGGGTCGGGGGTTCCGGGTTCGCTTCGTGGACGGCTGATTGTGGCGGGTTCGCCTGGGGCGTCGTTGGAGACGATGCGGTCGCTGACGGGTCGTCTGCTGGCGGAGGCGTCGATGGATGGCCCGTCGGTGCTGGAGCCGGGGGAGAAGGTGGAGGATGGGTGGTGTGCGGCGCTGGGCTCGCCGGTGCTGGCGCATCCGATCTGCCGCGAGGGTCATGTGCTGGGTGTGATGCTCGCGGGTGGGAAGCAGGGGGATGATCGGGCGGCGTCGTCGTCGGACATGAAACTGCTGGGAGCGACCGCGTCGCACACGGGCATCTTCCTGGAAAACGCGTCGCTGTACGAGGACATGGACGCCATGTTCCTGGGGACGCTGGAGGCGATCACGTCGTCGATCGACGCCAAGGATCGGTACACGTGCGGGCACTCGAGGCGGGTGGCGCAGTTGTCGCAGCAGCTGGCGAGCGCGGTGGGTCTGGACGAGGAGACGGTGCGTCGGGTGCACGTGGCGGGGCTGGTGCATGACGTGGGGAAGATCGGGGTGCCGGAGTCGGTGCTGTGCAAGCCGGGGCGTCTGACGGATGAGGAGTTCGCGCTGGTGAAGCAGCATCCGGAGATCGGGCACCGGATTCTCAAGGACATCCCGCAGCTGCGCGACGTGCTGCCGGGGGTGCTGCACCATCACGAGCGATGGGACGGCGAGGGCTACCCGTCGGGGCTGGCGGGGGAGTCGATTCCGCTGTTCGCGCGGCTGATCGCGCTGGCGGACAGCTTCGACGCGATGAGCTCGACGAGGACGTATCGGTCGGCGCGGGATCGATCGTGGGTGCTGAGCGAGATCGTGCGCTGCTCGGGCAAGCAGTTCGACCCCTCGCTGGTGTCGGCGTTCATCCACATGGATTTCAGCGAGTACGACCGGCTGGTGGCGGAGCACCGGGCGGCGGAGGGTCTTTCGCCCGCGCGGCTGGAGGAGGCGGCATGAAGTACAGCTTCGAGGATCACGGGCCCACCACGGTGCTGACGTTGAGCGGGGAGCTGACGTCCGATCAGGCGGACACGTTCCGCCGGTCGTGCCTGGAGCGGCTGGGACGGGGCGTGCGCAACGTGGTGCTGGTGCTGGAGCACCTGCGGATGATCGACTCGGCGGGGCTGGAGATGCTGCTGTGGCTGCGGGAGGAGTCGGCGCAGCATCGAGGCCACCTGCGGCTGGTCAACCCCGACCCCACCATCCGCAAGGTGCTGGAGGTGACGCGGCTGGATCGTCGGTTCGAGGTGCATCAGTCGATCGAATCGGCGGCGAAGTCGCTGCGATAAGGAGCCAGGCATGACGACCGCCGCGCGACAACAGCCGACCACGGAGGCGACGCCTCGTATTCGCCTCGGCGAACTGCTCGTGGAGCGCGGGCTGCTGACGCCCGCGCAGCTGGAGCAGGCGCTGGAGCACCAGGCGGCGCGGGGGCACAAGAAGCTGCTGGGCGAGGTGATCGTCGAGTTGAATTTCCTGCCCGAGCAGAAGGTGATCGAAGCGCTGGCGGAATGCTACGGCGTGCCGTTCCTGAGCGACCCGGCGCGCATCGCCGATCCCAAGGTCGTGGAGATGCTGCCGCGCGAGTTCATCGAGCAGCACGGCATCCTGCCGCTCTTTTCGGTTCGCAACGAGCTGACCGTGGCGGTGTCGGAGCCGGCCAACCTGTACCTGATCGACGAGATCGAGCGACTGACGCACCAGGCGGTGCAGATCGTGGCGGCGACGGCGGCGGAAATCGAGGCCGCCATCCGCGCCTATCTGCCCGAGGCCAACGTTTTCGTCATCGACGACATCTACGAGGACATCGACGAGACGGACTTCAGCGTCATCCAGAAGCAGGTGACCGAGCTGGCGGACCTGGAGGAGGCCGCCGGCCACAGCCCGGTGGTCAAGCTGGTCAACTTCCTCATCTACTCGGCGGTGCAGGACGGCGCGTCGGACATTCACGTCGAGCCCGATGATCGACGCCTGCGCGTGCGCTACCGCGTGGATGGCCGGTTGTTCGAGAAGATCGCGCCGCCCTACCAGATGCACCCGGCCATCGTCAGCCGCATCAAGATCATGTCGAATCTCGACATCTCCGAGCGGCGCATGCCGCAGGACGGCGACATCCACGTGATGATGGACGGCCGCCCCATCGACCTGCGCGTCTCGACCATGCCGGGCAAGTTCGGGGAGAAGGTGGTGATCCGGATCATCGACACCCGCAACGCGCTGGTGTCGATGGACAAGCTCGGCTTCGCGCCGGGCACGCTCGCCGCCTGGCGCAACGTGGTCAGCCAGCCCAACGGGGTGGCGCTGGTCACCGGCCCCACCGGGTCAGGCAAGTCCACCACGCTGTATTCCGCCCTGTCGAAACTGAATCGTGACGACATCAACATTTCGACGGTGGAAGACCCGATCGAGGCCAACATTCCCAACATCAACCAGTTTCAGGTCAACGAGAAGGCGGGGTTCAACTTCGCCAACGCCCTGCGATCCCTGCTCAGGCAGGATCCCGACATCCTGATGGTGGGCGAGATCCGCGACGAAGAAACGGCGTCCATCGTCGTCCAGGCGGCCCTGACCGGGCACCTGGTGCTCACCACCCTGCACACCAACGACGCGCCCAGCGCCGTCACCCGACTGGTGAATCTCGGCGTCGAACCATACCTGGTCGCCGCCGTGCTGCGCGGCGTGCTGGCCCAGCGACTGGTGCGCAAGATCTGCCCGCACTGCAAGGAGTCGTACACCCCCGACCCCGTGCTGCGCGACGGGCTGGAGTCCGACGGTCGCCACGTGGAGTTGCTCTATCGCGGACAGGGGTGCAGCCGTTGCCGCTCCACCGGCTTCGCGGGTCGGATCGGCATCTTCGAACTGCTGGTGCCGGATGAGGATCTGCTCGCCCTGATCGCCCAGGGAGCCAACCTGCAGTCCATTCGTGAGTTCCTGGCCCGCACCGGGTTCGCCACCCTGCGCCAGGACGGCCTGGAGAAGGCCAAGCAGGGGCTGACCACGGTCGAGGAAGTGTTCTTCGCCACGAGCATCTGACGGGCGCGAGGATGAGGCATGGGTCTTCAACGCACATTCGGCTACCGGGCACGCGACGCCGCCGGTCAACTGGTGACGGGTACGCTCGTCGCCGCCTCGCCGGACGAGGTAGGGTCGCGTCTGCGGAGCGAGGGCAAGTACGTCCTGAGCGTGGATGAGCACGCCCTGACCTCGACGACGGCGCCGCAGCTGGACGTGGAGGCGATTCGCAGCAGCGAGGCAGCCAAGCGCATCCGCCGCGACGACGTAATCGCGTTCGCGCAGCAGCTGGGGGTGATGCTCGAGACCGGCGTGCCTCTGGGCGAGGCGCTGGACGCCTTCAGGCGTCAGTCGCGCAGTCCTGAGTTCAGGCAGGTGCTCGAGGGCGTCACCAACGCGGTGCAGGCGGGCGAGCCGCTCAGCGTGGCGCTTTCACGGTGGCCTCGGGTCTTTCCCGGCATCATGGTGAGTCTGCTCAAGGCCGCCGAGGCGTCCGGCACCATGGCGACCATGCTGTCACGAATCGGGCATTACCTGGCCAAGGAACGCCGCACGGCGCGGCAGATCAAGGGGGCGCTCTCCTACCCGCTGTTCATGCTGATCATCGGACTTGGAATCTCCGTCTTCCTGGTGGCGGTGGTGCTTCCGCGGTTCGCCACCATCTACAAGCAGCGATCAGCGTCGCTTCCGCTGCCCACCAAGATCCTGATGGGCATCAGTGACGCGCTGATCCACCACGTGGCTCTCTACGGGCCGGTGGTGGCGGTTCTCGCCATCGCTCTGGTGATCTGGCTGCGGCGTCCGTCGGGTCGCAAGGCCATTGACTGGGTGCGTCTGAATCTGCCCATCCTTCGCACGCTTTACGGCCAGTTGTATCTCACCCGCGCGGCCCGCACCATGTCCACCCTGCTGGCGGCGGGAGTCAGTCTTCTGGACATCATCGACATCTGCCGCGGAGTGACCGCCAACCACTACTGGAGCCGGCTCTGGGACAAGGTGGACAGGCAGGTGCGCAACGGCCAGCAGGTTTCCGAGGCCATCGCCGACAGCGGGCTGATTCCCGGCAACGTAGTGTCCATGATCGCCGCCGGCGAGCGGGCCGGACGGCTGGATGAGGTCATGGAGCGGATCGCCACGTTCAGCGAGGATGAACTGGACACGGCGGTCAAGCAGACGACGACGTTCATCGAGCCGTTGATGATCTGCATCATGGGCGTCGTGGTGGGCGGTGTGGCCATCGCCCTGCTGCTCCCCATCTTCACCGTGGGTCGGGTGATGTCGGGTCAGGGATAGGCCGTTGGCGGGTGGGCCATTGGAAAGTGCAAAAAGTAAACAGAAAGCGGTTGCATCACCGCTTTCTGTTCTTCATAGTTGAAGATGTCTGACCGTCTCGTGACGGGCGCCTCAACCGCCATCCACCCGCCGCCGTTCAGGATTTCATCCTGACGGCGGTTTTTGTTGGCGTTTGAGAGGAACCGCTCCTGACTCACCCGTCGATGGGCATGCCCTGGTTGCCAGCCGCGCCGCTGCCCGAGGGAGTAATGGGCTGACCTTCCGGGTTCTTGGGCTGCTCGGCCTCGGACACGCCCTGTCCGCCCGAGTTGCCAGTGCTGCGCTTGCAGCCCACCAGCGTCAAGCCCCCAGCCACCAAGGCCGCGGTCGCCAGAGTTGTCAGAATCGCACGATTCTTCATGAGTTCTTCCTTGCCACTGCGGCAGCCGAATCCGAGCCCGACGCCGGGCTCTCCCCGCCTGCCAGAGAATCCGGAACCGGAAAACACCCCGTCTTCCGGTCATTCCGGGAACATTGGACAATCTTTCGGCTGATCCGTCAAGCCAAGCCCAGTCAAACCCCTCGATTCAGCGAAGCCACGCAGACAGGCCGACAGGCGCAAGCCAGCGCCACTGCGTGTGGTACGAATCATCGTTGTCGGCGATACCGATGTTGATACGAATCGCTTCCCCGCCCGGTTCTCGAATGAGCACCTCGGACGGGAGTCGGATGGTCAAGGCCCAACCGGAACCATCGCCTTCCCAATTTGCCCATTCTGCCTGAACTGACGAGGGTTGGGCCGCTTCCGGTCGGATCTCGACCACCTCCAGCCCCATCTGAGGTTCGATGTAGAAACGTCGCTGCGTGGTTCCTTCTCCGATCAGGATCACGACCGCGTCAGACGGAGGATCAGTGGATCGCTCGATGACGCCTCTGGGATGTGCCTCGAACCCTGAAAGCCGGTCATCCGGCACCTTCAGATGCAGAACCAAGCCATTCCCGTTTTGCTGGAATCGAACGGATGGGTTTCGTTCGAGCGTTTCGTAAACGCTGAAATCCCAGGCGCATAAAGGCCACTCCGTCATCGGATTACCGGAGTCGATGACCCGTCGAAGGGGCAGCCGCCGCCGAATGAGAGCGGGTGTCTCGCGACCGTGGGAATCGCGGAAGAACGCCCGAAATTCAAACTCCGGCGGGTTGCGGGGGGCCTCCACCGCCGGGCTGGCCAGGTCGATGACAATATGCTTTCGCTGGCCGGGCTCCAGCCGGACGCGCGACAACGCGCCCGTGGTTCGAAACGACGTTTCCGCATCGGTGGTATATGGGTTGAACCGGTCCTGCTCCATCCGCGACAACCAGGTGGACGCAAGCCATGACTCACCTTCGGGCTTCGCCGTCACCACACGCCCGGTGATTTCGACGGGCACGTCGATCGGATTGAACATCTCCGCGGTGACGGTTGCGGCAACAGGCCCGCGGAAGGGATCGTTCGCCGCGTCGCGGATGCGAACGACCCGGTCATCCGTCTTCAGCCGATTGACGCGATCCTGGTCAATCCCCAGCACGAAGTCATCAGGCAGGGTCGTCCCGACCGGCTGGTGGTAGATCGAAACGTCGCCGTTCACCCGCACCCGGATGAAACTGAGATGCTGCAGTTGCCCGGCCAAGGGAAGCTGATCGATCATTCCGCCGCATGTGCCGAGGATGTGATACTGGATTCCATCCCAGTCGGGGTCGCGCTGCAGCGAGTGAAAGTGGCCGCCGATGACGGCGTGGACGCGATGCCTCACCAGCACCGGATGCACCCGTTCCGCCCAGCCGGAGCCCCGGCTGCGCCACAGCGGTCGATGCAGCAGCACGAAGATCGGCTTGTCGCGGGCCGCCAGACGTTCGAGGCATGTTCCCAGCCAGGCCAACTGCGCCTCGCCGATCCCGAATCCGCTCCCGAACGTGGGATCATCGCTGTAGAGAACGACCACCGACGCCAGGTCGAACTCGACCGCATAATAGAGCGGCGCGAACGTCTGCTGGTACCGCTCCTGAAAGGTCAGGTCCTGCCGATTTCGCGTGCCGGACACCACTTCATGGTTGCCCGCCAGGGGATAGAACGGCATCGTCAGCCGGTCGGTGATCGCGCGGTACTCCGCGACTTCCCGGTCCCACTGCTCCACCGACCGGGTGTACCCCTGGATCATGTCGCCAATCGACAGCACGGCGTCCGGGCGGATTCGGTTCAGATCCTCGACCGCCATCTCGATGTACCGGAGCCCCCAGTCTCGTCCTGTCGTCCGATCCGGAAGCACGGCGAGCACCAGCGATCGCTCCGGGTCTGGCGGCGGGGGCAGGTCGCGCCCCGCCGTGCCCGGGATGATCCCCGGCGGCGGTTCGGCTGCCCCGGCATGAACCACGCTCAGCGGCGCGGCGAGAAGCGACAACACCAGGATGCGGGTCAACCGATGCATGGAGAACGATTCGACGCTCTCACGTTCCGGTCAAACGCGGATGCTCCGGACCCGCCAGAGAACGAAAAACCCCGTTGCAGCACGGTGTGCAGGCAACGGGGCGGAGGGGAGAAAGATGCAATCCAAGTACATGGGCCATCGACCGGGACGCGAATCGTCGATGACTTTTTTCATGAGTTTCCTCGCCTCGCCGTGGCGCTGCACCTGGCTTGAACACCCCGACCATCTTCACGCCGGTTCCCGTCGGAATGGAATCGCGTCGCCCGTGATGGACCGCGTGAGCAGCCCGGCGAGCTGCTCCGCCTGCCGACTGACGCGGTGCCGCTGCTCCGCCAGACGCCTTCCATTCGATGTAAGTGATTGAATAACAGTTGGTTGCGTGACAAGGCGACGCAATGACTCAAGCCAGGTTTCCTGCGACGGCTTGGCAATGACCATCGCCGTCTCCCCACCCTTCAGGAAATCCAGGCAGTTGTCCTCGGCGGCGATAACCGGGACGCCGTTGGCCAGCGCCTCCAGGAAGACCGATCGAACCATGCCCGTCGCTTCCGGGGCGATGACCGCATCGCATTGGGTCAGCAGCGTCCGATGAGCGCTGGCGCGGCTGATGATGGAGACTCGCTCAAGCAGCCGCTGATCACGCAGCAGACGCCAGACGTCGTGGGATCGACGTCCATCCAGCTCACAGGTCGCCAGCGCGTCGGTGGTCTCGCGAAGGAAACGAGCCAGGGCGGGCACGAACGCGCGATACGGCCGCGTGGAATCGCCCGGGCCGATCACGGCCAGCGCCAGCGAGTCGCCTCGACGCGCGGGCGCCGAGGTCGGCTCGTCGGGGAACGGCACGCCCCAGGGCACCACCTCGACCGGGATGGACTTCAGCCGCCTGCGGATTCGCTGCGCGAGCGCGTCGGCGGGAGTGATGACCGTCAACCCGGCCGGCGGCGCCAGTCGGGCTGACAGGCGTCTGGCGGTCCGCCACGACCACGTCTCCACGATGAGCGGGCGCTGCAGGGCCGCGGCCAGGTCGCGGGCCAGCCGCCACGTCGCCTCGCCGAGCGCCAGGAGCACGTCGGGCGGCGCCTTGCCGAAGCGGTCGGCGAGTTTCCGCACCCGGTCGCCGTGGGCCCACCAGACGGCGCGGCCGGGATAACCCGCTCGACCCGCGAGCGCCACGGCGTCATCCTCATGGGCTTCATCAGCGACCTCGTCCGGCACGATCCGGGTCACCTGCACGCCTTCGCCGATCAACGCGATGCACAGCCGGTTGAGCATGGCGCGCTCATGCATCAGTCGTTCGGCATCGAAGAGAATGGCGACGTGCATGGCTTCCGCTCGGCAGGTTCAGGAGGTTTCATCGGCCAACGGCTCGAAGGATCGCGCCATCTCGTCAGGAATCCGCCTCGGGCGACGGCTTCCCAGGTCCACCAGGGCCCACATCGTCACGCCCCGGCAGATCAGCCGACCATCCACCGCCCGGTAGATCACCGTCTCCCGCCACGACCGCACCCGTCGCTGCGAGCGGACCCAGGTGGCGACGACCAGGTCATCTCCCACATGGGCCTCGTCGTGGTAGTCGATCTCGTGCCGCGCCACGAACCACAGCGCGCCCAGTTCGATCAGGCGATCCCTCGTCCAGCCCAGCAGGGCGGCATGCCGCTCGGCCACGTGGTCGATCCACCGCACGTACTCCACGTTCCACACGTGTCCCGCGGGGTTGCCGGCGTGCTCCGTCGTCACTCGGACGGCGAACAGGCACGCCCGTGGGTGCGCCACCAGTCCCGGGTCCGGGACGAGGTTCGGCGCATGCATGGGAAGGGGGGGTGACATGCGGGAGTGCTGAGTGAGGAGTAGTGAGGGAGTTTCGAGTTCCGGGTTCCGGGTTCCGCGCAGCGCGGGACGATGCACCGATCAGCAGGTGAAAGACGCTGGCCCCCGATCCCTCGATGCCTTGATCCCTCGATCCCTCGATGCCTCGATCCCTTCCCCCGGCGCCTAGCGCCTCGTACCTGTCGCCTCCCGGTTCGGATCATCCCGCAACTGCCGCAGGTACTCCCACGAGTAGATGCCTGTTTCGTGCCCGTCGGAGAACCGGATGCGAATGGCGTAGTTGCCGACAAGTTCGGCATCCACCGCGGTGAGCGGCCCGCGCGAGGCCGCGCCCGCGGGCAGAACGGTCAGCGGATTCCGAGCCATCTGCTCGCGCAGCTCCCTGGCGTCCGCCGAGGGCGACATGCGGCGAAGGAACACCAGCGGGTAGAACGTCTCCGAACCGTCCGCCCAGCGGACCGTCAGCCCGGCGTCCTTCTCCAGATCAAGATGGACAGGTGAGGAGGTCACGATGGCGAAGTTCAATCACGCCCCACCGGCACGACGCCCATACAGTATCGCCGCGACCACCACGATCCTATCCATGCACGCCACGACCGCACCCATGTCCACGCAGGCCGATCCAGCCGTCTCCAGGCCCGCCCACGCGGCGGATCGTCTGCTCGCGGCCATCTCCCGCGTTCGTGCGCCGACGTGCGTGGGGCTGGACCCGGTGCTGGATCGTCTCCCCGCGCCGCTGCGTCACGGCGGCGACCCTGTCGAAGCCATCGAGCGCTTCAGCCGCGATCTGCTGACCGCCGTCGCTCCTGTCGTGGCGTGCGTGAAGCTCCAGTCCGCCTGCTACGAGCGGTACGGCTCGCGCGGCGTCGCCGCGCTGGAGCGCGTGTCGCGTCACGCGGAAGGGCTGGGGCTGGAAGTCATTCTCGACGCCAAGCGGGGCGACATCGGCATCTCCGCCGAGCACTACGCCGCCGCCGCGTTCGACCCCGGCGCGCCCATGCACGCCGACTGGATCACCATCAACGCCTACCTCGGGCGCGACGGCATCGAGCCCTTCCTCAAGCCCGGCAGGGGCGCCTTCGCCCTCGTGCGCACGTCGAACCCCGGGGGCGACGCCATCCAGGCCGCGCCGCTCGCCTCGGGCGATTCCGTCGCCATGCACGTCGCCGCCCACGTCGCATCCATCGGCGAGTCCTCGATCGGCTCACAGGGCTACAGCGCGCTGGGCGCGGTGGTGGGGGCCACCAAGCGCCAGGACGCCGCATCCCTGCGCCGCCTCATGCCGAGGCAGATCTTCCTCGTCCCCGGCTTCGGCGCGCAGGGGGCGGGCGTGGATGACGTGCTCGCCTGCTTTCACCCCGACGGGCGCGGGGCCGTCATCACCGCCAGCCGCTCCGTGATCTACGCCTTCAGGCCCGACGACCCCGGCTGGACCCGCGCCGTCGCCGACGCGGCGGCGGCCTTCGCCGAGCAGATCGGCCGCGCCGTCGGCCTGAGGTGAACCGTGCGCGAACCGCGCTGGCTGATCCTGATCGCGTTCCTCGGGCTGCTGGCGGCCCCGTTCCTCTTCCGCCGATCGACCGATCTCCCGCCGCCCGCCGACGCCCGCCAGATCATCATCCTCACGCCCCACAACGAGCAGATCCGCCACGAGTTCGGCCGCGCGTTCGAGCAGTGGCACGAAACGCACTACGGCGAGCGGGTCAGCGTCGTCTGGTCCGTCCCCGGCGGCACCAACGACATCCGGCGCATGCTCGAATCCCAGTTCGCCGCCGCCGCGCGGGATGGACGGCCCGTGGGCGGCAACGCCGACCTGCTCTTCGGCGGCGGACAGTACGAGCATGACAAGATCAAACAGGGCGTGACCATCACCATCGACGGCCAGGCCGTGCGCGTGCCCATCAGCGAGCCGGTCACGTTCCACCCGCGCGACCTGAGGCGGCACTTCGGCGCGGCCACGCTCACCGAGGTGTACGGCGGCGCCGACATCGGCGGCAACCCGCTCTTCGACCCCGAGGGCCACTGGCTGGGCGCCGCGCTCTCCGGCTTCGGCATCGTGTACAACCGTCCCGCGCTGACGGAACTGGGGCTGCCGCCGCCGCGCGGCTGGGTCGATCTGACGCACCCCCGCCTGCTGGGCTGGGTGGCGCTGGGCAACCCCGCCCAGTCCGGCTCCACCGCCAAGAGTTTCGACACCGTGCTCCAGCGCGCCGGGTGGACGCGCGGCTGGCAGGTGCTGCGCCGCGCCGCCGCCAACGCACGCTACTTCTCCGCCAGCTCCAGCAAGGTGCCCATCGACGTCAGCCAGGGCGACGCCGCCGCCGGCGTGTGCATCGACTTCTACGGACGCTACCAGTCCCAGGCCATCGCCGATGCCGGCGACCCCGACCGGCTGGGCTACATCGATCCCCCCGGCGAAGGGGCCATCGACGCCGATCCCGTCTCCCTGCTGCGCGGGGCGCCGCAGCCCGCGCTCGCCACGCGCTTCATGCTGTTCTGCCTGACCGACGAAGCCCAGTCGCTCTGGCAGTTCCGGCACGATGAGCCGCGCGACGACGGGCTCGGACCGGACCGCTACGAACTGCGGCGGCTGCCCATCATCCGCGGCTTCTACACCCGATACCTGCACCGCTTCGTCGATCGCGTCAACCCCTACGACTTCGCCCAGCCCTTCGACACCTTCGACCCGGCCTACGGCGCCCTGCTGCCGGTGCTCTTCAGCGCCATGGCCATCGATCAGCACGCCGCCCTGACCCGCGCCTGGCGGGCCATTGTGAGCCATCCCGCCTATCCGCCCGGCGGCGGCCTGGTCACCGCGGCGGAGGTGACCGACCCCGCCCTGCGGGAGATGCTCGAACGCTTCGACGCCATGCCCACGATTCCCGGTCCGCAGGGTGCGACGTACTCCCTCGCCGACCCGTCCGTGCTCGCCGCCGTCCGCGACGGCTGGCTCCGCGGCGGGTGGAGCGACGCGGAACTCTGGCCGCGCGAGCGCGGGCCGGAAGAAACGCTGCGGTCGCTGGCGGCGGCGTTCTTCCGCGGGAACTACGAGTGGGTGGCGGAAGCATCAGGCATTCGGCGCTAGGCACTGGGCGCCGGCTCACGCGTGGTTGTCGGTTCTCGGTTGATGATTGTCGGTCCGAGCACTCGGAACTCGGCACTCGGATCCCGGAACTCCCTGAGCACTCAGCACTCAGCACTCAGAACGTGGCACTCAGCACCTCCCCCCGTACCATCCCCCATGCCGATGCGCCACACGCCGCCGCTCACCAAGATCATCGCCACCATCGGTCCCGCCTCACGCGGCCGCGATGTCCTCACGCGGCTCATCGATGCGGGCGTGTCGGTCTTCCGCCTCAACTTCAGCCACGGCTCGCTCGAAGCCCACGCGGACGTGCTCACGGCCATCCGCTCGCTCGCCGCCGAGGCGGGCCGCCGCGTCGCCGTGCTGGGCGATCTGCAGGGCCCGAAGATCCGCATCGGCAAAGTGGCCGATCCGGGCGTGGAACTGGCGCCCGGCGACACGGTGCTCCTGCGGCGCGGCACGTTCATCGCCTCGCCCGCCGCCCGGCCCGCGTGCTTCGGCAGCACGTACGAGCGGCTGGTGGATGATGTCGAGCCGGGCCAGCGCGCGCTCATCGCCGACGGCGCCATCCGCATGCTGGTCGTCGCCAAGCGCGCCGATGAACTGGAGTGCAGCGTGACGGTGGGGGGGGTGGTCACCTCGGGCAAGGGCATCAACCTGCCCGACACGCACGTCTCCGCCGAGGCCCTCTCCGATCACGACCTTACGTGCGTGAAATGGGCCGTGGAGCAGGGGCTGGACTTCCTCGCCCTCTCCTTCGTGCGCAGCGCGGCCGAAGTGGTCCGCCTGCGCGAGTTGATCGCCGCGCACGCCGCATCGCGTGAGCCGGGGTTTCATGTGCCGATCATCGCCAAGATCGAGCAGCCCTCGGCGGTCGAGCGCGTGGATGAGATCCTCGAGCAGGCCGACGGCATCATGGTGGCCCGCGGCGACCTGGGCGTGGAACTGGAACTGGCCCGCGTGCCCGTGATCCAGAAGCGCATCGTGCTGGCCGCGGCGGACCACGGCAAGCCCTGCATCGTCGCCACCCAGATGCTCGAGTCCATGATCCAGTCGCCCATGCCCACCCGCGCCGAGGCCAGCGACGTGGCCAACGCGATCCTCGACGGGGCCGACGCCGTCATGCTCTCCGGCGAGACGGCGGTGGGCCGGTACCCGGTGCTCGCCGTCGATCACATGCGCCTCATCGCCCAGCACACCGAGGCGTACCTGTCGCAGCAGCCGCAGAGCGCCTCGCCGCCGCTGCGGCTGGTGGCGTCGCGGTACCGTACCGCCGCCCTGGCCCACGGGGCGTGGACGATCGCACGCGACTACGGCGCGAAACTCATCGTGGTCTGGTCGCAGCGGGGCGGCGGGGCGCGGCTGCTGAGTCAGAACAACTTCCAGATTCCCATCATCGCCCTCTCCGGCGACGAACGGGCCCTGCGCCAGATGCAACTGCTCCGCGGCGTGACGCCGATCCACATGGAGCCGCCGCACTCGCTGGCCGACTTCACACGCCGGGTCGATGACCTGCTGCTGAAGGACGGCTGGGCCGCACTGGGCGACCGCTGCATCCTCATGGCCGGCAGCCCGCTGGGCGTCGCCCGCAACACCAACACCCTGGCGCTCCACGAGGTGGGCAACCCCGACACGGGGTACGCACGAGTGGATGGGGGGGCTGAGAAGTGCTGAGTGCTGGGTGCTGAGTGCTGAGTGCGGCGTGAACTGCGGGTTCCGAGTTCCGGGTTCCGAGTCGTGGCAGCCCCGTCCGCGAAACCCGCCACGCCCGGGGGACCAGCACCCGGCCGACCCCGCCGCGCGAACCAGATGCCCGCACAACCCGCACCATCCGGCGGCGGCGCAGTCCGTGCGCCCGAACAACCCGCACAATCCCCACGGGCCGCGCATCCGCCCACCGCTGATCTTGCAAAGTCCCGCTCTCCCCTTGCAAAGTCCCTGGCTCCCTTTGCAAAGTCCTTCGTTCCCTTTGCAAAGTCCCGCGTTCCCTTTGCAAAGTCCCGCGTTCCCTTTGCAAAGTCCCGCGTTCCCTTTGCAAAGTCCCCGCGCGCCACGTTCAAGTCCCTCCTTCCCTTTGCAAAGTCCCGCTCTCCCTCGTTCAAGGGAAGCGTTCCCTTGTTCAAGGCGCGCGTTCCCTTGTCAATTGCGCGCGGGGACTTTGCAAGATGGCGGCCCCCCCACGCCACGGCGCGGCCCCCCCACGCCACGGCGCGGCCCCCCACCTGGCGGCGCGGGGCCGACCGCTCCCTCACGGTCGCGGCTCGCTCACGGATGGTCGCGGCTCACGCACGGGTGGTCGCGGCTCGCTCAGGGAGCCGCCCCTCTCACGCCACGGCGCGGGCCGACCGCTCCTCACGGTCGCGGCTCGCCCAGGAGCGCCCCTCTCACGCCACGGCGCGCCGGGCGACCGCCCCTCACGGTCGCGGCTCGCTCAGGAAGCGCCCCTCTCACGCCACGGCGCGGGCCGACCGCTCCCTCACGGTCGCGGCTCGCTCACGGATGGTCGCGGCTCGCTCAGGGAGCGCCCCCTCTCACGCCACGGCGCGGGCCGACCGCTCCCTCACGGTCGCGGCTCGCTCAGGGATGGTCGCGGCTCGCTCAGGGAGCGCCCCCTCTCACGCCACGGCGCGGGCCGACCGCTCCCTCACGGTCGCGGCTCGCTCACGGATGGTCGCGGCTCGCTCACGGATGGTCGCGGCTCACGCACGGATAGTCGCGGCTCGCTCAGGGATGGTCGCGGCTCGCTCAGGGAGCGCCCCCTCTCACGCCACGGCGCGGCCCCCCCACCTGGCGGCGCGGGCCGACCGCTCCCTCACGGTCGCGGCTCGCTCAGGGAGCGCCCCCTCTCACGCCACGGCGCGGGCCGACCGCTCCCTCACGGTCGCGGCTCGCTCAGGGATGGTCGCGGCTCACGCACGGATGGTCGCGGCTCGCTCAGGGAGCGACCCCTCCCACGCCACGGCGTGTCCGGAAACCGGGGGGAGTCCACCGATGAACACCGATGAACGGAGATTCAGAGCATGATCTCTGAGTTCTGACCATCCGTGCTCATCCGTGTTCATCGGTGGATCGAGTGCCTGTTCTCCGGCGCTCCGGTTCCGCCGTTCGGTGTGCCCGTTGCTTCGATCCCTCGGCGTCTGGATGCCTTGATGCCTTGATCCCTCGTACCCTGTCCCGATGAACGCCGCGATTCTCTCCATCGGCGATGAACTGGTCACCGGGCTGACGGTGGACACGAACTCGTCGTGGCTGGCGGGGCGGCTCATCGCCCGCGGGCTGACGGTTGTAGAGACGCGGTCCGTTCCCGACGATCGAGCCCGCATCGCTCAGGCGATCCGCGAGCTGGGCGTGCGCGTCGGTGCGCTGGTCATCACGGGCGGGCTGGGTCCGACGCCGGATGATCTGACGCGGGAAGCGCTGGGCGATGTGCTCACCCCCGGCGAGCCGCTGGAGCGGGACGAGGCGGCGGAGCGGCTCATCGAGCGCTGGTTCGCCCGCACGGGGCGGGCCATGCCGGAGTCGAACCGTCGGCAGGCGCAGCGGCCGCGCGGGGCGGTGATGATTCCCAACGCGCACGGCACCGCCCCCGGCATCGCCGCCGCATGGGGCGAGGGGGGCTGCCGCATCCTCGTGATGCCCGGCGTGCCCCGCGAGATGAAGCCGATGTTCGAGGAGAACGCGGATGCCTGTCTGCCACGGGATGACCGGCAGGTGACGGTGATCCGCAGCATTCACACCTGCGGCCTCGGCGAGTCCGACCTGGCGCAGCGGCTGGGTTCGATCCTGTCGCGCGACCGGCAGCCGCAGGTCGGCACCGCGGCGGGGGGGTCGATGGTGAGCGTGCGCATCTACGCCCGCGGCCCGGCGGCGCAGGCGGCAAGGGACGCGGAGCAGACCCGGCGCGAGGTGGAGCCGATTCTGTCGCCGTACGCGTACGGGTGCGATGGTGAGTCGCTGCCCGCCGCGCTGCTGCGGGAACTGGCGCAGCGGGGGCTGACCATCGCCACGGCGGAATCCTGCACCGGCGGCCTGGCGGGGCAGCTCATCACGTCGGCGCCCGGCTCCAGCGCGTGGTACCGGGGCGGGTGGGTGACGTACTCCAACGACCTGAAGGTCGCGTGCCTGGATGTTCCGATGGCGATGATCCGGGCGCATGGGGCGGTGTCGGAGCCGGTCGCGTGCGCGATGGCCGGGGGCGCGCTGCGCCGGGCCCAGAGCAACCTGGCGGTGTCCATCACGGGTGTGGCGGGACCGGACGGCGGGACGGAGGCCAAGCCGGTGGGGACGGTGTGGATCGGCTGCGGGCGGACGTCGGGCGACGCGGTGGAGACATGGGCGCGTCACTTCCGCTTCGGGGGCGACCGCGAGGCCATCCGCGAGCGGGCCGCGCGCACGGCGCTGCAGATGGCGCGCTGGGCGGCCCTCGGCGTGGACCGGCGCACGCCGCTGCTGGGCGAGGTGGTGAGTACGATGGCGGAAAGCGAGCCGCGACCGTGAGGGAGCGGTGGGTTTGGTCGGGATGAGAGCGAGCAACCGCCAGGTGAACGTTGAACAATCGAATGAGGGCTCGGAAGAATCGGCGCACCAACCGCTTCCTCACGGTCGCGGCTCGCTGAAGGCGGCGCCTCACCCGCTCCCTGACGGTCGCGGCTCGCTGAAGGCGGGAGTCGAGCGGAGCGCCTTCATCGCGCTGGGCTCGAACCTGGGCGATCGCGCCGGGCATCTGCGGCGGGCGCTGGCGCTGCTGGGTGGGACGCCGGGGGTCCGCGTCGTCGCGGTCAGTTCGTTTCACGAGACTGACCCGGTGGGTGATGCGGATCAGCCGAGGTTTCTCAACGCCGCGGCGCATCTGGCGACGTCGCGTTCGCCGCGCGACCTGCTGGAGGTGCTGCTGGGCGTCGAGCGTGAACTGGGGCGCGTGCGGCGTCCTGCGGAGCGGTGGGGGCCGCGCACGATCGACCTGGACCTGCTGCTGATGGGCGACCTGGTCGTGGAGGAGCCGGGTCTGACGCTGCCGCATCCGCGGATGCACGAGCGGGCGTTCGTGCTGGAGCCGCTGGCGGAGATCGCGGCGGGCGTGGTCCACCCGGTGCTGAAGCGGTCCATCGGCGTTCTGCGGGACGAGGCGCGGCGGCGCGGCTGCTGTTCGCAGCCGTGATCGGCGCGCGGCGGATCGCCGTATGATGGTGGGGCCGCCGCGCCCCCCGGGAGGGATCCACCATGCGAAGACGGAATGGAGCCGCAGCGTCGTTCGTGCTGGCGTGCCTGGCGGCGTGCGGCGCGGTGACCGCTGCGGCCGCGCCGCCCGATGCGACGGCGCTGCGCACCTTCGCGGAGATGGTGAAGCGGCACCGCGAGACGCCCAGCGTGACGGTGAAGTGCGAGATCGAGATGCTGACGCCCAAACCGGGTCAGCCGCTGGAGCGGACCAGCCGCACGGCGGAAATCGTGTTCAGCAAGGGGGGCCGCGGGCGCCTCACCTACGACGACTACACCGTGTACGTGGGCGATGGAAGAATCCGGCTGATCCACAAGTCCAATGATGCGCAGTTCTTCGAGGTGGAGGCGACCGAGTTCATCAACAGTTTCATCGTGTACGACTGCTTCGGGCGGTTCGACCGCATTCCGCTGCCGCACCTGGCGGTGTTCTGGGGCGGCGACGACACGGAGGAGCTGCTGATGGAGATCTTCGCCGACACGCCCGATCTGCTGCCGCGGTCGGTGAGCGACCGCACGGTGGACGGTCAGCCGGTGCGCACGATCGAACTGAAGGGCGACGAGTCGTCGATGTCGATCAACCTCGACCCGCGCACGATGTTCATCCGCTCGATCACGCATCGCTCGCCCGCGCCGTTCGTGCCGGAGGGTGAGCAGACGCACGCGTACCTGTTCACGTACACGGTGCATGATCCGCCGCTGGAGCCGGGTTCGTTCGCCTTCCAGCCCGGCGCGCGGACGAAGATTGACGACGTGACCCTGCTCGTTCCCAGGCCGGAGCCGCCGGAAGGCGAGGCGCGGGAGATGGAGGCGCCGGCGCCGCGCCCGGCGGGGCAGTGGGTGGGCAAGGTCGCGCCGGCCTTCACGCTGACGGGCGGGGACGGGCGCACCGTGGCGCTGGGCGACCTGCGCGGCAAGGTGGTGGTCATCGACTTCTGGGCGGTCTGGTGTCCGCCGTGCCGGGCCGCGTTGCCGGAGCTGCACCGCGTCGCGGCGTGGGCGAAGGAGAAGGGGCTGGCGGTGGAGGTGTACGCGATCAACACGTTCGAGGCCGGCGCCGGCCCCGCCGACAAGCGCACCGGGGCGATGAAGTACTGGCGGGAGCAGGGGCTGACGCTGCCGGTGCTGTTCGACCTCGACAACGCGGTGGCGGGTCTGTACGGCGTGACGGGCATTCCCGCGACGTTCGTGATCGGGCCGGATGGCGTGGTCGTGTCGCAGCACGCCGGGTTCCCCAGCGACTACGCCGAGTCCCTCAAGCGGGCGATCGAGAAGGCGGCGGGGGGCGGCGGGAAGGACTGAGGAGCGGGGAGCGCCGGGTTGCAGGGTTCGAGTTCCGGGTTCCGAGTGTCACTGAATCGCCCATCAACGGCCGAATATCGAGGACCGACGACCGGGTCCCCGTCCGCCGCCTCGCGCGTGCCGCCATCTTCACCCATGTCCGACCTGCACCTCGCCGTCCTGCCCGCTTCCGCTGACATTGGCGATCCGCACGACCGCGCGCTGGCGGCGGCGCTTCGCGCCCGCATCGAGGGCGAGGTTCGTTTCGGGCGGCACGATCGGCTGCTCTACGCCACCGACGCGAGCATCTTCCAGGTCGAGCCGATGGGCGTGGTGCTGCCGCGCTCGCTGGATGATCTGCGGGCCGTGGTGCGGTTCGCCGCGGAGCGGGGGCTGGTGATTCTGCCGCGCGGCGGGGGCACGTCGCTCGCGGGGCAGGCGGTCAACCGCGCGCTGGTGATCGACTGCTCGAAGTTCCTGCGGAGCGTGACGCGGATTGATGCGGAGGCGCGCCGCGTCACGGTCGAGCCGGGCGCGGTGCTGGATGATCTCAACCGCGCGCTGGCGCCGCACGGACTGGTGTTCGGGCCGGATGTCGCCACGTCCGGCCACGCCACGCTGGGCGGGATGATCGGCAACAACTCGGCGGGGGCGCGATCGATTCTGTACGGCCGCACCGTGGAGCACGTGATCGCCCTGCGGGCCATGCTGGCCGACGGCTCGGAGCACGTGTTCGAGGAAGGCGCGGGCGAGCGCGACCCGATCATCCGCGACCTGACGGCGCGCGTGGCGGCGATCGTGCAGCGCGTGCGCGAGCCGGTCCGCGCCCGGTACCCGAAGATCGTCCGCCGCGTCAACGGCTACAACCTCGACCTGATCCTCGATCAGATCGAGCGCTCGACGCCGGGCACGCTGGATCGCGTGAACCTGGCGCACCTGCTGTGCGGGTCGGAAGGCACGCTGGCGGTGACGATGGAGGCCACGCTCAACGCCGTGCCGCTGCCGGCCAGGCGCGGGCTGGCGATCGTGGCGTTCGACAGCGTGGACGCCGCGCTGGCGATGCTCGCGCCGGTGCTGGCGACGAAGCCCTCGGCCGTGGAACTGCTCGATGATGTGGTGATCGAGATGGCGCGGGCCAACACCGGGTGCCGCGGGTACGTGGACCTGCTGCCAAGGGCCGCCGCGGGCCGCACGGACGCGGTGCTGTACGTGGAGTATTCCGTCGATGCGGACGCCGCGCTGAGCGAGCGCTTCGCCGCCCTGCGCGCCGGCGTGGGCGATGCGGGAATGCAGGTCTACACCGACCCCGCCGCGATGATGGATGCGTGGACCCTGCGCCGGAGCGGCGAGCCGCTGCTGCACGCGATTCCCGGGAATCGCAAGCCGGTGAGTTTCATCGAGGACACCGCGGTCGATCCCGCGCGGCTGGCGGCGTTCGTGCACGAGTTCCGCGCCATCGTGGCCCGGCACGGCACGCGGGCGGCGTACTACGCCCACGCCTCGGTCGGGTGTCTGCACATCCGCCCCCTCATCGACCTGCACGAGGCGGACGACCTCGACCGGATGGAGGCGATCGCGCGCGAGGTGACGGACCTTGTCGTGCGCTTCGGCGGCGCGCTCTCGGGCGAGCACGGCGACGGGCGGGCCAGGTCGCACCTGCTGGAGCGCTTCTACGGCCCCGAGATCATCGCCGCCTTCCGCGACATCAAGCGGCTCTTCGACCCCGGCAACCGTCTCAACCCGGGCAACATCGTCGATCCCTCGCCGCACGCCCTGCGGGAGCATCTGCGCGTCAGCCCGCTGGGCGGGGCGCTGCGCGTGCCGGACGGCCCGACGTTTTTCCACTACGAACACGGGCTGCGCGAGGCCGTGGAGCAGTGCAACGGCGCGGGGCTGTGCCGGCGAACGCGGGGAGGGACCATGTGCCCCTCGTACCGGGCGTCGCTGGATGAGCGGCATTCCACGCGCGGCCGCGGCAACGCCCTGCGGCTGGCGATCACGGGGCAGGCGGGGAAGCGTGAAACACAGAGGGCCGCGGAGGGCCACGGAGAGGAAAAGGAGAGAGGTCAGAAAGCGGAAGTCCGCGGTCAGCGGTCAGATATCCGAAGACCTGCTCCTCGGTCTGCTGATGGCTCATTCCTCGATCCTCAGCCCTCTCCTTCGCTCGGCGCCTCGGCGGCTGTGTCGCCCGTCTCGGCCTGGGACGACGCTGAAACGCTGGCCACGCTCGATCTCTGTCTCTCATGCAAGGCGTGCAAGCACGAGTGTCCGAGCAACGTGGACATCGCCAAGCTGAAGGCGGAGTACCTCGGCCAGCGATTCGCCGCGGGGGCGCGGGTGCCGCTGGCCACGCGACTGATCGGGCGGGTGCGCGCGCTCAACCGAATCGGTTCGGCGTTGTATCCGCTGACGAACCTGCTCACTCGATTCCCGCCGACGGCGTGGCTGATCCGGCGCGCGATGAACATTGATGCGCGGCGGTCGCTGCCGAGGTTCGGACCGTCGCTGCTGACGTGGCGGACGAAGCGGGAGAGAGCCATTGCTCCAGACCTCTCCGGGGGGGAGAAGGTGAAGGAGGCGCCGGCGTTGGTGCTGCTGCCCGACTGCTTCACCTGTTTCAACGAGCCGCACATCGGCCGGGCGGCGATCCGCGTGCTGGAGCACCTGGGCTACCGCGTGATGCTGCCGAACTTCGGAGGCGGCCCAGCCGGCTGCTGCGGACGATCGCTCATGTCGGTCGGCATGATGCGGGAAGCCGTCGATGCCTGCCGCGCCACGGCGGCGGCGATGCTTGATCTCGTTCAGCGCGAGCGGCCCGTCGCCATCGTCGCCGTCGAGCCGAGCTGCCTCTCCGCGATCAAGGATGACTGGCTCGATCTGACGCTCGGGCTGGCCCGCGATCGTCTGCGCGAGCTGGCCGACCGCGCCTGGCTGGTGGAGGAGTTCATCGCCGCCCGGTGGGATGAACATCCGCGGGACCGGCGTTCGGACATCTCACATCCCCGGGGTGAGGACGCCGCGCGCGCCGTCGTCGCGATGCATCAGCACTGCCATCACAAGGCCGTCCTCGGCCCAAGCGCCCTGCCGTCGCTGCTCCGCCGCCTGCTGGGGCCGGAGCGTGTGCGGGTGCTCGATTCGGGCTGCTGCGGCCTGGCCGGCGGCTTCGGCTATGCCCCGCATCGCTTCGACCTGTCGATGGCGATCGGGGAGCAGTCGCTGCTGCCAGCTGTGCGCGAGGCGGGTGAAGAGTCCGCCGTCATCCTGGCCAATGGCACGAGCTGCCGCCATCAGATCCGCGACGGCGCGGGAATGCACCCGGAGCATCCAATCGAGTGGCTGGCCCGCCTGCTGAACGTGGGAACGTGATCGATCGGGCAGGTCCATCCGTGAGCGGCGCTCCAGCCGCCTGACGGCGGAACGGACAGGTCGCTCGGGCGCCGGGTGGGAACGACTCGGACGGAAGCCGGTACCATGAGCGTCTCGAAGGAAGGATCATGCTCGGGGCCTTCATGCATCGACGCCGCGTCTGCTGGCCGCTCATCGCGGCGGCGGTCCTTTGCGGCTGGATCCTGGCCCCATCGCTGCGGGCCGACACCTGGAAGGTCATCGAGGAGTCGTGGTACATCGTCGAGATCGACGGTCAGAAGGCCGGCTGGTCCGCCGAGATCGTCGAGGACGACGGCCGCTGCTACCGCACGACGGTCAACCAGAAGCTCACCATCTCGCGCGGGCCGAACCAGACCAACACGCTGGAACTGACCACCACGTACGTGGAGACGCATCGCGGCGATCCCGTCTCCGCCTCGTCTCGTCGCCTGCTCTCCGCCGAGCCGGAGTCCGTCACGTGGACATTCGAGGACGGTCGGGTGCGCGAGCGCAGCGAGCGCGGCGGTCGCGTCGTCGAGCGCACGCTCCCCCGGCCCGAGGGGTCGTGGCTCATGCCCCGCGCGGCAAGCGTGCTCATCGAGTCGCGGCGGGCCGGCGGCGCGGCATCCATCCGCTGCCGAACGCTCGACTGCACCGGCGAGCTGCGCGTCGCCGCCATCGACATGACGCGCGGCGGCCAGGCCGCCTTTGATCACGGCGGCAGGTCGCTGGCCGTCACCATCTGGACGGTCCGTGAACTCGGCGCGGACGACCGCGTGATGCGCACATACGAGTCGTGGATCGCCGAGGACGGCGTGCTGGTGCGCACGATCGAAACCGCGGGGTCCATGCGTTTCATCGCGCGGCTCTCGACGCGCGAGGAGGCCCAGCGCGACTGGGGCGGCGGGCCCGAGCTGCTGGCCCGCACCTTCGTGCGCCCCAGCCAGCGAATCCGCGCTCCGCACCGCACCACCTCGGCTACGTATCGACTGCGCGTGAAGGAAGGCCCGCCGCCCGAGCTGCCCACGATCGCCTCGCAGCGCGTCACGTCGCAGGAGGACGGCTCGCTGCTTCTCACCATCACGCCCGGCGACCCCGTGCGCCAAGCGCCCGAAGAGGACGCGCCCAACGGCGGTGCACCCGATCCGAAGTACCTCGCCGCCACGCCGCTCATCGACTGCGACGACCCCGTCATTACCGACATGGCCGCGCGGCTCATCGGCGCCATCGAGCACGCCGGTGATCGCGCCGAAGCCCTGCGGCTGGGCGTCCATCGTCACCTGCGCGCCGGCGGGCTGGCGTCGGCCTTCGCGTCGGCTTCCGAGGCGGCGCGCGGGGGGGCGGGCGACTGCTCCGAGCACGCCGTGCTGCTGGCGGCGCTTCTGCGGGCCCGGGGCGTGCCCGCCCGCGTGGCCATGGGGCTGGTCTACGCCGAGTCCTTCGCGGGCCAGCGACACATCTTCGCCTGGCACATGTGGACGCAGGCGTGGGTGGACGGGCGGTGGATCGACCTCGACGCCACCATCGACCGCCCGTTCAGCGCGGCCCATATCCTCGTCGCCACCAGCGCGCTCAACGATGGCGTGCTGGGCGACGAGTTCACACGCCTGCTTGCCCTGATGGGCAATCTGGAGGTCGAAGTAGTCGAGGTGGGATACGAACGAGCGGATGCGAAGTAATCAAGTGATGAGATGAGATCAACGAGTGCTGCGTGCTGTGTGCACCAAGCCGAGGACCGACAGGCACACCGACCGCCGCCTACTGTCTGATGACCAGTGCCTCCTACGCTTTCGCCCGATGGATGATCCGCTTCCAAAACTACCATCGCGGCCCGTGGACGGGCACAAGGGCACCTTCGGCACGGTGGCCGTGCTGGGTGGGCAGGCCGCCATGCCGCGCCTGATGCTGGGCGGCCCGGCGCTGTCGGCCTTGGCCGCCCTGCGCGGCGGGGCGGGGCTGGCGGTGCTGGCGGTGCCGCAGACGATTCTCGCCGAGGCCCTCACCGTCGCGCCCAGCGCCACGGGTCTGGGTCTGCCCGTGGATGATCTGGGCCGACTGAAGCCATCATCGGTGGCGTCGCTGCTGGACGAGTATCTGCATTCCTTCGCGTGTCTGGCGGTGGGGCCGGGGCTGGGGGCGAGTGAGCCGCAGCAGCAGATCGTGATCCGGCTGGCGGCGCAGGAGGATGTGCCGCTGGTGTTGGATGCCGATGCCCTCAACGCACTGGCGGCGACGCCTGACTTCCGCGGCGACTTCCGGTGTCAGGCGATCCTGACGCCGCACGTCGGCGAGTTCCGGCGTCTGGCCGCCGCGCTGGGTCTGGAGCGCGACCCGGGAGATGCCGCTCAGCGCGCCGACGCCGCCGGCGAACTGGCCCGGCGGCTGGGCTGCGTGGTCGTCCTCAAGGGGCCCGGCACGGTCGTGTCGGACGGCCTTCGCACGTGGGTGAACACAACCGGCAACGTGGCGCTGGCCACGGCGGGCACGGGCGATGTCCTCACCGGCCTCGTCGCGTCCTTCGTGGCGCAGTTTCACAAGCCGCACCTGGGCGTGGGGGCGAGACAGATCACGCCCGAGCATCAGGGCGGGCTGGGACTGTTCGACTGCGCCCGGCTGGCGGTGCACGTCCACGGACTGGCCGCCGACCGCTGGGCGGCGAAGCACGGCGACGCCGGTCTGCTCGCCGCCGACCTGCTGGAGCATCTGCCGGATGTGCTGCGTGAGATGCGGGCGTGAGCGGGGGGGAGTGCGGGGGCGTGGGGGGGTCAGTCCTTCAGCGGCCAGAAGACGACATCCGTGTCGAAGATGGCCGGATCGACGTTCGTGCTGCGGTCGCCGCTGTCGGAGCGACGTTTGAGTTCCGCCAGCTCCTCGCGTGACTTCCATTCCGTGAACGCCAGAGGCATGCGCTCCGCATGGAATGTGTAACGCCGTCCGCCGTCATCCACGCGGTTCACGCCGACGGAATAGAGCAGCGGCGAGCCGTTGACAAGTCGGTACCGCAGCGGTTCGCCCGTGAAGCGGTCGGTGGGCAGTGCCGCGAGATACTCGGGCACGAGTTGTTCAAGCCGCTCGGGATGCACGCCTCCGTGGTCGCGGCGCCAGCGCTCCAAGGCGATCAGCGTGAGCACGGCGTCGCACGCCATCGCGGTGTTCTCCACGGAAATCGTGGAGCGCTCCAACACCGGGGCGAGCAGGATGACCAGCATGTATCGCAGCCCGTCGAGGGGAGACTGTTGCAGTCGCTCCACGGCGGCGGGAACTCTCGACGGTCCCCGCTCCCAGAGCGGAATGCGGCTTTCGCGCTCCGCCTCGCCGATAATCGACTCATAGGCGTCCGCAAGGTCGCGGCGACTCGGCGCCAGCAGCCCATACAGGGGCAGCAGCGGTTGTTGAATGAGCGGCATGCGCGCGCTGGACGAGGCATCGTCGATGCCGGCGAAGAAACGAATCCCATCCGCCGTCAGCCGCCCATCCCCCTGACCGTCATCGGAATAGATCCGCTGGAGCAGGTCGTAGAAGAGCGCCCGCTCACCGGCGAAGTCGATGGTGAGCGACCCGCCGCCGAACGACGCCAGACGGTGCGCCAGGCGTTCGAGGTGCGCATCCGTGAGCGTCTGCGCATGCTCGTCCAGCGCCAGGACGATCTCGGTGAGTGCCATGTGCAGGATGGCGATCTTCACCAACTGGTTGATGAGCATCGGCGTTTCATCGGTGTGTTTGGCGAGCGTGAGCATGGCCTGGAGGTTGGCCGCCGCCCGTTCGCCATCACCGGTTTCCAGCGCCAGCCACAGGTCCGACTTGAGCCACACGCTCGCCTGGCGCAGCACGCTGAGTTGCGGCAGAAGCACGCCGATGAGTCCGGTCCCGATCGCTGCCGTCTCACCCGGCTGAACTGGGGCGGGCGGCGGGTCGTATGGCACATCGGGGTGGAACACCGGCCAATCCTCCGCCGCAATCCAGTGTCCGGCCACGTAGCCCAGCCCGGGCGTGTCCTTCACCGAGCGCAGCAGGTCGAGGGCCTTGACATGGGATTCGAGAATCGGGCGGAGCGCGTCCCACCCTTCCTCGCCGGAGCGAGCGCCGGCGAACTGGTGCTGGGAAGTGCGGCCGGCGTTGATCGCCAGCATCGCCTCGCGCACCAGGGGCCAGGCGCGCTCGTCCTGCGGCACGGCGATGGCGCGGGCGTTCATCTCCGCCAGGTAATCGCGCGATATCGTCGGCGACACCGACACCATGCGGATGTACGACCACGTCAACAGCAGCAGCACCAGCCCGAAGAGGGCGGCCGCGCCCTGCCACGCGCGACGCCAAGCCCACCAGATAAGCGGCCGCTGCCGCTTGCGGGCCCGGCGAATCAGCACCGCCGCCTGCCGCGGGTCGCCGAAGGACGCGATCAGTTCTCCCGGCTCGCGCCCTGCCGCCAGCCCGTCCTCGAAGTGCGCGATGAGTTCGCGGGCGATCTCGAAACGCTCGCTCCGCCGCAGCCGTGTGCGGCCCACCACCGCGACGATGATGTCCCGCACCACCGCCGGCAGCGTGCTCTGGTCCACCAGGTCGCGAACCTGCGGTCGCCGTGATCGCGCGGCGGCCCCCGGCGACGGCTTCACGCCGCCCACTTTCGGATTGTCGACCGGCCCGCTCACGCTGGCACCGCCGCTGCCGCGGACCGCACCGTGCCGGGCTCCATCGTCCCGGTCAGTACGCCCAGGGATGTCATGGCCTGCGCCACCTGTCGCCACTGCCGCGTCTCACCCGCCAGGTGTTTCTTTCCCTTGGCGGTCAGGGCGTAGTACTTGCGCGGGCGGCCCGAGTCCGCCTCGCGCCACGAGCCGGCGATCAGCCGCTTGGCCTCGAGGTTGTAGAGCAGGGGATACAGCGTGGACTGGCCCATCGCCAGCACGCCCTGCGTCTGCGAATCGAGCTGCTCGATGAGTTCGTAGCCGTACATGGCCCGCTGCTCCAGCAGCTTGAGCACGGCGACCGGCCCGGCGCCTCGCATCAGTTCCCGTTCGACCCGCATGATGGCCTCCCGCCGACTCGCGGCAATATACTATGTCTCGCATAGTATGCGGCAGAAAACAGCCCGGTCAAGCGATTGGCGGGCGGGCTGGGTTGACCGACGCTCGAAGCAGGGATGGGGTGCGTGTTCAGCGCCGTGGCGCCTCGTCGGTGACGGAGTCGACCTCAAGCCCCGCCTCGCGCAGGGCGATGGCGATGGTGTCTTCATCGAATCCACGACGGGCCAGTGCAGCGGCGACCCGGCGCATTCGAGCGAGCGGCGTCAGCCGTGAAAGACCGCGTCGCCTGGCGCGGGCGAACTCGATGGCGGAGTGCCGCTCCTGTCCGGCGGCGACGGCGTCGCGGACCGCTCGCTCGGCGACTTCCGCGTCGATTCCACGGGCCGCCAGGTGCGCCGACAGGGCGGTCCGCGCCATCGGTCGGCGCGCGGTGAGCGAGGAGGCGGCGTCGCGGGCGACCTGCTCGTCATCCAGCCAGCCGTGAGCGGTCAGGTCCGCGAGCACCCGTTCGACGATGTCCGGCGGGAGATTCCGACGAGTCAGCCGAGCCGCCACTTCCGCTCGCGTCAGAGCGCGATGGCTCAGCATCCGAAGCACGCTGCGCCAGGCGTTGTCAAAGAGTGTTCGCTCGGCGACTCGTGCTCGAAGATCGTTGCTCCAGGGTTGTCCAACCCGCAGATTCAGAACGTCCACCGCGTCCGCCGTGAGCGTGACAACCACTCGCCCGCCCGCTCGAACGCGGCGGCGATTGGGGTCGCGGGCGTCGGGCACGATGGCCTCAATGACAGGCGCGTCGGGCCCGGGAGCGGACGGATCGCGTTTCGTCGATCGCGTGCGTCGCCTGCCTTCAGTGGACCGCGTCATGGCGTTTCACTCCGCCAGTTCATCCAGAAGCGCTTCCAGCTCGCCTGCGGCATGGGCGTCGCCTGACAGCCGCATCTGCGAAAGCCCGGCGAGAATCGTGTCGCGGGCGCCGCTCACATCGCCGCGGGCCTGCTGACTGCGCGCCTTGTGGTAGTAGGCGTACCCATGTGCGGGATCGACCTCGATCACCCGGTCGTAGAACGCCACCGCCTGCGGGTAGTCGTGTTGTCTGGCGTGCTCCTGTGCGATCGCGTAGAGCAGAAACACGTCATCCGGCTCGTCCGCCAGCATGGCTCGGAGTTCGGTGAGTCGATCGACCACAAGATGCCTCCACGGACACGACGCCGCCGAAGCGCGGCGTGGTTCACCCGAAGAGCCGGTCGCGTGCTTCCTCGTATCGCGCCAGCGTGTTGCGCACGATCTCCTCCGGCAGCGGAGGACCGGGCGGCGTCTTATCCCACTGGCCCGCCTTCACCAGCCCTTGCAGGTAATCGCGCACGTACTGCTTGTCGAAGGATCGCTGGTTGCGCCCCGGCTGAAACTCAGAGGCGGGCCAGAAGCGAGACGAGTCGGGCGTCAGCACCTCGTCGATGAGGATCACCTCGTCCGTCGGCTGACCCTTGGCGTCCAGCGCCCAGCCGAACTCGAACTTGGTGTCGGCCATGATGATGCCGCGCGTGCGGGCGTACGCGGCGGCCTCGGAATAGATGCGAAGCGTGAGGTCGCGCAGTTTCTCCATGAGCGGCCGGCCCACGACGCGGGCGGCGGTGTCGAAGTCGATATTCTCGTCGTGGCCCACGTCGGCCTTGGTGGCGGGGGTGAAGATGGGCTGCGGCAACTGCTCGCATTCGCGCAGGTTCTTCGGCAGCTCGATGCCGCATACCTTGCCCGTCTGCTGGTATTCCGTCCAGCCCGACCCGGTGATGTATCCCCGGGCCACGCACTCGATGGGAATGACCTTGGCGGCTCGCCCGATCATCACGCGCCCCTCCAGCAACTCACGATCGACGGGCGACAAGTCGGGCAGATCGGCGGGATCGGTGGAAATGAGGTGGTCGCCAACCAGCCCCAGTTTCCGGATGAACTCGAACCAGTGCACGCTGATCTCGGTCAGCAGTTTGCCCTTGCCGGGGACGGGCGTGGGCAGCACCACGTCAAACGCGCTGATGCGGTCGGTGGCGACGATGACCACGCGGCCCGGTTTCCCGCCGGACGGGGGCAGGGCGTAGATGTCGCGAACCTTGCCCTGGCGTCGGTTGGGCAGGGGGAGATTGGTCTGGTAGACGGCGTTCGCACTGGTCATGAGCATGTCCGGGTCTCCTTGAACCGAGTGTATCGGTTTCAGCCGCGCCGTCCACCGGATGGGAACCGCCCCTTGTCAGAACGGAAGAATCCGGGAGAATGGGGAGCCCGGCCCGCTCGTTGCGGCTCACGGGCGCCTTGATCGTCGTGACCGTCGCCCGTCGCCTTCACTCACGGAATGCTCATGCTCCGCTTCGCCGTGTTCGATGACCAGGGTCCGGCGAAGTCGTGGGCGCTCGTCAACGCGCACCTGCTGGGACCGGATGACGTGGCGGCGCCCGGCGACATCCGGTTCGAGCGCGGTGAGATCATCTGCCGCAAGCGCGGCACGCAGGCGGTGGCGCTCGCCCTGCAATACGACGCCGGTCCGGCCGGCGTGCTGGTGCTCCAGACATGCCTGCTGCCGGATTCCGACCGCCCCTACGTGCTTTCGCACGAACTGGCGAGGCATCGCATCAAGACCTTTCTCGCCAAGTGCGAGGAGTGGCAGATGTTCGACCTGAGCGCTGATCACCCCGCCATGAAGTCGTGGGAGGAAGCGCGGCAGTTGTTCACGCTCGGCCTGAACGACGCCGACCCCGTGGCGCAGGATCGCTACGGTCGAGAGTCGCTGGCCCGGGCGATCGACGCCACGGAGCGGCTGGCGCTGGCCCACGCCGAGGTGCTGCTGCACCGGCGCTACGCGACGAAGCCCGCCTCCGCGACGACGCTGGGTGTGCGCATCTCCCCGCGCAAGCCGCCGGAGGCCGCCGCAGAGCTGCTCGCCAAGGAATTCGACCTGTTGTACGTGCCGCTGATCTGGCGCGACCTGGAGGTCGCCGAAGGCCAGTATGACTGGGCTCCGGTGGATCGCTGGATGCAGTGGGCGCACAAGAACGGTCGCCCGGTCGTCGCCGGACCGCTGCTGGACTTCTCCGCCCGCGCCCTGCCCAGGTGGATGTACGTGTGGCAGCACGACTACGACACCTGCCGCGACATGGCCTATGACCACATCGAGAAGGTGGTGAACCGTTATCGCAACGCGGTGTCGATCTGGTCCATCGCCGCGGGACTGAACGTGAATGACAACTTCAGGTTCACCCCCGCGCAGATGCTCGACCTGACGCGCATGGCCAATCTTCTCGTCAAGCAGGGGAACTCGATTCCGGCGGTTCGCCGGGGTCGGACCATGCTGGAGATCGTCCAGCCCTTCGGTGAGCACGTGGCGACCCAGGATGACGCCCTGCCCCCGCTGGCGTACATCGACCGGGCCACGCAGGAGGGCATCCGCGTCGATTGCTACGGCATCCGGCTGCCTTTCGGTTCCGGCGCCGGAGCGCTGCGGATGCGCGATCTGATGCAGGTGAGCCACATCCTCGATCGCTTCTTCCTGCTCGAACTGCCGCTGCTCATCACCGGCATCTGCGTGCCAAGCCAGCCGTCAGCGTCCGGCGACGGCGGGTATTGGCAGGAGCCGTGGACGCCTGACGTGCAGACCCGCTGGGTGGGCCGGATTTTCGGCATGGCGCTCTCCAAGCCCCACGTCGAGTCGTTCTTCTGGTCCGATCTTCACGATGGCGAACAGAACGACATTCCCCACTCGGGCCTGATCGACGCGAACGGCCAGCCCAAGCCCGCGCTGAAGCGGCTCATCGACATGCGGCGCCGCCTGCGCAAGCCGCTGGGGCCGCTCAAGCTGCCCGCGCGAAACGGTGCGTGATGCCGCCCGAGGTGGACCATGCCGTCGCTCCGTCATCACCGGGCGAATCCGGGGCGGAAGAGCAACGTCATCAGACGACGGGCAACGCCGCGCCCCACCGGCCGATTGCACCGGCGAAACCCGTGTCATGGGGCATCATCCTGCTGGTCGCGTTGGCTGCGGCGTACGTCACCATCGAGGCGTGGCGGCGCCCTCACCGTCACACTCCGCCTGGCGGACCGGCCGTGGCCTTTCAGTGGCCTGACAACCGCGTGGACATCAACCGTGCTCCCGCAGCCGAGTTCACGCTGCTGCCCGGCATCGGCGAGGTCATGGCGATGCGCATTGTCGCCGACCGTGAGCAGCATGGCCCTTTTTCGTCAGTCGATAACCTGCGGCGCGTTCCCGGCATCGGCGAGCGAACCATCGAGCGAGTGCGTGATTTCGTCGTGTGCGATCCACCCGACGCCGGGACGCCGACCCGCCGGGAGTGATCTTCGCTTTCTCGCTCCGCGGCGTACCATCGGACCAGTTCACCCATCCGACTGCCCGCCCCGCCCGTTGCGAGGCGGCGTGCCCACGCGCGCACACCGAACACACGCCTCGTATGGATGTAATCGAACGACTCCGCGCCGACGACGCCGTGCAGCGGCTGGCGTCCCTCACCCGGAGAGACGGGTCGCTCGTCGTCCGGGGCGTCACGGGTTCGGCTTCGGTCCTGATAGCCGCGGCGCTGCAGCGCATCGTCAATCGCCCCGTGCTGCTGGTGACCGCCCATCTCGACGAGGCGGATGAGGCCGCAGACGAGCTCGCGTCGTTCGGCCTGCCGGCGCGGCGATTCCCCGCTCTTGAAACGGTTCCGGGGGAGTCGAACGTCAATCTCGAACTGCTCTCGGAGCGGATGCGCCTGGTGCGGGCGATCGTGGACGGTTCGGCGCCGCCGATCATCGCCGCGCCGGTTCACGCCCTCATGCAGTCGGTGCCGGATGTCGAGCACGTGGGCCGGCTGGATCGCACGCTGCGCGTGGGCGACACGCTCGATCTGCGGGAGTTCTTCGCCTGGCTGGAGCGGGCGGGCTACCGCCGCGTCGAAGTGATCGACGCGCCCGGCGACTTCGCGGTGCGCGGCGGCATCATCGACCTGTTCGCCCCCGGCCTCGAAGCGCCGGTGCGCGTGGACCTGTTCGGCGACACCGTCGAGTCGATGTGGGACATCGACCTGGAGACGATGGGCTCGGATCGGCGCATTGAGCAGGCCGAGATCATCTCCGCCACCGCGGAAGGCGTGCAGACCGATGAGGGTACGACTTCGCTGCTCGACCTGCTGCCGACCGAGACGGTGATCGTGCTCGTCGAGCCGGTCGAGGCCGCCGAGCAGGCGCGGGGATACTTCGAGCGACTCACCGACCCGCGCGGCGTGTTCACGCACCGCGAGGTCTTCGCCGCCATGACGCGTCCCGGGCGCACGCTCATCGAGATGGCCCGCCTGGCGCCGGGCGGTGACCCCGAGCGCACCGTGGATCTGCCGGTGGAATCGCTGCCGCCCTTCGGCGAGGAAACACGGCAGGGGATCACCGATCTGGTCACGCTCGCGCGCGATCACGACGTCATCGTGTTCTGCCAGAATGAAGGCGAAGCCCAGCGCTTCGGCGAGCTCTTGTCTGAACACCGTGGAAACCGTGAGGCATCCGATGTCATGGATCGCTCCGCACCATCTCACATCGCCGTGCAGGTGCGGTATCTCCACCGCGGCTTCGTGTGGAGGCCCGGTAATACGGGTCATTCGACCGACGCACGCCCCATCGCCCTCGTGCCCTACCACGAGCTGCTGCACCGCTTCCAGGCGCGGCGGCGCGTGCGGCGAATGTCCGTCGGACGGGCCATCGACACCTTCCTCGATGTGCAGGTCGGCGACTACGTGGTCCACCGCGACCACGGCATCGCGCGGTTCGTGGACTTCGGGCCGCTGGAAGGAGCGGGGGTGGCGCCGTCCGCCATCAGCACTCAGCACTCAGCACGCAGCACTCCCCAGGAGTATCTCACCCTCGAGTTCGCCTCCGGCGCGCGGTTGCACGTGCCCGCCATCGAGATTCATCACGTGCAGCGTTACATCGGGGCCTTCAGGGGCGAGCCGCAGCTTTCCACCCTGGGCGGCAAGCGCTGGAAGCGGCAGAAGGAGCAGGTCGCCGAGGCGGTGCGCGATCTCGCCGAGGACATGATCCGTATTCAGGCCACGCGCGAGGCGATGCCGGGCATCCGATTCCCCGCCGACACCGCGTGGCAGCGTGAGTTCGAGGCCGCGTTCCCCTACCCGGAGACCGAGGACCAGCTCGCCGCCATCGCCGCCATGAAGCGCGACATGGGCGACGAGCGTCCCATGGACCGCCTGGTATGCGGCGACGTGGGCTTCGGCAAGACCGAGGTCGCCATTCGCGGGGCGTTCAAGGCCGTCGAGTTCGGCAAGCAGGTCGCCGTGCTCGTGCCCACCACCGTGCTGGCCGAGCAGCACGAGCAGACGTTCCGCGGGCGCTTCGCCGACTATCCCTTCCGCATCGAGTCGCTCAGCCGCTTCAAGACGAAGAAGGAGCAGGACGCAATCCTCAGGGAAGTCGCCTCGGGTCGCGTGGACATCATCATCGGCACCCACCGCCTGCTGTCCAGAGACGTGCGCTTCGCCGACCTGGGGCTGGTCATCATCGACGAGGAGCAGCGCTTCGGCGTGGAGCACAAGAATCGCCTGCTGCAGTTCCGCATGACCGCCGATGTGCTCACGCTCTCCGCCACGCCCATTCCGCGCACGCTGCACATGTCGCTGCTGGGGCTGCGGGACATTTCATCGCTCACCACGCCGCCCGCCGACCGACGCGCCATCGTCACCGAGGTCATCCCCTACGACGAGCGCCGCGTGAAGCAGGCCCTGGAGCGCGAGCTCGCCCGCGAAGGCCAGGTCTTCTTCGTCCACAACCGCATTTACAACATCGAGGAAGTCGCCGAGGCCGTGCAGCGGCTCGTGCCCGACGCCCGCATCGTCATCGGCCACGGCCAGATGGCCCCGCGCCAGCTCGAGTCGGTCATGCTGCGGTTCATGCGGCGACAGGCGGACATCCTCGTCTCCACCACCATCATCGAGTCGGGGATCGACATTCCCACCGCCAACACGATGATCATCAACGACGCGGACATGTTCGGGCTCAGCGAACTTCACCAGCTGCGCGGCCGCGTGGGGCGATACAAGCACCGCGCCTACTGCTACCTGCTGCTCCCCAACGACCGCACGGTGACAGAAACCGCCGTGCGGCGGTTGCGCGCCATCGAGGACTACTCCATGCTCGGCGCGGGCTTCAAGATCGCCATGCGCGACCTGGAGATCCGCGGCGCGGGCAACCTGCTGGGCGCGGAGCAGTCAGGGCACATCTCCGCCGTGGGCTACGAGATGTACTGCCAGTTGCTGCAGCAGGCCGTCGAGCAGCTCAAGCAGGGACGCCCGGTGCGCCGCGTTGAGACGCACATCGATCTGGGCGTCACCGGCTCGCTCACCAGGCATTACATCCCGTCCGATCTGCGGCGGCTGGAGGCCTATCGACGACTGGCCACCGTCGAGACCGCCGCCGACCTGGCCCGCTTCGAGCACGACCTGACCACCGCCTACGGCGACCCGCCCCGCGCCGCCCGCACGCTGATCGACCTGGCCGCCCTGCGCGTGGCGGCGCACGAAATCGGCATCGTCTCCATCCGCCGCCACGAGGGCGACATCATCTTCCGAACCGCGCGGCCCGGGCTGCTGGAGGAGCGCATGACCGGCATCGCCGGGACGTTGCGCCTGGTGGGCCAGCCCGACGCGAACGGACTGACGGAGGTTTACTTTCGCCCGCCGCCGGCCTTCCTGGAACCGGGTACGCTTCTCACGCTGCTGCTGCGTCGGCTGAAGGGCGAGGCGGGTTCGGCCACATCATCCGCTCGTGCCGGCGCAGCCGTCGGCTCCGGGTCGGGCGCCATCGCGCGTCGAGACGTGGCGACGGACCGTCCGCGGAGCGTACCATCACGTCACACGCCCGCCCCGTGATCCATCATGCCACGGGCTTCACCGTCGCTGTTCCACGCCGCAAGGAACTTCACCATGTCGCCTGCTCTCCGGCCGTTCATCGCCGCTTCCGTTGTCCTCGCGGTCGCTCTGGCTCTCGTCGGATGCAAGGGCGGCAGCGATGATCACGCCCATCACGATCACGATGGGCACGACCACGGCGGCGCCGCCATCATCGAGGTCGCCGATCACCTCGCCGAGATCGCCTGCGGTCAGTGCCTCTTCGAGTTGAAGGGGACTGGTTGCGACCTGGCCGTGCGCCTCGACGGCAAGACGTACTTTGTCGATGGCGCCCACATCGACGACTTTGGCGACGCTCACGCCAAGGACGGGCTGTGCAACATCATCCGCAAGGCCCGCGTGACCGGCAAGGTGCAGAACGGGCGGTTCATCGCCACCAAGATCGAGCCGGTGGAGAACGCGGCGGGGGGTTGATTCGCCTTCGAGCCGTGGTTTTCGGCCAGGCGTCGATGTCTTGATCCCGCGGGTGTTGACACGAACCGGCATTCCGCCGGTACAGTGGTGTTGTCGCCGCCCTGTGACCCCTTGCCCGTGCGCCTGTTCTGGCCGGGAGTGGGGACGAAGAGTAAGGAACCCACCATGCCCGCCGTGTCCCGTCGTGTTTTCACGTTTGCCGCCCTGCCTGTCCTTGCGGCCGCCACGCTGGTTCTGTCCGGCGGCGTGCTGCCGGCGCAGGACTCTCCGGCGGCTCCCCCCACGCACACCGTGGCGCGAAGCGGACTCAAACTCTCACTGTCCCGCGAGGCGCGGCTGGAATCCGCGGTGCGTCACCGGCTCCGCGTGGATACCGAAGCGTTTGGGGGGTCGCTTGACGTCACCGAGGTCGCCCTGCGGGGCGGCGCCGTCAAGAAGGGCGACCTGATCCTCCGCTTCGACCCCGGCAAGATCGATCGCGAGATCGAGTCGGCGACCATCGCGCTCGCCAACGCGCAGCGGGGGCACGAGTTCGCCCAGCAGGAAATGAGCATTCTCAGCGAAGGCAATGCCGTGCGCGTGGAGCGGGCCACCGCCGCCAAGACTGCGGCGGAGCACGCCTTTGAGATCTTCGACAAATACGAGGGGACAAAGATGGTCCGCTCCAGCGAGCTGCGCGTGCAGCAGCAGGAGTTCTCGCTTGCGGACCAGAAGGAGGAGCTGGCCCAGCTCGAGAAGATGTACGGCGGGACGAACCTCGCCTCGGAAACCAAGGAAATCGTGCTGGAGCGCAGCAAGCGGTCGATCCGCATGGCCGAGGAATGGCTGCAGTTCTCGCGACAGGATCTGACGGTGATGCGCGAGTTCACCTATCCAGACCGCAAGCAGCAGGTCGAGCGCGACCTGCGCTGGGCGTCGATCGAACTGGAGCACACGCTGCTCAACGTCAAGATGGCGGAGGCCAACAAGCGCGCCCAGGTGGAGCAGTCAGCAGTAGCGCTGCGCGACGCCAGGGAGCGCGTCGAGAAACTCCAGCGCGATCGTGAACGGTTCGACCTGAAAGCCCCGGTCGACGGCGTGATGACGGCGGTCACGCTTCAGCCGGGCGACTCCATCGGTGCGCGCCAGGTGCTGGCGGAGATCGTCGATCCCGCCAGGTTGCAGGCGACATTCCACGCCCAGCCGGAGGATCTGCGGGTGCTGACCCTTGGCACGCGCGTGCGCGTGACCCTGCCGGCCTATCCGGAAGTATCGCTGGAAGGTGAGGTGACGGATATCGCCACGGTCGGCCAGCCCTCCGGAGGCGGAACGGTCTTCCCGGTGACGGTGAAGGTCAGCGGGTCGCACCCTCTGGCCCGCGTCGGGCTTCACTGCTCTGTCGCGGCGGAGCGAATGGTCGCCGACGCCCTCACGATCCCCGCCAGGAGCGTGCTGACGAAGAACGGCAAGAGCACCTGCCACGTGCTGGTGAACGGGAAACCCGAGCCGCGTGAGATCGTGCTCGGGGCCAGGCAGGATGACATGGTGCAGGTGGTGTCCGGCCTGCGTGACGGCGACAAGGTGCTCCTCGAAGCACCGAAGGAATAACCCGTGAGCCGAGCCGCCAGAACAGTCCCGAGCCGCGCTGCTTTCTTCTCCCTCTCCCCCCGGGAGAGGGCAGGTGTGAGGGCTTCCTCAGGCCCCCTCTCCCCCTGGGAGAGGGTTGGGGTGAGGGTTCTTCTTCTCCCCGCGTTCGCCGCTGCCACCCTCCTCACCGGCTGCGTCCTCGCGCCATCCCACACCCCCGCCAGTCCCGGCCTGATCGCCCAGGATCCGCCGGCATCCACCACTCCGCCCGCCGCCGCTGCACCGCCGGAGAAGCCGGCCGAAAAGCCCGCCGCACCGGTTCGCACGCCTGCCCAGTCCTACGCCGCGGGCGTGCAATGGCTTATCTCCAACCAGCAGGCGGATGGATCATGGGGCACGTTTGAATCGGCCCGCGCCTACGAGGTGTTCCTCGACAACCTTTCTTCGCACCGCGCCTTTCGTGGCGCCACCACCGCCTTGTGCGTGATGGCCTTGATCGAGCCCAGCCGCACCGATGAAAAGGCCAAGGCCGCGCTCGACAACGGCGTGACCTATCTCCTCACCGCCGAGCAGCCCGGTCGGGCCAGCGGCGAGACGTTCTACAACACGTGGGCGCACACCTTCACCCTCGAAGCGCTGGCCATGCTGCTCAGGGACGATCGCTTCGCGGAGCGGCATGAGGCCATGCGCCGCATCGCCCAGCGTGAGATCAACACGCTCGGTTCGTTGCAGTCCGCCGCGGGCGGGTGGGGGTATTACGACTTCGGTCGCTCACTCACCTCGCCGACGGGGGACTACGACACAAGCTTCAACACGGCGTCCGTGATCATCGCGTTCCTCAAGGCCCGCGACGCGGGGCTCGAGGTCAAGCAGCCGATGATCGACGCCGCCACCACGTGTCTGGAACGGCTGCGGCTTCCCAGCGGAGCGTTCATCTACGGCTTCGGTCATCAGTACATGCACGCCGCCCAGTTCAACCAGGTCAAGGGCTCGCTGGGCCGCAGCCAGCCCTGCAACCTGGCCCTGTGGCGGCTGAAGCGGGAGATCACGCCCGAGCAGCTGCTCGCGGGGGTGAAGAACCTGCGCGAGCTGCACCACTTCATCGAGATCGGCCGCGGCCGCCCCATGCCCCACGAGGCGTGGTACCAGACCGCCGGGTACTACTACTTCTACGGCCACTTCTACGCCGCACAGGTGATCGCCGAACTGGAAGAGCCGCACCGGGCTGATCACGCCACATGGCTGGCGAACGTGATGACCGCCACGCAGGACGCCGAGGGTTCGTGGTTCGACTTCCCCCTGTACGGCTACCACAAGTCGTATGGCACGGCCCTGGCGATGATGACGCTGGAGCGATGCCTGGGCCTCGGCGTAGGTGATCCGCCGCGCACGGACTGATGCGGCACTTCCAAGCATTCCCTCGGTGAGAGCACCCCTTACCCCGCCGAACCCGGTCTGAACACCGCCGCGCTCAGCGTGTGCCCGTGCAGAAATGATCGGCCGCCGATCGGCCCGATCTCGCCGCCCGCGAAGAAGCCGGCCAACGGGGCGTGGCCCAGCCGGTCGCGCAGGATGGCCGCGTCGTGGTGCGGCTCGGGGAACAGGCGCGTGCCTCTTCCGTTGCAGGTGAAGCCGAGCACGCCCGCTGGGGCGTCCTTGAGTTGCTGTGCGTCCAGCAGCAGTTGCAGATCCTCGGTGGCGGTGGCGGCGTCGCGCACGTGCATCTGTACGGTGCGTCCGACCTTCAGCAGTTCGCCCACCGCGATCGCGCCCCTGTTCTGGTCGATGCCCAGCACGTTGCGGATCAGGAAGTCGCCCCGTCCGAAGCGGCTCTTGTACTCGTCGATCACCAGACCGAAGAACAGCCCCTTGCTGAGCAATTCGCGGTCATGCTCATCCAGCGATTCGGCGGTTTCGCGCACCACCTCCAGCGCTGGGCGGCCGCCCAATTCGATGAGGATGTTCTGCTCCGCCTTGGTGATCACGTGCGGCTTGCCGATGGGCTTGCACCCCTGGCTCACCACCCAGTCGATGGCCACCGGGCCGGAGATGCTCACGCCCACCAGCCCCACGTTCTGCGATTGCTCGTTCATCACCAGCACGTTCATGCCCGGCTGACTGGAACCGGAGGCCAGCCCGCCACCGATGGGAATGGTCACGCCCGGCACGCACGCGGCCATGAGCGGCAGCAACTGCGCGACGGGTGTTGAGAAAGGATCGGCGAAGAGAATGATGGCGCGGGTGTCCTCCCCCGCGCCGGTAAGGGCTCGAATGGAGGCGGCGTCGTTGAGGTTGACCGATGGGTCGTTGGGCAGCAGGCGGAAGGGGTGGAGCCGCACGCCCGGCATGCGCAGGGCGAGCACCGAAAGCCCGGCGCGGCCTTCGAGCTCCACGTCGTTGCCCAGCACCGATTCGGCGGTGACGGCGAGCAGTACGCCGGACCGGGAGGTCGCGTCGGGCTCACCATTTCGCAGCAACGCCCGCCTCAGGATGTCCCCCGCGCCGACGCCGCCGCCTCGCGGGCCGGGGATCGCCACCGGCAACGCGGCCCGGTGGTGGTAGCTGGCGAAGGCGAACACGAGGTCGGCCGGACCGCCCAGCGATTCGCTGATCGCGTGGGCCACCTCGGTGGCGGCGGTGCGGGTGTCGAGGTGATTGCTCACCGCGCTGGCGGCGGCCAAAGGGGCGGCGGTGGAGGCGTCGGGTCGAGCAGGCGTGGCGGACATGCGGAAGGGTATGGGGGCGGGAAGAAGGGGGGAAGGCAATGAGGAACCAAGGCATCAAGGCACGATGCCTCGATCCCTTCCCTCCCGCAAAAACAACCCGCCGACCGGCTGCGCGACGGTGTGGGGAGACGTCGCGGAGAACCGATCGGCGGCCTGAGGAGAGAGGAGAGACCAAGTCACTGAGTTGTCGTCGTTGGCATCGACCTGATTCTTCGATGCCGCCGACACAGGAAAGACACGGTCAACCATCCAGGTATTCGCGGTTTTCGACGTGGTTTTCCTGCACTTATCCATACGTCAAGCGGCGTACTCCGGTTCCCGGATTCGCGTGCGGGGCGATGAGTCGCCGCCCTTCGGAAACCTCGCCGCCCGCTTTCCGATTGACATGTCCGAAATGTCCCGCCCCGCGACTGGTCGGACACATTCAGCCCGCCAATGTACACTGTGGCGCCGACGGCCGGCGCCGAGGCGCCCGCCCATCCGTTCGAGAGGAGATGATTCATGGGACTGCTCGACAAACTTCGCGGCGAACTGGTAGACATCGTCGAATGGATCGACGACACGCAGCACACGCTGGTGTGGCGTTTTCCGCGATACCACAACCAGATCAAGCAGGGCGCCAAGCTCATCGTTCGCCCGGGCCAGATGGCGATCTTCGTCCATCAGGGCAAGCTGGCGGACGTCTTTGAGCCGGGCACCTACGAGCTGCGCACCGGCAACCTGCCGATTCTCTCCACGCTGGCGGGCTGGAAGTACGGCTTCGACAGCCCCATCAAGTGCGAGGTCTACTTCGTCCGCACCACGCAGATCACCGATCTGAAGTGGGGCACACCCAACCCGATCATGCTGCGCGACCCGGACTTCGGACCGATCCGGCTTCGCGCTTTCGGCACCTATGCGCTCAAGGCCCGCGACCCTCGCGCCCTGCTGAAGGAGCTGGTCGGCACCGATGGCGTGTTCGAGGCCGATGAAGTCACCGAACTGATGCGCTCGGTCATCACCAGCACCTTCGCCGAGGTGCTGGGCAAGTCCCAGATCGCGGCGCTCGACCTGGCGGCCAACTACCGCTCCATGTCGGAGACGCTGCGCAAGGCGGTGTCGGAGCGCATCGACGATGAGTACGGGCTCGACCTGCCCGCGCTGTTCATCGTCAATATCTCACTGCCCGAGGAAGTGGAGAAGGCGCTCGACACCCGCTCCAGCATGGGCGTGATCGGCGACATGGGCAAGTTCCAGCAGTTCCAGATGGGCAAGGCCATGACGCTGGCGGCGGAGAACCCGTCCGGCGGCGGGGCCTCCGAGGGCATGGGGCTGGGCATGGGTTTCGCCATGGCCAGCCAGATGATGCACGGCATGGGCCAGGCGGGCGCGGCGGCGCCGCCTCCAGTTCCGGGCGGTGCGTGGCACGTGGCGGTGAACGGGGCGACGCAGGGGCCGTTCACACCTCAGCAGATCGCCCAGGGCATCGCCGCCGGGCAGATCACCCCGGGCACGCTGGTGTGGACCGCGGGCATGGCCTCGTGGGCGCCCGCGGGTCAGACGCCCGCGCTGGCGGGGCACTTCGCTGGCGCGGCGCCGCCCCCTCCGCCGCCGATGGGATAGCGCGACTGCCGAGCCATGCCCGATCGCCCCGTCTTCGATCACGAGGTTCAGGCCACCTCCACCACCGTGGGAACCACCACGGACGAGGGGCGCGGCCGCATGTTCCCCTGCGAGGGGTGCGGTGCGGACTTCGAGTTCCACATCGGCCAGCAGAAACTCAAGTGCCCCTACTGCGGGTTCGAGAAGGCCATCGTGCTCGCCGAGGATGCGGCGATCGTGGAGCGCGACTTCCGGGCCGCGCTCGCCCGACTGGCGGAGCTGCGCGAGAAGGGGGCGACGACGATCGCCGACCTGAACGAGGTGCGCTGCGGGTCATGCGGGTCGAACGTGGTCTTTCGCGGCACGCTCACGAGCACGGAGTGCGCCTTCTGCGGCTCGCCCATCCAGCGTGAGAAGGTTCACACCGCCTCGAACCGCATTCCGGTCGATGGGGTTCTGCCCTTCCAGGTCGATCAGCAACGGGCGAAATCGAACCTGGCCGACTGGGTGCGTTCGCGCTGGTTCGCGCCCAATGAGTTCCGCAAGCGCGGTGTGGAAGGGCGCTTCAACGGCGTCTACCTGCCCTACTGGACGTTCGACTCGCACACCTTCAACCGTTACCGGGGCGAGCGGGGCGAGCATTACTACGTCACCGTGGGCAGCGGCAAGAACCGGCGCACCGAGCGCCGCACGCGCTGGTATCCGGCGTCGGGCCAGTTCGAGCGGTTCTTCGATGACGTGCTGGTGGTGGCGGCGGCGGGGCTGCCCCGGAAGATCATGATCAACCTCGAACCGTGGCCCCTGCACAAGTGCCTGCCCTTCACGCAGCAGGCCCTGGCGGGCTTCTTCGCCCAGACCTATGACGTGGAGCTCGACAAGGGATTTGTGGACGGCAAGCAGCGGATCGACGAGGCCATTCACGCGGACGTGCGGCGGCGCATCGGCGGCGACGAACAGCGGGTTCACTCCATTCAGTCCACCTACGACCCCATCACGTACAAGCATCTGCTCCTTCCCGTCTGGCTGCTGGCCTATCGGTACAAGGACAAGACCTACCGCGTGGTGGTGAACGCCGGCACCGGCGAGGTGCAGGGCGAGCGGCCGTACTCGTGGGTGAAGATCATGCTCGCCGTGCTGGGAGGGCTGGTTGCGGCGGGGGTGTTCATCGGCGTGTTCGCGGGACGGTGAGGCGGACGCCTCGCTGGGTGCATCGCTCGACTTCAGGAGTCGTGTGCGCCGTCCGACGTGCGAGGCCGGCGCATCAGGCGACCGACAAGTGAGTCCCCCGACATGGAAGAGCTCCAGCGGATACACCCGCACGCGCCGTCGTCACCGCCGAGATCCATCGACGCCCCCGTTCCATCGCCGCGCCGCGTTCAGTCCTTGCCCGCATGAGGCGCCTCGTCGCGCGCCCGTTCACGTGCCTGGTCCACGGAAGGGCACTCGCTTCCTATCCTCACGAGTCATGCCTCCACCTCCCTCCGCCACGCGCTCCCCTCTGCTGGTCATCGGGCTGGTGGCTGTGATTCTGGCCCTTTTCGCGGTCACGGTGTACGTGGGGATCAACCGCCGCGACGCCTATCCGGGCACGCCGAGTCCGGGCGGCGCATCGAGTGCGGCGAACCAGGCGGCGGTATCGCGAGTCGGAGAGAGTACGCCAGCAACCGGCTCCGCCGCGCTGCGATTGATTGACCCGCGCCTGGGCTCGGTTCCCGTGACGGCGGGCACGGCGATGCCCTCGCGCGTGGTGCTGCTCGTTCACGGGCTGGATGACCCCGGCTGGACGTGGAACGCCATGATCGACGAGTTGGTCCGGGCGGGCCACATCGTGGTGCGATTCGACTACCCCAACGATCAGCGCATCGTCCGTTCGGCGCGGCTGCTCCACCAGTCCCTGCTCGACCTGGCGGCGGCGGGCGTGCGAAACGTGGACATCGTGGCCCATTCGATGGGCGGGCTGGTGGCGCGCGAGGTGCTCACGCACCCGGACCTGTACGGCGGGTCCGGAGCGGGCGACGCCAGCCGACCCGCCATTGACCGGCTCATCATGCTGGGCACCCCCAATCACGGATCCGAACTGGCCCGTCTGCGCGGCCTCGGGGAACTGGGTGAGCACCTCTCGCGTCTGTGGAACGGCGAGCGCGATCTCTTCCGCTTCCTCGGCGATGGGCGGGGTGGCGCGGGCACGGATCTGCTGCCTGATTCGGAGTTCCTGCGGGTTCTCAACGCGCGACCGAACCCCTCGCACACACGGTTCTCGATCATCGCCGGGGCGGTCAGCCCGATCACCGATGAGGTCATCGACCGCTGGCTTGATGAGGCGGCGACGGCGCTGGAGTCCGATCGCCTGCCCGCGTGGGTGCGCGAACGGACCGGCGGGGCGTCCGCCGCGCTGGCCAGGGAGGCGCTCCGTGGCACGATGAAGAACCTGGCCCGCGGGCTGGGCGACGGCTGCGTCTCGGTGGATTCGGCCCGCCTGGATGGCGTGGAGGACTTCGCCATCGTGCCGGCCGATCACATCGGCATGATCGTGAACATGCTGCCCCGCGACGCGGCTCCGCCCGCGATTCCGCTGGTGCTTCAGCGGCTGGCGCGTGACAATCCGGGCGGGACCGGAGAAGGCGAATCACGTGGGGATGGCTGACGCATGACGACGCCCGATCCATCCAACCGATGGCCGCACAGCGACCCGGATGCGCACACGATCGAAGTGTCCTCGGAGGGTGCATCGTCGTCTTCGGCGTCGAGGATGGGAGCGGGGGGCGTCGAATCCGTCGCACCGCCGTCCGTCCCGACGCCTCACGCCACCACGGGCACGGTGGCGCTCAAGGCGGGGCAGCGCTTCACCGAGCGCATCGGACGCTACCGAATTCTTCGCCTGCTGGGCGTGGGCGGCATGGGCGCGGTGTACCTGGCCGAGCAGGAGAGGCCGACGCGGCAGGTGGCGCTCAAGATCATCCGCCCCGGCGTCACCTCGACGCGGCTGCTGGCGCGGTTCGAGCACGAAACGCAGATTCTCGGCCGGCTCCAGCACCCCGGCATCGCGCAAATCTACGAGGCCGGCAGCGCCGACACGGGCGACGGCGTGCAACCCTACTTCGTGATGGAGTACATCGCCGGGCGTCCGCTCATGGACTTCGTGCAGGCCCACCAGCTGGGCACGCGGCAGCGACTGGAACTGCTCACGAAGATCTGCGACGCCGTGCATCACGCCCACATGAAGGGCGTCATCCACCGCGACCTCAAGCCCGGCAACATCCTTGTCACCGATGACGGTCAGCCGAAGATTCTCGACTTCGGCGTGGCCCGCGCCACCGACCTGGATGTGCAGACTGCCACAATCCAGACCGACGTGGGCCAACTGGTCGGCACGCTGCCCTACATGAGCCCGGAGCAGGCCAGCGGGGATGTGAACGAGCTCGACACCCGCAGCGACGTGTACGCGCTGGGCGTGCTGGGGTACGAACTGCTCGCCGAGCGCCTGCCATACGACGTGTCGCGCAAGATCGTGCATGAGGCGGTGCGCATCATCCGCGAGCAGGAGCCCACGCCGCTCTCCTCGGTCAGCCGGGTGTTCAAGGGCGACGTGGAGACGATGATCGCCAAGGCGCTCGACAAGGAGCGCGACCGTCGCTACCAGAGCGCCCTGGAGTTCGCCGCGGACATTCGCCGCTACCTGAACAACGAGCCCATCGTGGCCCGCCCCGCCAGCGTGGGGTACCGGGTGTCGAAGTTCGTGCGCCGGAACCGCCTGCTGGTGACGGGGCTGGCGCTGCTGATTCTCACGCTGGCGGGCGGCGTGATCGGCTCGACCATTGGCCTGCTGCGGGCGCTGGAGGCGGAGGAGGGGCTTCGCGTCAGTCTCGATGCCGAGACCCGTGCCAAGGAGCAGGCCATCGCCCAGCGGCTGGAGGCCGAGCGACAGACGCGCATCGCCCAGGCGGTGGTGAGTTTTCTCAATCGTGACCTGCTGGAGGGGGTCGATCCTGAGCGGACGTCCAACCGCGACGTGACCATGCGGGAGCTGCTGGACGTGGCCAGCGAGCGCGTGGAGGCGAAGTTCGGGAGTGAGCCGCTGGTGGCGGCGGCGGTGCGGTCGATCATCGGACGAACCTATGCGTCGCTGGGGCGATATGACCAGGCCCAGCCGCACCTGGCCTGGGCGCTGGCGACGCAGGAGCGCGAACTGGGCGAGCGCCACCCCGCCACGCTGGCCACGATGAACGATCTGGCGCTGGCGCTGGACAACCTGGGACGCCTGGATGAGGCGGAGCGGCTGATCCGCCGCAACGTCGAACTGTACACGGCGGAGAAGGGAGAGGAGCACCCCGATACGCTCTCGGCGCTCAATAACCTCGCGGGCGTGCTGCGCAGCCGCGGGCAGGAGCGTGAGGCGGAGCGCATTCACCGCCGCGTGCTGGAGGCGAGGCGCGCGGCGCTGGGCGAAGAGAACCTCGACACCATCAGTTCGATGAACAACCTCGCCGTGGTGCTCAACGCCCAGGAGCGATACGAGGAGGCGGAGCAACTGCTGCGGCAGTCGCTGGAGGCCGCCCGTCGGCTGCTGGGCGAGCATCACCCGCGCACGCTCCAGTCGATGAACAACCTGGCGCTGCTGGTGCAGAACCTCGGTCGATACGACGAGGCGCGGACGCTCTTCGAGGAAGCGGTCCGCCTCCAGTCAGAGGTGCTGCCGGTTGACCATCCCAACACGCTGATGACGCGCTCGAACCTGGCGGCGCTGATGTGGGAGCAGGGGCGGCTGGAGGAGGCCTGCGCCCTGCTGGAGGCCGTCGCCAGCCGCTACGAGGCCACGCTGGGATCGCAGAACCCCGACACGCTGACCGCCCAGATCAACCTCGCCGCCATCTACAACGACCTGGGAAGGTTCGAGCTGGCCGAGCCGCTGCTGCGCCGGACGCTCGCCAGTCAGATGGTCGCGCTGGGTCCGAAGCATGTCGAGACGCTTACGACGCTCAACAACCTGGCCTACCTGCTTGATTCCACCGATCGGGATGCGGAATCCGAGAAGCTCTACCGCCAGGTGCTGACGGCGCAGCGGGAAGTGCTGGGCGACCAGAACAGCGACACGATCATCACCCTGAACAATCTGGGGAAGCTGCTCCTCGACCAGAAGAAGCCGGAGGAGGCGCTGGAGCTGCTGTCGGAAGGCCGCGATGCGGCCAGGCGTGTCTTTCCGAGGGATCACTGGATGGTCGGCGTGATGGAGGACGGCCGATCGCGGGCGCTGCTGGCGCTGCAGCGTCACGACGAGGCGGAGCCGGGCCTGCTGGAGGCGCACCGCATTCTCGCCGCCGCGCTCGGGCCGAGGCACGATCGCGCCCGTCGCGTCGCCGACCTGCTGATGCGCCTCTACGAGCACCGAGGCGACGAGTCGAACGCGGCCAAATGGCGGGCGGCGGCGGCGGGGGAATGAGCGTCCGGCGACTGGTCTGATGGTCAGGGGTTGACCAGGGAAACGGGCGCCTCGTGCAATCCGTGGGGTTGACGTGGCCCAGGAGAGGGTCGGGTCAACGCTTCAATCCGGTTCACCATCGCCCAGAATGCCGATCCTGCCGGCCCTGTCAGGCGGCGGGCCGACGTGGAATCCGCAACCCGCACCCCGTCTTGCCGGTTATGATTGGGTCAGCCCTGCAAGGGGCGACGCGCCTCCCCACCCCCTCACTGGGCCAAGGACCGCTCATGACCATGACCAAGTCCGCCGAGCGACAGGTGATCCGGAAGGCCAAGCAGGGCGATGGGATTGCCATCGAGCAGCTGATCCGCGCTCACCAGAACGCCCTGTACGCCTTCATGCTGCGGATGTGCGGCAGGCCGGACGTGGCGGAGGACGTGGTGCAGGAGGCGTTCGTGCGCGTGCTGCGCAACCTTGACCGCTTCGACACCCGCTTTCGCTTCTCGACCTGGCTCTTCACCATCGCCAAGCGTCTGTACATGAACCAGGTGCAGAAGCACTCGCCCAGTTTCGAGTCGGACCTGGTGGACATGCACCAGGGCGCGGGCGACCGTCCCGAGGATGGGCTTGAGCAGGCGGAGGTGCTTCGCAACGCCCGCAGCGCGATTGATGAGGCGCTCAAGGGGCTGAACGAACTGCAGCGCGAGATCGTGCTGCTCTTCCACCAGCAGAACTGGCCCATCAGCGAGATCGCGGTGTACCTGGACATGCCCGAAGGCACCATCAAGAGCCACCTGCACCGTGCCCGCAAGCGCATGCGGCGGATCATCCTCTCCAGCAGCGTGACTGAGCGACACGTTGAGGAGGTGTGGTCATGATCGGTCGTGACGACCAGTTTGACGCGACGTGGGACGCCCGGCGCGACGAAGTCGGCGCGGGCGGCGGCAACCCCCCGCGCGAGCCGGGCCTGCCCGATCTCACCAGCATGCTGCGGGGCGACGTGACCCCCGACCTGACGGAATCCATCATGGGTCGGCTTGGCTACCGTCGGATTGACTCGGCGCAGCGCCGCCGCCTGCTGCGTCGTCGCTGGCTGACGCGCGGGGCCGCCGCGCTGTCGGCGCTGGCGGTGGTGCTGATCGGCTTCCAGGTGCATCAGATGAGCGACAACGTCCGCTCCGCGAGGGGCGTGACGATCGACGCCGCCATCAGCCGCGATCTCGGTTCACCCATCGAGGCGGTGGGCGGCATGACGCGGTCAATGCGGCGAATGTTCACGCCCGCGGGGTGGTCATCCGGGTCGAAATCATCTCCGCCCGCGGTGGAGGATGAGTCATCGGTTGAGGCGGATGACGAAGCGGGCTACCGCTCTCGCGTGCCGTGGTCGGGGCTGCTGTGATCGCGTCGATGCTTCCAAGTCTGCTGGCGACGGCGATGTCATTCGCCGGCACGGGCGCGTGGTCGGCGGATGAGCCGTTCGAGCACGCGTCGCTGCTGCCGCGCGACGTGACCGTGTACGTGCATGTGGACCGGGCATCGCGTCTGCGCGGCGAACTGGCGGGCAAGCCGCTGGGCGACACGCTGCAACGGGCGTTCGAGCGGTCGGCGTTTCGCGAGGCGTGGTCGCAACTGGCCGGCATGGTAGGTGCGGAGCAGGGTGAACTGTTCGATCGGCTCATGGGCGCCAACGCCACGGTCGCGGTGCGGGCGCTCGGTGGCGGGGGGCCTGTCGGCGACGGGGGAGCAGCGGGGGAGCGTGACTGGGTGGCCCTGCTGCAGGTGGACGAGCCCACGTGGGCGGAGTGTCTCTCTCGCCTCAAGCCGCGCATCCGCCGCGGGCCCGGCAAGGTGGTGGTGCGCGAGTTGCCGGAGCAGAACCTGCTGATGGCTCGAGTCGGCGGGATCACCATCGTCGGCCCGGGTCGGGACGCGAAGTCCGGATTGTTCGCGGAAGTGCTCTCCGGTTGGGGCGACGCCACGGTGCTGCGACTGTCGCAGGATCCGGGCATGACGGCCGCCCGTGACCTGGGGGAAGGAGATGTGGGCGTGTTCCTTCGCCATGAGGAACCGATGGGCGGCGCGACGGCGGCGGTGCTGGAGTTCGATACCTCAGCAGTTTCGGTGCGGCACGTGTCGCGCTTCGCCAGTTCGCCGTTCGGGGCCTCGCCGCGTCCGACCACGCTGACGCAGGATGTGATCGACCGGCTGGGCGATGGCCGCGTCGCGGTGGTGGCGCATCCGCTGCGGATGCCGCCCGGCGAACTGGGCGGGTTCATCCGCGCGCAGCTGCCGGCGGGAGCGGTGACCCCCGCCATGCAGGACAACCTGGGTGAGCGGATGCTCGTGATGGTGGGGGAGCGGCGCGATGCGCCCGCCGAGGACGCCACCCCCTTGCTTACCTTCACGCTTGCGATGGAGGTGCGGGCGACGGATCGCGCGCTGATTGATCTCGACCAGTTCATGATCGGTTTCATTGGCATGCTGCACGACCTGGTGGGTGAACAGGCGCCGCCCGGGATGGAGCGGCTGCGGAATCTGCCCGCGGAGACCGCGCGATCGGCGGATGTATCCCGCGTGGGGCGGTTGCTGCTGCCCAACCTGCCCGAGGCCGGGTCGCTCACGCTGCACTGGACCGTGTCGAACGCGGATCAGTCGCCCAGATCGCCGGCGGAGGCCGCGGCGCGGGGCTGGTGGATCATCGGGACGGATGGCGCGGAGCTGGTCGCCGTGCGCGAGCAGCTTCGCGTTCCTGCGCCGCCCGCGGCGCTCGAGTTCGATCTGCCAGGTCAGCGCGGACGAGTCGATGGCCGGGCGGCATCGCGGCATCTCGCCAGGTTCGGCGACGTTCTGGCCGCAATCGCCCGCGAACAGGGCGAGTCTCCCGAGGCGATCGAAGTCATGTCGCGGTTCCTCGCGGACCTGGCGGACGACGTGGAAACCTGCGACTGGTCCACCGCGATTCCGGGTCAGAACCGTCTGAAGTCCACGTGGACGCTGCGGCTTCGCAGCGCGGGGAGCGAGAAGCAGCCAGTGAACGATTCCGACTGTCGGCGGCCCTGAGCAGCCGCGTCTCGTCACGCCCCTTCCGTGGTTCGTGAGTTCTCGTCGTGCGGCGCGACGGAACCGTCCTCGTGCTCGACTACATGGGCATGGTCCGGCTCCTGCGCCACGTATGTGGACTCATCCACCGGGTCGGCATTCAGTTCGAGCATGATGGCGCCGGTGGTCTCATCCTGCACCACCAGCACGCGCCTCTGCTTGACCAGCTCCAGAGTCGCCAGGAACAGTCCGATCACGTCCATCTTGGTGCGGCCCACCCACGCCTCCTGCAGCGTGATGCGGCGCTCGGCGGCGCGGGAAAGCCGGTCGATCAGGTCGTCCTGGTGCAGCTCGATCGGCGTGTCGTCGTCCTGGACGCGGTGCTCCCCCAGCCGCGAGAAATCCACCGATTCGATGAGGCGCTCGTAGGCCTCGAACAGGTCGAACACGTGGGCATCATCGAGTTCCACGTCGGACCGGGGGGATTCGTCCCCGGCGTCGTGCGATTCCGGGTGTTCAGCGATGTGGCGTGAACCGGGTCGCACTGGGAACTTGAGCGCGAACTCCTCGCGCCGCTTGTCGAGCGTGTCCGCCGCCACGCGGTAGCGCTGGTAGGCGAGCAGTTGCTGGACGAGCTCGTAGCGCGGGTCGGAGGCGTCGAGATTCAGATCCTCCACCGGCGAGGTCGCGTCGCCCGGTTTGCGGGTGCGCTGGTGCTCGAGCACGCGGGCCTTGATCTCCACCAGCGTGGCGGCCATGACGAGGAACTCGCCCGCCAGGTCAATGTCGATCTCCTCGATCTGCTCGAGAAACGCCAGGTACTGATCCGTGACGGCGGCGATGGGGATGTCGGTGATGTCCACCTCCGCCCGGCGGATGAGGAACAACAGCAGGTCCAGCGGACCCTTGAAGGTGTCGAGCGAAACGTGATAGTCATCCTGGAGGGGCATGCGTAACGGCGCCGGGATTCGGGGCAGGGTGTGTAGAATAGCCGATTGACGGGCGGCCGCGATCCCGGGCGCGCCCCAACGGAACGTCGATCCCATGCCCCAGACCGACCGGATGACCGAAGAACTGGCGTTTCTCGCGGAGGCGATGCAGGCGGAAGCCGCCGCGGTTTCCCGCGTGGCAAGCCGTCTGGACCGGACGTGGATCGCGGCGCTGGATCTGCTGGAGCGGGCGTCGGGCGGCACGATCGTCTCGGGAATGGGCAAGTCGGGGCTGATCGGGCGCAAGATTTCCGCCACCTTCGCCTCGCTGGGGCAGCCATCGCACTTTCTGCACCCGGCGGAGGCGATGCACGGCGACCTGGGCCGCATTCGCCGGGGTGACGTGGTGATGCTGCTGAGCGCCTCGGGCGAAACCGAGGAGGTCATCAACCTCGCCGCGGTGCTGCAGGCGGACCGGGTGGCGACCATCGGCATGTCCTGCTGCGGCACGTCCACGCTGGCGCGTCTGTGTACGGTTCACCTGAATCTCGGCGACGTGACCGAGGCCTGCCCCCTCAACCTGGCGCCCACCGCCAGCACCACCGCGATGCTGGCGGCGGGCGATGCGCTTGTCCTGGCGCTGGCGCGGCGGCGCAACTTCCGAGCGGACGACTTCCACCGCAATCACCCCGGCGGCATGCTGGGCGTGGGGCTGAGGCCCGTCACCGAGGTGCTTCGTTTCCGCGTGGGCGAGAACCTGCCGGTGGTGCCGGATTCGCTCACCGTGCGTGAGTCGCTGGACAGGGCTGGTTCGGGCCGCCGGGCCGGTGCGGTGGTGCTGGTGGACGGCGCGGGGTCGCTCTCCGGCATCTTCACGGACGGCGACCTGCGACGATTGATCCTGCGCGACGGTCCGGCTGGGCTGGACCGACCCATGCACGACGTGATGACGCGCCACCCCAAGCACCTCACCGTGGATGACCTGGTGCGGGACGCCGTGCTGCTGGTGCGCGAGAAGCGGCTCGACGAGATTCCCGTGCTCGACCGCGACGGCAAGCCCGTGGGACTGGTGGACGTGCAGGATCTGATCGCCATGAAGGTGGTGCGCGAATGAGTGCGAAGTGTCCGGTGCTGAGTGCTGCGGCCTTGGCGATTCGTACTCTTTGAGTCTCGGTGCTGACCCCTGCTCGCCTATTCTCCCCGCCACGCAACCCGCTCCGGTTTCCGCATCATCCAACCCTCCGATGATCGACACACCGCCATGCGCATCGAACAGGACAGCGAGTTTTCCGATCTTGTGCTGGTTCACGCCGACGCCTCGCTGAACAACGAGGATGCGCTGACGCTGGTCGATGACGTGGAAGAACGCATTGATCGGGGCACGCGGCACGTGATAGTGGATTGTGCCGATCTGCGCGAGATCAACTCGTACGGACTGGGCATGCTCATCCGGCTCCACCATCGACTGCGGAAACGCGGCGGCGACGTGAAACTCACCGGCGTGCGGGGCACCGTGGCCGCGGCCATCGAGATGACCCGGCTGGATCGTGTGTTTCCCGTGTTCGAGAGCGTCGCGGCCGCGCGGGCGTCGTGTCACGCCGCCGCGTGAAGGCGGGCAATCTGAGTCAATCCGGCGGGCTGGATTCCTCGCACCGCCGCGATCTCACGCCCCGGGCGCCTCTTTTTCGATCTTCAACTTGAACGCACCTCGATTGCCGAGGATAGTATGAAGAACTGACCGATCGTTGCGAATACCTGCGGGCGGGACCACGGAACCTGATGCTTCTGCTGGCGACTGGCATTCTGACTCTGGCTGCCGTGATCGGCGATCCTCCGATCGGCGGTGACGTCACCGAGCTCATCGTGGAGCATGCCAGAGGGCAGGCCAACGCCGACCCCGGTGCGGCTCTGGTGGACGGCATCGCACGAGACGGCGTGGCGGGTGTGCGACGGTTGTGGACCGAACTGGGAATTGCCTCCGATCTGTTCAGCGGTCTCGAAGGCGACGCGCCGGTGTCGATCGAGCGCCACGCGGTGGAGCTCAATGGCGTGGACGGCGACGAAACGCTGCTGCGGCTGTCGGATTCCTCGGGCCAGGAAGTGCAATATCTGGCCCTGCGCCGCGATGGGGATGGCTGGGGGACACAGGGGCGCGTGGAGCTGCGCAACCAGCGTCTCAACCCGCCGTGGCATCGCGTCGAGGTGCTCGGCGATCGTCGATGGCTGGTCATTCAGTCGCTTCGCGGCAGCGGAAGCGGATTTGAGCGCTACCAGGAAACCTGGTATGCGGCTGACGGACTCAAGCCGGTGCTGAGTTTTCCCAGCGGCGGCCACGTGCGTGGGCACGGCATGCCATTCAATCGGACCTTCACCGGCACGAAGATCGGACTTTCAGCCGCGGAGGATCGGCCTGTCGTCGAGGTGGAGATCAGCGCCCACTACGTGAATGGCGACGCCATCCCCATCGAGGGGTTGACCGATCTGTTCACCCGTTCCGGCGTGGTGCGCTACCGCTGGGATTCGGAAACGTCGAAATTCATACTGGACGAAGCCGGATCGGCACTGACCGAAGTCGAAGTCGTCGGCATCTTCGCCGATGATGCGCAGGGCTTTCTGTTGCACAACTTTGCGCAGCTCCGGGAGCTGGCCCTGGGCGATGATGATCTCAAGAAACGGTGGCTGCGCCGGTTCCTCGAGGCGCGGGATGACTGCACCGAGAAGACCGTGCTGCAGGGCCTGCTCGATCCCGTCGCCCCATCGCATGACGACAGGATCGACGCGGAGCGTGCGGACGTGACATGAACCGTCGCATCGTGTACGCTGCCGACATGTCAGCCCTTCCACAACTGGATGTGATTCGGAACGATGTGCCGCTCCACTGGCGCGATCGGTTCGAGGCCATCATCGCCCTGACCGACGCGGTCTGCCGTGAGCATTTGAACGACGAGTACCTCGACCTGACCCGGCTTCTTGCCGGTTGCCTGTGTCAGGATGGTTCTCCGGCCGATCGCGGCCAGGTTCGCGTCTGGGCGGCCGCGGTCGTGTACACGGTCGGCTGGGTCAACTTCCTGTCCGACCCCAACAACGATCCGCATCTGCGCACGGATGAGTTGTGCCGGTTGTTCGGCGTCTCCGAGTCGGCGATGTCACGGCGCTCGACGGAAATTCGTGAAGGGCTGGACATCGTGCCGCTCGACCCGAACTGGTGCCTGCCGAGCCGGATGGAATCCAACCCGCTGGCCTGGATGGTTGAAGGCCCCGACGGGATCATTCTGGACGCCCGCATGTTGGCGCCAGAGATTCAGGAGCAGCTGGCCGAGGCGGGCATCATCCCCTTTGTGCCGCAGGGCGGGTTGAAGCTCGTCGGCGAGATGCCGGAGTGATCGACGATTGGTCGCGGCGGTATTCTGAAGTTCCGCGCGGCGCGAAGTCATTGCGGGAATATCATCGCCTCCCATCCGCCGCAGGGGTGGATGGTTTGCCGCTCATCCGAAGGAAGACCCAGCGTCATGGCCAAGAAGACGATCGATCAGGTGGATGTCAAGTCGAAGCGCGTGCTGATGCGCGTGGACTTCAACGTGCCGCTGGACGACTCCGGGGCGATCACGGATGACCGGCGCATCGTCGCCGCGCTGCCCAGCATCCGGTCAGTCATTGAGCGCGGCGGGCGCCTGGTGCTGATGAGCCACCTGGGCCGGCCCGAGGGCAAGGGCTTCGAATCCGAATATTCGCTCAAGCCCGTGGCCGAGCGCCTCAGGCAGTTGCTGCCCGGCGTCAAGGTGTCGATCACCGACAAGTCACCCACCGGCGACGGTCCGCGGGCGATGGTGGAGGCGATGCAGGACGGCGAGATCGTGCTGCTGGAGAACCTGCGCTTCAACGGCGCCGAGGAGCGGAACGACAAGAACTTTGCCGCCGCTCTGGCCCGCTACGGCGACATCTACTGCAACGACGCCTTCGGCACCGCGCACCGGGATCACGCCTCGATGGTCGGCGTGCCCCAGGCAATGGCGGGCAAGCCGCGCGTGGCGGGGTTTCTGCTGCGGGATGAAATCAAGTTCCTCTCGGGGGTCCTGGAGAAGCCGGCCAAGCCGTTCATCGCCGTGCTGGGCGGCGCCAAGGTGTCGGACAAGATCGGCGTCATCAGGAACCTGATGGGCAAGGTGGACGCCATTCTGGTGGGTGGAGCCATGGTGTACTCCTTCCTCAAGGCCCTCGACAAGAACGTGGGGTCCAGCAAGGCCCAGTTGGGCATGCTGACGGACGTGAAGGCGATGATCGACATGGCTGCGGCCAGCCACACCGACCTGGTGCTGCCGTCGGATCACGTCTGCGGCAAGGAGATCACCAGGCACACGCCGATCCGGGTGTTCGAGGACGCCATCGAAGACGGGTGGATGGGTCTGGATATCGGACCAAAGACCGTCGCGGCGTATGGAGCGCGGCTGTCAGGGGCCAAGACGATCATCTGGAACGGTCCGATGGGCGTGTTTGAAACTCCTCCGTTCGACGCCGGCACCCGCGGCGTAGCGGAAGCCATCGCCAAGGCCACCAAAGCGGGGGCGACCTCGATCATCGGCGGGGGAGACTCGGCGGCGGCCGTGGAGGCCTTCGGAATGGAATCGCAGTTCACGCACGTCTCGACGGGTGGGGGGGCCAGTCTGCAAATGCTCGAAGGGAAGCCGTTTACGAGTGTCGGGCTGCTGGACGAGGCGTGACCGTGAGGTACGCTTGGTGGGCGCCAACCAGATCGGTCGGCGGTGTCCGTGGTCAGACTTCGCCAATCGTGATTTTCTTGCAATTCGCGGGAACAATCGGGAGAATCGGGCGTTGACGAGAAAGGGCGGGCCCATGTCTCATCCCGCCTCGAGTTCATCCAAGGCGCACCATCCTGGTGCCATTCGGAAGGAGCCGGTCATGAAGGTTCGAACGATGTGTGCGGCGATCATGGCCCTCGCGGTGAGCGGGGCGTCGGTCGCTCAGGGCATTGGCTTTGGCGCCAATGACAAACTGACGGTCGGCAAGCAGGCGCCCAAGCTGACCATCCAGGAGTGGGTGAAGGGCGAGAAGGTCGAGTCGTTCCAGTCGGGCCACGCCTACGTGGTCGAGTTCTGGGCCACCTGGTGCGCTCCGTGCCGTCGCGCCATTCCGCACCTGACGGAACTGCAGAAGAAGTACAAGGGCAAGATGACGTTCATCGGCGTCAGCAACGAGGACGCCAGCGTGGTCAAGCCCTTCGTCGCCGAGATGGGTGACAAGATGGGCTACACCGTCGCGGTGGATCAGTCGCAGACCACGTCCCGCGAGTGGATGCAGGCCGCCGGCCAGAACGGCATTCCCTGCGCGTTCATCGTGGATGGCGCGGGCAAGATCGTCTGGATCGGCAACCCCCACGACAACGAGTTCGACAAGATCGTCGGCAAGGTGGCCGGTGGACGCTTCGACCCCGTGCTCGAAGCCAAGGCCAAGCCCCTGCTGGAGCAGGTGGACTACTCGCTCCGCATGGAGGACTGGCGCGTCTGCGAGAAGTACCTCGATCAGGTCATCGCCATGGACGCGCGGATCTTCAATCATGTGGCGATGCGCAAGTTCCGCATCCTGCTGCTGAACAAGAAGAACCTGGATGATGCGGTGGCGTTTGCCTCCGGGCCGTTCATGTCGATGTACGCCGACGACGCCGAGACGCTCGTCGCGCTGTCCAACGACATCCTGACCAACCCGGAGATCATCAAATCCGGTCACGACCAGGCCGTGCTGAAGGCCTTGGCGCTCGATCTGGCCTCCGAGGCCGTGGACAGCACTCGCGGGCAGGACGCGGCGGCTCTGAACGCCAAGGCGCTCGCCCTGTACCACAACGGCAAGGTCGCCGAGGCCGTCGAGACGCAGAAGAAGGCCTTCTTCATCGCGCCTCCGGAACTGAAGGCCGAGTACAAGCGCTCGCTGGAGATGTATCAGCAGGGCGCCCGGCTGGGTCGCTGACGCTCGATCCTCAATCCGATGAACTCAAGCGCGGCGCCGCCAATCGGCGCCGCGTTTCCTTTTGTGCTCACGCCCCTATCGTCAGGTCTCATGGCTGCTCCGCGCAACCTGCTGACCGAACCGCCAGGGCGTCCGCTGATCGCGCCGTCGATCCTGTCAGCCGACTTTGCGCGACTGGGTGCGGAGTGCCAGGCCGTGCTCGACGCGGGAGCGGATCTGCTGCATCTGGACGTGATGGACGGGCACTTCGTCCCCAATCTCACCATGGGCCCGGCTCTGTGCGCCTCGCTGCGCAAGGCCCTGCCGGGGGCGTTTCTCGACGTGCATCTGATGGTCACCGACCCGGCGCTGTTCGTCGCACCGTTCCGGGACGCCGGGGCCGACCACCTGACGTTTCACGCGGAAGTGGTGTCCGATCCGGTCGCCCTGGCGGACGCCATTCACCGGCACGGCATGACTGCGGGGCTGGCCATCAATCCCGGCACGCCGATCGACCCGCTGAAGCCGGTTCTGCCGGCGTTTGACCTGGTGCTGGTGATGAGCGTCAATCCGGGGTTCTCCGGTCAGTCATTCATCGCCGACGTGCTGGCCAAGACGCGCGTCGCGGCGCAGCTTGCGCGAGCGGATCAGCGTGTCGAGATGGATGGCGGAATCGGGCCCGCCACCGCCCCCGCGGTGCTGGAGGCCGGCTGCGACGTGCTGGTGGCGGCGACGGCCATCTTCCGAGCGCCGGACTACCGACAAGCCATTGCCGATCTGCGCGGGGCGGGCCTATCGTCCCCGCGACCCGGTTGATGCAGGATCGCGGCGCATCCTCGCCGCAGGACGAGTGACCACGCATGACGAGAGCCACCGGTAGAACATGGGCGGACGCTCCCGACTCGCCCGGCGACCCGGCGCCCGGCGAGCCCGGGCTCTCGGCGACGGCCAAGAAGGCGGTGCCCGAGGGCGTATGGATCCGTTGTGAGGCGTGTTCCGCCATGCTGTTCCGCAAGGCGGTCGAGAACAACCTGTGGGTCTGCCCGGACTGTCAGCATCATTTCCGCATCTCCGCGTCGCAGCGCGTGAGTCAGTTGTGCGACCCCGGCAGTTTCGAGCCATTTGACGAAAACATGATCGCGGCCGACCCGTTGGAGTTCGTTGACCTCAAGCCCTACACCGGACGCATCGAAACCGAGCGCCGCAAGACAGGGCGGCCCGAGGCGGTCATCACCGGGCAGGGTTTCATCAAGGGGCGCAAGGTGGTGCTGGGCGCACTCGATCTGACGTTCATGATGGGGTCCATGGGTTCGGTGGTGGGGGAGAAGCTGGCGCGAGCCATCGAAAACGCCGCCGAGACGAATCTGCCGCTCATCATTGTCAGTTGCTCGGGCGGGGCGCGCATGCAGGAATCAGGCCTGTCGCTGATGCAGATGGCCAAGACCTCCGCGGCGCTCGCCATGCTGGATGACCATGGCGGCCTGTTTATCTCGGTGCTGACCGATCCCACCACGGGCGGTGTGACGGCGAGCTTCGCCATGCTGGGCGATGTGATTCTGGCCGAGCCCAAGGCGCTGATCGGCTTCGCCGGTCCGCGCGTGATTCAGCAGACCATCCGTCAGGAACTGCCGCCCGGCTTCCAGCGGTCGGAGTTCCTGCTCAACTGCGGCTTCATCGATCGGGTGGTCCCGCGCGGCAAGCTGCGGGATGAGATCGCCCGCATCATCGACTTTGCGGGCAAATGATCCCGGCAGGCGCACACGGATGCGGCGGCGTACGGGGAGCCATTGCCTCGCTGGCGTGGGCGGGCGCGGGGGCGCTGTGCTTCATGGCGGCCTTTCCGCCAATCGATCTGTGGCCGCTGGTGGCCGCTGTACCGGCCATGCTGGTGCTGGGAGCCAGGCGGTCCGGGGGCGGATGGCGGGGGTTTCTGGCCATCTTCGTGACGCAGTGGCCCATGTGGTTCTGGATGCACCGCTGGCTGGTGGACGTGACACCGATCGGATGGCCCCTGCTGGCGGTGTTCATGGCCTTCTGGCCCGCGCTGACCGCCGCGCTGGTGGTGCGGCTGGAGCGATCCGGGCGTCTTTCGAACTGGCCGCTGGCGTGGCTGATTCCGCCGATCTGGGTGGGATTGGAGTATTTCCGCAGCGACGTGTTCATGGATGGCTACCCCTGGTTTCAGGTGGGGCATCCGCTGATCGGCTGGCTGCCGCTTGCGCAATCGGCGGACCTGCTGGGCACGTCGCTGCTGTCGCTGCTCGTCGCCATGTTCAGCGGCGCGCTGCTGGATGGTTGGCGGTTGATGTCGCGTGGTGAGGCGACGTCGCGCCGGCAACCGTGGTGCATACTTGCACTGGTCATCACGGCTCTGCTGCTCGCTCTCAACCTCGGCTACGGGTGGTGGCGCCTCAACCAGACCATCTCGATGCGGCCGGGACCGGTGGTGCTGGCGATTCAGACCAACCTGCCGCAGAGCAACAAGCGGGCCTGGACCTTCGAGGAGCAGTTGGAGGACATGCCGCGATACGCCCGGCAGACCATCGAGGCGCGGCAGGGTATCGAGGGGCCGGTGGACCTGGTGGTGTGGCCCGAGACCATGGCGCCAGGGTTCGGCTTCGAGCCACAGGTGATGACGATGCAGAAGGAGCGGGGCTTTCTGCCCGGCGAACTCTGGCACCAGCTCTTTCTCGAAGTGCGCGAAACGGTCGGCGCGCCGATTCTGGTGGGCAGCCCCTGCCGCATCGGTCTGGGCGTGGACGAGTCGAGCGGAAGGCCCGTCTACACCTGGGAGGCGGCCTACAACTCGGCGTACCTGATGCAGGGCGACATGCCCTATCAACGGTACGACAAGATCTTCCTGACGCCCTTCGGCGAAACCATGCCCTACATCTCGCATTGGGACTGGCTGGAGCGGCAACTGCTGGCGCTGGGGGCCGCCGGCATGCGGTTTGACTTGGACGCGGGCGAACGCCCGGTTCGCCTGCGGCTGGCCACCGACGCGGGAGAAGTGCGGCTGGCGACTCCCATCTGCTTCGAGGACACCGTGGCCAGGGTGGTGCGCCGCCTGGTGTGGGAGGACGGTCGCAAACAGGCGGACCTGCTGGTGAACCTCAGCAATGACGGTTGGTTCGGCGATCATGATCCCGGGCGGCGGCAGCATGTGCAGGCGGCCCGTTTCAGGAGCATCGAGAACCGCCTTCCGATGATCCGCTGTGCCAACACGGGGCTGTCGGTGGCGATTGACTCGACGGGAAAAATCATCGGTGTGGTTGAGACGGGCCGAAACACCCTCATGCGCGCTCCCGGGCATCTGGTCGTCCGCACGACGCTGGATGAACGAAAGACCCTGTACGGACGGATCGGCAACGTACTGCCGACCCTCTGTCTGGCGGCGACCGTGGGACTCTGGTGGCTGGGGCGTCGAGGCAAGGAGACGGATCATGCATCGAATGCTGTGCGGTAGCACGTGGGTGGCGACGCTGGTGCTGGCGAGCGGCTGCGGCGGTGAGCGAACCACCTCAGGCGGTGCGTGGAGCACCAAGAGCACCGGCGCCTCGGCACGCGCCGTTGAGGGCGGGTCGAATCTCGGCGTCATCGCCGTCTCCGGGCAGAACCTCGAAGACGCGGCGATCGGCCTGCTGGAGCGCGCCGCGGAGTCCGATTCCCCCCTGCTGCGGGCCAATGCCATCGAGGGGCTCCATCCCATGCCGCAACTGGCCGAGTCGTACGCCCGCGCAGGCCTGGTGAACGACAACCGCGGCGTCCGCTTCGTGGCCGCCATGACCATCGGGCGGTTGCAATTGAGGGACTCGGCCCGGCTTGTCGAACCGCTGCTGCACGATCCGTCGGATTCCGTGCGGGCCGCGGCCATCTACGCGCTGCGGCGCTGCGGGCAGCGGGTGGACCTCAACCCGCTGGCGGGCTTTCTGGCCAGTCGTGATCCCGAAGTCCGGGCCAACGCCGCCCTGGTGCTGGGCGAACTGGGTGAGCCGTCCGCAGCCCCGATGCTGGAGCAGTCGCTCGGGCGCGGCTCGGAGATGCTCAGTCCGGCGCAGGTTCGCGTGGTTGAGCTGCAGATTGCCGAGGCGCTGCTGAAACTGGGTCGAACCGAGCCGATTCACGCGGTGCGCGCCGCGCTGTTCTACCCGCCGGAGTTCAGCGAATCCACCGCGCTTGCCTGCCTGGTGCTGGGGCGAGTGAACGATCGCGGATCTGTGGCGTCGCTGCAGCGGCTGATCGAGGCGGACGGAGCCGAGCGTCGTCCGGCGGAGGTCCGGCTTGCCGCCGCGATGGCGCTGGCGTCGATGGGACAACTGGTGCCTGATTCGGTGGTGACACCCTACATCAGTCATGGCATTGGGGCCATTCGTTCGCAGGCGGCCCATGTGCTGGGAGCCATTCGAACGGAAGGGGCGCTGGCATCGTTGCAGCGTCTGATGAATGACGCCGATCCGATGGTGCAAGTGTCTGCGGCAGCGTCAGTTATACGAATGACGCGCGGCGGGTGAGGGCTGAAATGACCCCGGTTGCCTCGGGAACGGAGTATCGGAGTTTGACGGAATCCGGGTGGAACCGTGTCGCCGGTATTGACACCCAGTCCGATCCCGTGTAAATAGGTGTTCTGCCCGCGACTTCGGCGAGTGCGGGCCGAGCGGTGGTTGTGCCACCGGCGGCTCAAGCCCCGCGTGGGGCCTGCCGTTGCAATGGAGACGCGCCCGGCGGGGCGGCCGCCCGCTGATTTTCGTTCCTCGACGCAAGGATCCAACCCGTGCACGTTCTGACCAAGATCTTCGTCGTTCTCGTCGCACTCCTGTCGGTGATGATTGTTCCGCTGGTGGTCGTCTACGCGAAGAACGAGGCGAGCTACAAGGCGCGCTACGTGAAGGCGGAAGACGCCAGGGCCGCCGCGGTCACCGCCCTCAACAGCGCCAACGCCAGCTACGGAGCGCAGATCGGCGGGCTCAACGGCACCATCGACACGCTCAAGACGCAGGCGGCCAACGCCGAGCGCTCCGCCCGCGAGAAGGACGCGGAGATCCTGCGTCTGCAGGCCGAACTGGCCGACGCCAAGGCGCTGCACGCCCAGATCAACTCCAAGATCTCGATTATCTCCTCCACGCTGGAGTCGGGCCAGAACCTGATCCAGCACCTGGTGGACGAGGCCGGCAAGCTCCGCACCCAGGCGCTGGCGGCCGAGCGTCAGAACGCCGAACTGATGGCGCAACTGCGCGAGACCGACCGCAACCTCGAAGTGGCCGAGGCCGCCGTGCGCTCCCTGCGCGAGGAAGTGCAGCGACTGAGTGAGGCCCGCGGCGCGGCGCTGGATCTGGTGGCCCGCTACGAGATCGCCTTCGGCAAGCTGGAGGACTCGGGCCTGGCTCCGACCGTGCCGATCGACCGCAACGTGACCGCCAACGTCATCGACGTGCGCCGATCCGAGGGGCTGGTGCTCGCCGAGATCGACGCCGGTCAGCGCGACGGCATCAAGGAGGGCTGGGTGCTCATCATCGGCGACGGGCACGGCGGATACGTCGGCCGGCTGCACATCATCAACGTGGATATCAACCGGGCCACCGGCATCGTGCAGGACGTGGCGGGCAACCCCGTCCTCGCCAGCGTCGGTCACCGCGCCTTCGCCCGTCGCGACTGAACCTTCCCGTCCATGCGACCGTGACTTGATCGAAAGGAATACAGACATGGCTCAGTACGGCGGCGGACAGGTGAGGCGGCGGGGCGGCGACTTGGACGTGTACACCGGGCTTCTGCTCGTGGCCACGGTCGTCCTGGCCGTGGGTGTGACCATTCTCGCCCTGACCAACATGGATCACTCGGCGGATGGCTCCACCCCGGGCGGAGTCCTGACCCTCGTGGACAACCGGTGATCGATCCGGCATCGACCTGACCGGGGTCGGTCGGAAAAACGTGATGGATTCATCGGGCGTCGGTTCTCAGGAACCGACGCCCGCTTTATGATTCGGGCGCCGGTGCGCCGCACGGGTCGCGGATGACCCTGCCACCGGCGGCAATGGAGTGCGCGACGCGTCACGGGAATCGCTGTGGACTGGCCGTCGATTGGTTGACAGCCCCTCCCGGCTTGGTCCATGCTGCGTCGATTCTCGAAGGGAGTTGGGCGTGTTCCTCGATTCGCTCCTTGGCTGGTTCAGCGTGGATATGGGCATCGACCTCGGCACGTGCAACACCCTGGTGTGCGTGCGCGGGGAGGGAATCGTGCTCAACGAACCCTCGGTGGTGGCGGTGCGCCGCGGCACCAACAAGGTGCTCAACAATGGCAACGCCGTCGGCTGGGCCGCCAAGGAGATGCTCGGCAAGACCCCCGGCAGCATCAGCGCCATCAGACCGCTCAAGGACGGCGTGATCAGCGACTTCGAGATCACCGAGGCGATGCTGTCCTACTTCATTCGCAAGGTGAACGGGCGCGGCCGGCTCTTCGGCCCGCGCGTGGTCATTTCGATTCCATCCGGCATCACCGCGGTGGAGAAGCGCGCCGTGCTGGACAGCGCCGAACGCGCCGGGGCCCGGCGCGTCTATCTGGTCGAGGAGCCGATGGCCGCGGGCATCGGCGCAGGGCTGCCGATCGTGGAGCCGACCGCGAGCATGATCGTCGATATCGGCGGCGGCACCACCGAGGTCGCCATCATGTCCCTGGGTGACATCGCGCAGTGCGAGAGCGTGCGCGTGGCCGGCGACGACATGGACGAGGCCATCATCAAGTACATGAAGGCCACGTACAACCTCACGGTCGGCGAGCAGACCGCCGAGCGCATCAAGATCGAGATCGGCTCGGCGGCTCCGGTGGGTGAGCCCATGACCATGGATGTGCGCGGGCGCGACATGATCGCCGGGCTGCCTCGCAAGACGGTGGTGACGAGCGACGAGATCCGCGAAGCCCTGCAGGAGCCGGTGCAATCCATCATCGAGGCGGTGCTGCGCACGCTGGAGCGGGCCGAGCCGGAGCTGGCCGCTGACCTGGTGGAGAACGGCATCACCCTGGCGGGGGGCGGCGCGCTGCTGCGCGGGATCGACGTGGTCATCTCCAACGCCACCGGGCTGGATGTGCGCATCGCCGACGACCCGCTCACCTGCGTGGCCCGCGGCACGGCGATCTATCTCGAGAATCTCGAAGAATGGAAGGCGACGATGGAGTCGGACCTTGATGAGGTCTGATGAGCGCCTTCATCGTCCCTCGCAGCGGCTGAACGGGCAGGAAGGCGACCAGTGACGAGACGTATGTCGCGCCCATTCATGTGGTATCTCGGCGCGCTGGCGGTTGCGCTTGGGTTGTCGTTTCTGCCCGTGCGTCGGCTGGGGTGGGTGACCGATCTGTCGGGCATCGTGACCGCGCCGACCGTTCCGTTCGGCGACGTGACCCGCCGCGTGGTGGTATGGCTCAAACCCGCGCCGAACCGGGGTGAATCGCCCGAAACCGCCGCACTCCAGCAGGAAATCGATCGTTTCCGCACGCTCTATCATGCCGAACGTGAGCGCGTGGAGGAACTTCGGCAGCGTATCGAGCAGTTGGAGCGCACGCGCGAGATCGATCCTGGCGTGGCGTTCGACGCGCTCACCGCGACCATCACCGGACGCAACACGCAGAGCGCGGGCGAGGTGTACGTGCTCAACCGGGGCAGCGGACGCCGGGCGCAGCGCGGCGCGGTGGTGGTGTACAACGGCTCGCACCTGGTGGGTCGGATCGAGAGCGTGACCACGCTGACGTCGCTGATGATTCCCATCACCAACCCGGCCATCGGTCCGATCGAGGGATTCGCCGCTCCCGCCGCGGGTGCTGACGCCCGCAATGTGTCGGGCGAGCGGCCTCGCACGTTTCTGACGCCGCAGAAGGACGGCACACTCACGGGGGACATCGCGCGCGACGCGGGCGTGCGCGAAGGCGACCTGATTCTGCTGGCCGATCCATCATGGCCTCGCACCGCCTGGGCGCGCATCGTGGGCACGGTGGTGTCCGTCAGGCCCCGCGACGACAGCCCCTTCCGCGACGCGCTTGTGGTTCGGCCTCGCTTCACGGCGGCCAACCTGGCGTCGGTGACGATTCTCATCGAATCGGGCGAGTCCGGCATCGTCGGAGGCAACGTGGGGGGGGCGGGATGAGGTGGTGGGTCTTCACCCTCTTCGTGTTCGCTTCGCTCGTGCTGGACATGAGCGTGCTGTCGGAACTGCGCGTGGGCGAGCTGCGACCCAGCGCCCTGGCGGTGGTGGCCCTGTTCGTGGCGCTGTGGGCCCCGAAGATGACCGCCCTGTGGGCCTGCCTCATCGTGGGAGCGGTGGTGGACCTCTCCAGCCCGATGCGACCGGCTGGCGCCGAGCCGATCCATCTGCTCGGGCCCAATGTGCTGGGGTACGCCTTCGCCTGCGCCCTGATGCTTCAGATTCGAGGGATCGTGATGCGACGTCAGGTCTTCGCCATCGCGGTGCTGGCGTGCGTGTTCCTGATCGCGGCCTCTGTGGTCGTCACGGCGATCCTGACCGTGCGATCCTGGTTCACGGCGGAGTTCGCTCAGCTGGCGCCGACCCGCGACCTGCTGCGGCGTCTCGGCTCCGCCGCCTACACCGGTGTATTGGGCCTGCCGCTCGGGTGGCTGCTCCTCAAGACGGCGGTGTGGTGGGGCTTTCAGACCGTCGCTCCGGGCCGCGCCGGCTGGCGATGATTCGTTCCTCCCGTCGGCTACACTCCCGCCATGCAGTACGGCTTCCTCATCGACCACTCGCGGTGCATCGGCTGCCACGCCTGCACCGTGGCGTGCAAGAGCGAGAACAGCGTGCCGGTGGGGAACTTCCGCACGTGGGTGAAATATACCGAGAAAGGCGTGTTTCCCGATGTGCGGCGTCACTTCGCCGTGTTGCGCTGCAACCACTGCACCAACGCGCCGTGCGTGAAGATCTGCCCCGTGAAGGCGCTCGAGAAGCGCGCGGACGGCATCGTCGATATCGACCGTGACGCCTGCATCGGCTGCCGCGCGTGCATGCAGGCGTGTCCGTACGACGCGATCTATCTGAACGAGGATCAGGGCGCGGTGGAGAAATGCCACTTCTGCGCCCATCGCGTGGAAAAGGGTCTGGAGCCGGCCTGCGCGGTGGTGTGTCCGGAGAACGCCATTATCGCCGGCGATCTGGACGACGGGGAGTCCACGATCTCGAAGTTGATCGCGGCCAATCCGACGCTTGTCCGCCGCCCCGAACAGCGGACCGGACCCAATGTTCACTATCTGGGTGCGGAGCCCGCGGCGCTCGACCCCGGCGCGGCGGAGCGTCCGGACACGTTTCTCTGGAGCGATCGACCCCAGCGCAAACCGGAGCAATGGCCGGTGTCGCTCCCCGTGCTTCCCAACGTGCGGACGGTGCTGGACACGGAGCACAAGGTGGAGTGGGGATGGGGCGTGGCGCTCTACCTGGTGACGAAGGGCGTCGCTGCGGGGGCGGCGATACTCGCGCCATTCGCGGCGGCGCTTGGACTGACCGGGTGGCGGGCGTCGTACGCGCCGGAGCTGATCGCGATGGTGTTCGTCGCGCTCACCGGGCTGCTGCTGGTGGAGGACCTGTACAAGCCCTTCGCGTTCATCCGGCTTTTCACGCGGCCCAACTGGAACTCGTGGCTGGTGAAAGGGGCGTGGATCATCAACGCGTTCGTGGGGTTGCTGGCCGCGTCGATGGCGCTGCGATGGTTCGGATTCGACCAAGCGGCGGATGGCGTGCGATGGGGGGCAGCGGTGGTGGGATTGGGTGTGGCGGGGTACACGGCCTTCCTGTTTGCGCAATGCGAGGGTCGTGACCTGTGGCAGTCAAAATGGCTGCTGCCGCATCTGCTGTTTCAGGCGCTGTTGTGCGGGGCGGCGGTGCTGCTGCCGCTCACCGATGAACCGACGAATCTCGTGGGGCTGGTGCTGGCCGGCGCGATCGGGCATTTCGTGCTCTCCACGTGGGAGACGGTGCGTTCGCATCACACCGGCAATGCCCGGCAGGCGGCGGCCTTTCTGCCGGTGGTGGCGGTCGGCCCGCTGCGGGGCTATCGCGACGGGCTGATCATCGGCGTGGGCGTGGCGGTGCTGCTGGCGCTGGTGGCGCCGGCGGCGGTCTTCGCCCCGGTGCTGGCCGGGCTGGTGCTGTACGAATACGCCTTCGTGCGGGCGGGTCAGCTGCCGCCGCTGTCGTGATGACCACTCGACCATCCGTGAGGACGACATCGACGACTCACCTCTGACAGAAGCGAATCCATGCCCGGCCTCGACCACGACCAACCCGGTTTCTTCCGCACCACGGAACTGAGCACGTTCCCGCCGCGCGAGCGGTGGGACGACTGGGCGGAGTTCGACCCCCAGCAATGGCCTAAGCGCATCGAGAAGCGCTACATGCTGGTGCCCACCACCTGCTTCAACTGCGAGGCGGCGTGCGGGCTGGTGGCGTACGTGGACAAGGAAACCCATCGCATCCGCAAGCTGGAGGGCAACCCCTTCCACCCCGGCTCGCGCGGGCGCAACTGCGCCAAGGGTCCGGCCACCGTCAATCAGATCGAGGATCCCGAGCGCATTCTCTACCCGCTCAAGCGGGTCGGGCTGCGGGGGTCAGGCCGGTTCGAGCAAACCACATGGGATGAAGTGCTTGATACCTTTGCGGCGAAGATTCGCGCCGCGCTGACCGAGGGCCGGCACAACGAGATCATGTACCATGTGGGCCGCCCGGGTCACGACGGCTACATGGACCGGGTTCTCAAGTCGTGGGGCGTGGATGGACACAACTCGCACACCAACGTCTGCTCATCTTCCGCGCGGGTGGGGTATGCCTTGTGGAGCGGGGCGGATCGGCCTTCACCCGACCACGCCAACGCCAGGTTCATCCTGCTGCTCTCCTCACACCTCGAGACGGGCCATTACTTCAACCCGCACGCGCAGCGGATCATCGAAGCCAAGAGCAAGGGTGCAAAGATCTGCGCCGTGGACATCCGTTTGTCCAACACCGCCTCGATGGCCGATTACTGGCTCGCGCCGTGGCCCGGCACCGAGGCGATGCTGCTGCTTGGCATGGCCCACGTCATCCTGCAGGAAGACCGCTACGACGCGAAGTTCCTGCGCGACTGGACCAACTGGCGCGAGTACCTGGCCGAGTACCGTCCGGGCGAATCGTCGTTCGAGGACTTCATCGCCGACCTGAAGCGGCGCTACGCCTTTGCCACGCCGGAAAAGGCGGCGGAGGAATGCGGCGTGCCGCCCGAAAAGATCATCCGCATCGCCCACGAGATCGCCACCGCCGGCAGCGCGTTCGCCTCGCACGTGTGGCGGAACGCGGCGGCGGGAAACCTCGGCGGGTGGCAGGTGTCGCGGTGCCTGCAGTTCCTCTCGGTGCTGGTGGGGGCGGTGGCCTCGCCCGGCGGCACCAACCTGAACAGCAACGACAAGTTCGTGCCCGCCCCGTTTCTGCAGCCCCCCGCGCAGAAGGTCTGGAGCGAACTGCTCTACCCGCGCGAGTACCCGCTGGCGTTTCACGAGCTGTCGATCCTGCTGCCGCACTTTCTGGCGGAGGGTCGTGGCAAACTGGCGGCGTATTTCACGCGCGTCTACAACCCGGTCTGGACCAATCCGGACGGGATGATGTGGATCAACATGCTCTGCGACGAGTCGCAGGTGGAGCTGCACGCCGCGCTCACGCCCGTGTGGAGCGAGACGGCCCAGTACGCCGACTACGTGCTGCCCATGGGGCTGGGGGCCGAGCGGCACGACCTGATGAGCCAGGAGACGCACGCGGCCAAGTGGATCTCCTTCCGTCAGCCGGTGGTGCGCGTGGCGCGCGAGCGGATGGGCGAGCGGTTCGAGCACACGCACGAGGTCAACCCCGGCCAGGTGTGGGAAGAGGACGAGTTCTGGATCGCGCTCTCCTGGCGCATCGACCCCGACGGCTCGCTGGGCATCCGCCGATACTACGAGAGCCCGTACCGGCCGGGCCAGAAGATCACCGTGGAGGAATACTACCGGTGGATCTTCGAGAACTCGGTGCCGGGGCTGCCGGAGGAGGCGAAGAAGCACAACCTCTCACCGCTCGAATACATGCGCCGTCACGGTGCATTTCTCGTCGAAAAGGATACCTGGGAGGCGCACGGTAAGACGGCGCCGGCCCGGGAGATCGCCGACGCGATACCCGATCCCGTGACTGGCGACCTCGTGAAGGGCGGCAAGCCGGTTGCTGTGGTCGTGGATGGCTCGCCGCGGGCGGGATTCAAGACGCCCTCGAAGCGTCTGGAAATCTTCTCACGTACGATGAAGGAATGGGGCTGGCCCGAGTACGCGCTGCCCGCGTATATCGAGAGCCACGTCCATCGCAGGCATCTCAATCGCGATCGGGGCGAGTTCATCCTTGTGCCCACATTCCGCCTGCCCACGCTCATTCACACGCGATCGGGCAACGCCAAGTGGCTGTATGAACTCTCCAATACCAATCCGCTGTGGATTCACCCCGACGATGCCGAGTCGCTGGGCGTGGAAACCACCGACCTCGTGCGTGTGACCACGCGCATCGGACACTACGTCAACAAGGCGTGGGTCACGGAAGGCGTGCGCCCTGGCGTGGTGGCGTGTTCGCACCACCTGGGCCGCTGGCGCGTGTTTGACGCCCCCGGACCGGGCACCGATCGCTGGGCCAGCGCCAAGGTGAAGGTCAACCATGTCGGGCCGCGGCAGGTTCGCTTCCAGCGAGTGGAGGACATCCGTCCATTCGAGTCATCCGATCCTGACTCCAGGCGCGTGTGGTGGACGGACGGCGGCGTCCACCAGAATCTGACCTTCTGCGTGCAGCCGGACCCGGTCTCGGGCATGCACTGCTGGCACCAGCGGGTGACGGTGTCAAAGGCCGCGCCGGGCGATCGGTATGGCGACGTCTTCGTGGACCTCGACAGGTCGCACGAGGCGTACCGCGAGTGGCTCTCGTTCACGCGCCCCGCGCCGGGACCGGGCGGCCTGCGTCGTCCTCTGTGGTTCCCGCGGGCCGTCAGGCCGGATGATGCGGCCTATCGATTGCCTGATCCAGAGTCGTGAGCCCGAGCTGCACGTCGGTCGCGCTGTTCGGCGGCGGCACCGTGAATCGCAGGCGATGTACGGCGCCCTCGCGCGGGTAGGTCAGTTCGACTTCCCCTCGAAGATCGGCGGTCGCCAGCCCCTTGATCAACGTGGTTCCCACACCCGCGGACGGCGTGTGCTCGATGGGCGGACCTCCCGACTCACGCCACCACAGGGTGACGAGGCGTGATTGATCCGGTTCATCCGATGTCTCGCAGATCACATTGATCCGACCGGAGGGCGACGTGAGCGCGCCGTACTTGAGACTGTTGGTGACCAGTTCATGAACGATCATGGGCAACGATTCCGTCGGCCTGGGGGGCAGCATCACGTCCGGGCCGTCCCACAGCACCGCGGCGCGATGATCCGGCGGCACGATGGAGTGAATCAGACGCCGCAGGGACACGTTCGACCCGCTGGAGCGGGAGAGCATGGAATGCATGATCGCCATGGTGCGCACGCGACCGGTGATGGTCTCGGCGAAGCGATTGACGTCGGTGGTGGAGCGACGCGTGAAGTCGATGAGCGTCACCAGTGAACTGAGGTTGTTGCGCACGCGATGATCAAGTTCGCTCAGCAGCAGCTTCACGTGGGCGTTGGTGCGGCGCAGTTCGTCCTCCGTCCGTCGGCGATCGGTGACGTCGTGGGCGACGCCCACCACGCCCGCGATGCCGCCCGTCCCGTCGCGCAGCGGTTCGAGCCGGGTGTGAAAGACCCGGCCGGACCAGTGATGCTCGTCCGCGGAGCCGTGCCCGGCGAGCGCCGCAAGATGGCGATCCACCATGTGCGCCGCGCCGGCGGTGCCCGCGAAATACTCCACCGCTGACGTGCCCACCAGCTGGTTGGGAGAGATGCCGAGCGACGCCAGTCCTGCTCCCGTGTTGGACGTGAACCGCAGGTCGATGTCTGTCGTCCACATGACCGCCGGAACCTGGTTGACCAGCAGACGCAGTCGCGCCTCGCGGTCACGGAGCCGGTCCTCGGCCTCCTGGCGTTCGGTGACGTCGATGATGAATCCTTCAATGGCCTCGATGCCGCCGTTCGGAGACGCCACGGCCTGACCCTGCTCCCACACCCACCGGACGGACCCCCGCGAGTCACGCACGCGGTAGACCAGCTGGAACGGCTGCTGCTCGCGGATCGCCTCCTGCACGTCGTCCCAGACGTTGCCGCGGTCGTCGGGGTGGATGACGTCACGCCCGTAGCTGACGCGGCCGTCGATGAAGTCCGTCGGAGAGTAGCCAAGCAGCTCCTGGCATCCATCGCTCATGAAGTCCACCGGCCAGTCCGGTTCGTTGCGGCAGCGGTAGGCGATGCCCGGCAGGTTGCCCAGCAGGGTGTCAATCATGCGCTCCCGCTCGCGCAGCGAACGTTCGGCCTCCTTGCGGCCGGTGATGTCGATCATGACGCCGTGCCAGCGCTCAAAGCCATCGGGTCGCCGCGTCGGTTGAGCCAGGGATCGCACCCACCGGGGTGAGCCGTCCTCGTGGATGAAGCGCATCTCCACGTCAAGTTTCTCGCCCGTCTCGGTGCTGCGATCGGCGGCGACCTTCAGGGCCCGACGGTCGTCCGGATGGAGAAAGTCAAAGATGACGTCGTACCGCTGGCGCACCGCGGCGGCGCGAGATGGTCCGATGATCTCCTCCAGCCCCGGACCGAGGTAGATGAGTCGGCGCGGCTCCCCCGCGCGGTAGTCGTACATGAACACCGCGCCGGGAATATGCTCGGCGATGGCGCGCAGATGTTCGGTGCTCTCACGCTGCGCGTCCTCGGCGCGACGACGCTCCGTGATGTCGATGAACACGCCGCACAACCGTGTCGGCTTGCCGCCGTCGAACATCACCGTGGACAGGTCGCGCATCCACAGCACCCGACCGTCCTGGGCGATCATGCGGTACTCGAAGTCGTGATCCAGCCCCTCGTCCGTGCGAGCCCGTGCGAAGGTGATGGCCGCCTCGCGGTCGTCGGGGTGCAGGCGCGACGCCCAGAAGCCCGGCTGCCGCCACTCATCCGGCGAGAAGCCCAGCACTTCCGACGCGTTGGGGCTCACCCAGGTGAAACGGCGGGTTGCGCGATCGTACTCCCAGCCGATCACGCGCGTGCGGCGCACCAGGTCGAGATAGCGCCGCTCGTGCCGCTCCGTCTCGGACTGCGCCGACTTGTAGTCGGTGATGTCAATGCCCACTCCGGCCAGCCGCGTGACGACGCCGTCACTGTTCCGCCGCGTCACCTGGGCCCGATCGAGCATCCACCTCCACGAGCCATCGCGGGCGCGAACGCGGTATTCCAGCTCCACCGTGTGCACGCCCCCGCGGGCGTGAACCAGGTCGTCCAATCGACGCCGGGCGGCTGCCAGATCGTCGGGATGCACCAGGGCGGCCCAGGCATCACTGGTGGATTCAACCTCGTTGGGTTGATAGCCGAGGGCGGATGGAAGCGATGTCCTGAACACGACGCCCGATGACAGGTCCAGCTCCCAGCCGCAGACGTTGCTTTCCGCCAGCGTGCCGGCGATCCGCTCATAGAGGCATTCGATCGGGTCCGACGATCGATTGTCCGCGACATGGTCGGCCGCGACATGCGGGAGATTCGACGGCGTGGTCGTCATCGGCCCGATTATACGAGCGTCCGAAGCCGATCGCGCCGTCAAGCCGGCGATCCTCTCACACTCGCACCGCCGCCTTCTCCGAGGCCATGTGCCGGATCACCGCGTCGCCGAACTCACTGCACTTCACCTTGGTCGCCTGCCCGCCCTCGGCGACGATGAGCCGGTGGAAGTCGTACGTCACGGTGCGGGCGGTGATGGCCCCCTCCAGCCCGCGGATGATCAGGTCGGCGGCCTCGGTCCAGCCCATGTAGCGCAGCATCATCTCGCCGGAGAGGATGACCGAGCCGGGGTTCACCTGGTCAAGATTGGCGTACTTGGGCGCGGTGCCGTGCGTGGCCTCGAAGATGGCGTGGCCGGTGATGTAGTTGATGTTGGCCCCCGGCGCGATGCCGATGCCGCCCACCTGGGCCGCCAGGGCATCGCTGAGATAGTCGCCGTTGAGGTTGAGCGTGGCGATCACGTCGAAGTCTTTCGCCCGCGTCAGCACCTGCTGCAGCGTGATATCGGCGATCGAATCCTTGATGAGCAGCATCTTCTTCCACTTGCCCTCGCCGTGCGTGGACCAGAGGGCCAGCGCCGCCTCCACCTCGGCGCACACCTTCTTCCGCTGGTCGGGCGTCATCATGTCGTAGCCGGGGTCGATGAGCCGGGCGTTCTGCTCCACCGACAGCGACGCGTCCGCCTCCTTGTTACCGAGGATCCAGCTTTCGCGCTCGGTCACGACGTGGGAGCGGAAGAACCGCGTCGCCACCTGGTAGCCCCAGTCGCGGAAGGCGCCTTCGGTGAACTTCATGATGTTGCCCTTATGCACCAGCGTCACGCTGCGGCGCTTGTGCTTCAGGGCGTAGCCGATGGCGCTGTGCACCAGCCGCTCGGTGCCCAGGTATGACACGGGCTTGAAGCCCACGCCGACGAAGCCGAACGTCGAATCCGAGGCGAGCGGCGGCTTGCCCGCGTCACGCCCGGGCGCGCCGATGCCTTCGAGCGCGGCTTGCCAGTCCGCCGCCGCCTTGGCGGCGCCGAAACGCACCTTGCCGAACTCCTTGGGGAAGTTCTGACTGAGGAACTCCAGCACCTTCCGGGCCTCGGGCGTGCCCGCGGCGTACTCGATGCCGGCGTAGATGTCCTCGGTGTTCTCGCGGAAGATCACCATGTCCACGTCGCCCGGCTTCTTGACCGGGCTGGGAACGCCGTTGAACCACCGCACCGGGCGCAGGCACACATACAGGTCGAGCAGCTGCCGCAGGGCCACGTTGAGCGAGCGGATGCCGCCCCCCACGGGCGTGGTCAGCGGGCCTTTGATGCCCACCAGGTGGGTGCGGAAGGCGTCCAGCGTTTCGTCCGGCAGCCAGGCCTTGGTCTCGCCCAGGGTGTCCTTGAACCTGTTGAAGGACTTCTCACCGGCGTAGACCTCCTTCCAGTGAATCTTGCGCTTGCCGCCATACGCCTTCTCAACCGCCGCGTCGAACACCCGCACGCTGGCCCGCCAGATGTCCGGCCCGGTTCCGTCGCCCTCGATGAAAGGGATGATGGGCTGATCGGGCACCTGAAGCCCGGCGGGGGTCATGCGGATCGACTCGGCCATGTGAGGTCTCCGTGGGAACAGCGGCGTGTGACACGATCGGGGCGGGAGTATAGGGACTGGCGTGGGGGGCTGTCAGCCGATAGCCGACAGTCGTCGGCCCAAAAAACAACCGACCCGGCGAACCGGGTCGGCTGAGAATCGCAAAGCGATTGCGAGAGAAGATGCGCGATCAGGCGCGGCGACGACGACGGGCCGCGAGGCCGGCGATGCCGAGCAGGGCCAAAGCGCCCGGAGCGGGAACGCCAGTGCCTTCGATGATGAAGGGCATGGCCTGCTGCGTCGTGCCATCCAGCGCGGGGTTGTACGGGCCGCCAGCGAGACTCTGGAGGCCGTTGCCCAGAACCAGCTGGTTCGGATCGCTCACCGGGGGCTGCCACGGGCCGGAGGCCAGTGAGCCGCTGAACGCCCAGTCGAGGTAGTACGTGCCGGCACCAAGGTTCAGGTTCAGGTTGATGTCCACGAACATGATCGGGCGCGCCGTATCCAGCGGGGCGGTCGCGGTGGTCCGGTAGATGCCGCTCCAGCCGGTGGCCGACATCACGTTGGTGGTGGTGTCGCCGAACACGATGTTGCTCTGGCCGGGAACGCCGTCCCAGACGCGCAGCGTCACGCCGGTGATGGTGGAGACGGTGGTCGAGCCGGTCTGATAGGTGAACAGGCGAATGCTGTTGATGTTCCAGCCGCCGGCGCCGACGGTGAAGTCATCGGCCATGCGGTTGTTCAGCGACTGCTGAGCGCCGAAGCCGAAGATCGTACCGCCCGGTCCGATGGCGCTGCGATGCGCGCCGTTGAAGCCGCCGCCCGGATGGGTGATCAGCGGACCATTGTCCCACAGAACGCCGCCCGCCAGCGCCGGCGAGGCGAAGAGCAGGGTGGCACCGAGTGCGAGAAGATTCTTCCTCATGATGCGTGCTTCCTCCATCGAGTGTGTTCGTCCCGCGCCGACCGGCAACGCACCTGTTGGCACGAGCAGCCATTCCCCGGAACACGCAAAGTGGCGTAGAGATGAGTCCCCTCTCTTTGCGTGTCCGGAGCATACCGCGCTCGTGCAGGAAAGGAACACCAAATCTGCCGGATTGTCCAAGAAAACCACGCCTCGGCTGCTGTGAGGGGATTGCCGGAGAGTCACGGCGTCCCCCAGGTTACCCATTTTCGCGCGGGGAGATGTGCTGGTGATCGACAGTCCGACCCACCCTCGGTTCCGTGGAACGCGGCTCCCGGAGCCGTTCAGGATGGCCTGCAACGCACCATGAAAAACGACCTCCCCGACAGTCGTCGGAGAAGGTCGTCACTCTACTCGCGGATGATGGTTTGTGAGAGGAGACACCCGCGATGAAGAAGAAGCGTCTGATTCAGCCGCGACGGCGACGTCGTGCGGTCAGCCCCGCGAGTCCGAGCAGCGCCAGCGCGCCGGGGGCGGGAACTTCCTCGTAGTAGATGGTCCCGTTCCACACCCGCGGCTGGAAGACTGACGGTCCGAACGCCGCATTGGTGGCGGAGCCGAGCGCGATCGTCAGGTCCGCGTTGCCGAAGTTCTGGTTGCCGCCCGTGCCGTTGGTGTATTCATGGCCGCTGGTGGCGGTGCCGTTGTGCAGGGCGCGCAGCGCCATGCCGTAGGTGCCCGGCCCGAGCACGAAGTCCGTCACGTTGATGAAGGCGGGGTTGTTCACTCCCGCGCCGTTGCCGGAGCCGCTTGAGGTCAGCGTCCAGGCGCCCTGGTTCAGTTCGAAGCCGGAGTGTCCGCCCACGCGGGTGTACACATCCATGGCGATGGTGTCGCTCGGTCCGGCGGTGTTGTTGATGTCGAAGCCGGTGATGCGAATGCCATTGCTGTTCAGCACGGTGACGGTGAAGTACACCATGCCGCCATTGCTGCCGCGGTTGTTGCTGGCGAACAGCGTCGTCAGCGACCCTGCTGCGGCCGAGCCGGTCGCCAGGGCGGCGACGGCCATGCCAATCCACGTTCGAATGTTCATTCTACGACCTCCTCTGCTCTGCGTTGAAGCGAACGGAACGCCCGCGCGACATGGCGGGCGTGAAGGAACACGCTCCACAGGCAGTTGGAAGGCAGGTACCCCACCTGCACCAGCCGCCTCCCCCGGAAGCGACCGGTCGTCCGCGCGATCAGTTGGCATCCCCGGATCGCGCTGCGGCACGACCCTCGATCAGGTGATATTGAACCACAATCGGGACGGCTTGCAAGCCCCCGGTCACGGTTTTGTGGGACATTTCACAAGTTGCTGACGGATGGACATTTGCGAGTGCGCCCCGCGATCCACCGTCGGCACGAATCAACGCCGCAGATCGTCCACATCCACCGGAGGAGCGCCATCGCTCGATTCCGTCGCTTCCTTCGGCGTTCTGTCTGCGCCGTCTGACGCGCCGGTGGGTGAAGCGTCCGGGGCTGTCATCGGCTTGCCCCCCAGCAGCGCCCACACGTCGGCGAAGTAGAGCCGCGCATCCTCCCGCGCCTGGGCGGGCACATCGACAGCCCGGCTGACGATCTCGATCGTCGGACCTTGCTTCCCTTCCACCAGGCGGATGGTGTGCTGCAACGTCCGCTCCTGTCGCTGGGGATTGCCGAGCGGGATGATGACGTCGCGTCGAATCTGTCGGTGAAGTTCAATGCGTGCGTCGGCCTCATCCGCGTGGACGTGGTTGTGGACGGTGAACCAGTCGTGGTGGTAGCCGGGGTTGTTGGCGGATGCGATCATCGCCGCCCACACCTGCGAGGGCTCGTGCCCGGGGTACGCCTCGCGCACCGTGGTGCAGCCGACCAACGTCAGAGCGACCACCGCGGAAAGGAGCATCGAGAGCCGTGTGAGCATGGCGTTTCTCCGTCGTGAACGATACCCGCGAGCCGGACCAGCGGCGCTTTCCCGTTATCGACCATCCCCGCAATGAACCTGAACGGGGATGGCTGATGGGCACGAGCCGCAGGTCAAGAGCCGGCGATTGCCCCTTCCCATCCGCCCCCGGGCATGGTACAGTCCACTATGCCCATCTCACACGGTTCCGCGCGCCACGGCGGGGATTCATCCTCCGGCTTTCTTGCCCAATTCGGCCCGTCCAAGGAGACGACCGAGTTCTATTCGCCTGTTCCCCCCGGCTACCAGCGAGGACGCCACAAGTACGTCGCGGTGTTCGGCACGGTCATGTCCGGGCTGGGCAAGGGCATCTTCTCCTCGTCGCTGGCGAAACTCCTCAAGGACAAGGGTCTGACCGTCGCCCCCATCAAGATGGAGGGCTACCTGAACATCGACTCGGGCACACTCAACCCCTACCGGCACGGCGAGGTGTTCGTGCTCGATGACGGCACCGAGTGCGACATGGACCTGGGCACCTACGAGCGCATGCTCGACCAGAACCTGTCGCGTCAGAACTTCGTCACCAGCGGACAGATCTACACCGAGATTCTCGAGCGCGAGCGCCGGGGCGAGTACCTCGGCCGCGACGTGCAGATGATCCCCCACGTCACCGGTGAGGTGAAACGCCGCCTGCGGCAGCTGGCCATGACGGGCGGGCCGGACAAGGGGCCGGTGGACGTGGTTTTCGTCGAGGTCGGCGGCACCGTCGGCGACTACGAGAACGGCTTCTACATCGAGGCCCTGCGCGAACTGGCGTTCGAGGAGGGCGAGAACTCGGTCTGCTTCGTGGCGCTGACGTACATCATCGAGCCGCCCATCCTGGGTGAGCAGAAGTCCAAGGCGGCGCAGCTTGGCATCAAGCGGCTGATGGAGGCCGGCATCCAGCCGCACCTCGTCGCCTGCCGGGCGCAGAACCCCGTCGGCGAAGTGGTGCGCCAGAAGATGGCCATGTTCTCCAACGTGCCGATGAAGCGCGTCTTCTCCATGCACGACCGCGAGTCGATCTACACCATCCCGGGCGCCATGCGGCTGGAAGGGCTTGACCGCGAGATCCTCTCCATTCTCGACCTGCACGACCGCGTGGACCCCGCGGTGGAAGACCGCGCCCGAGCCCAGTGGGAGGAGTACGCACGCCGCATCGTCGCCCGCAAGCGGCACAAGGTGACGCTTGGCATTACAGGCAAGTACGCCGCGCTGCGCGACGCCTACGCCTCCATCGAGAAGGCCATCGAGCATTGCTCCACGCACCTGGGGGTGGAGGTGGAGGAACGCTGGATCGACACAACGGAGATAGACCCCGCTACCGCCGCCCGCACGCTCAGCGGTGTGCATGGCGTGATTGTCCCGGGCGGGTTCGGGCAGCGCGGCGTGGAGGGCAAGATCGCCTGTGTGCAGTACGTGCGCGAGCAGGGCATTCCCTACCTGGGCATCTGCCTTGGCATGCAGGTGGCGGTCATCGAGTACGCCCGAAACGTGCTGGGGCTGCGCGGCGCCAACTCGATGGAGTTCGACCCCCGCGCGCCGTACCCCATCATCTCCGAGCTGCCCGAGCAGAAGAAGATCGAGGGGTTGGGCGGCACCATGCGCCTGGGGGCGCAGGACGTGCAGATCGAGGAAGGGTCGCTGGCCCACTTCCTGTTCGGCTCGACATGGGTGCGTGAGCGATTCCGGCACCGATACGAGGTGGACCCCGCCTACGTGGATCAGCTCCAGCAGGCGGGCCTGAGATTCTCAGGACGGCACCCGAAGCAACCCATCATGCAGGTGATGGAGCTGCCGCGCGAGGCCCACCCGTTCTTCATCGCCTCGCAGTTCCACCCGGAACTGACGAGTCGTCCGCTTCACCCGCAGCCGATGTTCATGGGCTTCCTGGCGGCGGCGATCGCGCGAGCCAACCCAACCCTGGCCCCGCAGGAGATTTCGGAGCGCTGGCTGCGCCCGCGCCCTCGTGAGGCCGCGCTGGCCGCGGCGGGGTGAGAGTCGGGGCTCCGGCGCTGTCGCTGACCGGGGTGAGCTCCCGGCGGCATCCATGTCAATCCAGGTAATCTGACCCCGCACGGCGAGTTCGCCCGTGGATGCGTGATTTCCTCTTGCAATTTTATTTATTTCGGTTATCACCAAGCCAGACCGCGTGCAACGGTGACCTTGTGGGCTCGCCGTCCGGGGGAGAACCAGCGGCTGCGCGGCGCAGTGCAGTGAGGAGAGACATCATGAGAGTTCTGGCGACGACACTCGCCGCGCTCTGCCTGGCCGGCAGCGCGACGGCGGACATCCTCGACGACTTCGAGGATGGCAGCATGAGCGAGTACCTGATTGGGTCAGGCACCTTCAACAACGCCAACATCTCCGGCGCACATGCCCACGATGGGGCGCTGGGGCTTGGATTCCTGCAAGGGTCCGGCCCGATGTTCTACTACCGCAACGATGTAACCACGTCGGCGGGCAACCGATACTTCGCCTACGTGCGCTCGAACGTCGGCTCAGCCGGCGGCGCCGCGGCAGGTCGCGTCTACATGGGCGTGGACGCCGGACCTGGCGGGGCAATTACCGCGGTGTTCGCGCCGAACACGCCAGCCACCGGCCTGCTGCTTCAGAACAACAGCGGCTGGGGCTTTGTCACCGTCGGCCAGGTGGCGGCCAACTACGCCGCCAACACGTGGTACCTGCTGGAACTCAACTGGGTCGGCGTGGGCCAGATGCAGGCCCGCGTGTGGGATGAGACTGGCAACACCCTCATCGCCGACACGGGTGTGCTGGGCGTTCCCTCTCTTGGCGGAGGCGGCCTCGCCCTGCGCGGGTTCACCACCGGCACCGCAGCCCTCAACTCCATCGACACGATCTACGAGAACGCCATTCCCGCTCCCAGCGTGCTGGCGCTTCTGGGCCTGGCCGGACTGTCCATTCGTGGTCGGCGTCGTCAGTAGACCTGGACGCGGCATTCGATCGGTGTGCCCTGCAATGGCCCCTGTCGTTGGACGGGGGCCTTTTTGTTCGTCAACTTCCGTGCGATCGAGCATTCACCGACGCCCCGGTTTTCTCGGGACGGATGATGGCTCAGGATGTGAACCCATGAGCGCGGTTCGGATCGCCAGTCAACGACCACGCGGAAATCTCCGAATCGTGTCTTGCATCACGGTGTGGTCGTCGGTAGGATGGCTCGCGTGGAGATTCCCGACGCCGCGCGTGCGGCCGGGAGAAGTGGTTTGAATGTGCGGACCTTCTCGTCGTCCGCCGCAGTTGAGGAGGAAGTCACGATGAGGAAACTCCTGTGCAGCGCCCTGTTGGGCGCGGCGATGTCGTCTCTCACCGCATCCGCCATCGCTGGCGGCGGTTTTCTCGAAACCGCCCCGTCCAACAACGGCAGCGGCGGCGTGTTCATGGACCTGACCCCGCTCGGCCCGTCCCTGAGGGTCACTTCATTTGACGTGTCCTACACGGGCACATCGGGCACCAACGTCGACGTGCAGGTGTGGACGCGCCCGGGCAGCTACGTCGGGTTCACCGGCGGCAGCGGCGGGTGGACGCTCACCCAGACCGTGGTCGGCACCCGCGGTGGAACGACGGTGTGGACGCCGCTCGTCCTGACCACGCCGATCCTGCTTCAGGCCGGTGAAACCACCGCGGTGTACCTGCACTGCGTCACGGCGGGCGGCGGCATCCGTTACACGGGCACCACCGCGCTGCCGCCGCAGACCACGTGGGAGAATGGCGACCTGCGGCTCTTCAGCGACGTGGCCCGCACGGGTGATATCGCTTTCGGTGGAACCCTGTTCACGCCCCGCACCTTCTCAGGCCGCGTTCACTACGAACTGGTTCCCGCGCCGGGCGCGATCGCGTTGCTTGGCGTGGCCGGCCTTGTGACACGACGCCGTCGGCGTTCGTGACGCGCGTCATCGCATCAAGGCCAGGAACGATCCAACCCCGCCTCATGGGCGGGGTTTTTCGTCCGATCTCAGGCCGCCGCTATGCCTTGACCGTCTGTCGGCTCGCTTCCTTCTCCGCGCGGCGGCGTTTCAGCTCCGCGTCGATGAATCCTTCGATCTCGCCGTCCAGCACCGATTGGGGGTTGCCGACTTCGTAGCCGGTGCGGTGATCCTTCACGCGGTTGTCGTAGATGACGTAGGAGCGGATCTGTGTCCCCCAGCCGCGATCCACCTTGCCGCCAGTGGCTTCGTTCAGTTCCGCGGCCCGCTTCTCCTCCTCGATCTGTTCAAGCTTGGCCTGCAGAATCGAGAGGGCCTGCTTCTTGTTCTGCGGCTGATCGCGGTACGTGGACGAAACGATCATGATGCCCGTGGGCTTGTGGACCACGCGGATCGCCGACGCCACCTTGTTGACGTTCTGCCCGCCCGGTCCGCTGGCGCGGACGAAGGGCGTGATCTCCACCTCGTTCATGTCGATCTCGACGTTCATCTCGTCGAACTCGGGCGTCACATCCACCGTGGCGAAACTGGTCTGCCGCTTGCCCTGAGCGTTGAACGGACTGACGCGGGCCAGCCGGTGCGTGCCGCGCTCGCAGGACATGTAGCCGAAGGCGTAAGGCCCCTTGACGAGGTACGTCACCTCGCTGATGCCCGTCTCGGTTCCGGGGTTGCGGTTGATCTCCTCGACCTTCCAGCCCATCTTGGCCCAGTAGTACAGGTACATGCGATCGAGCATCGCAGCCCAGTCATCCGCCTCGGTGCCGCCGTCGCCCGCCTGGATGGAGACGAAGCAGTTGCGATGGTCGTGCTTGCCCGAGAGCAGCGACTGCAACTCGACTTTCTCCATCTGGGTCTGGAGCTGGAAAAGGGTCTCATCCGCCTCGGCGAGCAGGTCGGCATCCTCGGCCTCGCGGGCCAGTTCGTAGCCGACCTTGACATCGTCGAACTGGCGGATGATCTCCTCCAGCCCCTCGGTCTGGGCCTTCAGCGTCTTGAACTCGGCGATGACCTTCTGCGCCTGGACGGGGTTGTTCCAGAAGTCGGCGCCGTTCATGCGCTCCTGGAGCGCGGCCCGATCCTTCAGTCGTTGATCGTAGTTAAAGAGAGTCGCGGATGGTCAAGATCCGCGCCTCGAGATCCTCGATGGCCGCCTTGTGGTTCTCGTAATGCATGGCACACGGTAGCGCGGGGGCGTGCTAAAGCAACTTGGCCGTCACCTGCGCCAACCTGGCGCCCACCGCCTCCAGCCCCTGCCGAAGCCGGTCATCCGTCATGCGGCCCTCGGCGTCGAAGACCTTGTCCACGCCTGACGCGGCCCGCTGGTCAGGGATCACCAGCACGCCGATGTTGCCGAGAATCTCGCGCACGTGGCGCAGCACGCGCAGCCCGCCCAACGCGCCGCCCGACGCCGCCACCAGACCGGCGGTGCGGCCATGCCAGTACTGCAGGTTCCCCCGGCCGTCCGGGCCGCGGGTGGTCCAGTCGATGGTGTTCTTGAGCAGGGGGGTGATGGAGCTGTTGTACTCCGGGCAGGCGATCAAGTAGCCGTGATGCGTCGCCATCACCTCCTGCAATCGCTTCGTGCCCTCCGGCAGCCGGTGAATCGCCTCCCAGTCGGCGTCGTAGAGGGGCATGGGGTAGTCGGCCAGATTGATGACCATCACTTCCGCCCCAGCGGCGCGCGCACCACTTGCGGCGATCTCCAGCACCTTGCGGTTCCATGAGTCCTTGCGGACGCTTCCGGCGAAGGCGAGAATCCGAGGGGCGGGCATGTGAAGGTCCTCTCTGGTGCGGCGCGGCAACAGCACCCGCGCGGGTAGAACTTCGATTCCAGCGGACTGCCGACGTTTCGCGCCGTCGTCGCAGTGAACCGGATCGAGGGTATGCTACCGGACCATGAGCACCATCGCGCGGGGTTCGGTGTTGTCGGATCGCGTCGCCGCCCTCAAGCCGTCGTCCACCTTGGCGGTGAGCGCCCGCGTCAACGCCCTGAAGGCGCAGGGCGTGGACGTGATCGGCTTCGGCGCGGGCGAGCCGGACTTCGACACGCCCGCCAACATCAAGCAGGCCGCCATTGACGCCCTGCTCGCAGGCAAGACTCGCTACACCCCCACGCCGGGACCGATGGAGGCGCGGCAGGCCATCGCCGCCAAACTCACGCGCGAGAACGGCATCGACTGCAAGCCCGAGCACATCATCATCACCGTCGGCGCCAAGCACGCCATGTACATGGCCATGCAGGCGCTCGTCAACCCGGGGGATGAAGTCATCATCCTCACTCCCGCGTGGGTGAGTTACCGACCGATGATTGAACTGGCCGGCGGCGTGCCCGTGGAGGTGCCGGGCGCCATCGAGCGCGGCTTCAAGGTGACGCCGGAGCAGATTGACGCCGCCATCACGCCCGCCACCGTGGCGATCGTCATCAACAGCCCGTCCAACCCATGCGGCATCGCCTACACGCCGGGTGAACTTCGCGCCATCGCCGCCGTGCTGGAACGGCACCCACATGTCACCATCATCACCGACGAGATCTACGAGCGGCTTCGCTACGACGGGGAGCGGCACTTGTCGCTTGGCTCGCTCTCCGCGCTGACCGATCGCGTGGTGACCATCAACGGGCTGAGCAAGGCCTACGCCATGACCGGCTGGCGTATCGGCTACCTGTGTGCCCCGGGGCAGGGCGGGCGGCTCATCAAGGCCGTCTCATCCTTGCAGGACCAGTTGACGAGCAACATCACCTCGTTCTCCTACGCGGCGGTGGTGGAGGCGCTCACCAACGGCGATGCGGCCGTGATCGCCATGCGCGACGCCTTCGCCAGGCGCGCGGCGCTGATGCACGACCAGGTCGCCGCCATGCCCATGCTGCGCTGCCCGAAGCCGACCGGGGCGTTCTACGTCTTCCCCGACGTGCGGGCGTATCTGGGCCGCGTCAGTCCCGCAGGCAGGCGGCTTGAATCGGCCTGCGACTTCGCCGAAGCCCTGCTCGAGGAAGCCCGCGTGGCCGTGGTGCCCGGCGAGGATTTCGGACGCTGCGCCGGAACCCACGTGCGCCTGAGCTTCGCCTGCGGCGAGAGCCAGATTCGCGAAGGATGCGGCCGGATTCGGGGCTGGCTGGAGCGGTTTCAATAGGATCGATCGCAAATCGCATCCATGCCACGGACAAGCCCGGTCACTTCGTTCCGAAGCGCTCTGAAGCCCACCCGGTCGACCAGCATCACCGAGATCCGGTACCGCCGCGAGCCAACCGCCATTCCGACCAGAACGCACTAGAATAGCGTTGCCGCGCTGGTTCTCGACCGGAGCGGCCACCACCGCCATGCCCACCACCCCATCCCAGCCCGCCGCTCCATCCACCACCACCTACAAACTGCCCTTTGAGCAGCCGGTGGTTGAACTCGAAAAGCAGATCGACCTGCTCGCCGCCAAGGGGGCGGACACACCGGCCGAGAAGCTCGACGCCCTGCGGGCGGATCGGGAGCGGCTGCTGGCCAACCTGTACCGCGATCTGTCCGCGTGGGACACGGTATTGGTGGCCCGCCATCCCAACCGGCCGCAGACTTCGGACTACATCGAGCGCCTCTGCCGCGACTTCGCCGAGCTGCACGGCGATCGGCGGTTCGGCGATGACCCGGCCATCATCACCGGACTGGCCCGCATCGGGTCGCACAAGGTGATGCTCATCGGCCAGCAGAAGGGCAAGACCACGCAGGAGCGCATGGCCTGCCACTTCGGCTGCGCCCACCCGGAGGGCTATCGCAAGGCCCTGCTGAAGATGCGGATGGCCGAGAAGTTCGGGCTGCCGATCGTGACGTTCATCGACACCCCGGGGGCCTACCCCGGTCTTGGGTCGGAGACGCGCGGCGTGGCCGAGGCCATCGCCGTCAACCTGCGAGAGATGGCCCGGCTTCGCACGCCGATCATCTGCATCGTGATCGGCGAGGGCGGCTCGGGCGGGGCCCTGGGCATCGGCGTGGGCGATCGCATCGCCATGCTCGAACACGCGTGGTATTCCGTCATCAGCCCGGAAGGGTGCGCGGCGATCCTGTGGAAGGAAACCAACGAGAAGACCAAGTACGCCGCGGCGGAGGCGCTGAATCTCACCGCCCGCGACAACCTGCGCAACGGCATCATCGACGCCATCATCCCCGAACCGCTGGGCGGGGCGCACCGTGACCCGGCGGGCGCGGCGGCCAACCTGCAGACGTGGATCATCGAGCAGATCCGCGACCTGAAGCGCTTCAAGCCCGAGACGCTGGTGAAGCGGCGCTACGAACGCTTCCGGTCACTGGGGGCGGTGGCGTATGCGGCGAGCGAAGCATGAGCCGTCGGCGGGGATTCCTCGCGGCCCGTCGAACAGGCCAGTCAGCATCGTGAGCGGTTGGTTCCCGCCACTGCCGCATGGAGTCCTGTTCCTGCACGAATCACCAAGTTCCCGTATCCTAGAATCCGTGCCCGCGTTGCCGACGCCTTTGGCCCACTGTTTCTCGGCTTTCCGGAATCCCTCGCCCCATGCCCAACATCACCCGCCCCATCGCGTCCGGCGCCGCCGCGGCGGCCAACAAGACGAAGATCCTGCTGGTGCGGCAGCCGGTGAAGTCGGTGCGCAAGCAGGATGAGCGAGACCCGCGCCCGATGCGGATGGCGATCGGCATCGTGGCGGCGGTGGGGGCGGTCGGCGCGGTGTGGATGCTGGGATACCTTGGGTTCCGACTGGGGTTTGCAGCGATCATGGGTGTGCCCGAACTGCTGGGTGAGCCGGGTTCGGGGCTGGCGACGGGGGCGCTGATGCTGATGACTGCGCCATTGCGGGTGTTCGAGGTGGGCATCGAGCAGCCGATGTGGCTGATGGTGGGGTTCGCGCTCATCGCGATTCCCGGCGGGGCCTTGGCGGGGGCCAAGCCCATCACGCCGGGCGGGCCGAAGCCGTCCAACCTGTTCGTGACGCTGTCGTGGACGGGCGCCATCGGCTGCGCCCTGGTGGCCGTCGGATTGGTCGCCTACGTCTCGTCACCCTGGCGGATGGGGCTGCTCACCCCGCTGGCAAGCGACCTGACGGACGTGCGAAGGTGGCTGAACGGCCTGATGATCGCCGCCGGACTGGATGGGCTGGCGCTGGTCGCCTCGGTGATGTGGCTGGTGCTGGCCTTGCGGCTTTCGACACCACTTTGGATGCGGGCCCTGTCGATCTCGCTGGCTGCTCTGGCGGTTGCGGTGGTCGCGCTGGCGATGTCCATCAGCAACGCCGCAGTGGTCCACCTGCGCATGGAACGCTCGGCGTGGATTGTGCGAGGCGGCGAGAGTGACGTCGTCGAGCGGGTGCTCGTGGGCTACACGCGGCGGCATGCGGTGCTGATGGAGACCGATGGTGGCCGGGTGCGCTTCGAGATGGTGGATGTGCCGTCGACGTACAGGGTCGCTCCGGGTGGATCAATCGCGGAAGCGATGCTGGCGGGGGTGCCGGTGGTGGAGCCGCAGTGAACCGCGATCGATCATCAACGAGCCGCACTCGTCCGGAAGCGGTCGGGGCGTCCTCCGCTCCCTGACGGTCGCGACTCGCGTCGCTTGTCGCGTTCATACGCCGCCGCGCCCGTGGTTTCGCCCGTAGCGCCGGATCGCCTCCACGACCACCTTGTGCGCCTGGTAGGGCCTGGCGATCATCGACCAGAAGGCGTCGTAGGTGTCGCTGCCCGCGGTGGCGAACCCGATGCTGCCCAGCCCGCACACCCGCTCGCGCATGCTGATGAACACGCTGGTGTGCTGGATGCTCGACAGCGGCGCCTCGAATATGGCCACGCGGATCACGCCCATGCGCCGGATCAGCCGCCGATCCGTCAGTACGTACAGGCGGTTCCACCACTCGAAGGTCTGCCACACCAGCCGCAGCACGATGGCCAGGGCGCCAAGCGTGAAGGCGTGTGCGTCGGCCCAGGGAATCCACGTGATCTTGGTCAGGTAGGCCCCCAGCATCATCACGATCAGGATGCCCGCCACCGCGCCCAGCGAGGAGAGCGGCACGAACAGGATGCTGGGACGCAGGAGCAGCAGAATGATCTCGTCGCCGCTGACCAGATCGGCGACGGCGGCCTCGGCGGGACGACCGAACACCGCCTCGCCGCCGTTTACGCCGGCGTTCGCCACCCGCGGCGATTGACGCGGATCGCCCGGCGTCACGGCGCCGAGGTGGCCGGAATCGTCGCCGACCCTGTCTCGCTGGTCGTGCCGGTTCGTCATCCCATCGCCTCGCGCTTGAGCGTTCCGATCTCGGGCAGATTCCTGTAGTAATCGTCGTAATCCAGCCCATACCCCACCACGAACACATCGGGAATGTCGAATCCCACGTACTCGCAGGGCGTCTCCAGCGCCGAAGGGATCTGCTTGCGAAGCAGCACGCACGTTCGAATCGAGAGCGGCGAACGGGCGGCGATCTCATCCCGCAGCAGCCGGATGGTCCTGCCGGAGTCGAGAATATCATCCACGATCAGCACGTGCCGCCCATCCAGCACGCGCGACACCTCGCCGCGGATCACCGGACCGCGCGTGGTAGTGCTGCGACCGGGGTAGCTGCTGACCGTGATGAGCGACATCCGCACGCGCAGGGGCAGTTCCCGGATCAGGTCGGCGACGAAAATGATGCTGCCCTTGAGCACTGGCACGATGACCAGCCCGCCGGCGTTCGACGCCGTCCGCAGGTCGGCGGTGATCTGCGCGCCCAGTTCCCGCACCCGCGCCGCGATGGCGTCACGCGTGATCAGAATCTGGTCGAGGTCTTCGCGCACGGAAGGAGTGTACCGCGGTCCTGACTCGGGAGAGGGAATCTGCGGAGAACATGCCGCCGGGTCACAGCCGCCGGATGACCGCATCGGCGAATCCGCGCGTATCGAGCACGCCGCCCAGGTCGCGGGTCTTCTCGCCCGCCACCAGCGCGGCGTTGTACGCCTGCCTGATGCGGGCGGCGATGGCGGTGAACTCGGGCAGCCCGCGCGTCTCGCCAACGTGGTTGAGCATCATCACCGCGCTCATGAGCAGGGCCAGCGGGTTGGCCACGCCCTTGCCTGCGATGTCGGGCGCCGAGCCATGCACGGCCTCGAAGACCGCCTGCCGATCGCCGTAGTTCGCCCCCGGCGTCACGCCCAGACCGCCCACCAGCCCGGCGCAGAGATCGGACAACACGTCGCCGTACAGGTTCTCGCACAGGATGACGTCGAAGCGCGACGGTTCCTGCACGAGCCGCATGCAGCCCGCGTCGATGATGACCTCCTCGTAGGCGATGGAGGCGCCGGATCGTGCGTGCTCCTCGCGGGCGCAGCGGATGAACAGCCCATCCGACAGCTTCATGATGTTGGCCTTGTGGAAGACGGTGATCTTCTTCCGTCCGCGCGTGACCGCATAGTGAATCGCGAAGCGGGCGATGCGGCGGCAGGCCTCCTCGGTGGCGACCTTCAGCGACGTAACGACGCCCGGCGTGATCACGTTCTCGATGCCGGAATACAGCCCCTCGGTGTTCTCCCGAATGACGACCAGATCGACGCCGGAGAAGCGCGTGGGCACCCCATCCATCGATCGCACGGGCCGCACCGCCGCGTACAGGTTGAGCTGCTTGCGAAGGGCCACGTTGACGGATGAGAATCCGCCGCCCACGGGCGTGGTGCAGGGGCCCTTGAGCGCCACGCCGTGCTTCAGGATCGCGTCCGTAGTGGATGCGGGCAGGACATCCTTCTCGCCCGCCTCAATGGCCGCCACGCCGGCGCGGCGTTCGACCCACTCGATGGGCGTTCCCGCGGCCTTGAGCACGCGCTGCACCGCCTCGGTGACTTCGGGACCGATTCCATCGCCGGGGATGACCACCACCGTCTGAGGCATGTTGACTCCGTTCGCAGGGGTTGCTCGAAGGATAGACGCTTGGTTCAACCGGACGATCGGGGGACGCCCTTTCACCATCGTTCGCGAGCCGTTGCACCATGTTCCTGCTGGCGATGAAGGGCAGACGGCCTGCCTGATCGGCAACTGGCGATTCCGGCTTCGCGTACTCACGAACGGACCGATGACGGGGAAGCACGCCGTCCTGTCCGGCAATCCCGGCACGTGTCACATCGGTTCGGAAAGGCGAGTCATGAGCGACATCACCCAACCCTGGCTCCTCTGGCTCAAAGGCGCCCTGTTCGTCGTGGTGGGCGTTGCGGCAGGCGTGTACGTGCTGGCCGCGCTGCCCCGATGGGACATTGCCCTGTGCCTGGGGATCGCCATCTGGGCCTTCGCGCGGGCCTACTACTTCGCGTTCTACGTGATCGAGAAGTACATCGACCCCTCGTTCCGTTTCGCGGGGCTGTGGTCGGTCATCCGCTACGCGCTGGGGCGTGGTCGCGGGGGTTCTGGTCACGCGCGAGAGACGGCGCGGTAGGATGGCAGCGTTGGTGGGGATTGAAGCGGGTTGCAACATGCTCAAACAGTTGATCGGACGTTGTGCGGCGTTTCTGCTTCTCGGCGTGATCACCACCATCGTCGTCACCTGGACGTTCGCCGCCCTGCGCGCTGTGAGAACCATTGAGCGGAACGAGCAGGGTTCGTTCGTCATTTGGGATCGCCCGTGGAACATCGTTCAGGAGCGTCAGTTTGGGATGCACGATGTCTGGTGGTACGACCTGCATGACGAGATTCCCCGCACGACGCCGCCAGAGCAGGTCGTGGCCGAGGCGAACGAGGAGCGGGAACAGCGGCGCGCGTCGGGTGGTTTAATGCCTTCCGGTCGGCCTGTCGAGGCGTTGGAGTCCGTTCCAATGTGGGGCACGTTCGGTCGGTCGCCGCTGCCCCCGGATGAGGTCATGGGTGGAGATGTCGCTTTCGGTTTTCCGCTGCCCGCCGCATGGATGACCGTCACCTGCGACGTGCAGGGAAACATGGTTCTCAACCCGCGTCTGGAGGGCGCCGGGCTGGTTCACGGGAATCTCAGCGCACGGGGGAACGAGTTCGTCGCGCTGCCGTATCGGCCGATCGTGTGGGGCATCGCATTCAACACGCTGTTCTACGGGCTGGCGTGGTGGGGCTTCGTTCGACTCGTCGTCGTTGCACGTCGCAGCCACCGCTTCAGACGCGGGTTGTGTCCTGAGTGCAGGTATGACCTTCGAGGCCATCGAGTCGCCGATTCGTTCGACGCCCCCGAGCGGCCGGGATGTCCCGAGTGTGGATGGAACCGCGCGGTGATGCCTGCACGAACAGACGCTGGGCGCGCGGAATGAAAGCGGCCTCCACGCGCGGCGAGCGCGATTGGAGGCCATCCGCTTCATCCCGGTCCATTGGTGGACGCGACGCCTCTCGCGGAGCGTTGAGGCCCTGTCCGGCTTACTTCTTCCGCTTCAGCGTGCCGGTGCCGAACTTGATCCACTGGCCGTCATCGCCTTGAGCGTAGGAAGTCAGCGTTCGCAGGTCGTTGTTCTTCATCTCGATGACGTCGCGGTACTTGGCGGTCTTGCCGGGGTCCATCATGTTGGGGCCTTCGGCTTCGAGGGTGAGGATCGTGCCGGTGGGGTCCATCGTGCCTTCGTAGACCCACAGGATGTCGGTGATGGAGTCCACCCAAGTGCCGATGTACTTGCCCTTCTCCGGGCTGTAGCCAAGCGTCATCACCGCCTTGATGGTTCCCATCGGGGTATCGGTGCTGATGTCGCAGATGATCCAGCGTCCTCCGAGTGAACGCACGCTGTCGGTGCCGGTGGCCTTCATGGGCGGCTGGTCGGGGCCGGTGAGCATCTCGCTCTCTGAGGTCCATTCGCCGACCATCTTCTGGAGCCACTCGTGCTCCTTCTGCGGCGGGGGGAGATCGGGCATGTCCTCCATGCCTGGTGGGGGTTGAGCGGGGGGATCCTGCGATGAGATCGCCGCCATGCCCGCCGTCAGACCCAGTGTCAGGAGACCTGCGACGATCATGCTCTTCTTCATGATGATCTCTCCGTATGAAATGGCGATATGGTTGGGTGTGATACAACGGGAATATCGCTTGCCGTACGACTGGTGCGTATCGGCGTGGCGCTCATCCCGCGGCCTTGACCTCATCGTACACGGCCTGCAGGTTGGCTCCGAGCCGCCCGCCTCCGTACGAGGCGAACTCGTCGATGGCGATGTTCCGCACGTCTTCGCGCGATACGCCGTCCTTGATGGCCTGGCGGGCGGTTTCCTCCAGCCGCTCGAAATAGTGAATCTGGCTCTGGATGCCGGCGAGGTCGGTGATTTCCCCGTGGCCGGGAACGACGATGGTCTTCTCATCGCAGAGTCGGATGGCGGCGCGCAGGCAGTCGCGCCAGCCGCGTGAGTTCGATCCCGCACCCACATCCATGAAAGGATGCACCCGATGAAAGAGCAGGTCGCCCATGTGGACCATGTTGTGCTCGGGGAAGTGGATGATGGAGTCGTTGTCGGTGTGGCCGGGGGTGATGTGACGCATGGTCAGCCGGTGCCTGCCTCGCTCGACGAGGTGCTCTTTCTCGTACGATTCGTCCGCGGCGAAATGGTCGAGGGAGAGTTCCTCGGCCTGCTTCACGAGACGTTCGGCGGCGGCTTCATCGCCGTTCTGCCTGGCCTGCGAGGCCATCTGGCGAAGGGTGTTCCTGATCCAGCCGTCAATGGTGTCCTGAAGCCGGGGCCTGATGTTGGCGTGACCCACGATCGACGCCTGTTCATGGAAGGCGTAGTTGCCGCCCACGTGATCGCCGTGGTGGTGGGTGTTGATGACGATGGCGGGCGGCTCGCCCAGCAGTTCCTTCACGTGGGCATGAAGGTTCGTCACGACCTGCGGGAGCTTGGTGTCGATGAGGATGCCGCCTTCGCCGGTCCTGATGACCAGCGAGTTGCCCCCGCCCCCCAGGATGGCATGCATGCCCTCACGGACCTGCTTCACATCCAGTCCCTGGGGGGCGGGCTGAGCCGTCCATGTTCCGCCGCGGACGAACCGGGGCAATGCCGCCGCAGAGCCGGCGGCCAGTGACCAGGCGACGAATCGACGACGGGTGAGCATGACAGGTCTCTCCGGCTGAATCTGGTTGATGCGTTGAAGGTGGATCATGCTATCCGGCGGGTCCGGCGGGGGGTAATCGAGCGGGCAGATGACGAGAGATTCACGGTTGCTCGCGGTCTGACCGGCTGGCCGACTTTCGCTCATCGGCACTCTGCTTTACACTGTGCCGCTCGAGGAGTGCTCCAATGTCCCGAGCGTTGAACATCGCTCTGATCGGCTCGAAGTTCATGGGTCGCGCCCATTCGAATGCGTGGGGGGCGGTGAATCGGTTCTTTGATCTGCCTCGCCAGGCGGTTCTGCACACGGTCTGCGCCCGCAACGGCGCCGACACCGAGGCCTTCGCGCGCAGGTGGGGGTGGTCGAACTGGACGACGGACTTCCACGCCCTGCTGCGGGACAAGGACATTCACCTGATTGACATCGGCACGCCCAATCACGTGCATCGGGAGCAGGCCTACGCCGCGCTCGAGGCCGGCAAGCACGTCTGCTGTGAGAAGCCGCTGGCTGGCACGTTGGATGATGCGCGGGCCATGCGCGACATGGCGCTGCGCTGCCGTCGCCACGGACAGCAGACCTTCGTGTGGTTCAACTACCGGCGATGTCCGGCGACCGCGTTGGCGCATCAGCTGGTGGCGGAAGGTCGCCTGGGTCGGATCTTCCACGTCCGGGCCTGCTACCTGCAGGATTGGGGCGGACCCGACACGCCACTCCTCTGGCGGTTCCAGTCCAAACTGGCCGGCTCCGGGGCGCACGGCGACCTGAACGCGCACATCATCGACCTGGCCCGCTTCATCACCGGCGACGAGATTATCGAAGTGGTCGGGGCCATCGAGGAGACATTCATCAGGCAGCGCGACATCGTTGAATCCGCGGGCGGCGAGATCTCCGGCAAGGGCGCGGCAAAATCGAAGGCAAGGAAGGGCCGATCGGACGTGGACGACGCGGTGCTGTTTCTCACGCGATTCAAGAACGGCGCGGTGGGGTCGTTCGAAGCCACGCGCCTGGCCACCGGCAACCAGAACCGCAACACCATCGAGGTGAACGGGGAGAAGGGGTCGATCCGGTTCGACTTCGAGCGCATGAACGAACTGGAATGGTGGGACAACACGCTGGAGCCGCGGGTGCGCGGATGGAGCCGCATCATGTGCACCACCGGCGGCGCCCACCCCTATGCCGAGGCATACTGGCCCCCCGCGCACCTGATCGGCTACGAACACTGCTTCACGTCCATGGCGGCGGACATCATCCGCCTGATCTCGGATAAGAAGCCGGTGGTGCCGATGCCGGACTTCGATGACGCCTACCAGACTCAGCGCGTGCTGCACGCGGCGATCCTCTCCGCCCGTGAACGCGCCGCGGTGCGGTTGAGCGAGGTGAAGTAAGGTCCGAGGACTGGTGAAAGAATGGTGTCGAGCGGGTCCGGTCCGTATGACCCATCAACTGACAGTCGCCGGACTTCTCTCCGCTTACCAGGGGGCATTCATGGTCGACAACCGATCATCCGACCTTCGGGCCGACATGTTCTTCATGCTGGTGAGCGCGGGGGTGTTTGCGTACTTCGGGTTCGGGTCGTCGTGGGTGCACCAATACACGACCGACACGCCGCCTCAGTGGATTCCCATGGTCGCCATGCTGGAGTGGACGCTCAAGGGTGGAGCGATCGGATGCGCCCTCGCCGCGGTGCTGGCGTTCATGCGCCTGACGGCGGGGGACTGGCTGTACGCGATCGTCGGGTTGATCACCGCGGTGCTGTTCGTCGTGGTGGCGATCTGGGAATGGACCAACCCGCGCGGCCTCTACAGCGGCGTGCCAGCGATTCTGCTGGTCATCTTCGCCGCATGGAACGGGTTCGGTTCGCTGGCGAGTCTGCGTGAGCTGCTGGGGAGCAGGCGGAGCCAGTCATCGCACCGCGCATCGGCCTGATGCAACGGCGAAGGCGAATGCGCGGCTCGCGCGCAGACCATACCGCTTCCTCACGGTCGCGGTTTGCTGAGATTGGTGCGGGTTCTCACGTGATCCGTGCGGAACCGGTCGGCGCGTCGCGTGTATCCTACGAGGCGCTTCTGGTCTCCCTGGGAGTTGATTCATGTTCGCCCCCGGCCTTGTCGCATTGCCCCTGGTGTTCGGTCTGCTTCAACCGTCCGATGCGTTGCCCGGGCGTGGCGACGAGTTCCTCACCGTCGCCGAGTCGTCCGAGTACACCCGCACCGCTGCGCACGCGCAGGTGGTTGACCTGATGGATCGATTGGCGTCGGCATCGCCTCTCGCGGTGCGTGCGCAACTGGGCCGCACCAGCGAGGATCGCGAGATTCCCCTGCTCATCATCGCCGACCCGCCGGTGTCGTCCGCGGTGGAAGCCCGGGCCTCCGGCAAAGTCATCTTCTTCGCCTTCGCCAACATCCACGCCGGCGAGGTGGAGGGCAAGGAGGCGCTCCTCATGCTCGCCCGCGAACTGGCGACGTCCGAGGGGCATCCGCTGCTGAAGGATCTCGTCGTCGTTCTGGCGCCGATCTACAACGCCGATGGCAACGATCGTTTCGGCCCCGTGGCCCGGAACCGGCCCGGGCAGGACGGGCCGGAGGAAGTCGGCGTGCGACCCAACGCGCAGGGGTTTGATCTCAACCGCGACTACGTGAAGCTGGAGAGCCCCGAGGCCCGGGCGCTGGTGCGGTTCTTCACCGAGTGGGATCCGCACGTCACCGTCGATTGCCACACCACCAACGGCTCGTATCACCGCTACACGCTCACCTATGACGCGCCGACCAACCCCTCCGGCTTTTTGCCGTCGATCGAGTTCGTTCGTGACGCGATGCTGCCTGAGGTGACGAAACGTCTGCTGGCCCGCACGGGGTACGACACGTTCTTCTACGGCGACTTCAACCGCGACCATACCGCGTGGGTGACGTACTCTGCTCAACCGCGCTACGGCGGGCCGTATCAGGGTTTGCGCGGGCAGATGCAGGTGCTGTCCGAGGCGTACTCCTACGCACCGTACAGGGATCGCGTGATCTGCACGCGCGAGTTCGTGCGCGAACTGATGACCTATTCCGCCGAGCACCGCGAGAAGGTGCTGGAGCTGCATCAACAGGCGCGCGAGACGACGATCGTCCGCGGGTCGGATCCCCAGCCAAGCGACGTGGTGGGTATCCGTCACCGCTTCGCTGCGGCGCCGGGGCTGGTCATCGCCAAGGGGTGGGAATATGAGAATCCTCCACCCCCCCCGCAGGGCGAGGGCCGCCGGGGGGTCCGGCTGCGTCCAACGACCACGCCGAAGGACTATCCCGTCGTCCACCTGGGTCGGTTCGAGCCGACGCTCAGCGTGTCGCGGCCGTTGGCGTACCTGATACCTCCCGGTCACGATGACATCGTGGAGAAACTGCGACAGCACGGCGTCACGGTCGAGTCATTCGCGGGCGATGCGGTGGTTGAGGCCTACGAGGTGACATCCATCGCCAGCGCCCAGCAGCCGTTTCAGGGTCGGACCATCCGGTCACTCGACGTACGGGCCTCGCGCGAAAAGGCGACGTTGCCCCAGGGCAGCACGATCGTGCGCACCGCGCAGCCGCTTGGCAACCTGATCGTGTACCTGCTGGAGCCGCAATCAGAAGACGGCCTGGCGGCGTGGGATTTCTTCGGCGACCGCCTGATGGTGGGAAGTCGGTATCCCGTGATGCGCGTGCGCACAACGGATGATCTGCCGGCTCAGTGATGCAGGTCCTTCGTGATCCCCGCGTAGCGCCGATCCAGCGGCATCACCAGCAGGGCGATCGCCTCAAACAGGCGCGACGCAACCCGGGCCATGTCGGGCAGATGCTCGGCGGTCTGTCGACGGAGCGTCTGCGCATCGATGCCCGCCTCGGTCAGATCGCTGGGCGAGTCCGCCATCCAGCGTTCCAGGTCGTCCGCATCGACCTCGGGGTGGTATTGGAAGGCGTATGTGCGGAGTCCGTGTGACCAGGCCTGCACGGGGCAGGCGGCGCTCCTGGCCAGCAGCGTGGCGCCGGGCGGCAGCTTGGAAACGAAATCGCGATGCCAGTGGAGCTGGACCGTCGTCCAGCCGACGCCCGCATGAACGATGTCATTCGTTCCCGCCCCGGTCAGGGTGACCGGCAGCCAGCCCAGTTCAAGGCGCTCCATGCGGGTTACTTCACCTCCCAGGGCTCGGGCGAGAATCTGGCTTCCCAGACAGATGGCGACGATGGGAATGTCGCGTTCCCGCGCCTGGCGCAGCAACGTCATCTCGTCCGCCAGCCACGGAAGTGAGTCGTCATAGGCATGCTGCGGTCCGCCGCAGGTGACGACACCATCCACGTCATCCAGGTCCGGCGGCAAGTCGTGGCCTTGGTGGAGTTTCACCACGGTGAGCCGGTGGCCGTAATCGCGCAGCATCTCACCCAGACGGCCCGAGCCGGTGAGATCGGAGTGCTCCAGAACGAGAATCGCCATAGGCGCAGCGTAGGAAGGCATCGCCCGGAACGCAACGCCGGTCAGCGCGCCCCGGCGGGTGCGCCGGATGAAGTCATTCGACCTGCCCAGCCGCCACCGGATCGGGGCCTGCCACATCCACCCTGGCCGGGAGCGGCTCGCGCCCCTCGAGATGGACGCGGATTCTGGCGGGTGATCCGGAGAGATTGAGCAGCTCGTATCGCCCCATGCCCTGCGGAAAGACGGGAAACGGACGAAGCGTGTTCGGCTCCAGCGTCGCCTGGGACTGGACAAGCAGTCGTCGGTCCTTGGCGGCGACCTGCACCTCGCCCGGCCCATGATTGGCGATGCGGATGCGGTAGGTGCCGGGGGGCGCTTCGACGACGGCCTTGCCACCCGCGCCGATCTCAAATGACGTTTTCGATTCCTGGGCGCAACCAAACAGCAGCAGCATCAGGAAACACACCGCAGGGATGAACCACGTGACGCCGTGCATAAGAACACTCCGTGCGTTGACGCTGGGGGAACCGCCTTCTTTATCGGCCATCCAGGCCTACTCCGCACAGTTCGCCGGAGAGTCGACCTGGTTTTCCCGTTCCGCACGGATGTCGTGACCGGCGGGGATGGCGCCGACGAGGGGAGGATCGGCCTTGATTCATTGCTTCCGCGCATCGGCGGTGTATCCGGTTGAGTGACGGCATGTGTCCACGCCAACCCAAGACAGGAACAGCCCCATGCGCAGCACATTGCTTTATGCATCGCTCACGACGATTCTCGGTGGAACGGTGTACTGCATGACGCCGAACACCCGCGCGGAATCGCATTCCGCCAGCACCCATCACGTTGCTGACGATCGGGCGATCGCATGGCGGCCAACAGAACTCTCTGCCGCCGCCGCGCTCGGTCTGACCGACGCGGAAACGCACGCCGGGCACGTTTCAGCGGACTGCCGCTCCTGCCATCGGGGCGATCTGCGGAGAGCGGCCCCGAAGCGTCTGGCGTCGGCGGAGGCCGAGACCTCGACTACGCCCGCTCCTTCGCTGACCGCCGGCATGACGCGCGAGTCCGTGCGAGCATTGCTTGGTGAACCGCGGACCATTGAGCAGGACGGAACACGTTGGAACTATGCCTCTCGAACGGTGATGTTTCGGAATGATGTCGTGACCGGCTGGGTGGACGCGGACCCCGCCGCCCTCGCTCTGAACCAGCGAGGCATTGACGAGATGTCCTCTCAGTCAAGGGAGCCCCAGTTCGCCGGGCGCTTCGCCAACCTTGGACCGGAGACGGCGCCGCGAGCGAGCCGTTCGGCGAGAGAAGCCGACCGCCGCTTCGACGTGCTCAGCCGACTTCGCGCCGCGCGCTCAACGAGCAACACCGCGTTTCGTCAGCCGGAGTGGCTGCGATCCTTCGGCCGCTCGCTGGACCGCAACCACGAGGAGAATCGACGCCGCGAGGCGCGTCTGGCCAATGGTCGTCGCGGTTGAAGGCGGAATCTGGCGATTCGATGGTGAACGCCTTACGCGGACTATTTGTCATCCAACGCCAACTTGGCGTCCTCCATCAGGTACAGCCCCACGAGCCACTTGTTGACGACGTAGGGGTCCACCTTCAGCTTTCCGCGCACGGTGCCGTAGTTGAAGATGTTGAGCCCGCCCTCGACGGTGACTTCATCGACCAGCGTCACCTCGATGGCGTCATACGGAGTAGGGGGCACGCCGATGCAGCAGCCGTCCCACTGATTGAGCATCAGCAGAATCTCGCGGCTGGTGTTGGTCATCAGCGGGAAGGCCACGTAGCCCGGCATCTCCACCCACTTGTCATGCAGGAACGTGATGCGTTCAGGAAGCTTGTCCTTGCCCTCGCGCGGGCGATAGACGCGGGCGGCGGAGTAGAGCAGATCCCACGTGATCTTGTAGGGGTTCGCTTCCGTGCCCTCGCCTCGGACGACGTACTGATCGTCGATGAGCAGCGAGCCGTCCTCGCGCTTGACGATGGTGGCCTCGAGCTTGATGGGCTCCTCCGGCTGGCGGCTGCGGCCCGCGCTGCCTCCGAACTGATCCCGGTACTCGGCCAGCGTGACCGGCTTGCCGCCCTCGGCGCTGACGCGCAGGGCGAGCAGTCGGTCGGCGGGCACGATGAATCGCTCAGTCTTCTCGCCCACCTTGGCGAACCCGGCCGCGCCGATCACTTCACCCTTGCCGTTGAGGACCGGCGCGGCGGTGGAGCCCGGCAGGAAGTTGACCTCGGCACGAACCACGTCGCCCAGGTCGGGAGCGTGCTCTCGTTTCGTCGCCTTGCCCCGGGCCACGGCGTGATCCCGATCGACCGAAGCGCTGATGACGATGAACTCGTCGCCTTCTCCCGCGGCCCGGGTGGCCAGCGGCAGGGGCTTGAGCGACTCCGGCTTGACGTGTTCCGGACGCTTGATGGCGATGAGGGTGAGATTGACCTCCTTCATCTCGCCGACCACCTGCTCGACGGGGATCGTCTGCCCCGTGGCAAGCGTGACGCGCGCCTTGACGCCTTCCACCAGCGCGCCGTGGTTGGTGATGAGCAGCGACTCGGTGAGCAGAAACGCCGTGGACGAGGCCACGTCGATGCCGTCCTCGTCCGACACCGTGAGCGTGACGATGGAGGGCTTGAGCGAGTTGACGAGGTCGATGAGCGCCTGGCCGGGAGGGAGCGTGCGGGCGAAGCGGTCGTCGGGCGTCGCGGACGGGGGGGCCGTCGGCGTCGGCGGGGTGACGGGTGGCGCGGTCGGTGGGGCGTCCTGCCGGACCGGATTGATCGTACTGGCCAGCAGCACGCCGCCCAGGGCCGTCACCATTCCACACGCGGCGAGCATCACGCGCATCGTTGCACCTCGTCATCAATCGGCCCGGCGGCCCGCGCGGACCATCGCGCGGCGCGCCCCGAACGCCCGATTCTACCGGTCGAATCGTTCCGCGATTCTACGCCGCCGGGCGAAGATTCCGCGCCACACTGGTGCGGTAGGCCACCGAGGCCGGCACGATGCCCGCCACGCAGGCCAGCAGCACGGTTCCCGCCAGCACCGGCGCCACGTAGGGCCAGTCCAGCGAGGGCTCGACCACCACGCCCAGCCGCCGCATCATCACTTCCGAGACGACCTGAGAAGCGGGGACACACAGGGCCAGCCCCGCCAGCGCCCCGCCCAGCCCGATGGCGGCGGATTCGCTGACCACCAGGAAGAACATCCGCCGCTGCGAGCAGCCCAGGACGCGCAGCACCGCGATCTGGCGGCGGCGCTGCTCCATCGAGTTGTAGAGCGCCAGCAGGATGGCGATGCCGCTGGACACCATCACCACCACCGCCATGCCCAGCAGGATGTCTCCGATGTTGCCCACGATGCGGAACAGGTTGGTCACCTCGGTGCGGGGCTCGGCGACGGTGAATTCCCTGTTGAGCTCGAAGGCGATGGGGCCGATCAGCGTGGACATCTGCCGCCCCGGGCGCACCCGGGCGCGCAGCAGGACGGACGTGATCTTGCGATCGTCATCCACCAGGTCCTGCTCGGTGATGGTGAAGGCCCCGGTGCGCTCACGCTTGAGCCGGTCATGGGCGTGAACGATCCACGAACTGACGATGTTGGAGAAGATGGCCCGATCGTGCGCGCTGCCGGTGGGTTCGAGGATGCCGACCACGCGCCAGTCGTACTCGTCATGCACGTGAGCCCCCGGCGTGTCGCCCGCAAAGGTGCTGGCCCCGTGCGTCATGTGGATGATGTCGCCGATCCGCAGGTTGGTGCGGCGGGCGACCTGCGACCCCAGCACGACCTCGAATTCTCCCTGGAACGGCCGGCCCTCGGCGAAACGCCACGGTCGGCGATCCGCCTGGGCGGGATCATCCGCGGAGTAGTCCTGGTCGATGCTGAAGCGTGTGAAGAATTCGCTCGTCGTCGCGGTGACCGGGAATCCGCGATACGTGTCGCCCTGCTGTACGGGAATGGCGTACTCCAGCGCGCCCGGCCCTCGACCCGCCCCCGCGTAGCGATCGAGGATTGACTGGTACTCGCGCCATTCCATGTACTGCCCCGGCGCGGCGGTGTAAAAAATCGCGTGAAGCACGGAGACGAGCCGATCCCGCTCCTTGGTGACCAGCAGGTGCATGTTGCCGGTGCCGCGCTCGAACGCCTTCTGGCCCGACTCACGCATCGACAGCAGGATGAGCATCAGCCCGACCGCCACCGCCACAGTGAGGATGGTCGTCACCGTCGAGAACATCCTCGCGGCCAGTGATCGTCGGATGATGGTGAGGTTGGTGATGGCCATGGGAACAGAGGATGGAGGACTGAGGACTGGGTAATGAGTGCAAGGTGCTGAGTTCCGATCACCGAAACCAACGATCGACAGCCGAGCGCCCCTACGCCGCCGCCTCGCTGCGCAACTCCTCCAATCGCTCGACTCGTTCAAATCGCTCAGCGATCGTGGGATCGTGGCTGACGCACAGCAGCGCGGCGTTCTTCTCGCGGCAGATGGATTGAATCAGTTCGATCGCCGTGCCCGCGTTCTCCGGGTCGAGCGAGGCGGTTGGCTCATCGGCCAGCACGAGGGCTGGATCGCAGGCGACCGCGCGAGCCACCGCGACGCGCTGCTGCTGTCCGACGCTCAGGCGTGACACTTCTCGATCAGGCGTCGTGATGCCCAGATGCGTCAGCAGCGCGCGGGCCAGATCGCGGTGCTGTCCGCGCGGCCGATCCGAGAACATCAGCGCCGCCATCACGTTCTCCGCCGCCGTGAAGCCCTGCAGCAGGTTGAAGGTCTGGAAGATCATGCCGATGGTGCGTCCCCGGAAGCGGTCTCTCGCCGCGCCGCGCAGGGCGTGAATGTCCGTGCCTTTGACCCGCACCGTACCGGACGAGGGCGTCATCAGTCCCGCCACCAGATTGAGGAGCGTACTCTTGCCCGTCCCCGAGCCGCCCCTCAGGAGCATCTGTTCGCCCGCCGCCAGATCCAGCCGAGGCACATCGACGACCCATGCCGCCGACTCCCCGCCTAGGTAGCGGAAGCGCAGTTCGCGCAACGACAGCGCTGCGTCATTGCTTGAGCGTGCGTCTGGCGTCGGAGTCCGGCTCATCGGAGCGAAACCTTTGCGTGGTGAGGGTGAATATAGACCATACGTGCCGGATCGGCCGATGATTCGCCCGACATCCCGCGCACGATTCAGGGAGAGATCATGGCCGCATCCGGCTTCAAGTTCTTCTGGACGACGCACAAATGGGTGGGCATCATCGCCGCGGTCGTGTTCCTGAACATCGGCGTCACCGGCTTCCTGCTGCTCATCAAGAAGCAGGTGCCGTGGATTCAGCCGCCTGAACAGAAGGGGTCCGCGACCTATGAACTGACCGCCGACTTTGACGCCATTCTCGAGTCGATCCGTGTCGTGCCTGAAGCAGGCATTCAGTCGTGGAAGGACGTGGATCGCCTCGACGTGCGCCCGAAGAAGGGCATCCTGAAGGTCGTTCCGCTTAACAATCGGTGGGAGATTCAGGTCGATCTCCGTACTGCCCAGGTGCTGCAGGTGGAGTACCGCCGCTCCGACCTGATCGAGCAGTTGCACGACGGTTCGTTCTACGGTTCGTGGGTTCATGGGTGGGTCATGCCCGCCATCGCGTTCTGTCTGCTGTACCTGGTGTTCAGCGGTCTGTATCTGTGGATTGAACCGGCCCTGCGTCGTCGCAAGCGCCGGGCCAATCCGCCGCCGCGACCCTCGCCGCGTCCTGATCCGATGAGCGGCTGAACGATGTCACCAGCGATGATCCTTCAATCGAGATCATCCGTCGTCCTGGGCCACGCATCGCGCAGCAGGCGGGAGAGGGAGCGGTCCTTCAGAATCCGCCCGTCCGTCTGGCAGCCGGGACAGTAATTGATCTCGTTCTCAGCGCGCACGATGCGCTGCACGGCTTCGCCGCATGTGGGACAGGGCTGGCCGAACTTGCCATGCACCGCGAATTCGGGGCGGAAGGCGGTCACACGCTCGGGGAAGCGATCCGCCGCCTCCGCGATCAGACGGCTCGTCCAGGTCGTCAGCACGTGGACCACGGCCTGACGGAGCCGGTCAACGTCCGTATCCGACAACGTTCGCGTGAGCGTGAGCGGCGACAGCCGTGCGTGGTGCAGAATCTCGTCTGAGTACGCGTTGCCGATGCCGCTGAACGTGTGCGGATCGGTCAGCGCCCGTTTGATTGTGCGGCTCTCGCGCCGCAGTGCGGCGGCGAAGTCATCGCGCGAGCACGCCAGCGGTTCAATGCCGCCTGGGTCGAGCGCGGCCAGCGACGGCTCGCCCCGAACCAGGTGCAGGGAGGCACGATGCGTGGTTCCCGCTTCCGTCAGCGTGAGCACGCCGGAGTCGAACATCCAGCGCGCCAGATCGCTCTTCGCCCCGCGGACGGTTCCGGGGCGTCGGTCAGGTCCGGCGCCACCGTCTGAAGCCATGGGATCGGTCCAATGGAGGCGCCCGACGATCATCAGGTGGATCACGAGAAACAGGTCCGGCTCGAACCCGAGCACGAGGCGTTTCCCCAGGCGCCGCAAGGTCGCCACGTGCAGACCCTCGATCGCGTCGATCGGCGGGTCCACCGTGCGCACGAGAAACGGTCCGCGGATCGACAGGCGCTCCAGCCGTCGCCCCATCACGCGACAGCTCAGTGCGGCCAGATACGCCTCGATGTCCGGCAGTTCGGGCACACAGACATCGTCGCCTGGGCCGGGTGCTGGGGCAACGGGGAAGCACAAAGTACGGCGCGACATGTGCTCGATGCCGAGTGCTGAGGGGTGACGGCTGATGGCTGATGGCTTGTTCATTCCCACGATCCATCACCTTCCCCCTTGCCCAGCGGCCCCAAACACGCTCTCATGTCGTCATGGCGAAGGATCGCATCGTGTCCGCGGCGGCCCGGCGTGAGGATGAGGAGCCGGCCACCTCATTGCTACGCCCCGCGACGCTGGCTGAGTACATCGGCCAGCGCGACCTGATCGAGCGGCTGTCGATCGCCCTGGAAGCCGCCCGCGCCCGCACCGAAGCCGTCGAGCACGTCCTCCTCCACGGCCCGCCCGGGCTGGGCAAGACCACGCTGGCCCATGTCATCGCGCGTGAGATGGGTACGCGGGCGTATGTCACATCCGGCCCCGCGCTCACCAAGGCGGGCGACCTGGTCGGCATGCTCACGAAGCTGGAGCCGCGCGACATTCTGTTCATCGATGAGATTCACCGGCTGCCCCCCGCCGTGGAGGAGTACATCTACCCCGCCATGGAGGATTGCAAAATCGACTTCACCGTCGATTCCGGCATGCACGCCAAGGTCATCACGCTGCCGCTCAAGCCATTCACGCTGATCGGGGCGACCACGCGGGCGGGGCTGCTCTCCGGCCCGCTGCGCAGCCGGTTCGGCATCGTGCATCACCTTCGGTACTACGACGAAGCGGACCTGACGCGCATCCTCGACCGCTCCGCACGTCTGTTGCGGATGGACGGCGTCGAGCCAGCCGCCATCGGCGCCATCGCGCGGCGCAGCCGGGGCACGCCCCGCATCGCCAATCGCCTGCTGCGGCGGGTGCGGGACTTCTCACTCGTCCGCGCGCAGGGGCGGCTGACGGATGCCGTCGTGGATGCCGCCCTTGAACTGGAAGGAGTGGACGCCCTCGGCCTCGATCACCTCGATCGGCAGTATCTGCGCGTGATCCTGACGACCTACGAGGGTGGTCCCGTGGGGCTGGAGGCCGTGGCCGCCACGATGGGCGAGGACGCGGGTACGCTCGAGGACGTGGTCGAACCCTACCTGCTGCAGTTGGGCTTCATCGCCCGCACGCGACAGGGTCGCCGGGCGACGGCCGCGGGGGCCGGGCATGTCGGCATGACCTTGTCGCGCAAGCAGACGGATGCGCTCTTTGACGCCGAGGCGAGTTGAACCGCGCTGCATCGCTTCTCTGTGGCTCCCACCGCCACGTCGCCCGACTTCGTGGTTGCCCTTCGCCTGGCAGGACTCGTCCGGCCGACACGGCGGTGGCACGCGAGGCGCGGGTCACAGGCCGTCCTCCTCCTCCAGCCGCCTGGCCAGGTCGGTCAGTTTCTTACGGTCGAACTCGATCACGTCGCCGGGCTTGATCTCAAGCCGCTTGATCTCGCCGGCCTTGAGCTCGATGGCGAACTGGGCGGGGCGGCGGCTGGTGTAGCGCTTCAGTCGGGCTTCGTACATGGCCGCCGATTCGCGCGGCTGGCGGAGCGGCTCGGCCTTCATGGTGTGTGTGGCCGTCACCACGCCCTTGGGGTCGAGGTAGAGGATGTCGATGTCCACCAGGCACTCGTACATCCAGAAGTTGCGGATGTCGGCGTTGGTGTAGACGAAGATCATGCCGCCACGCTCGGCGATTTCCTTCCGGCCGCTGAGCCCCTTGGTTCGACTGAGAAAGTCCGCGGCGATTTCAAGTGTATATTCGGCTTCGAGTTCGCCTTTGCCGAGTTTGATTTTGACCTTTTTCCCGGCTTCGTCCTTGTCATCCTTCGGGGGCGGGTTCTGGCCGGGAGGGGGTCCATCGGTTGCTCCCAGGTCCGCGTCGTGCCATGCGATGGTACGCTCCGTGGCGCAGCCGAAACTCATCGCCACCGTGAGCACCAGGAGTGGAGCAATCGTACTGAGAGGGAGTCGGGCCATCATGTGTCCTCCACCTGTGTCGGAGTGGTGTGATCACGGCGGGACTCGCGGATTGGGGCACCCAGCCAAGTCGCCGCCCGGCGCCTTCGCCTGATGCCTCTCCTTCTCCTCACGTCCAGGTATTCACCGTCTCCCCCGACGCAAGGCGGGCCGTCGCGGCGGTCTTCGCTTCGCCGTTGGGGTGGTGCTGCCCCACGCTCATGGGAAAGTGCTCTCCCTTCCACGAATCCGGGTAGGCGGGATCATCCAGTCCCAGGGCGGCCCTGGTGGGGAAGAGCGGACGGAAGGTGTCGCACATCACCGCCAGTTCGTTGGTGACCGTCTTGCCCAGCGACTTCTCGATGGTGCCGGGGTGCGGCCCGTGAGGGATGCCCTGCGGGTGCAGTGTGACCGACCCGACCTCGATGCCCTTGCGGGCCTTGTAGTCGCCTTCGACGTAGTAGAGCACTTCGTCGGAGTCGAGGTTGGAGTGGTTGTAGGGGATCGGAATCGCCTGCGGGTGAAAATCCAGCAGCCGCGGGCAGAACGAGCAGATGACGAAGTTCTCGCCCTCGAAGGTCTGGTGCGTGGGCGGCGGCAGGTGGTGCTTGCCCACGATGGGGCTGAAGTCGTCGATGTTGAAGATGTAGGGGTAGTAGCAGCCGTCCCAGCCGACGACATCGAGCGGGTGGTACGAGTAGATGTAGGAGTGGACCAGGTCGCGGGCCTTGATGCGGACCTCGAACTCGCCTCGCTCGTCGTAGGTGAGCGGCAGCTGGGGCAGCCGCAGGTCGCGCTCGCAGTAGGGCGCGTGCTCGAGGAACTGGCTGGTCTTCTTCGAGATGTAGCGAGGCGGAGGCAGGATGTGCGAGCCGTTGGCGGTTTCGAAGCAGATGAATCGAGGTGGCGGGCTGCTTTCAGAGGGCAGGTCGAACTCCATCCGGTAGATCGTGCCCTTGGGGATGATGATGTAGTCCTTGGGGCCGAACTTCAGCGTGCCGAACATGGTGTACACCGTGCCCGAACCGAAGTGGATGAACAGACATTCGTCGCCCATGGCGTTCTTGAAGTGGTAGTTCATCGGTTCGGCGGGCACGCAGATGGACATCTCCACGTCGCGGTTGCCGAACAGCACCACGCGGCCCGTGACGGGGTCGCCCTTGGGCGGATGGGGCATCGTCTTGAGATGACGCATGCGCATCACCTCCTGCTCCACGTACTCGACCTTCGTGCTGTACTGGCGCTTCCAGCCGGTCACCTGGGTCGGCGGGTGGATGTGGTAGAGCGTGGACGTGGGGCCGACGAATCCCTCGGTGCCGAAGACTTCCTCGGAATACAGCGCGCCATCCGGGCGGCGGAAGACAATGTGGCGCTTGGGCGGCAACTGGCCGAGTCTGGTGTAGTAGGGCATGGGCGGTCTCTCGATTCCAGTACTGGCAGGTGTTTGACGCGATTCTAGGGGCGAAACAGGTGCGGCGACCCGTGCGTCAGAACGGCACGGGGGACTCGAAGGTCAGCCGCTCCTGCGTGCCGGGGTCGGTGACCATGAGGAGGCGGGCGTGCAGCAGCAGGCGCGGAGCGAGGAATCGAACCGCGGCGGGGGCGTAGAGCGAGTCGCCCAGGATGGGGTGCCCGACCGCGCTCAGGTGGAGACGCAGCTGGTGCGTGCGGCCGGTGACGGGGACGAGATCCAGCCGCGTCCGGTCGCCCAGATGTTCAATGACGCGCCACCTCGTCACGGAGGGCTTGCCATGCACGCGGTCCACGATGCTCATGGGGCGGTTGTCGATGTCCTTGCGGATGGGCAGATCGATCTCACCCTCATCTCCGTCGGGCTGGCCTTGAACGATGGCGACATAGGCCTTCTCCGTGCGTCGTTTCTCGAACTGCATGCTCAGCCGCCGATGCGTGTCCGGGTCCAGGGCCAGCACCATCACCCCGCTGGTTTCGGAATCAAGCCGGTGGACGATCATCGCGCCGGGAAACAGCGCCGCGGCACGGGAGGCGATGCAATCCTGGTTCTGCGGTCCCAGTCCCGGCACGGAAAGCAGCCCGGGGGGCTTGTTCACGGCCAGAATCCGATCATTCTTGAACAGAACGTCCAGCTGCACGAAACGAGGGTAGCGGGCCCGCGGCCTGGTCCGCGACAGGCGCGACTTTCAACATTCACCGGCTATGATCGACCATTCACCGCCATCCGGCGGCGGGAAATCGAAGGCCATCGTGGCGGGCTGGAATCATCGATGCGACGACGCGCCCTCATCGTACTTGTGCTGCTGGCGGCGGGAGCGTATCTGCTCTGCCCCAAGGCCCCCAAAGAACCGACGGCTCACGCGGCGGAGCGCAACAGTCCGGCGCCCGAGCACATCGCCGTCGCCGACTGGCGCGAGGCCGAGCGCGGCATCCTGGAGAACCACGTTCAGCTCACCTTCCCCGATCGGTTCATCAAGGCAGGAGAGTCGTACTTCTCTCCGGATGACAGGCAGATCATCTTCCAGGCCGTGGAAGTGCCCGCGGAAGGGCAGAAGCCGGAGGCGTTCTACCAGATGTACGTCGCCGACGTGGTGTACGACGCTTCGGGCCGCATCGCGGGGCTGACCAACTACAAGCGGCTCAGCCCGCCGGGGTCGTCGAACACGTGCGGGTGGTTCCATCCGACCAGGCCCGGCGTGGTGATCTTCGGCTCCACGCTGGGCGTACCGGCCGATGCCGGGGCCTCGGGGTACCAGCGCGGCACCAGCCGCTACGTGTGGGAGTTTCCCCGTGAAATGACCATCGTGGAGTGCGAGGTCGCCTCGGCGGACGGGACGGCGGCGACGCTCAAGCCCCTGCTGGAGAACCGCGAGGCCTACCTGGCCGAATGCGTCATCAGTCCCAACGGCCGATACCTCGTGTACTGCCGTCGGGTGGAGTCCGAGGGCCAGCGCGGCGGCGACCTGCTCATCCGCGACCTGACCACGGGGCGGGACGTGGTGATCGCCGGTCACGCCGGCTACGATGGCGGACCATTCTTCTCACCCGATGGAACGCGGCTCTGCTATCGGTCCGACCGTCGAGGCGACAACCTGCTCCAGATCTTCGTGGCGGAACTGGCCTTCAACGCGTCCGGCGAGATTACCGGCCTGGCGAGGGAGTTCCAACTTACGGACAACCCCTACGTCAACTGGGCGCCGTTCTGGACCCCGGACGGCCGCTTCCTCGTCTACGCCGGCAGTGAGATGGGTCACCGCAACTACGAGGTGTTCATCATCGACGCGGACGCGGGCGACCCGGGGACGAACGGGCGCCCCGCGAAGTACGGCACGCGCAACCGGCGCATCACCCACGCCGAGGGGTTTGACGGTCTGCCGGCGTTCAACCGCGATGGATCGGTGATGATCTGGACCAGCCAGCGCGATGAATCGAAGTCGAGCCAGCTGTGGGCGGCGTCCTTCGTCTTCGACACCCACGCGGCGCCGCTCACCGAACCGGAGCCGGCCCAGGCGCGGCCAGCGCCGATGCCCTACGTCGCCGACCCGGAGACCGGGCTGATGTATGTGTACGACCCCGCCACGCACGCCATCATCGCCTACGACCCGCGCACCCACGCCAAGCGCGAAGTGACGGACGAAGCGGAGAAGAAGCGGGCGACGGAGTTGATCCGGGGAAAGAATTGATGGGTGAGGGTTGAGCCGCCACCCGCTGGGAAAAACGTCAGGCGCCGGGCTTCAGGCATCGGGAGGTTCCACGCAACTCTCGACGGATGGCGGGCATCGGGGAATCAAGGGATCGGAGAACCAGCGAGCCCGGACCTCGGAACCCCACTCCGTTCTCTGTATTCAGCACGCAGCACTTCCACCCGCCCATGCTCACCGCCTACGACCAACGCCGGTACCTGATCCCCTTCCGGTCGCCATTGCTGCCGCAGATCTTCACCGACACGCTGGTGATCGGCACGGGCGTGGCGGGGCTTCGGGCGGCCATCGAGGCCGCCGGTTCGGGCGACGTGATCGTCCTGGCCAAGAGGACGTTTGATCAGTCAAACACGACCTGGGCGCAGGGGGGCGTCGCGGCGGTCCTGGCGTCGGATGACACCATCGAAGCCCACGTGGAGGACACGCTCGCCGCCGGCGCGGGATTATGCGAACCCACCGTGGTGAGAACCTTGGCGGAGGACGGCGCGGCGCGCATTCAGGAGCTGATCGAATGGGGTATGAAGTTTGACCGCGACCAGGCAGGACGACTGATGCTCGGGCGCGAGGGCGGACACCACCACCACCGCATCGCCCACAGCCACGGCGACAGAACCGGCGAGGAACTGACGCGCTGCCTGGCGTCGCATCTTCAGTCGCTGCCCAACGTGCGGCTGTTCGAGAACTGCTTCGCGCTGGATCTGCTGACAGCCGCCGACAATGCTCCCGAGGGCAACGGCGCCGCGTCGTCCGCTTCCAGCGGTGCGGCCTCGCCCGTGGTCGGAGCCATCACCTACCACCCGCGATACGGGCTGCAGATCATCTGGGCCGGATCGACGATTCTCGCCACGGGCGGTGCGGGACAGGTGTATCGGGAGACCACCAATCCCGCCGTGGCCACGGGCGACGGCATGGCGATGGCCTGGCGCGCCGGGGCAATGCTCGCCGATATGGCGTTCGTTCAGTTTCACCCGACCACGCTGTACGTGGCCGGCGCCAGCCGCGCGCTCATCACCGAGGCGATCCGCGGGGAGGGGGCGTATCTGGTGGACCGTGAGGGGCGCCGGTTCATGCCGGAAGTGCATCCCATGGCGGAACTGGCGCCGCGCGACGTGGTGAGCCGGGCCATCATCCGCGAGATGGCCCGAACGCAGGACGCCTGCGTGTTCCTTGACGTCCGTCACATCGGCGGGGCGCGCTTCGCCGAGCGTTTTCCCGCCTTCGATCGGCTGCTCCGGTCGTTCGACATCGACGCCGGGAAGGATCTCATCCCGGTGCATCCTTCGGCCCACTACACCGTGGGCGGGGTATGGGCCGATCTCGACGGGGCCACCACGGTCCCCGGTCTGTACGCGTGCGGCGAGGTGTCGTGCAATGGGCTCCACGGGGCCAATCGGCTGGCCAGCAACTCCCTGCTGGAGGGGCTGGTGTTCGGTCGCCGCTGCGGCGAGGCGGCGGGACGTCATCATCGCGGCTCGGGCCGGTCGATTCAGATCGTCAGCGACATCCGGCCATCCGATCGGGCGGAACTCGATCTGGCCGACGTGCGCAGCTCGCTCCGTTCCGCCATGTGGCGCAACGTGGGCATCGAGCGCACGGGGGTCAAGCTGGCCGATGCACTGGAGATGTTCGGCTTCTGGGGCCGCTACGTGCTGGACAAGATTTTCGACGATCCCGCGGGGTGGGAAACGCAGAACCTGCTGACGGTGGGGGCGCTCATCACACGGGCGGCATTGTGGCGCGAGGAGAGCCGTGGCGGGCATCTCCGCATCGATTGGCCGGAACCTCGGACCGAGTTCGCCCTCCACGATCTGTGGATGCGCTCGCGTCCCCAGCCCGTTACGCGCCCCGTGGGCTTGCCGCAGGAGGCCGGTGCGTGACGATGGGGCTCGCGTCAATCCGGCGTGTGACGATGCGGCGGCCTGCCGCCTGGGCGATCCTCGCGGGCGTGTCCGGGCTCCTGGGCGGCTGCTCCACCCAGACGATCATCTACAAGGACGTGCCGGAGTACCAGTTGCGCGAGGGCATCGTGCAGCCGCGCGTCGAGCTGCCCGATGGCACCATCATCATTCATCGCCCGCGCAAGCTCGGGCCGGCCGTGGCGGGCGGCGGTCCGGCGGAGACCAACCCGGATGGCACGCCCCGGTTCCGCGCCCTGCAGCCGGAGCAGGTGATCTCCTTCACGCTCAGGTGCATCACCGACGAGACCTACGAGCTGCTGTGGGAGGAGGCGCTGGCGAAGCACACGAAGGACGAGTACGAGGCGGCGGGGATGGACTTCGACGATTTCGCCGAGTTCATGCGGCGCAACCGCGACGACCTGTTCGCCATGCTCAACCGCATGGTGATCAGCATGGGCAGCACCGAGGTCATTGTGGAGCAGGGTCCGCTGGGCGGTATTCGCTGCCGCTTCCATCCCTACTACGGCCGGGCGTTCAAATTCGACACCGTGGACATGGTGTACGAGGGGTACGGGCTGAAGCTGCTGATGATCCGGCCGCGGATCGCGGAGTGAGAGGGCCGACAGGTCGAAGCGTGTTTCTCGCTCGCAGACGGTCCGGGCTTGATTCGACCCCTCGGCGCGCTTCATGAGCAGCCATGCCTGCTCATGAAGCGAGGCGCCGCGCGACCCCTCCTTTCGAAATCCCATGATGCCATTTGGTGGTCGCGGCTGTTTCCTCGTGAGAAGGGATGAGGGCCGATCGCCCCAGCCAAGACGCCTTGGTGAAACCATCCATCAGCGTGGAGACGCAACCATGTTCCTCAATATCAATCGTTCATTCCTATTTGGCCTCGCGCTGTCTCTGTCCCCCGCGGCGGCGGGCTTCTTGGGGGTCTCCTTCGCCTTGGGCTCGGCGGGCGGGGGCGGCGCGGTCGGTCCACGAACTCACGATTGTCCCGAAAATCGAGTTGGCACTCGAAGGGATACCTGGTACGCTAGACGCGGTTTGGAGTTCGCCATGTACGCGATCGCACTGAAGATCGCTGTGTGGGTGCTCGGGGCCGCTGCGGTCGTTTTCCTATCCTTCGGGGCTGCGCGGCTCGTTGCAAAAGAATCGGGAAACGCGCTTCGCGTCGGGGGGGGCATCGATCTCGGCGTCATCGAGCCGTTCGCGACCGTGTCGGCTGATATTCTCGTCAGAAACGAGTCGGTCGACTGGGTTCATATCGAAGACCTGATCACGACGTGCGGCTGCGTCAAGGCCGCGATGGCGGCCGACAGTGTCGGGCCTGCGCAGGCCGCGACGCTCCGCATCGTCGCGGATGCCTCGAAGGCTGGCGGCGAGCGCTTCAGCCAGACCGTCTTCCTGATCGCTCGGTCGGCGACAGGCCGGCGCGAGCAGCACCGCATCCAGGTGACCGGCCAGATCGACCGCTCTGGCGACCTTCGCGCCACTCCGGGGCGGCTCTACGTCGTCGTGCCCGAAGGGGGCGAAGTGGTGCGCACGATCGAACTCCGAGGGTCCGAAGCCGGGGTCGCGACATTGCCTGCGGAGATCGAGTATTCCGGCGCCAACATTGTCGTGCGCGGTGACAACCGCGACGGTGCGATCGGACTAGCGAAGCGTACGATGTCGGTGGTTTGCCGCCCGGACGCGGCAGCGGGGGAACTTGTAAAGGGTGAGATCAAGATCATTCTCGCCGGGGAGCGTGAAGTGGCGAGCGTGCTGCCGATCACGCTCGAAGTGGTCAAGCCGATCGCACCGTCCCCAGCCGCTCTCTTCGTGGCACTGACGGAGCGCGGCGCGACTGTAGAAGTCCCCTTCGCTCTCCACTCCTTCGATGGCTCGACGGTGCGCGTCGAGTCGATTGGAGGCGACGCGCCGGTTAGGTGGCGACGTACTGACCCGGACTCTGACGACGTCATCCTGACATTCGCGAATGATGAGTGGCCTACGGGCATCTCACGCGACGTTATTCGGGCGTGGACGAGCCAAGGCGATGTAGTAGAAGTTCGATTGGTCATAGTCCGCTCGACCGTCGAGACCGTCGGCGCGGACAGCGGCGAACAACCAACAGATCAGCCCTGATGAAAGGAAGAAGACCGATGAAGCAGATCATCTCAGCTGGCATTCTCGCGATCCTCGGGGTCGGCGGTTTCGCGCTGGCGCAGGATCCTGGCAACCGGGGACCGAGCGGCAATTGCTGCGACTGGACCGTGAACAATTCCTGTGTGACAGGATCGTGGAACTGCGTGCCATTCCTCAACGGCTGGTGGAAACTCGTCGAGCAGAACGACTTCCCTGTCTGCGAGACTCGTGACGGCCAGCCCGTCGGATCGTCGTGCACCAGCCATTTGGATGTCTGCGCAAGGTTTGAGATTTACGACAACCCCAACTGCACCGGGGAGCCCACCGGAACGGCAACAGCAAGGAAGGGGCATTGCGACGCTGGCTCGGACCAGTGTCTGTGACTTGCTCTCGACCCAGACCGCATTGCCCGGGGAAGGAGGTAATCCCATGACAGCCCTCGGTAGCACATTGACGCTTTGGTTGTGGATGTGCGGTGCTGGGTGGCAGGACTCCGAAACCGTCCGCTCTCTGCTGGAGGCACGGTTGTTACGGCTCCAGCATGTTGTGGTGGAATATCGGCAGGCAGAAGAGACTCTAATCGCTCTCGGCGACAAGACCGAAGTGAACGGAGTGAGCGTTACCTTCGACGATGCGTTCCGGGAGAAGATCTGTCGCCTCACAATGCTAGGTGGCGACGTTCTGTACGATGTGCGAATTGCCGACTCTTGCCTCGATGCGGTGCGCTCCGGAGAGATTGCAGAGCCCGTTCATGCGGTGCGACTCTTGACGCGCGAGCGCGACGAGAAACTGATTCAGCCGGCACCAGGGCGCGAATACTACGGGAATGTACGTGACCCGTCTACTCTGCCGACCTCTCTTGTGATGCATCAGGCGCTGGGCATCGCCCTCGCGAATCGAGAGGTCGTGTGGATCACGCAGGGGTTGCTCGCCTCCGCAGGGTTGGCGATCAGTTCGTCAGGGGACGTGGAAGTCGAATGGGTTGACCCGAGTGACTCGAAGCACCGTTGGCTGTTCGCGCGCGACGCGGGCATGGCCCTCGCACGCTACTCAGTACTCCCTCGGAACGCGGTGTTCGAGACTCTTGTCATTGAGAATGCGGACTTCAGACAGGTCGACGGAGTCTTGCTGCCTTTCCGTGTCGAGCAACGACGGTATCGCGAGATCGACGGCCAGCGCCGTGTGAGTCACGAAACACACATCGACGTCGAGTGGTATCGTCTTCCCACGAGTCGTCGGGACGATTTGCGGATCAAGTGGCCGCCAGGAGTCCCGGTCTACGATGCCCGAACCGGAACCCGATACGAACCCGACGGAGCGGGTGGGCTCCAGGAGGTACATTCGCGCCTCACCGGGGAGGATGGCCCGGAGGGAACTGATTCGCCGGTTCGTTCAACTAACACTCGAACGTCTTCCCTATCGGGGTGGGGTGCGATTCTGATTGGCGTGATCGCTGGAGGGCTGGCCCTTATCCTGTCGAGTCGCTCATCTCGACAAATGACGGTGTCCGGAACGCGGGTGCCGAGCGCCTTGATCATCGGGTGTTTCATCACGGGGGCATTCGGTTACGCACGTCCTGCGCTTTGTCAGGATGCGGCATCGTCGGATCGGCTGAATCTCGGAGACTCCCTTGAGAAAGGCCTTCGCGACTGGGCAGATCGCCGTGCTCGCTTTCTCGTCAACGCATCAGGCATCATTGTAGAGCGCCTCACGCGTGACCTTCAACTCGACGCCCAACAGCGCGCCAATGGCGTGGAGTTGTTCTTGACCTATCTTGACGAGCTGGAGGTCGCCAGCAAAGCGTTCAATTCGGCAATGAAGCAGTGGAAGGCGGAGTACTGGGCAGGTCGAATTATGCTTGAAGAGAACGTCATCCAATTTCCCGGAGAATCAGCGACTGTCGGGTGGAAGGTAGCGACCGACGTCGGCCCCGACGGCGCGGTGCACTACACGTTGGCGCCGTTGGAGGCGGTAGATGGCGAGTATAAGCGTGCGAGTGGGATGGAATATGCTCGTTTGTACAGAGAGATGGTGTTGGCTCCGACGCAGGCGGCCCGCAATCGAATGGTTCAGAACATCGTTGCGATGCTCGATGAGACCCAGTTGCGGCTCTGGAATCATCGCGGCTACCGCCGATTCGAGATCGCACTTCATGATGCGATGACGCCCCGAACCGCCGGTCGGCCCAATCCAGACCCGGATATGCTGGGCCTTCTCGAAGAGGCCGCTCTCCACGGAGGTGAGCTCGAGGCCTTCGCCTCCGTGATCTTCGCCCCGCTCACGTTCGAGCAGAGTGCGAACGTGGAGGCAGAAAGGGTCGAACTGTCGAGCATCGCGGCCATAATCGAAGCGTTCGAGATCACCTATCTGGCCGCGCTCGAAGGCCAGCGTGAGCGATGGGAGGACGTGTTCAAGTACCGCGCGAAGGGACTGGAGAAAGCCGATCCCGAGGCCCAGCGCGTGGAGAATGGATTGCGGCGCATGTATCGCAACACGTGGGGCGTCCGGCAAGGGCTTGTGTCCAACCTCCAAGCCGCCGTGGTGGAAGCGGTCGGGCCGGAGGCCGCGGCACAATGGGAGGAGCGCTTCGTCGAGCGCTGCTCGCCATGGCTCTTCGAGCCGGATCGGATAGACGCCATCGCAACACGCCTTGAAACGGTCGAGGTCGCTGCCGACTTACGCGAGACCCTCGAACGGATCATTGCGGAATACGAAACGGATCGACGGCAACTGCGGATCCGTACTTCGCAGGCGACGATCGACCTGCGTGGTTCGAAGCCGGAGGGACAGGCGGACATTCAAGCACAGATACATCGTCTGCTCGGGGCGCGAGAGCAAATCGAGGACCGCACTATCGCGGCCATCCGCGCGATCTTGCAGTCGCGTGCGCCGGGGGTCGTGTCGGCCGTCATGGGTGATCCACCGCCGCCCGCAGATGCGGGTGGCAATGAGTGATCGCTCCATTTTCGAGATGACAAACGTCGCAAGTTGATGCAAGGGTCCGATCGAGCCTAAAACGTGCTCGTCACTTCTTGCCCGACGCTGCCGCGGCGGCGGCCTTCTTGGGCGGCTCTTCCGCCTTGGGCTCGGTCGCGGGCGTCGGCGCGGGCAGATCCTCGGCCACGAAGTAGAGGTTCTCCGCCTCGTCCTTGCGCGTCACGATGATCTTCTGTCCGCTGTGGAAGTCGCCGGTGAGCAGCGACTCGGCCAGCGGGTCCTCCACGTAGGTGCCGATGGCGCGGCGCAGGGGACGGGCGCCGAAGTCGGGGTTGAAGCCCTTCTCGATCAGGAAATCCTTGGCCTTCAGGTCGAGTTCAAGGGCCATGTTCTTGGCGGAGAGCCGCTCGCGCACCTTGGCCAGTTCGATTTCGATGATGTGGTACAGGTCGTCCTTCACCAGCGGGCGGAAGACGATGACCTCATCGAGGCGGTTGATGAACTCGGGCCGGAAGAACTTCTCGATCTCCGACATGAGCGTGGACTTCATCTTGTCGTAGTCCTGCACCTCGGCGCGCTTGCCGAAGCCGAACGCCGCCCCGCCCTTGATCAGGTCGGCGCCGATGTTCGACGTCATGATGAGGATGGTGTTCTTGAAGTCCACGTGACGGCCGAAGGAATCGGTGAGCCGACCCTCCTCCATGATCTGCAGGAGCATGTTGAAGACGTCGGGGTGGGCCTTCTCGACCTCATCGAGCAGGATGACCGCGTAGGGCCGGCGCCGCACCCGCTCGGTGAGCTGGCCGCCCTCCTCGTAACCCACGTAGCCGGGGGGCGCGCCGATCAGGCGGCTGACGTTGTGCTTCTCCATGTACTCCGACATGTCGAGGTACACGAGGGCGTCGGCGTCGCCGAACATGAACTCGGCCAGCGCCTTGGCCAGCAGCGTCTTGCCCACGCCGGAGGGGCCGACGAAGATGAACGAGCCCATCGGGCGCTTGGGATCCTTGAGCCCCGAGCGCGCCTTGCGGATGGCCCGCGCCACCGCCTTGACCGCCTCGTCCTGCGAGACCACCGTCTTGTGGAGCTCGGCCTCCAGCTGCATGAGCCGGGCCGACTCCTCCTTCTCGAGCCGGGTGAGCGGCACGCCGGTCATCTTGCTGACGACCTCGGCGATGATTTCCGCGTCCACCGTGCCGCCGACCTCCATGGTCTGACGCTTCCACTCCTCCTGGAGCTTCTCCTTGTCCTTGCGCAGTTTCTCCGCCTGGTCGCGCAGTTCGGCGGCCTTCTCATAGTCGGCGTTCTTGACCGCCTCGTCCTTGGCGATGGAGAGACGCTCGATCTTCTCCTCGATCTCGGCCAGGTTCGGCGGCTTGGTCATGGACTTCAGCCGCAGGCGCGCCCCGGCCTCGTCGATCACGTCGATCGACTTGTCCGGCTGCACGCGGGCGGTGATGTAACGGTCCGACAACTCCACCGCCTCGGCGATGGCGTCGTCGGTGATGCGCACGCGATGGTGCTCCTCGTAGCGGGGGCGCAGCCCCTTGAGAATCTCGATGGTCTGGCTCTTGCTGGGCGGCTCGACGATGATCGACTGGAAGCGCCGCTCCAGGGCCGCGTCCTTCTCGATGTACTTGCGGTACTCGTCAAAGGTGGTGGCGCCGATGCACTGGATCTCCCCGCGGCTGAGCGCGGGCTTGAGCACGTTGCTGGCGTCGATGGCGCCTTCCGCGCCGCCCGCGCCGACCAGCGTGTGCAGCTCGTCGATGAACAGGATGACGTTCTTGGCGCGGCGGACTTCGTTCATCACCGCCTTGATGCGCTCCTCGAACTGACCGCGGTACTTGGTGCCGGCGACCATCATCGCCAGGTCGAGCACCACAAGCCGCCGATCGTGCAGCAGGTCCGGTACGTCCTTGCTGACGATGGCCTGGGCCAGCCCTTCCACGATGGCGGTCTTGCCCACGCCCGCCTCACCCAGCAGGACGGGGTTGTTCTTGGTGCGACGGCAGAGCACCTGGATCAGACGCTCGATCTCGTCCTTGCGGCCGATGACCGGATCGAGCTGCCCGGCCCGGGCCAGCTCGGTCAGGTCGCGCCCGAAGGAATCGAGCGCCGGAGTCTTGCTCTTGGTGCGCTGCTGGGGCTGACCGCCTCCGCTGCTGGCGGGCTGTTCGCCCGCGGGCTCCAGCGGGTCACCGGCTTCCTCGCTTTCCACTCCCGCTCCCAGCAGGTTGAGCACTTCCTCACGCACCTGCTCGAGCTTGAGCCCCAGGTTCATGAGCACCTGGGCGGCGACGCCATCGTGCTCGCGCAGCAGCCCGAGCAGCAGGTGCTCGGTGCCGACGTAGTTGTGGTTGAGGTTGCGGGCCTCCTCGATGGCGTACTCGATGACCTTCTTGGCGCGAGGGGTCTGCGGCAACTTGCCCATCGTCACCATCTCGGGCCCGCTCTTGACGAGTTTTTCGACCTCGAGCCGCACCTTGCGCAGATCCACATCGAGGTTCTTGAGCACGTTGGCGCCCACACCCGAACCCTCCTTGACCAGCCCGAGGAGGATGTGCTCCGTGCCGATGTACTCGTGGTTGAAGCGCTGGGCCTCCTGGTTGGCCAGCGCCATCACCTTGCGGGCACGATCAGTGAGTCGTTCGAACATGATCCACTCCATTGGCCGGCCGAGCCGGGTAGGTCGTTGGGGTCAGTGATCCGCCGCCGCCCATTCCTTCAGACACCGTCAGACGGTCGCGGCAACGCGCATCCATTGAAAATGACAGCGAAGCCCGTGCCGAAAGTCCAGAGACGACGTAGTCTTTCTTCGGCGAAGAGTCGCCCCCGGATGACAAATCCGCAGCGCCGGGGCTGCCGGATGCCTTCCCATGCCCATCCTGCATGTCATTCTGGCAGTGCTGTGTCACCTGGGCGCTTCCGGACTTGCGGATGATCTCGATCCGCCGCGAAAGGTCACCTTTCGTCTGGCCGATGGGGTGCGCTTCGTCGGCGACATGACGAAGTGGGATCGGGATTCGTTTGATGGTACGTTTGGAAGGCGGCTCTGGATCGAGCTTCATCCCGATGATGGTTGGCGCCTGTTCCGATCGCTGATGGATGACCAGTCGGCTCGCCACTGGCTGGATCTGGCCCGCGTGTTCATGCAGATCGAGAAGCAGGAGGCGCGGGTAGAAAACGCCCTTCGCACCGCCACGCGTCTCGATCCCGAAGTTGCGCCCGAGATTCCCGCCCTGCGCGCCGAGGCCGTTGAACTTGTCCGCGAACGACGTGAGCGAGAAGAGGCCCGCGCCCGCAACACGCTGCAGACCACGTCGCCCGAGGCGAGGCCCTGGCCAGCCGATCCGTGGCCTGTCCTGACGACGCAGGAGCAGGCGGCCGCGCGCCTCAGCGTGATCGGCGACGCGGAAGCCATGCTCAGGCAGGCGGGTCTGACCCATGAACCCGTCGAGTCCGACTACTTCATCATCTACTCCGATGCTCCGCGCCTGGACGTGGCCGGCTGGGCGGTGCGGCTGGATCGGCGCTGCCGCGAGCTGCTCCAACTGCTGGGAATGGCGGAGAACGTCAATCCCTTCTGGGGCAAGGCCGTGGTCTTCGTGTTCGAGGAAGGGGACCAGTTCCGGCTCTTCGAGGCCGGGGCGTTCCGGTTCTACGCCACCAACGCCATTCAAGCCATCACGCACTACAGCGGCCCGAAGGCATTCATCGTCGCGGCGCGTCAGAAGGACGGCGTGCTGCACGAACATGCCCTTGCCCGCGAGATGGTCCACGCGGTGCTGCACAGAACCCACGCGCCACGCCGTCTGCCCCCGTGGGCCAATGAGGGACTGGCGGAGTTCATCGCGCAGAAGATCATCGACGGATCGACCATTCACGATGGATTGCGGCCCGTGGCGCTGCGGCTCATCCGCACCGGTCAGCCCCTGCGCGACATTGTTGACGCCACCTGGGAGAGCGAGTTCTGGCCGGGGCGCGACAACGCCGGTCCGGCCATCGGGCACCTGATGATCGAGTACCTCGTCAAGTCCAACCACGCCGCCTTCGTGGAGTGGGTGAAACTCAGCAAGACCGGCACGGACTGGCGCGAAGCGATGACACGGACCTTCGGCGGAACCGTCGAACAGTTCCTCGAGGCGTTCGTGCGGTATTTCCGCGTCAACGACTGACCACGGGACGGGAGTCGCCCCTTACTCGTTGCCCCGGGTCGGCAGCCAACGCACATCACAGGGACGTTCATCGGACTGTCCGGGCAAACGCAAGGCGGGACGGCCCGAGTGCATGGAGTCGGTTGACCCGACTTGGTTCCGCGTGAACCAGAGTGCGCGGGCGTGCAACCGCGGAATACCATGCGCCCCATGCGAGCATCAGCCGAAGGCGTTGTGGAGGCCATCTTCATCACTTCCGAACCCGCCGCCCCCATGCGCGAGGTATCGCAGGTCGAAGCAGTGGCGGGAAAGGGTCTCGCCGGAGACCGATACGCGGCCATGGCGGGCACCTTCTCGAAGGAAGGTCACGTCGAGCAGCAGGTGACGCTGATTGAAGCCGAGGCGATCGAGGCGGTGCGGCGGGACTATCAACTCGACTATCGCCCCATCGACTCACGCCGCAACATTCTGACGCGCGGGGTGGCGGTCAATCACCTGGTGGGTCGGGAGTTCACCATCGGCCCGGTCCGGCTTCGCGGGGTGAAACTCGCCGAGCCATGCGGCCACATGGAGAAACTCTGCGGCAAGGAAGGCGCCCGCAAGGCCCTGATCCACCGCGGCGGGCTGCGGGCGGAGATTCTCGCGGGGGGCGCCATCCGAACTGGAGATGCGATCCGGGTGATCCCCTGAACTGCTGGTTTCAGGATGCGGACCCACGCGGTATCATGCCTTGAGGCCGCGACGGATGGCGTACCCCATGAATCGTCGCGGCGAGGTGCTTCATGGCGCGGTTGGATCGAACTCGTCGGTACCTCTGGAACGCGACGCTGGTCGGCTGTCTGCTGGCGGTTGGCCTGCTGGGCGGCGTTCACGCGCGGGCTGATGTAATCGTCCTGCGCGATGGCCGAACGCTCTACGGCGAGGTTGTGTCCGAGACCGACAAGACCGTCGCCTTTCGCCACCAGATCGACGGCGTCTGGACCACGCAGACCATTGACCGAAGCAGCATCAAGGCGCTCTATCCGCAGGAAGGCGATCAGTCAGATGGGGCGGGCAAGCCCGGCGGCGGGGGATCGGACCCGTCCGGTGCTCCGGCCTCTGCGCCAAGGCCGACACCCCAGCGCAGTCCGATGGCCGCGCCGGGGCAGCGCAGGCCGGGCGCGCCGCTGGTGGCGGTGATTCCCCTGCACGGTCAGGTGGGCGGTCTGATGGATGGGAGCACCGCGGGCACCTTCGACGCCATGCTGCTGGAGGGGTGCTTGGAGGAGGCCGAGAAGCAGGGCGCTTCGCTGGTCGTTCTCGACATCCGCAGTCCCGGCGGACTGGTGAGCGACATGGAGGCGATCAGCGAACTGATCCTCGACTGGAACGACCGCCTCCGTCTCGTGGCGTGGCCTGACGAGGCCTTCAGCGCCGCAGCCATCATCACGCTGTGCTGCCGCGACATCATCGTGAGGCCTACGTCGTTGATCGGCGCCGCGACCATCGTTACCCGTGATCGGGAGGGCGGCCTGAGCGCGCTGGACGCCAAGATGGCGTCGCCCCACTACGCCAGGCAGCGACAGTACATGGAGCGCGCGGGGCGTCCCTACGCCGTCGTGGCGGCGATGACGATTCAGGAAGCCGCGCTCTGGTGGTCGCCCGTGGAGGGATTCGTCACCGAGACGCCGCGCGACTCGACGGGGTGGACGGCGGTGGACAGCCCCTCCACCATCCTCACCATGACCGGAAGCGACGCGGTGACGTGGGGGCTCGCCGCCGGCTCCGCGAACAAGCTTGAGGACGTTGTGGCGCTGTGCGGCATTGCGGATGACTATGACGTGCTTGATCTGACGGAGTTCTCGAATCGACAGAATCAGGCGGCGGATCGGCGGCTGAATGACGTGCAGTCGCAGTTCGACGCCTACTTTCGCTCGCTGGCGGCGCTGAACCAGAAGATGATCGGACTGTTCGAGGCCCGCCAGCGCGGCGACGCCCGGTCGGTCGATTCCCTGCGGAAGGACGTGGGACGCGAGATCGGCAAGGTGCGCAACGCCGGGCGTCAGATTGAGCGCGCCGCCAGGGCCGGCGCCTCGCGCAACATCACCGTGCCCAGGGAGTATGTCTCCCAGATCGAACGCGATCAAGACCTGCTCAGTCAGGTTCCCGCGCTGCTGCGATCGGACAGCGCCAGCGACTGGAGCCAGGCGGGGCAGAAGGTCGGAACCGTGCTGCGGGAGTGGCAGAAGATCGTCGGACAGTAACACCTCGGCGGACCAGTCGCCATCAGCGGTTGTCGGACGGCTCGGTATCGGCCGCGGCTGACCCGTGAAGCCGTGGTCCTACCCCGTCCCCCTATACTTGACAGGGGCGCCTTGGATGAACCGATGGTCCGCGAACGCGTCATTCCGCGGCTTGCCGTGACGTTGCCGTTGTCGCTGCTGCTGCATGGCGGGCTGGTATTGCTGTTCGCCGCCCGGGGGCAGGCGGAGCAGTCCGCCCGCGTCAGCCCGGATGCGTCGCTGGAGGCGCCCGAGCGGTCGCCTGAACCGCAACTGGGTCTCGACAAGGAACTTCCCGCCAGCGTGGACTGGGTCGGGTACGACGAGTACCGCAAGCACCTTGCCCGACTGGCTGAAACTGAGCAGGCGGCGATGACTGACAAGCCGCCTCCGGGCGGGCCGGAGGAGTCACCCGATTCGACGGCTCAGGATGTGACGGAGGCCGCCGCACCGTCTCCGCCGGATGTGACGGCATCCGACGTTGCCGGTTCCCCCGCGTCCGAGGACGAGGCCGTGGATCATGACGTTCAGGAACCGGCCGCCGATTCGCGGGAAACCGTCACGGCTGCTCCCGAGGCGGTGCCCATCATGGCGCCGAAGTCGGCCACCGCTGATGTGCCGGAGTCAATGCCGGTCGAGCCGGCGCGGCTCAACCCGCTGCTGGGGCCGGTGGTGGAGCGGATCGAGGAGATGATCCGCGCCTCCGTCGTTGCTCGTGCCGAGGCGTCGTTACAGGAGTCGCCCGCCACGCAGTCCCGACCGACGCAATCGCCATCCGAGACGCCGCCGCCCGTCCCCGCCGCGCCATCGGCTCCATCCGTGCCGCCGGGTCAGCCGGTGGAGCATCACGATGAAACGGGGGATGTGACCGATCGGCAGTCCGACGCCACGTCGCGGCTGGACGTGACGCGCGATCAGTGGCAGATGGGCAAACCCCTGGCGGGCAAGGGCGTCGAACTCAAGCCGCGACGGGCCGAGGTGCCGCTCTTCACCCGTTTCACTGCGGCGATCAGAGCCAACCCGATCTGCCGCATGGAGTTTGATCGCGGCGGCAGGGTGGTGCGCGCCATGATCCTGGGGCCGTCAGGCGATCCGCGGGTGGATGAGAACATTCTCAACTCGCTCTACAGCTGGCGGGCGTCCGGCGCGTCCATCGAGGCGCTGGGGGACAACGATGTCTTCGTCGTGGAGCTTCGCTACGTGCTGATGTCAGGGCGATGATGGCGCCCCCGCGGGTTCTTGCGCGTCCCGTCAGCCCTTCACCAGGTCGGCGTTGGTGGGAAAGCGTTTGAGCGCGTTGAGCAGCTGCTCGATCTGCACGTGGGGCGGCATGTTGATGAGCCGACGTCGCAGCGCGGTGACGGTCTTGAGTTCCTGCTCGTTGAGCAGCAGGTGCTCCTTGCGTGTGCCGCTGGCGGCCAGGTTGATGGCGGGAAAGAGGCGTCGCTCGGCGATGGATCGGTCGAGAATCAACTCCATGTTGCCGGTGCCCTTGAACTCCTCAAAGATGATCTGATCGGCCCGCGAGCCGGTGTCGACAAGGCAGGTGGCGATGATGGTGAGCGAGCCGCCTTCCTCCGCCTTGCGGGCGGAGCCGAAGAGTTGCTTGGGCACCTCCAGGGCGCGGGAATCCAGCCCGCCCGACATGGTGCGCCCGCTGCTGGCGTAGCGGCGCGAGTTGTTGAACGCCCGGCCCACGCGAGTCAGCGAGTCGAGCAGCACCACCACGTCGCGCCCGTCCTCGATGAGCCGCTTGGCCCGGTCGATGGCGGTGATGGCGAGGTTGATGTGCGTCTCGATGTCCTGATCGTTGGACGAGGCAAGCACCTGTGCCGGCACGTTGCGCTTGAAGTCGGTCACTTCCTCGGGACGTTCGTCGATGAGCAGGGCGATGAGCTCGACGTTCGGGTGATTGCGGGCGATGCCCGAGGCGATGTTCTGCAGCAGAATGGTCTTGCCCGCCTTGGGCGGCGCCACGATCAATCCACGCGTGCCGAAACCAATGGGGCAGAACAGATCAATCAGGCGGCACGACGGGGCGCAGCCGGGATGCTCCAGGGTCATGCGCGGCTGGGGATCGAGCGGCGTGAGATCCTCGAATCGCTTGCGAGGCGGGCCGGGCGCCGGTGGCGATGGCGCCGCGTTGGAATCGCGTGGCGCCTCGGGATGGGCGGCCTCGCCATCCGGCCCCACGCTCTCCACCGTCACCACCTGATCGACAGCGGGACGCGAGCCGCCGCCCCGTCGGCGACGGCGGCGCCTGGACCTTCGATGATTCACGTCGTTCTCCCGCGGCTGCCCGGCGCGCAGCAGGGATGGATGGTCGGACACCGCCGGTGCGTTTGTTTCATTCATGGGTGCGTTCTGCACGCTTGTCTCGATCTGCCCCGATGGACGACCGGCCTGCACGGCGGGGCGCGTGGATCAGAAGCATCCTTGGCGCTGCTCGCCGGCTCCGCCGCGCTCCAGCGCGACTCGCCGAACGTCCTGCCGACCCGCAAGTCGGTCGGACTGGATGGATTGAACTCGCCATCCCGGGAGGCGCTCAGGCCTGCGAAGCCGGCGCTCTCTCGGGAATAGTCAACAGTCAAACGGGACCAAAGTCAAGTCCAATCCTGCTATCGGACGTTCTTTGGCCGTCCTTGAGAGATCACGTGGTCTTCCGTGCCCTCTCCTGGGCGGACATGGCGGCTGCGATCCGTCCGGCCAGGGATGCGTTGGCGAGCAACAGCCCGATATTGGCCCGAAGCGAAGCGCCGTGGGTGAGTCGCGCAATCTGATCAAGCAGGGCGGGCGTGCGCGCCGCTCCCTCGATGCCGGCACGCCTGGCGTCGGCCTCCGCCCGCGCCGCCGCCGCCTCGTAGGCCTGGATCGGCACGGCCAGCGTGGGATCGACTGGCTGCACCACCAGCACGGCGGATGGATTCCCGAGCGCCCAGTGCATCAGGCAGGCACGGGCGATCTCATCGGGCGAATCCAGTTGGTGGGGGAGCGGCAGCGCGGGGTCGGGCGGGCAGACGAAGCGCGGGAAGTGTGAGACGCCGCAGCCGATGACGGGCACGCCGAGCGATTCGAGAATCTCGAACGTCGCGGGCACGTCCAGGATCGACTTGGCTCCGGCGCACACCACGCACACCGGCGTCTGAGCGAGGGCGATCAGGTCGCCGGAGACATCGGGGCGTGTTGTCCAGCCCGGATGGACGCCCCCGATGCCGCCCGTGGCGAAGACGCGGATGGGCACGGGCGTGACGGCGGCACAGGTTGCGATCGCGCCCGCGACAGTGGTTCCGGCGGACGCGCCGCGGACGAGCAGCGGGCCGAGATCACGCGCCGAGGCCTTGAACACGGCGGGGTCGCATGCCAGTTCCGCGATCGCGCTCTCGCTCAGCCCCGCACGGAGCGCACCGCGAAGCACGGCGGTGAGAGCCGGTGCGGCGCCCGCGGCGAGGACCGCGCGCGACATGGCGCGGGCCGCCTCGACATTGATCGGCTCGCCCGGCCGCCACCTGTCGTGGGGCAGGGGTAGAGTCGCCGGCCACGGGGTGCGCGGAAGCCCATGCGTCACCACCGCCGTCTCCAGGCCGACCACCGGGCGGCCTTCGGTCAACGCGGCCGCGACTTCAGTGCTCAGTTCGATCATGGTGGTGCGTGGCTTCAACGTGTTGCGTGAACACGTTTCATCGTCGCCTCAGGCGCATGCGTCCGCCAAGACGGCGCGGCGGCGGGGAGACCGGCACCACGCCGCCGGGGAATCGCGTGGGATCCTGAGCGTCCTCGGGCGTCACGGGCAGTGGAAGGTGGCGCGAATGATGCATGGCGCCGCGGGTGGCCACTTCCTCGGCGCGCTCGCGCTCGGCGAGCACCTCGGCGGGGATGGGGCCCGGAATGAAGTCCGGATAGTCCTTGCGGGGCACCTCGCGATTGATGAGCAGTTCGATCGAGGTGAGCAGTTCGCCCTCCTCCGGCGTGACGAATGTCCACGCCACACCGTTGCGTCCCAGCCGGGCGGTGCGCCCGATGCGATGCACGTAGACCTCGGGATCGACGGGAATGTCGTAGTTGATGACGTGGGAGATGCCGGAGACGTCCAGTCCGCGCGAGGCGACGTCGGAGGCGATGAGGACGGAGAGTTTTCCGCCTCGCAGTTTCTCCATCACCTGGTCGCGTTTGCGCTGGTACATGTCGCCGTGGATGGAATGGGCCTCGATGCCGTGCTTGGTCAGGAAGGCGGTGACGCGGTCGACCTCGCGCTTGGTGGCGCAGAAGACCACGGTCAGCGCCGGCTCCTCGTGCGTGAGCAGGTGGAGCAGCAGCCGCCGTTTGTCCCACCGCTGCACGATGAAGTGCGTCTGATCGACCTGGGCCACGGTGAGCGAGCCGTCGGTGCTGACCAGCTTCTCCGGGTCGCGCATGAACTTGCGGGCCAGCGACTCGATCTCGGGCGAGATGGTCGCCGAAACGAAGATCGTCTGTCGCTGGGTGGGGATGCGCGAGAGGATGCGGCGGATATCGTCCCGGAAGCCGATGTCAAGCATCCGGTCCACTTCGTCCAGCACGACGAAGCGCACCTTGTCGTAGGGCAGTTCGCCGGACTGGTGCAGGTCCATGACGCGGCCTGGGGTGCCCACGATGATGGCGGGGTTCTTGAGCAGGCGCGAGATCTGGGCGTGGCGTCGTTCGCCGCCGTAGATGGGCGTCACCCGCACGTGCGTGTGTCGGGCGAAATCGCGCAGCTCGCGGCTGACCTGAAGGGCCAGTTCGCGCGTGGGGACGAGGATGATGGCCTGGAGACCGCCCTCGGGATCGACTTGATTGATGAGCGGCAGCCCGAAGGCCGCCGTCTTGCCCGTGCCCGTCTTGGCCTGGCCCAGCACGTCCTTTCCGGCCAGCACGGGGGGAATCAGCATCCCCTGGATGCCGGTAGGTCGTTCGAAGCCCTTTTCGTGCAGGCCGCGCAGGATCTCGGGTTTCAGGCCGATGGATTCAAAGGTGACGTCAGAGCAGAAAATGCGTTCTTGCATGCGTGTGCTTTGTCGGACGCCAGGATCGGCGTGTTGACCCGCCCCTGTCCGGATCGCCCGGAACTCCCCGCACGATGGCCCGATGCGGGCGATGGTGTGGACTGGCTGTCGGGCGGTCGCCGCAGCGTCGATTGAATCTGATGATAGGATCACGGCGTGGTCGATACCACCGGTGCGCAGCGGAAGCGCCCGATCGACCCCCGGGCCGCGTTCCCGGGGAAGCGCCACGGCCGGCCATGCGAGCAACCAGCGTCATCCAGATCGACCTGTCGGCGATTGACCACAACATGCGGGTGATTCGCCGCATGGTGGGGCCGGACGTATCCATCTGCTGCATTGTGAAGGCCGACGCCTACGGGCTGGGGGCCGCTCGACTGATCCGTCGCCTTGAAACGGGGGGCGTGGGGGATGCGGGTGGTGGCGGAAACGGGGGGGGTGGGGCGGCGTTGCTCGCCGTCTATTCCACCGAGCAGGCGGCGGACCTGGTTCGCGGGGCCGTCACCGTACCCGTGCTCGTGCTCATGCCGGTGTGGGAGATGGACCGCACGGACGAGTTGTACCGGGCGATGGTTTCAGGCCGTCTTCATGTGACGGTGCATGGCGAACGGCACCTGGAGGCGGTGGCCCGCATCGCCGAGCGGTTCGGCGCCACGGTGCCCGTTCACCTGGAGATCGACACGGGGCTGACCCGTGGAGGGATGGGGCTTGATGAAGCCGCCCGTGTCCTGCGGCGCGTGGCGGGAAGCCGCTGGCTTCGCCTGGCCGGACTCTTCACGCACTTCGCCAGCCCGACGACGGACCAGCCATCCACCGATCGGCAGATGCGGCAATTCAGCGATTTTCTGAGCGCCAACGAGCCGTGCATTCCGGCAGACTGCATCATTCACGCCGCCAGCACGGGGGCAGTCATCCGGCATCCGCGCTATCACGCGGGCATGGTGCGCATCGGGCTGGCATGGATGGGGTACGCGGTGGAGACGATCGAGTCGGGCGAAGTGCTGCCCGAGGCCGCCGAACTCCAGCCGGTCGTCACCTGGGCGTCCCGCATCGTGCATCTCCGCGAGGTGCCGGTGGGCGCCTCAGTGGGGTACGGCGGTCGCTGGCGAGCGTCCCGAGCGTCGCGCCTCGCGCTTGTTCCGGTTGGATACGCGGACGGCTATCCCACCGCGTGCGGGGGCCGCGATGGAGAAACCCCCGGCATGGTGGCCGTTCTCGTCGCAACCGGGCCAACGCTGCGGCGGTGCTGGGCGCCGGTCGTCGGCGCCGTTAGCATGGATCAGATCACCATCGATGTGACCGATCTGCCGGAGGTCGGCGTGGGCACGACGGTGGAACTGATCTCACCCGATCCGGACGCGCCCAATCACCTGCCGACCATCGCCCGACGGGCCGGGCTGATCGCCCACGACATGCTGTGCCGCCTGAATCCGAGGATTCGGCGGGTTCACGTCGTCCGGCCACCGCTGATCGAGCCCAAGCCAGCGGCGTTGCCGGGTTTGACGGCGCTGCACGTGGAGCAGGCGGCGGAATCGCGGGAATCAGCTCAATCCGTTGGCTGATCGTGTCGAAGAAGGGAGAGCGAGCCGCCGCGGGTTCGGGACTCTCGCCACCCTTCTACGCAGGTCCGCGTATGCCGACCCGCCTGGATCTGGAGATGTCCCGACCTGCGGCGGCTCTCGTTTTGGCGGTCTGCTCGGGAGAGCGGACGTCCCCGCCCGGCCCGGCGTGATGCCGAGGCGTCCCGATGGTTGGCGGTCGACGCCTTCATCCACGCTACCATCGTTCATGGTTTCCAACACCCTCGGCGCGGCGAGTGATCCCGCCTCCACAGACCTCATCCCACGCATCGGCGTCGTCAGCTTCGTCAATACGCTGCCGCTCATTGACGGGCTTGAGGTGCTGGCGAATGTCGAGTGGCGCCACTCGGTGCCCAGCGGGTTGATTGACCGGCTGCTTTCGCGCGAGGTCGATCTGGCCCTCTGTTCGTCGATCGATTACCAGCGATCACCGGAGCCGCTGGTGATTGTGCCCTGCGGCATCCTCGGCTGCGACGGCCCGACGCTGACGGTGCGGCTCTACGCCTCGAAGCCCATCCACACGCTCTCACGCGTGTACTGCGACACCGACAGCCACACCTCGGTCGTGCTGATGCGCATCCTGCTGCGCGAAATCTACGGCGTTGATCCGGCCATCATCGACTACGACGCCCGCGAGCACGTGGCGGGCAACAGGCCGGTCGAGTGGCCCGAGGCGATGCTGCTGATCGGCGACAAGGTCGTGACGGATTCGCCGCCCGCGGTGCGCTACCCCCACCAGCTCGACCTCGGGGCAGCGTGGGCCAACCTCACCGGTCTGCCCTTCATCTTCGCCGCCTGGATGGCCCGTGCCGACACGCCGGTGGAGCGGTACGCCGCCGCGGCCATGGCCCTGGACCGTCAGCGACGCGCCAACACCCTGCGGCTCGAGTGGCTAGTGCAGACGCGCGCGGCACCGCGCGGCTGGCCGGTGGACCTTGCTCGCACCTACCTGGGCGAGTACCTGTCGTACGAGTGGACCGATCCGCGTCGCGCCGGCATGGAAATGTTCTTCGCCAAGGCGAAGGAGCATGACTTCATCGACGCCCTCCGCGGGGTTGAGGTCGTTGATTTCGCGCGTCGAAGCCGTCACGCCCGCTGATCGTTTGTTCCTCGGAAGCGACCTACGCGCCGTGAAGCACGCGCCGCATGCGCGACAGGATGTCCGCCAGCCGCTCTCGCCCCCCGCCGCCCACTTCAGCGGTGGCCCAGCCGGAGTAGCCGATCTCGTCCAGCGCGGCGGTGACTGCCGGCCAGTCGCAGTCGCCCTCGCCGATCTCGACGTTGAACCCCTTCCACAGCCCCTCCTCGTCGCGCTTCTTGCGGCTGAACTCCTTGATATCCAGCTTGAAGATGCGTCTGCCGAGAATCCTCACCCAGTGCTCCGGCCAGCCGTCGGTGACGATGTTGCCCACGTCGAAGTACCAGCCCACCACGTCCGGGTGCTCGAACTCGTCCACGTAGCGAGCGGCCTCCAGCGGGCTGAGCAGGAACTTGTTCCACACGTTCTCGAAGGCGATGCGGATCCCCAGTTCCTTGGCCAGCGGCAGCACCCGGCGGATCTCCCGCTGCGACCGCTCGTAGGCGTCGGCGTAGGAGACCTGCTTGTTCACCACCGCCGGAACGACGAGAACCGTGTCGCCGCCGTAGGCCCGGCAATCCTGAAGGGCGATCTCCAGCGCCTTGACGCCCTCGGCACGCACCGCCGGATCAGGGTGCGAGAAGGGCTTGGACCAGTGGACGGAATCGACCACGCCATGCACCGGCAGGCCAGTCGATTCGATCGCCTCGCGCACTTCGTTCTTGTCGAGGTTGGATGGCGCGTCGAGCTCGACGCCGTCGTACCCCAGCTCCTTCAGCAGCGAGAACTTCTCTCGCACGCTTCCCGGCCCGGCGACCATTCCGAACTTGACGGCCAGCTTGATGGCCCGGGATGATCGCCTGCGCGCCGTCAGCGATCCGGCCATCTCCGGGATCAGCGTCGCCGCGCCGGTCGCCGCCAGCGCCAGGGTGTTCGTCTTCAGGAATGTTCGTCGGTTCATGGGTTCATCCCCTCGACCCGATCCGGGCGGGCCGTGTCACGCATGACAGTAGCCGATCTGCGCCGTGGGGCCGAATGTGCAACGACAGCGCCGCCAGACGTAGTGGGGGCGACGGATCTCCCGAAGAACGGAACGCTTCAACACCTTGTCAATGCTGTGACGCCTCGGTGGTGCGCTCCACCTTGGCGGCGCCCATGGGGGCGCGATCGTCCGACGCGATCTGTCGGGGGGGGGACTTGGGCGCGGAGGACTCCGTCTCGATCTCGTCCTCGATGCCCTTGATGCCCCGCTTGAACTCCACGATGCTCTTGCCGAGACTGCGTCCGACCTCCGGAAGGCGGCGACCGAAGATGATCAGCCCCAGCACCAGCAGGATGATCCACTCACTGCCGCCCGGCAGGCCGAAGGCGAGAATGGTGGAAATGGCGGGTTCGGTGAACATGACTGATCCTTGAGAAGGCGAAACCGACATCAGATTCTACGTCCCAAATCGCACCGGGGCGCAGGGGCGCCTCACTTTGGCGCGATGGCGATGTTCTCCAGGAGAGCCCCGACCGTCAGGGAGCGGTCCTCTGGGGTCGGTCACTCCGCTCCCTGGCGGTCGCGGCTCGCGCTGCAGGACACGAACGACCGGCCACATCCGGTATTGCCGGTCGCGCCGGATCGGTTGCGGCTCACCGCAGCATGGTGGTGATGCAGGAAGCGACCGCGGCGGCGGCCCGGTGCCGCCCGGCCTCGGTCAGGGAGACGCCGTCCGGAGCCAGGTACTCATCGTCCCGCTCCGCGATGGCCCGATCCAGGTGATTGATGAGCACATTATCGGCCAGCATGATCTGCGTGGCGGCGATGTTGTACTCCTCGATGTCGCGGTTGGACCGGTCGAAGGATGTGCCCGGCTGGTCGCACTGCAGCCGATCGATGACCGGCGTGGTCAGCGCGAAGATCACGTCATTTCCAAGACGCCCCTTGCACGCATCCACGACGCGCTGCAGGTTCAGTTCATACTCGCCGATGGGCACCGCATGGCGCTGTTCGGCGCGGAACCATCGCACGTCGTCCAGTCCGGCGTTGAAATGAACCACGTCCGGCTTGAACTCGTCGAGCAGGCGGTCGATGGTCTCCGCCAGATCCGCGCTGCTTCCGGTGCTGCTGACCGGTCCGAGCACATCCACCTCCACGTCTCCGTGCTTGGCCAGCTCCGAGGCCAGCAGGGGCTGGTAGGACAGTCGGATGAAATCGCCCAGCAGCAGCACGCGCGCGTTCGGCATGGATGGCTCCGTGATTCCAGAGCATGCATCATAGCGAATGAATCACGCGAGATGGGCCGCTTCGCCGACGAAAGAGTGTCGTCCGATGCAGCCGGACGACGCCTGTTCATTTCGCACCCTGCCCGGAGACGCCGCCCATGACGGCCCGTCGGATCGCCCATGCCCTGTTGCTCGCCTCGTCCGGCCTGCTGGCCGCGTGTCAGAACACGCCTGAAGTCACGAAGCCGGATTACTCACGCCAGCTGCGCCCTGGCGAATCGGCCCTGCGGCTCATCACCGACCCCGCCCGCATGCCCGATCTGGCCGGGGCCTATGACCGCAGCCGCAACGAAGCCGACCTGATGCTGCAGGCCATCGATCAGAGCATCACTTGGTTCAACGCCCCGTCGAGTCGCCAGTTCTTCCCCTTCAGCACAGCGGGCCGGTCGATCACCCACGAACAGGCCCGGGCCAGCGTTCACGCCTTCCGGCAGGCGTACGAGAGCGCGGGCGGCGGCCGCGAGTTTGCGGCGGAAATCAGGGCCCGCTTCGACGTGTACGAAAGCGTCGGCTACAACGGCGAGGGCATCGTGCTCTACACCGGGTACTACGCGCCGATCTTCGACGCCAGCCGCACGCCCAGCGCCACGTATCGATGCCCGTTGTACAAGCGTCCCGCCGACCTGGCGACGGACCCCGTGACCGGCGAGCCGCGCGGGCGCTCCATGCCCGACGGATCCACCGCGCCCTATCCCACCCGGCGGGAGATCGAATCATCCGGCATGCTGGCGGGGACGGAGCTGGTCTGGCTGAAGGATGAACTGGACGCCTACATCGTGCAGGTGAACGGCTCGGCCAAGTTGCGCTTGGATGACGGCTCCATCATGTACGTGGGCTACGCGGGGAAGACCGACCGACCCTATACCGGGCTGGGCCGGATGATGGTGGACGAGGGGCTGATCCCGCCGGATCAACTCTCGCTGACGGCCATCAAGGCGTACTTCCGCAAGGATCCGGCCAGGGTGAAGTCGCTGATTCAGCGGAATGAGTCGTACGTGTTCTTCACCGAGTATCCGGACTCCAACTGGCCGGCGGGATCGCTGGGTGTGCGCGTCACCGAGCGGGCCACCCTGGCCACGGACAAGAAGATTTATCCCCGAGGCGGGGTGGTGCTGGTGGATACGCAGGCGGTCACGCTCAGCCAGGCCAAGCGGCGATTCTTCCAGTTCATGATGGACCAGGACACGGGCGGCGCCATTCAGGCCCCGGGACGGGCGGACATCTTCATGGGCACGGGCGAAACCGCCGAAGTCCTCGCGGGCGGGCAGTACGCCGAGGGGCGCCTGTACTACTTCTTCCTCAAGCCCGGCGAATCGCTCGCCGGACCGTGAACACTCCGGCCTGGAACGTCGCATCGTCGCGCAACAGAACGGACCGGCGCCGTGGCGCCGGTCCGTGTTCTTTGCTGTCCATCATGAAGCGGCGAAGACCACCGCCCGATGACTCAGAACCGGCCCACCATCACCATGGCGACGGCCGGGTTGCCCGAGCTGTTGGTGCGAGTGAGGATCACATCCACCCAGTATGCCTTTCGGGAGAAGTCGAAACTGAAGTTCGTGGTCGGTGTGATGAAGCGCGTCTGGTAGCCGTTGTTGGCGGCGTACTGATCGCTGTTGAAGGTCATCCGCGTCACCGTGGCGCCGGTGAGCAGGTCGAACTCCTTCAGATAGGCGATCACGCGGGCGCCGGCGCCGTTGTCGCGGTAGCGCACGTAGAGGAATGGGTCGGGCTCATTGCTCGTGAGATTGGCGTTGGTCGTGACCGGATACCGCAGCACGACGTTGGACGAGGCGCCGGCGGCGGGGTCAATCGAGGCGATGGCGCCCGTGTAGACGACGATGTTGAAGTCCACTTCGTCGGGCAGGCCGGCCGCCCCGATCATGGTCCAGTAGGGCAACCCGCCGCCGTCGGGGAAGCCGTCATCCAGCGACCGCTTCGTGTCGTCGGTCGGCTGAAGCGCGACGAACGCGACGGTGGCCACGGCAAGACACGCCGCGCCGACTGCCGCCCAGCCCAGCGCGCGATGATTGAACACCCGGTTGAACAGACCTTTCATGAACGACTCCTTCTCAAGGTTCCGGACGATGATACCGCCGCATCGGAGAGAGCCAACTCCGAGGATCGCCCCTCGTGAAGTGTGCGGCACCTCGCATCCCCTCTCGCAAGGAGGGAACTGGCGTCACTCGTCACGCCAGTACTCGAAGTACCCGATCATCATTTCGTCCCAGGTCTGCTCCCCGAAGCGGACACGGGCCTTGGGATTCGGGTTGGCGGGGTTTCCGTCACTATTGTCGTACCAGGCGGTGCAGGTCAGCTTCGTGCCCGCTGGGACGCGGATCGGCTCGCGCAGCACGTATCGCGTCTGCCAGTTGAAGTCGTAGCGGGGGATGTCCAGCACCACTTCGCTCGTGCCGTCCGGCCACGTGAGTTCGTAGCGGTATGCCTTGCCACGCACGTGCATGTGCGGCGCGAAGGACTGGATCACCGCCGGGCGGCTGAACGTGGTCGTGGCCTTCACTTCGTGGTTCGACGCGCCCGGCGGGATGTCCAGCCGCGTGGTCATCGCGGCGGAGGTGTGCATCTCGCGCTCTGGCGCGGTGTCGGCGAAGATGAAGCCGATCTGGGTTCGGTCCTCAACGGCTCGCCCGTTGGGTGTGTAGTGCAGCTGGAACTTCAGCCACGCACCCGCGGGCAGGCGCTTGGCGGTGCCCTCGGGGTACATGGTCGTGGCCTGCCCCGGCACCAGCCCGGCGAAGTAACCCTGCAGCCCGCCCTGCCAGCGGGCCTGAATCTCGCGCCGCGTTTCGCCCTCGCGCGGCGGCTCCTCGATGAACACCAGCACGTGATGCACCACCTCCGGGTGCGTGGGGCGGATTTCCATCGCCCTGATCCACCGATCCTCGGGGAAATCCGTCTTCACATACTGGTAGCGATACCCCATCGCACCCTGGGCGGGCACGCTGACGGGGTCTGGAATGGTCACGACCGCGTGCGGCTCGCCGATCTCCCACCCTTCCGTCCACACCAGCGGACGCGGGGCGTCTGACGGGTCGCCTTCGAGGCACCCATCCTCGATCCAGCGGAAGAGCGCGTCCCGGTCGCGTGCAGATAGCGAACGATCATTCAGGAACGCCCGCGACCCCTCCCCCGCATGCCAGGGCGGCATCACGCCCGTCTCGATCGACTGGCGGATCGCCCCGCGACGGGCGCGCACCTGCTGGTATGTCTCCAGTGCGAAGGGGGCCACGCCGTCCTCCCGGTGGCAGGACTGGCAGTGCTGCTGCATGATCCGACTGATGCGGCTGTGGTAGGTGATGGCCGGTTCCACGGGCTGAACGTCACGACCCGACCAATCGACGGCGCAGCCGGGTGCGGTGGTGGCGCGCACGTCCGGCGTCCGATTGGCCAGCACCGCGTCGATCGCTCTGAGCAGATAGGTGTGCCGGGGCGCTTCGTGCTGGAAGCCGATGCCGTACTGATCGTCGATCGCGCCACGGTACATCAGCGTGCGCGATCCGTCGAGCAGGAACACATCCGTCGTGCGGTCGCATCCCAGCGTGCGCGCGATGGTTCCTTCACGGTCGGCCACGTAGGCGCCCTGGAAGCCGTACGCCGCCTTCTCCGCTCGCATCTGTTCGACGGTGTCGATTTCGCTGGGATTGACGTAGAGAAACCGAACGTCCTTGTCGCCGAGCGCCTGCTCGATCTCCGCCAGGCGTGGGCCGTACTTTTTTGAAAGCGGGCAGCCCACGTCGCGGATGGCGATGACCAGCGGCCGGCCTTCGGCGTATCGGGCGAGAGAGGTCGCCTCGCCCGCGATCGATGTGAACGGCAGATCGGGCGCCAGTTCGCCAACCCGGTGCAGTCGATGATCCACCGCGATCGAGGGCGCTTCCTTGTACGCGCCGGGACCGTCCTGTCCAGCGGCGGTTGTCGCGCCGAGCGCGCCGATCAGGATGAGAAGACTCGACGATCGTGCCATGAATGCAGTTCCATCGGTGCGAGGAAGTGAAGCGTCTCCTGATGGTTCGACGCGGTGCGGCGGGCGTTTCACGCACCTCCCGTCACTGGTTCGGGTCAATGAGCGCCTTGACCACCCGCCCCGTTTCAACGGCGTGCAGGGCCTCGTTGGCGCGGTCCAGTCCGTAGCGTTCCAGTTTGATCAGCGACCACGGGTGCGCCCGCTCGGCGTTGGCCATGATCTGCACGCCGCGATAGAAGTGGGAGAAGTCCGATCCCCAGCAGCCGCGGATGTCCAGATGCTTCCTGTTGATGTCCAGGTGCGGGTTGAGCGGCACATCGCCATGATCGGTGTACTGGCCCACCACGACGACCCGTCCCGCGTCGCGCGTGAACCTGAGCGCCTGCGTTACCGCCGCGGGCGGCCCCGCCGCCTCGATGGTCACGTCCGCGCCGCGACCCTGGGTGTGCTGGCGAACCCAGTCCAGCCGCTGAAGTTCGCTCATCTCCTCGATGTTGCACACCGCGTCCGCGCCGACCTTGCGGGCGGTTTCAAGACGGGCCGTCGGCGCCCCGATGCACAGCACCTTGAGTGCTCCGGCCATCCTGGCGAAGATCACGCATGACAGTCCCACCGGCCCGCTCCCCAGCACCAGTACGGTGTCGCCAAGCATGATCTGGGCGCGGTCCGTGGCGTGCAGGGCGGTGGGCAGCGAGCAGCCGCCCGCCATGAAGGCGTCGTAGCCCACGCCCTCCAGCGAAATGACCCGCGTTCCCGGCTTGAGGTACAACTGCTGTGACCAGCCGCCGGTCAGGCCGTCCTGCTCGACGCCGTAGGTGATGCCGTACACCTTGCGGTGGGGGCATCGCGTGCTGGCCTTGGCGACCAGACAGTGCCAGCAGGCGAAGCAGGTTCTGTGGACATCCAGAAAGGTGACGGCTTCGCCTTCGCGCATCGCACGGCCGTAAATGTCACGAATCGTGCCGCGAATCTTGCCGAGCCGCCCCACCGAAACGTGACCGGGCACGATCGGATAGGGCACGCCTGCCAGGCGTCCGTCGCGCAGGTGAACATCCGTGCCGCACACCTCGCTGAGCTCCACTTCGAGAATGGCGGAATCCGTCTCAAGTTGCGGCTCGGGATACTCGCGGACTTCCACCGGCCGACCGGGACCGGGCATGATGGCGGCTCGAACCGTTGGCACGGACTGCTCCTCGTGAGGGTGCGGGCGTTGGGGCGGGACAATAGGCCCCGATCATCCGCTGGTCGGTCGATCTGGCGCGGCAGATGCATCCAATCAAACCCCCCGGAAACCGTGCTGGTGCGGTGAAAAAAAGCATCGGCGCGCCTACCATCGTCGTCCAATTCGGAGCCGCGCATTCGGCCCCGAATCATCGCCAGAATGGCCCCTGTCAGCGTGCCTTGACGCACCCTTCCGACGCCCCTTATGGCTGACCAGACCAACGACTATTCGAACCCCGATGACCCCTCGTCCGGGACGCCCGGCGGCTCCGGTGGCGGCGGTTTCATCGGCCACGTGGTGGATCGCGAGATCGAGCGCGAGCTGCATGACAGCTACCTCACCTACGCGATGTCCACCATCATGGATCGCGCCCTGCCGGATGTGCGCGACGGGCTCAAGCCCAGCCAGCGCCGCATCCTGGTGGCGATGAACGATCTGAATCTCGGCCCGGGGCGCAAGCACATCAAGTGCGCCAAGATCTGCGGCGACACGTCCGGCAACTACCACCCGCACGGCGAGGGCGTCATCTACCCCACCCTGGTCAACATGGCCCAGGAGTGGAAGATGCGCCACCCCCTCATCGACCCCCAGGGCAACTTCGGCTCGATCGGCGGCGACCCGCCCGCCCACATGCGCTACACCGAGGCGCGCATGACCGCCGCCGCGGTGGAGCTGCTGCAGGATCTCAACCTCGACACGGTGGACTTCCAGCCCAACTACGACGAGCGGCTGCAGGAGCCGCTGGTGCTTCCCGCGCGATTCCCCAACCTGCTGGTCAACGGGTCCAGCGGCATCGCGGTGGGCATGGCCTCGTCCATCCCGCCGCACAATCTGGGGGAGATCTGCGACGCCATCGTGGCGGTGATCGACAGGCCCGACATCTCCCTGCTCGACCTGCTGTCGATCGTGCCCGGGCCGGACTTCCCGACCGGGGGCGTGATCATGGGACGACGGGGGATCATGGAGGCGTACTCGCACGGACGAGGCCGCATCACCGTGCGCGGGCGCGTCCATGTCGAAAGCAACGGCGGGCGTGAGCAGATCGTCATCGACGAGATTCCCTATCAGGTGGTGCAGGGCACCCTGATGGAGAAGGCCACCGAGGTGGTCAAGGAAGGCCGGATCGCCGATGTATCCAACATCCGCGACGAATCCGGCCGCAAGCACCGCACCCGCATCGTGGTGGAACTCAAGCGCGGGGCCTCGCCCGAGGTGGTGGAGAAGCAGCTGTACGAACACACGCCGCTGCAATCCACGTTCTCGATCATCAACATCGCCATCGTCGATCACCAGCCGCGCACGCTCTCGCTCCGGCAGATGCTCGACGAGTACATCCGCCACCGCGCCGAGGTCATCACCCGGCGCACCCGCCACCTGCTGCAGCAGGCCAAGAAGCGGGCTCACGTGCTGGAGGGACTGATCTACGCGGTCTGCGACATTGACGAAGTGATCGCCATCATTCGCTCCAGCCAGACGCGCGAGGAGGCGATCGACAAACTGGCGGCCCGCCGCTTCCGCATCGCATCCGATCACGCCTACGCGCCCAAGATTCCCGTCCGGCTGATCGAGGCCGCGGCCCGTGGCGAGGGAGCACTGCTGACCCGCGTGCAGGCGGAGGCCATCGGCGCGCTGCGACTCATTCAACTGGTCGGCCTGGAGATCGACAAACTTACCGGCGAATACGCCAACCTGCTCGAGGAAATTGACGGCTACGAGCGCATTCTCGCCGACGAGCGCCTGGTGCGGAACATCATCCGTCAGGACGCCATCGACCTGAAGGCGAAGTACGCCACACCCCGGCAGACTCATATCGAGGACGCGGACGTCGAGGATTTCGACGTGGGCGACCTCATCACCCCCCACGAAGTCGTGGTGACGATCTCCCACGAGGGCTACGTGAAGCGGCTGCCCACCGACACCTACCGCGAGCAGGGACGCGGCGGGCGGGGGGTGAAGGCGTCGGACGCCCGCGACGGCGACTTCATCGAGCACCTCTTCGTCTCCTCCACCCACGACGACCTGCTGTGCTTCACCACCACGGGCCGGGTCTTCCGCATGAAGGTGTACCAGATCCCCGAGGGATCGCGCACCAGCCGGGGACGGGCCATCATCAACCTGCTCGACCTGCGCCCGGAGGAGAAGGTCTGCGCCTTCCTGCCCATTCGCGACTTCGAGAAGCGCGAGGACTTCCTGTTCTTCGCCACCGCGATGGGGCGCGTCAAGCGCACCGCCCTGGCGGACTACCGCAACGTCAACCGCTCGGGCATCATCGCGCTGAATCTCAACGAGGGCGATCACCTCGTGGACGTGATCCACACCAGCGGCTCCGATCACGTGCTGCTGGCCACCGCGCAGGGCATGGCCATCCGCTTCGATGAAAACGATGTTCGCGTCATGGGCCGCGCCGCCGCGGGCGTGTGGGGCATTGACCTTGCCGAGGGCGATACGGTGGTGGGGCTGGTGCCCGCCATCGACGGGACGGATCTGCTCACCGTCACCGAGAACGGCTATGGCAAGCGCACCGCCATGACGGAGTACCTCGTGCAGTCCGAGGACGGCTCCACCAGGCCCCAGAGCCGGGGCGGCAAGGGACGCATCGACATCCGCGCCAACGAGCGCAACGGACGCGTCGTCTCCATCCGCTGCGTGCGCGAGGGCGACAGCATCATGGTCATCTCCGAGGGCGGCATGATGGTCCGCATTCCCGCGTCAGACGTTTCCCGCATCGGGCGCAACACCCAGGGCGTGCGCGTGGTCAATCTGAAGGAAGGCGACCGCGTTGTCGCCACCGCCCGCGTGGCCGAGTCGGATTCGGAGGCCGAGGGGTGATGGACGGTGCTGGTGCAGGCGACTGGCTCTCATCAGATCCCCCACGCGGCGCTGAAGCCCTGCAGGCGGTCCCGGAATCGACTCAGCACTTCAACCGACCTGCGGGTTGAACCCTATCCCGGTCATCCTGTGATTCTGATACACTGATGGGGCACGGGCGGGTTGGAGCGTTGCAATGCCGATCAATGAATGGTCCGATGACATCCTGATCGCCGAACTGAGCGATGAGCCGAGTTTCTCGGAGGAGTTCAACGTCCTCATGAAGCGGCTGGAGAGTCGCGGTTCGACTCCCCCCGACGTGATCGTGGACCTGAAGGACGTCACCTTCCTCAATTCCTCCAACATCGCCCAGTTGCTGCGACTGCGGCAAGTGCTGCTCAACGCCAACCGGCGTCTTCGCATCTGCTCCGCCCGTGACCCGGTGTGGTCGATGCTGCTGATCACGGGACTGGACAAGGTCTTCGACTTCGTTGACGACGTGGCCACGTCGCTCGCATCGCTGCAGATCGAGGAGGAAGTGGGGGAAGAGTGAGCGGGAAGGCGTGAGACATTGGGCGCCAGGCATCAGGCACCCGGCGTGGCGCACGGGCCATCGGGTCAGGCCGCACGTCCCGACGCCCCGGACCCTCCGCTCCGCCACATTGCCCGATCACCGCTTTCCCAAGTCACCCGATCACCATGACGACGCCGCTCCCCATCCGCCTCCGCCGCCCCAACGAGGATGTCCGCATCGAGGTGGTGCCGCTCATCGACGTGATCTTTCTGGTGCTCACATTCTTCATCTACGCGATGGTGCTGATGATCCCCGCCAGGGTGCTGCCGATGCGTCTGCAGCCCCTCACCAGCGGTACGCGCGGCGAGGCGGCGCCCGCCGTGACGGTAAGCATCACGCGTGACGGGCGCATCGCCGTGGACCGTGCCCCCACCACGTTGGATGGTCTGCTCACAGCCGTGCAAGCGGCGGTCGGGGACAGGCAGGACACGATCGTGTATATCGCCACGGAGGAAACCCCCGCATCCGGCGATCCCGCATCCGTCGGCGGCGCTGGTGAGGCGACGATCGATCGGCTCCCCATGTTCATCGACCTGTACGCCCGGCTGGCGCGGTCGGGACTCAACATCCGGCTGGTGGGGAGACCGACGGACGTATCGCCCGGCGATTGAACGGTCAGATCGGGTTGTGCGCGCTTCGTCGCGCCTTCAGCGGTGCACGCTCAAGCTGGGCCGGTGGTCATGTCCGGTATGGCTTCCGGGCCGGTTCAGCCGTCGCCGATAACCATGCTGATTCACGACGCGGCTTCCCATAACAGCCCGTCGATTCTTGCGCCGTGTGATCCCTGACCCTCGCCGGATGTTCAAAAAGTGGGTTCTGTCGGACTTGACATACGGATCGTGTTCGGGTAACGTAAACCGAACAGATTGGGCGTCAGCTTCTGCAGGGTCGGTTTCCGTCTGGTCGAGAACAGGTCCGCGACAGGCAGGTCGGATCGGCGACATCCCCCAATGGGTCGTGTCACCGGCGCGGCTCGCCACAAGGGAGCGAACCATGACTCTTCCACTGATTCAAACCGGCCCCGGCGGAGACTTCGTGTTGCGGTACATGCCTCGCGGGAGGCGCCTGGTGGTGGAGCAGGGCTCGCCCTCGGGCGACGCCGAGGCCGATGGCGGATTCAGAAGGGACGATGCGTGGTCCGGAAACGATGCAGCCAGATCGAATCGAACGCTTGCCCGACATGGCGGCGATTGCGGCGCTTCGCCTTCCTGGGCGACAACCCCTCGTCTGACTTGGCTCGATCGACTGCTTTCCTTGCTGGGGTTGGCGCCGACCCGCCGTGCGGCGGCGTTGGCCGAGGATGGGAAAGGCAATGGCGTCGCGGTCGTTGCTTCCGCGCAGATCGACTTGCGTCAGCGGCTGCGCGCCGTGCCGGACGAGGCGGCCCGCTGGCGCGCCGCAATGGGCTGGCTCAACAGTCAGCGCCTGGTGATGCTGCTCGGTCGTCAGGCGATGGAGCAGGCGCGGGAGCATGCGGAATCTCCGCAGCTCGACGGCGCCAGCCATCCGGCTGTCGAAATCGAATCACGATCCGGTGCAGCCGTGGAGGTTGGTGGTGGTCGGGATGGGGGATCGCTCCCCGCGCCTCGTTCGATCGCGCTCTTTGTTTCTCGCTCGACACAGGAGATCAGGCATGAATCTCACACCCAAGCAGCTGCGGATTCTCAAGATGATCCGCGACTGGCGCGTCGCGTACGGCTATTCGCCGACGATGCAGGAAATCGCCGACGAAATCGGCGTCAGCAAGGTCACGGTGTTCGAGCACGTCGAGGCGCTGATCCGCAAGGGCGCGCTGGAGCGCGACCCCAACAAGGCACGCTCTTTGTCGGTGGCGGCTGACGCGCTGGTGCCCGATGAGGAGAAGCCCATGGCCTTTCCGCTGGTGGGCAAGATTGCCGCCGGTTACCCGATCGAGAAGTTCGAACAGGACGACCGGCTCGACTTGGAGGAAGTCTTCGGCCCGCGCGTTGGGCAGAAGGCGGGCTGCTTCGCCCTGCAGGTGGACGGTGACTCGATGCAGGATGAGGGCATTCTGGATGGCGACTACGTCATCATTGAACGCCGCCAGACCGCCCGCAACGGCGAGCGCGTCGTCGCCCTGCTGCCCAACGGCGAAACCACGCTCAAACGCTTCTACAAGGAGCGTGACGGCCGCATTCGTCTCCAACCCTCCAACAGCCAGTTCAAACCCATCGTGGTGAAGGACTGCAAGATCCAAGGCGTGGTGATCGGCGTGCTGAGGCGATATTGAGCCGGGTTCATATCGTTCAACCCAGCCGGCGTATCCCACGCTTTGCACCTGGCGGGGGGGCGCCCGAGTATTCGCTGAACTCAAGAGCCGGGCATCACGACCGTGCGCGCTCCCCAGTTGTCAACACGCTCTGCGCTTCACACCTGCGACAGGATAAGTCGCAGCTTATGCGGCGATTCACCCTGACCAGTCAGCACGCTCAATCGAGCGGCTTCGCAGAGCGAGAGGACGCGCTCCCACGCGGGAGGTGGCGGCTTCACTGACGCGGGATCGAGATGCGCGAGGATGGCTCGCGCCAGCACGTCAACGGCCTGCAGCGACGGCCTGTTCGACTGATCCACCACCCGTCCCGTTTCATCCAGCCAGGCATACGAGTTGTCGGTGATTCGCAGAACGCCTCGCGGGCCGAGGATGATCACTTCCCGGCTCCAGTCCGGGGCATCGTCCGACACGGTCAGTCCGGCGGCCATGGGTCCGTCGAAGCGCACGATGGCCGTCAGCACGCCATCGAGGTCCGCAAGCGTCTGCGGTGGGCGCTTGCCGCCCCGGGCCGGTTGCGTGGCATCCACCTGCTCACAGGGTTCCAGCAGGTGGTCGATGGTCTCCATGGCGTCGGCCAGCCGGGCGGCGAGCGGACCGAACGTGGAAGGCCCGCGAAACATGAGGTGAACGAATTCCCGTGGTCCAAACTCCGTGAGCACGTCGAGCGCCGAGCGCACCACGGGAGAGTCGATGAATCGTGGGATGAAATCCGGGAGCGCCGTCGCCGCCTCGACCTCGGGCAGACTCATCGGGGGACGGAGTGACAGCATGGGAATGGCCCGGCCGCGGGCGGCTTCGAGCGTTTCGCTGACGACGGGCTGCCGCGACAGGAGCAGAAGCACATCCTGGTCAGACTCGATCACCGTTCGGCGCAGGTCTGCGACCTGAGCAAGCCCCAGCGACTCGGCAAGCCGGGCCGCCTCCGACTCGCGCGGGGATGCGATGACGGCGGGCATCTGCAACCGCGTGAGCAGACCGGCGATCAGGTGCTCATGCGGCTCATCCGCCCAGATCAACAGTCGCCGCCCCCGGCCCGAAGACTCGAACGCCTCGCGTGTCATGGCCGTATAGTATGGCGTGGACAGGCGGCCGCCGGCGTTGCAAGACGCACGGAGGAAAGTCCGAACACGACAGGACACGGTGACGGGCAACACCCGCCGACTCCGGTCGTGGAGTCAGGGAAAGTGCCACAGAAAACACACCGCGAAGGGCGCAAGCCCCCGCAAGGGTGAAAAGGTGCGGTAAGAGCGCACCGCCCGGGTGGCGACATCCGGGGCAGGGCAAACCCCACCGCGTGCAAGCGCAAGCAGTTCCCGGGCGTTTCGGCGCCGGTCCCGGTCCGGGGCTTCGCAAGACGGGAGCGGGTCGCGTGCTTCAGGCGTCCGGCAACGGACGTCGCAGAGAAATGGTCGCCGCGGGCTCCGATCGGGGCTCGACAGAATTCGGCTTACGTCCACGCCACGACCCGACAGGCCCGCAAGGGCCTGTTGTCGTTGGTTCCAGCTTTCCCGAAAAGAACCCCGGGACGGTGGTGGGGACCGTCCCGGGGTAGGAGGGGAAGAAGAAGCCCGTGCTGTGTGAGTGTGGGACCTGAGGGAGGCGGGCCTCTCCTTCTACGGCGCGGGCGTTGCACCCGCGCCAGCCATGTGTGAACGGATTTCACCGCAGTGGCGCAGCGGACGCCGAGACGGAAGACCGACGAAAAGCGATGGGAGACGGTCGCCCGCGGGGAAGGCCGCCCCGGCTTTCCGTAGGGGGCGGCTGGGGCGCGCTGTGGGCCTCGTTGCCCGGTTCCGTGCGTCCCCTCTTGGTTGCAAGGAGGATCCATCCACTCGCCGACCGTTCCATCCGGCCGCGTCGAGCCGTCTCCCATCGCGCGTGAGCCACGTCCATCGTCGGAGCGTCTGGATGGACGAGGCGTGTGTCATGCAGAAGTGCTGAGTACGAGGTGCTGAGTGCGAAGTGCTGGGTGCCGAGTGAATACCGAGTAGTGCGGGTCGATGGCTTCAAGGCCCGCCTGTCCTGATCACGAGCATCCCATCGAGTTGCCGCAGTTGAGGCACTTGTAGCAGGTGCCATTGCGGACAGTGATCGAGCCGCACACATCGCAGGCCGGCGCGTCGCCCATGAGCGAGGCGTTGGCCTGATTCATCACGCTGGGCTGCGACTCGACCTGCACGATGCGCTCCCGCTGGGTTTCACGCTGAGTCATGGTCATGCGCAGACCGCCGGACGGCCTTTCGGCTCGTGGGGCGTGCGATGATGAGGCCGCACCAGCGGGGTTGCCGCCGTCCGATGGTTCGTCGCCCATGGCGAAGCGCGACTCCATGCGCGGTGCGGCGGGCTTGGACTCGACAAGCGGCGCGTCATCCTCGCGGTCTTCGGCCGTCGGCGCCGGGCTCACTCCCTTGGCGGGGCGCCGGTCCGGCGCGTTCTGTTCGCGGTAGCCGTCAATGAACTGCATGCCCATCCAGCGGAAGATGTAGTCCACCAGCGACTTGGCGAAGGGGATGTCCGGGTTGGTGGTCATGCCCATCGGCTCGAAGCGCTGATGCTCGAACTTCTTGACAAGACTGGACATGGGCACGCCGTACTGAAGCGCCACGCTGATGGCGGTGCCCAGCGAGTCCATCAGTCCGCCGATGGTCGAGCCCTCCTTGGCCATGGTGATGAACAGTTCGCCGGGCGAGCCGTCCTCGTACAGCCCGACGATGAGATAGCCCTCGTGACCGGCCACGTTGAACTTGTGGGTGATCGACTCGCGCGTGTCGGTGAGGCGGCGACGGAGCGGACGCTCCACCACCTTCTCCACGATGCGCTCGATGTACTTGATCTCCGGTTCAGCGGGCGGGCTGGTCGTCGCGGTTGCGGCGGTCGTCGGGGCGGAGGCGGGAGCGCCGAGGACGGCGGAGGAGGTCAACGAGGTCGAGATCGCAGACCCCAGTTCCGCAACTGCGGTTGATACTTCCCCCAGGGCTTGCTCCACATCGTCCTCGTCCTGATCCTCTTCGCCGTCGCCGATGTTGGCCTTGGTGCTCAGCGGCTGGCTCAGTTTGCACCCGTCGCGGTAGAGAGCGTTGGCCTTGAGCCCCAGCTCCCACGACAGCCGGTACGCCGCCGCGATGTCCTCCACCGTCGCCTCGTTGGGCAGGTTGATGGTCTTGGAGATCGCGCCGGAGATGAACGGCTGGGCCGCCGCCATCATGCGAATGTGCCCGCTGGTGGCGATGAACCGCTGGCCCAGCTTGCCGCACTTGTTGGCGCAGTCGAAGACGGGCAGGTGCTCGGGCTTGAGGAAGGGCGCGCCCTCGACGGTCTGCGTGCCGCACACCGCCAGGTTGAGCGCCTCGATCTGTTTGCTCGACAGCCCCAGGGCCTTGAGCCCGTTGAAGGAAGGATCCTTGCGGGCCTTTTCGACGTCAACCCCCAGCGAGCGCAGCACGCGTTCGGGCATCGACCAGGCGTTGAACGCCATGCCGATCTCGAACACCGTGGGAAGGGCGTTCTCGACCTCGACCAGCTCCTCGGCCCGGTATCCGCGCGAGACCAGGAAGTCGCGCAGGGCGGCCCCGTCGTCCTGCGCGTCCGCGGGCATCTTCGTCTCGAGCGAGAGCGTGCCCATGACGTAGGTGACGATGGCGTCGATCTGCCTGGCGTCATAACCCAGCGCGTGCAGGGCCGGTCGCAGCGAGGCGTTGGCGATCTTGAAGTACCCGCCGCCGGCCAGCTTCTTGAACTTGACCAGCGCGAAGTCCGGCTCGACGCCCGTGGTGTCGCAGTCCATCAGCAGCCCGATGGTGCCGGTGGGGGCGATGACGGTGGTCTGGGCGTTGCGGTAGCCGTGCTTCATGCCCAGCTCGAGCGCATCATCCCAGGCCCGCGTGGCGCGATCGAGCATCTCCACCGCGTTGGCGAGGTTGAGGCGCCCGCCGCGCACCAGCCCGTGGTTGATGGGCACGGGGCGGATGTGGAGCTGCTCGTACTCGCTGGAATCACGCGGCGCGCCGTGGGCCGCCAGCCGGTGGTTGCGGATCACCCGCAGCATCGACTCGCGGTTCTCCGCGTAGCCGGGGAAGGGCCCCTGCTCCGCGGCCATCTCGGCGCTGGCGGCGTAGGAGCGTCCCGTCATGATGGCGCTGAGCATGCCGCAGATCGCCCGGCCTTCCTCGCTGTCGTACGGAATGCCCGCCTGCATGAGCATCGCGCCCAGGTTGGCGTAGCCCAGCCCCAGCGTGCGGAACTTCCACGAAAGCTCGGCGATCTCCTGCGACGGGAACGACGCCATCAGCACCGAGATCTCCAGCACGATCGTCCACAGCCGGATGGCGTGCTCGTAACCCTCCAGGTCAAAGACGCGGTTCTCGGCGTCGTAGAACTTCAGCACGTTGATCGACGCCAGATTGCACGCCGTGTTGTCGAGGAACATGTACTCCGAGCACGGGTTGCTGGCGTTGATCCGTCCCGAGTTCGGGCACGTGTGCCAGGCGTTGATGGTGCTGTCGAACTGCAGGCCCGGGTCGGCGCAGCGCCACGCCGCGGCGCAGATCTGCCGCCACAGGTCGCGCGCCTTGAGCGTCTTGGCCGGCTTGCCGTCGGTGCGCTTGGTGAGCGTCCAGTCGCCGTCCGCGTCCACCTGCCTGAAGAACTCGTCCGTCAGCCGCACCGAGTTGTTGGAGTTCTGCCCGGAAACCGTGTAGTACGCCTCGCCGTTGAAGTCGTAATCCAGCTTCAGCCCCAGCGACTCGGCCAGCTCCTTGTGGTCCTTCGAGAGGTGCTTCATGCCCTCGACGAGCGCGGCGACCTTGATCTCCTCGCGCACCTTCCAGTTGATGAACTGCTCAATGTCCGGGTGGTCGGCGTTGAGGCAGACCATCTTGGCCGCCCGTCGCGTGGTGCCGCCCGACTTGATGGCCCCGGCGGCCCGGTCGCCGATGCGCAGCCACGACATCAGCCCGCTAGACTTGCCGCCGCCCGAAAGGTTCTCGTTCTCCCCGCGCAGCGAGGAGAAGTTGGTGCCCGTGCCCGAGCCGTACTTGAACAAGCGCGCCTCGCGCACCCACAGGTCCATGATGCCGCCCGGGTTGACCAGGTCATCGTTGACCGACTGGATGAAGCAGGCGTGCGGTTGGGGATGCGTGTAGGCGTCCGACGCCAGCGACACCGTGCCCGTGGCGTGGTCGGCGATCCAGTGCCCCTGGGGCGGGCCGGAGATGCCGTACGCCCAGTTCAAGCCGGTGTTGAACCACTGGGGCGAGTTGGGCGCCGCCACCTGGGTGAGCATCATCCACGCGAGCTCGTCGTAGAACGCCTGGGCGTCCTCATCAGTGGCGAAGTAGCCGTACTGCTTGCCCCAATGCGTCCAGCAGCCCGCCAGCCGGTGAATCACCTGCCGCGCCGACTTCTCCGGGCCGGTCGAGGGCTTGAGTGAACTGTGCCCGCTCGTCTGTGACCCGCGCCCACTCACCAGTGAGCCGCGCCCGTCAGGAAGCGGTGCTTTGTGCGAGGAGCCAACCGCTCCCTCACGGTCGCGGCTCGCTTCGGGTGCGCTTTCCTCGATCCCTCGATGCCTCGATCCCTCGGCGCCTTCCTCCGGCACGCCCGCCTTGCGGAAGTACTTGCTCACCATGATGTCCACGGCGAGCTGACTCCACGACTTGGGCATCTCGGCGTCCTTCATCTCGAAGACGACCGAGCCGTCGGCGTTGGAGATGCGCGAGGTGCGCCTGGCCCACTCGACGGAGTCGTAGACGTTCTTTCCAGCAGTCGTGAATCGGCGTGTGATCTTCATTCTGTTCCCTCCCGGCCGTGCCGGGTGTTGGGAAAACCATGAATATTCGTTCGTGGCCGGCTGTCTGCTTGGCAGACGAGCCGCTCCGAAAGCGCTTTCGCAGCGCCACTAGTCAACCATTGGTAATGTCAGCCCCGCCTGGTCCTGGTACTTGCCGCCCTTGTCCGCGTACGACTTGGCGCAGACCCGGTCGGCCTTGATGAAGACGATCTGGGCGATGCCCTCGTTGGCGTAGATCTTGGCGGGCAGGGGGGTGGTGTTGCTGATCTCGATGGTCACCTTGCCGCGCCACTCCGGCTCCAGCGGAGTCACGTTCACGATGATGCCGCACCGCGCGTAGGTGCTCTTGCCCACGCAGATGGCCAGCACATCGCGGGGCACGCGGATCACCTCCACCGTCTCCGCCAGCGCGAAGGAGTTGGGCGGGATGATCACGTGGTCGCGGCCGGTCTGTCGCGTGTCGATGGTGATGAACATCTCATCATCGAACTTCTTGGGATCGACGATGGCCTGTCCGCCGTTGCGGGCCACGTTGGTGAAGATCTTGAAGAGCGTGCCCACGCGCACGTCGTAGCCGTAGGACGACACGCCGTACGAGACGCGCCCGGCCCGCTTGATGTTCTCTTCGAACGGCTCGATGCCGACGAGTTCCCGAATCTGCGAATCGCACAGGACAGCCATGGCAGTACCCTCACAGTTCCCGAATCGTTCAGCCGCGCTTTCGCGCCTCGGCCCACACTCGAACCTGGCGGTTGATCCGTTCCCACACCATTTCGCCCCCTCTCAATGCTTCGATCCTCCGAACGGCCCACCCGCCCGAGGGGATCATCGGCATTTTCATCATACGCACTACAGGTTGGGCCGCAACCATTTGCAGGCCCAAAATGTCGTGGAAGCGGTGAAATGAACGGAAGATCAAGCCAGCGGGCAGTTTACCGGCCTTCTGGAGAAAGGCAAACCGCAATCCTTCGTGGTGGATAACCTGTCAGCCCCTGTCAGATCACAAGATGTTGTGGTGGTCGGTTCCGCCGACCTGCTCGACCCGTCATCGGGCTGAAACGCCCACGGGATGGGCATTTCCGGGCGACGCTGATTCGCCTCCTGGCTTTCCGGATCCGTCGCCGTCGGGTGGCTGATCGCCGGCGACCAGTCACCGAGACCTCAACCCAACCGCCGGCAACTCGCTGCGCCCCGTCCCCTACACTGCATCCGCATGACCATGGCACAGCCCATCCTGGCGCTCGAGGGGGTCGTTCATCGGTACAACCACGGTGCTGGCGGGGGAGCGCCGATCGAGGTTCTTCGAGGCGTATCGCTGCAGGTGCATCGGGGCGATTCGGTGGCCATCGTCGGACCTTCCGGCTCGGGCAAGAGCACGTTGCTCACCATCATGGGCGCGATGGCGGCGCCGACGAGCGGCGTGGTGCGGCTCGACGGCCAGGACATCACGCGGTTCAATCCGGAGCAACTCGCCGATGTGCGCAATCGCAAGATCGGCTTCGTGTTTCAGTCGCACCATCTGCTGCCGCAGTGTTCGGCGCTGGAAAACGTGCTGATTCCCACGCTGGCGTCGCGCGAGCGCGGCCGGGCGGACGCGCACGCCGCCACTGCCCGCGAACTGCTCGCCTCGGTGGGGCTGGGCGGGCGATTGCATCACCGGCCAGGCGAACTCTCCGGCGGCGAGTGCCAGCGCGTGGCGCTGGTGCGGGCCCTCATCAACGACCCGGTGCTGGTGCTGGCGGATGAGCCGACGGGTTCGCTTGACGGCCGCTCCGCCGACGCGATGGGCGACCTGCTGGTGACGCTCAACCGCGACCGGGGCATGACGCTGGTGGTGGTGACGCACTCGGACCGGCTGGCGTCGCGCCTGGGCCGCGTGCTGGAGTTGCGGGACGGCCTGCTGCACGCCGCGGGGGACGCAACGTGACGCGCTGGTCGCTGGCCAGGCGCGGGGCGATGTTCCGCTGGCGCACGTCGTTGGGCGTGATGCTCGGAGTGGCCGTGGCCGCCGCCGTGCTCACCGGCGCGCTGGCGGTGGGCGATTCGGCACGGCAGACGCTGCGGGCGCAGGCGATGGCGCGGATTGGGCATGTTCGCGCGGTGATCGCGGCGGGCGATCGCTTCTTCCGCGCGGCGCTGGCGGATGATCTGCGTCAGGCCGCGCCCGGCGCCGAACCGGCGGCGGTGCTGTACCTGCGCGGGGTGGCGGGCTCGTTCGACGGCTCGATGCGCGTCAACAACGTGCAGGTGCTGGGCGTGGACGGGCGCTTCGTGGGATTGTTCGGATCGAGCGAGGCGGCGACGGACGAGCACGCCGCACCCGCGCCGGGCGAGGCATGGCTCAACGCGGCGCTGGCGAACCGACTGGGCGCATCGGCGGGGCAGGAACTGCTGCTGCGCGTGGAGAAGCCCTCGGCCCTGCCTCGCGACGTGGTGATCGCGCGCGTGGATGACGCCTCGCTGGGTCTGCGCGTACGGGTGTCGAAGATCGTGGGAGACGAGCAGGGCGGCCGCTTCTCGCTCCAGGCCAGTCCGCTGCCGCCGATGAACGCCCTGGTCAACCGCGACTGGCTCGCCGCTCAGGTGGGGCAGGATGGTCGGGCCAACGTCATGCTGGTGGGGACGGGCAGTGGGCACTCGGAACTCGGAACCCGGAACGTGGAACCCCCCCGTACCCAGTACTCAGCACTCAGTACTCCACTTGCCGCCCTTGACGCCGCCCTGGGCCGCGTGTGGACGCTGGACGACGCCGAGTTGGAGTTGATTCCGCGCGAGTCGATCGGGCAGTTCGAGGTTCGCAGCCGCCGCATCTTTCTGGATGGAGTCGTTGAGCAGGCGGCGCGCGGGCTGGATCTTCCCGCGCTGGGGGTGCTGACGTACTTCGTGAACGAGATTCGTCGGCGCGAACGGACGACGCCGTACTCGATGATCTCCGCGATCGCACCGCTGTCGGGCGGCGAAGCGGCCGCGCCGCTGCTTCATCCGCTCGCGCAGCCGCCCGTGGGGGACGAGTTGGTTCTCGGTGCGTGGCTGGCGGAGGATCTCGATGCGAACGTCGGCGATGAGATCGAGCTGCGCTACTACGCCCTGCGCGACGGGCGTGAACTGGAGGAGGCGACGACCACGGTGCGCGTGAGCGGCGTCGCGCCGATGGAGGGACGAGCCGTCGATTCGCACCTGATGCCCGAGTTTCCGGGCATTTCCGACGCCGAGAGCAGCCGCGACTGGGAGCCGGGGGTGCCCATTCACCTGGAGCGCATCCGTCCGAAGGATGAGCAGTACTGGGACGATCATCGCGGCTCCCCCAAGGGGTTCGTCTCGCTCGAGAACGGACAGCGGATGTGGGCGAATCGGTTCGGAACGCTGACGGCGATTCGAGCGCCGATCGAGCATGGTGATCGGCTGACCTCGGCGCTGCGCGAACGGCTTGATCCCGCGTCGTTCGGGCTGACGTTCCGCGACCTGCGGGAGGAGGCGGCGCGGACCGGGCGTGCCGCCACCGACCTTGGCGGGCTGTTCATCGGGCTGAGCATGTTCCTCGTGGTGGCGGCCCTGCTGCTGGCGTCGATGCTGTTCGTCTTCGGCATCGAGCAGCGCTCGGGCGAGATCGGCTCGCTGCTGGCGATCGGCTGGCGGCGGCACATGGTCAGGGGGTTGATGCTGCGCGAGGCGGTGCTGATCGTGGGGGCGGGTTCGGCGCTGGGCGCCGCGCTGGGCGTGGGGTACGCATTCATCGTGCTGAACCTGCTCAGCTCCATCTGGAGCGGCGCGGTGGCGGACGCGGCCATCACCCCGCACATCCGTGTGCCGACGCTGTTGATGGGCGCCGGTGTCACGGGTGCGATGTCGCTGGGCACGATTGTGGTCGCGCTGCGCGGCCGTACGGCGCGCAGCCCCGTGGAGCTGCTGGCGATCGCGCGCGGGTCGGATGACGCCTCGTCGCCTCGGGACGGCCGCCGGGCGTGGTCGAAGTGGATCGCGCTGGCGGCGTCGCTGGGCGCGTGGGGGTTGCTGATCGCGGGACTGCGAGACGGCTCCGCCGGCGCGTTCTTCGGCGCCGGCATGAACGTGATGGTCGCGCTGCTGGCGTTGATTCGCGTTCGACTGATGGCGGCGCAGCGGCGCGGCGCCGCGACGCTGCGCTCGCTGGCCGGGCTGGGCGTGCGCAACGCGGTGCGGCGCCCAGGGCGAAGCATCGCCACCGCGTCGCTGCTCGCCGTGGGCGTGTTCCTGGTGCTGGCGGTGAGCGCCTACCGGCTGAGCGAGGTGCGCGACCCGACCGATCGGCGCGGTGGCACGGGCGGGTTCGCCCTGATCGGCACGTCCACGCTGCCCGTGTTTCAGGATCTGGGTACGGATCGCGGGCAGGAGACATACGCGGTTGACCCGCGCATCGCCCAGGTGATCGACGTTCTTCCCCTGCGCGTGCGTGAGGGCGATGAGGCGAGCTGCCTGAACCTCGGCTCCGCCGCGCGTCCCCGGCTGGCGGGCGTGCGCGTGGCGGCGCTGGCGGAGCGCGGGGCGTTCTCCTTCGCCGCCAGTCCGCCGACGGCGCAGGACGAATCGCCCTGGCTCTCGTTGGCTCGGGAGGAACCGGATGGCGCGGTTCCCGCCATCGGCGACGAGACCAGCGTGACATGGTCGCTCCACAAGCGTGTGGGTGACACGATTGAACTGTCGGATGACCAGGGGCGACCCATCCGCATCCGCATCGTCGGAACCGTGCGGAACTCGATTCTGCAAGGGCTTCTCCTGATCGACGAGCAGGCGTTTCAGCGTCTGTACCCCACTGAGACGGGATACCGCATGTTCCTGATCGACGCGCCGGCGGATCGGCGCGATGACGTGGCGCGCTCGCTGACGCGATCGCTCAGCGACGTGGGGCTGGAAGTCGAACGCGCCGACGCGCGGCTGGCCAACTTCAATCGCGTGCAGAACACGTATCTTGTCATCTTTCAGGCGTTGGGCGGGCTGGGATTGGTGCTGGGCACGGCGGGCCTGGGCGTGGTGGTGCTGCGGAACCTGCTCGATCGGCGGCGCGAAGTGGCGATGCTGCGCGCCGTGGGGTACCGGGCCGGAGTCATCCGCCGACTCATCGTGAGCGAGCACGCCGGGCTGCTGGCGGCGGGCGTGGGCTGCGGGCTGGCGGGGGGTCTGCTGGCCGCGGCGCCGGCCGCTGTGCGGGGTGAGGTTCCCTGGGGGCTGCTCGCCGGCCTGGTGGGGGGCATGATTGTCGTGGGACTGGCATGCGTGGTGACCGCCACACGAGCGGCGGCTCGAGGCGACCTGGCGCGGGCGCTCCAGAGCGAGTAGCGGCAACGTCCGGGCTGACTCCCCCTACAATCTGCGTGAGCGGTTGGTGATGTATCGTCTCGCTATGGGAGACGCGGGGAACGACTCCGTAACTTTCACACGCAGGGGTGCGCGACATGAGCAAGGGTCGCCTGATGGCTTGCACGGGTCTGGTGATGACGCTGGGCTGGGCGCCGGTAGTCGTTGCCGCTTCACAGCAGGCGGACCAGTCCGCCACTGACGACGCCGTCGCCGCGCGCGACAAGGCGTTCGAGGAGATGCTCAGCGGCGTGCAGCTGGTGGGATACTTCACCATGGATGACGCGCCGGATCGAGCGCCGAGCGAGGAGCGTTACACCATCACCAAGGTCACCAGGCAGCGCGGCGACCTGTGGCGCTTCGACACGCGCGTGCAGTACGGCGAGCGGGATGTCACGCTGCCTATCGTGGTGCCCGTCAAGTGGGCGGATGACACCCCGATGGTGTCGCTCACCAACTTCGGCATCCCGGGGCTGGGCACGTACTCGGCCCGCGTGGTTTTTTACGACGGCAAGTACGCCGGCATGTGGAAGGGCGGGCGACGCGGCGGGCTGATGTACGGGCGCATCGAGCGGCTGTCCACGGACCCCGCCGCCGACCTCCCCAAGCCCGCTGCGGATGCGGACAAGCAGGCGTCGGGGCACTGGCCTCTCTTCCGCGGACCGGCCTCGGGCGGCGTGGCGCAGGGGCACGCCACGGCCACCCGGTGGAATGTCGAGAAGGGCGAGAACATCGCGTGGAAGACGCCGATTCCCGGGTTGGCCCACTCCAGCCCCGTGATCTGGGGCGATCACCTGTTCGTCACCACCGCGGTCCGTCAGGGCGAAGGGCCGGATGAACTGAAGGTCGGCTTGTACGGCAGCATCGCGCCGGTGCCGGATGACTCGGTGCATGCCTTCAAGGTCTACTGCCTCAACAAGCGCACGGGCGAGATACTCTGGGAGCGCACCGCCGTCGAGGCCGTTCCGAAGATCAAGCGCCACCCCAAGGGCAGTCACGCCGCCTCGTCTCCCGCCACGGATGGTCGGCACGTCGTCGCGCTGTTCGCGTCAGAAGGACTCTACTGCTACGACGTGGAAGGCAACCTGAAGTGGAAGCGCGACCTGGGCGTGCTCGACTCGGGCTACTACCTGGTGAAGGACGCCCAGTGGGGCTTCGCCAGTTCGCCGGTGATCTTCGAGAACAAGGTCATCATCCAGTGCGACGTGCAGGAGAACTCGTTTCTCGCCGCCCTCGATCTTGAGACAGGCGAGACGATCTGGCGCACCGAGCGCACGGATGTGCCAACCTGGGGTACGCCCGCCATCGACACGGCTAACGGGCGACGGCAGGTCATCGTCAACGGCTACCGCCACATCGGGGGCTATCACCTGGACACCGGCGAGCCGTTGTGGAAGCTCGAGGGCGGCGGCGACATCCCCGTGCCAACGCCAGTCGTGTGGAACTCCCTGGTCTTCATCACCAACGCTCATGGGCGCATGGCGCCGATCTACGCCATCCGGCTCGACGCGGCCAAGGGTGACCTGAGCACCGAGCCCGACAGCGGCCACCTGGCGTGGTGGGTGCGCAGCCGCGGCAATTACATGCAGACCCCCCTGGTCTACGACGGACTGCTCTACTGCTGCGGCGACTCGGGCATGCTTTCCTGCTACCGGGCCGAGACGGGCGACCTGCTCTACCGCGAGCGCGTCGGCGCCGGGCAGACCGGATTCACCGCGTCGATCGTGGCGGCGGACGGCAAGATCTACATCACCAGCGAGGAAGGCGACATTCACGTCGTCAGGGCGGGTGAAACCTTCGAGATCATCGCATCCAACGAGATGGGCGAAACCTGCATGGCCTCGCCCGCCATCTCCGAGGGCGTGCTGTACTTCCGCACCCGCGGGCACATGGTGGCGGTGGAGGCCGGTGAGCAAGGGCCACGCTGAGCGAGTGATTCGTCGAAATCGAGCAGATTCGCCGATGTCGTTCTCGCCGGGGCCGTACAATGCGCCAGACGAGGCGCGACAGGCCTTGCGGCCACCCAGGGGGGGCAACCGGGGGCCGACCGGAGTGTGCGACGATGCTCTTCAAGATTTCCCGGATTCTTGAGCAGTTCGCCCGCATTCCCGGGTTGAGTTTTCTGTCGCGGTACTCCAATCAGGCCGTCAAGCACTACAGCATGATCCGGGACCGCAAGGACCGGATGGAGGAAATCCGGGACGACGTGAAGGCCGCCGGCAAGTCGGTGGGAGTCGGAGGGAGCGGCGGGGGGGCGCGCGAGGCGCGTCGGGTCAATCGCACCGCGTCCGCCTCGGGTGGCGAAGGCGGCTGGGGCGCGCCGCCGGCCGGTGCGCCGCCCCGCGGGTCGGTCGGTCGCACCTCGCCATCGGCTCCACCGCCCAATGTCGGCCGTGCGCCTTCGGGCGACAAGCCGATCTCGATGATGACGGACGCCGAGCGCGCCGCGCGGCGGGCCAACCGGCGCAAGGCCGGAGAATAAGGCGCGGTGCAGCAGGTCCGCCCGGCGTCACCCCGCCTTCTTGGCGTCCTTGAGCACCTGGTCGCCCAGCTTGGCCAGCGCCTGGGCCTCGGACTTGATGTCCGCGCACAGCTTGGCGATGGCGCCTTTCGAGCCGCCGAAACCCGTCAGCGCGCGTTTGGCGGCGTCGTCCGCTCCGGCCTTGATCGACTTCTTCACGCTGTCGATCGTTGATCGCGTCTCCTTCAGCTTGGCGATCAGGGCCAGCCGGTCGCGGCGCAGGTTCTTCACCGCCGCGCCCATCTTGACGCCCTGCTTGAGATCCTTCTCGGTCTTGAGGTGCTTCTCGAACTTCTGCAGTTCGCGGTCCAGCGCCTTGTCCACCAGGTCGATGAACTCGTCCGCGTGCTCCGTGTAGCCGTCGCACGCGGCGGTCGCCTCGCGCAGCGTGACCGCGGCGTCGCCCCTCTTTTCCTTGGCGACGAAGTGCTTGGAGCATGCGTCTCCCACGCTCGCCCGCGTATCGGATTCCGCGGTCAGATGCCGCCCGCCCACGTGTTCGCCGAGTTCACCGATGTCGCCGGTGACTTCCTCCCACTTCTTCGCGTCCTTGGCGGAGAGTCCGCCCTTGCCGTGGGTGAAGGCGCCGCGCACGATCTTCGCCTCTTCGATGCGGCACAGGCCGAAGGTCATGGTGTCATGCAGCTCGAGTGACGGACTTCTGGCGGCCAGGGTCTTCCACTTCTTCTCCACCTTTTCGCGCAGGTCATTGCGGAAGTCGTCCGCGATGTCCTCGATGCGGGCGTTGGTCTTCTCCACCAGCGACATCGCCTCGTCGGCGGCCTTGTCGTCGCCCCGCTTCTCGTCCTCCTGCTTCTTCCTGACCTGCTTGACGAGTTCCTCCAGTTCATCGTTGATCTTCCTGCCGAACTCGTCGAGCATCTTGTCGATCACGCCCTCGACATTCTTCTGCGTGGGCGGATCGACGGCGCCGCCCTTCACCTGCAGCTGCAGGATGAACTTGACGTTCGCCTTGCCGATGTCGATCAAACCCTTCACCGAGGGAACCTTCACCAGTTTGCGGCCGTCCACGTCCAACTCGGTCTTGCTGATGCGATCGCCTGGCATGATGGTCTCCTCATGTTGCGAACGACCTCTTCCCGCCGCCGCCCTCGCCGGGCCGCCGCGCGTCGCCTCGCGTCGCGGGGTCGTTCCGTTATAATCGAGACCACCACTTGATGCCAGCCGCTTTCACAGGAGGTTCGCCGTGAAGTACTCGTTCAACTTCGGCGTCGTGAGCAGAACGGGCGGCACGAGGCCAGGCGCGGCGTCCGCAGGCGGGGGAGGCGGGGGAGCGTTCCGCATCGCCCTGCTGGGCGACTTCTCCGGGCGCGCCAACCGCGGCGAACTGGAGACCGGCGACGCCCTCGCCAAGCGCAAGCCGATCCGGGTGGATGTGGACACCATTGACGCCGTCATCCAGCGGCTCAAGATCACCCTCTCACTCCCCCTGGGTCAGGACGCCGCCATCTCCGTGCCCATCGGCGGCATGGACGACTTCCACCCCGACCAGCTCTTCGAGAAGGTGGATGTCTTCACCGAACTCGGCGCGTTGCGCCGTCGGCTGCAATCCTCCGCCACCGCCGACAAGGCCATCAAGGAAGTCCAGTCCTGGGCGGGCAAGGGGAAGAAGGTCCGTACGCCGAGGAACGCTTCCGCCCGCGGGGCGGAGCTTCCCGCCGGGGCCACGCTGGATGACTTCGCCAACCTGCTGGGGCGTCCGACCTCCGCCGCCGGCGGGGGCGGCAAGGCGGCTCAGCAGGCCGCCGACCTGGTGAAGAAGATCGTCGGCCCCTACATCGTGCCCGCCAGGGATCCCAGGCGGGACGCCATGCTCGCCGCCGTCGATACCGCCCTGTCGGACGCCATGCGCGCCCTGCTCCACCACCCCGACTTCCAGGTGATGGAGTCGATCTGGCGCGGCGTTGACTTTCTCACCCGTCGCCTGGAGACCGATTCCTCGCTCCAGATCATCCTCTACGACCTCACGGCCCAGGAGCTGGCCGCCGATCTGGCCGCCGCGGATGACCTGGCGGAGACAGGGCTCTACCGACTCCTCGTGGAGCAGCCCGCCCTGGACGCCCAGCAGGGTCCGCTCTCCCTCATCATCGGGCTGTACACCTTCGAGATGACCCCCCCGCACGCCGAGCTGCTGGGCCGGGTGGCCAAACTCGCCGCCAGCGCGGGCGCGGGCGGCGCGCCGTTCATCGCCGCCATCAGCGCCGATGTGCTGACCATGCTGAAGGATGAAGATGTCCACCCGATGATCCTCGACGCCTGGAAGCAGCTCGGCTTGCTGCCCGAAGCCAACTACCTCGGGCTGACCGTTCCCCGCTTCCTGCTGCGCCGCCCCTACGGCGAGCGGACGGACCCCATCGACCAGTTCGACTTCGAGGAGTTCACCCCCGCCGCGGGTCTCTCCGCCATGCTGTGGGGCCACGGCGGGTTCATCGCCGCCCTGCTGCTGGGCGAAACCTTCCGCAAGCAGGGAAAGAAGATGAAGCCGGGCTCGATTCTCTCCGTGGGCGACATGCCCTACCACTTCTTCACCGACGCCGATGGCGACCAGGTCGCCCTGCCCTGCACCGAGCGCCTCATCAACCTCCGCACCGCCGAGCAACTGACCAGACGACGCTTCATGCCCCTGCTCTCCATGCAGGGCAAGCCGGAAGTCCGGCTCGGGTCACTCTGCTCGCTGGCCGGCCCGTGGGCGCCGGTGACGATCAAGCCGGACGCGACGGCCGCAGCGCCCCAGCCCGCCGCCGCCGAGGATGCGTCCGGCGGAGACAGCCCCGCCCAGGAATCAGCCCAGGACGCCGAACTGGCGGCCCTGCTGGCGGAGATCGGCGGAGATTCCGGGGGCGGGGGGGGAGAGGAAGGCGCGAGCCAGGAGCCGCCAGCCAGCCGCGAAGAGCCAACCGCCGCCGACACCCCCGCCTCCCCGGAAGAAGAAGAACCCATGGACCCGGAACTGGCGGCTCTTCTGGCGGAGTTGTAGGCGGAGAGGATTCCCGACGCCGCCGAACACTGACGAACCGCATGCATTCAGGCCACGGTGATCCCGGGGTCGAGGTAGACGTCCTGAATGGCGTTGAGGAGTTTCACGCCCTCGCTCATGGGCTTCTGGAAGGCCTTGCGGCCGGAGATCAGCCCCATGCCGCCGGCCCGCTTGTTGATGACGGCGGTGCGCACGGCGTCGGCCAGATCGCTCGCCCCCTTGCTTTCGCCGCCGGAGTTGATGAGTCCGCAGCGTCCCATGTAGCAGTTGATGACCTGGTAGCGGCAGAGGTCGATGGGGTGGTCGGAGCAGAGGTCGGTGTACATGCGCTCATCGAGCTTGCCGTAGGAGGAGCCGCCGGTGTTGAGGGCCTTGTACCCGCCGTTGCGCTCCGGCAGTTTCTGCTTGATGATGTCGGCCTGGATGGTGACGCCCAGGTGATTGGCCTGCCCGGTCAGGTCGGCGGCGGTGTGGTAATCCTTGCCGTCAACCTTGAAGGTGCTGTTCCGCAGGTAGCACCAGAGGATGGTGGCCATGCCCAGCGAGTGGGCGTGCTGGAAGCACTCGGCGATCTCAACGATCTGGCGGCCAGATTCCTCGCTGCCGAAGTAGATGGTGGCGCCGACGGCCACCGCGCCGAGGTTCCACGCCTCTTCCACCGTACCGAAGAGGATCTGGTCGTGCTTGTTGGGGTAGGTGAGCAGCTCGTTGTGGTTGATTTTGACGATGAAGGGGATTCGGTGGGCGTATGTTCGCGCCACGGAGCCGAGGACGCCGAAGGTGGTGGCCACGGCGTTGCAGCCGCCCTCGATGGCGAGTTTCACGATGTTCTCGCCGTCGAAGTAGATGGGGTTCTTGGCGAAGGAGGCGCCGCCGGAGTGCTCGATGCCCTGATCGACCGGCAGAATGGAGAGGTAGCCGGTGTTGGCGAGGCGGCCGTGGGAGAAGAGCTGCTGGAGGGAGCGGAGCACCTGGGGCGAGCGGTCGGACCCCGCCCACACGCGGTCCACGAAGTCCGGCCCGGGGAGATGAAGGTGCTTGCGGTCCACCTTGGCCCGATGGGTGAGCAGGGCGTCGGCGTCGGAACCGAGGGCTTCGAGAACCGGAGAACGGCTGGCGACCATGGTCATGGGGAATCCTCGTCGTGTGTGAGAGGACATGATAAGCGGGATGGGCGCGGTGTTCCGGCGGGAAGCACGGAGAACGCCCGGCGGGCTGCCGCGATTCTCATCCGCCAGGTCCGTATTCCTGCCGGTGGGGCCCGTTCAGGCCGCGTGCAGCGACATGGAGGCGGCGAGGAATTGGCGGCCGACCTTCCACACCGGCCCGGCGCCCATGATGACCAGCAGGTCGCCGCCCTTGCAGAGGAGTTCAAGCTGCTCCACGATGGCCTCGAAGGGGTAGAGGTGCATGGCGGTCACGCCGCGCGTGCGGAGGCGATCGACGAGATCCTGGGCGCTGACCTTCGTCTTCTCGATCTCCGAGTCGCGGACGAAATAGATGTGGGGCACGATGACGACATCGGCGTGCGAGAATGAGTTGGCGAACTCCTCCAGCAGAAATCGCGTGCGGCTGTGCTGGTGGGGCTGGAAGACGCAGATGAGGCGCGCGGGCCGGATGAAGTCGCGCAAGGCCCGAAGGGTGGATTCGATCTCGGTGGGGTGGTGGCCGTAGTCGTCGTAGACCAGCACCTGGCCGCCGCCGGGAAGGGTGCGGGTTCCCAGCCGCTGCATGCGACGATCGACGCCGGCGAACGTGGAGAGTGCTTCCGAAATACGCTCCCACGGCGCCCCACACCAGTGGGCGAGAATGGCCGCCGCCGCGGTGTTGAGCACCATGTGCTCGCCCGGCATGGGGAGCACCCACGAGCCGAGGGCCGCCTCCTGCCGCAGAATCGTGACGCGGTTGGCGGAAGGGGAGTAGGTGACCTGGTAGTCCGCCCAGGGGCTGAAGCCGAAGGTCATCACCTCGCACGCCAGCCCGGCGGTGACCTCGCGGCGGTGAGCGCCTTCGTGGGCGATGAGCAGGCGGCCGCCCTCGCGCGACGAAGGCAGAAGTTGCGCGAACTCGCCGAAGGCCTTCACGATCTCATCAAGCGACCCATAGATGTCGAGATGATCGGCCTCGATGTTGTTGATGAGGGCCATCGTGGGCCGGTGGTGATGAAAGGAGCGGTTGAACTCGCAGGCCTCCGCCAGCAGGATGCCGGGCTTGCCGGCGAGGGAAAACGTCCCTGTCCCGTTCTCTGTTTGCGGCACCAGGGCGCCGCCCGTGCGCGAGCCGCCGCCGATCTGGGCGCAGGTGGCGCCCACGATGAAACTCGGGTCCAGCCCGGCGTGGATGAGCACGTGGGCCAGCATGGCGGTGGTGGTGCTCTTGCCGTGCGTGCCCGCGATGGAGATGCCGGTGAAGCCCGACTGCAGCCGCCCCAGGGCCTCGGCGTAGGAGAGGACCGGAATGCCGCGATCGCCCGCCGCGAGCATCTCCGGGTGGTCCGGCTTGATGGCGGCGGAGGCGATGACAAGGGTGCATTCCTCCGGCAGCCGCCCGGCCTGCTGGTCGGCGGTGACGGGAATGCCGTCGCGGCTCAGCGCGTCGGTGAGTTCGCTGGGCACGCTGTCCGACCCGGCGCAGGTCGCCCCGGCATTGCGGATCAGTCGCGCCAGCCCGGACATGCCGCACCCGCCGATGCCGATGAACCAGACATGCTGTCCGGCGAAAAAGGGGGATCGATGACCACTGGGCTGGTGATGCGCGCCGGCGGCCGCCGTGCCGCGCGTGGAGACGCCGCGATCCGTCACGGTGAGCGTGCTCATGGGATGCATTCTATCGGCCGGTGAAGGGCGGCGGCATTGGAGATTGAGGACGCGCCGGAGTCGTCACGCGCCGCTCATCGCGACCTTCACCAACTCCCCCAGATACGCCCGAATCCCCTGGTGTCCGCGATCCAGCGGCACCCCCAGCGAACGGGCCGCATCCTTGGTGAACTGATTCTTCGGTTGAGGGGGGCTGGAGAAGTCGATCTCCGCCGCGATGCCCAGGTGATCGGCGATCATCTGGGCGATGTCCGCCCACCGGGCGTAGCAGTCAGCCAAGTTGTAGACCCGGCCCGAGGCGTCCGGGTTGCCGACGGCGGAAGCGACGGCGACGGCCACATCGTCCACATGGACGAACTTGCCTCCGCCGGGGCGGGTGAAGGGGCGACGGTCCCGAATCTGCCGGATGATCGGGTAGCCGATGGACCGTTCGATCCTGGGATCGATGCCGTACACCGCGCAAGGCCGCAGAGCGGAGACGAACCGGCCCTGCTCGAAGTGGGCGGCCCACAGGTGATCCTCGATCGCCGCCTTGCACGCGCCGTAGAGCGAGGCCGGACGCAGCGGGTGATCCTCATCCACCATTCCACTCCACCGGGGGCGCATGTCGTGATGCACCGCGATGGAACTGATGAACACAAACGGTCTCGGCGCGGAGGCGTGAAGGAAGCGAATGGAAGCAAGCAGGTTGCGCTCCAGGTGCCGATTGGCGTCGCCTGACTTGAGGGCGTCCCAGTCAAAGCTGTTGTGGACGACCGCGTCGGCCTCACGCAGCAGAGCGGGCCAGCAGTGCGGGTCGGCGTGGTCGCCCTCGATGAAACGATCGACGAACGGAGCCACGTGATCGCGGCGGCTGGTCGATCGCACCAGCCCGGTCACTTGATGACCGCGGGCGTGCAGGGCGCGGGCGATGACGGAGCCGATGAAGCCGGAGGAACCGGTCAGGGCGATGCGCATGGGTGTGGCGTCTCAGCGAACCATGGCGGGCAAGGCCGTCAAGTGGGGTGGGGAGTACGTGAGGTGACCGGGGTGTGAGTCATATCACCGGCTCTTCTTCTTTCTCGCCTTGAAGCCCGGCTTCTGCTTGGCCACTACCGTCGAGCCGCGGCTGGCGAAGGTGGGCATGCCGCGCATGCCCGGCATCAGGTTCGGGTCCATCTTCGCCAGTTCACGGATCGCCTTGAGCTTGCCGCCCGCGCCGACGCCCGCCATCTGCTGCGTCATCTTCTGGATCAGCTCGAACTGCTTGATGAGCTTGTTCACCTCCACCGGCGTGGTGCCCGACCCCTTGGCGATGCGCTTGATGCGCGACTTGCTCAGCAGCGTGACGTCATCCCGCTCGGCGGGCGTCATCGAGTGGACGATCCCCTCCAGCCGATTGAGCTGCTTCTCATCAATCTCCACGTCCTTCAGCATCGAGCTGACGCCCGGCAGCATGCCCAGCAACTGCTTCATCGGGCCCATGCGGCGGATCGAGCGCAGCTGCTTGAGGAAGTCGTCCATCGTCAGCTTGCCGGCGGCCATCTTCTCGGCCATGCGGGCGGCTTCTTCCTCGCTGACCTCCTGCTGGGCCTTCTCCACCAGCGACACCACGTCGCCCATGCCCAGCATGCGGCTGGCGATGCGCTCGGGGTGGAACTCCTCCAGGGCGTCGAACTTCTCGCCCACGCCGATGAACTTGATCGGCGCGCCGGTCACGTGCTTGACCGACAGCGCCGCGCCGCCGCGCGTGTCGCTGTCGAACTTGGTCAGGATCACTCCGTCGATCGCCAGCCGCTGGTGGAACACCTTGGCGCTGTTCACCGCGTCCTGCCCGACCATGGCGTCCACGACCAGGTAAATCTGGTGCGGGTTGATGGCGCGGTTGACGGCCTCCAGCTCCTTCATCAGGTCGTCGTTGATGTGCAGACGGCCCGCGGTGTCGAGGATCAGCACGTCGTACCGCTCCTCCCGCGCCTTCTTGAGCGCCCGCTGACACACGCCCACGGCCACGCCGACGGCCTTGCCGTACTCGGCGCACTTGTCCGGCTCGCCGTAGAAGCCCACGCGCTGCTGCCCCTTGGCCTCGCGATCCACGCCCTCCACCACCAGGCGCAGCTGCTCCACCGCCGCGGGCCGCTGCAGGTCGGCTGCGGCCACCAGCACGCTGCGTCCATTGCGGCGCAGGTACGCCGCCAGTTTGCCGCAGGTGGTGGTCTTGCCGCTCCCCTGCAGACCGCACATCATGATCACGGTGGGCCCGGGGTCCACGATCATCACGTGGCTGTCCACCGGCCCCATCATCTCAACAAGCCGCTTGTGGACGATGCCCACCATCTCCTGCCCCGGCTTGAGCGACTTGGTTACCTGTGTGCCGAGTGCATCCTGCAGCACCTGGTCGCAGAACGTCTTGACCACATCGAGGTGGACATCCGCCTCCAGCAAGGCGGTGCGCACATCGCGCATGGCTTCAGCGACGTTGTCCTCGGTGATGCGCCCGCGCCCGGACAGGTTGCGGAAGACGCCGTTGAGACGCTCGGAGAGTGTGGCGAACATGCGGGGAAGACCTTCGGGAAGTACCCGTCACCGCCCGCGTGGGATGCGGGCATGCCGTGGGGGGAAGTGAAGGTCAGTGCTGTGACCGCAGCGGGGGGATGATAGCGAGGCGGCTGGGGTGGAACAGGAGAACGCGAGAGCCGCTGCGAGTGATTCCGAGTCTCACGTTCGTCGGGACGGACGTGGTCCGCGAACGGTGGACACATGTCGACTCCGCTTGAGGCGTTGGGTCGGCTTGCAACCCGCTGCGGCATGCTTCACTGGTACCGCGCCCACCGGATCAGCTCGATCGGCGAAGGCGGCTTGCCCGACATCAGCACGCCGACGCGGAAGATCTTGGCCGCCAGCCACACCATGCCCACCACGCACGCGTAGCCCCACACGATGCTGGCGATCACCTGCCACAGGGGCACGTGCTCGTCGGCGCAGAGCCGCAGGATCATCACGAAGGGTGTGGCGGGTGGCACGAAACTGAAGATCGTGGCGATCATCCCGTTGGGTGCCTGGCTGATGGGCATCCACAGCATCAGCGGGAACATGAGCAGGATCATCACCGGCGTCAGCAGCGAGTTGGCCTCGCGGATGTCGCTCACTGCGCTGCCCACGGCGGCCATCATCGAGGCCACCATGAAGTACGCCATGAAGAAGAAGACGCCCAGGTACACCAGCTGCGTCCACGGCACCAGCCCGGACTGAGACAGCATGACAAGAGCGAACACTCCCGCCGCGGAATAGACGCCGAGGATCACCAGCCCCACCGCCGCCTGGCCAAGGATCTTTCCCGCCAGCAGTTGCAGCGGGCTGACGGCGGAGAGCAGCACCTCCATCACCTTGTTCGACTTCTCCTCGATGGTGGAGTTGAGCAGGTGCTGCCCGGTGGAGAAGACCGAGATCCACAGGAGCATCATGAAGGCCATGGGAATGATGAAGCGGCGGATCTCGCGCAGCTTCTCCGTCTCCTGGGCCACCTCGCCCGAGGCCAGCAGGCGGTTGGTGGCGGCGCGGGGGCGCTCCAGCACCGCCCGGGTGCGCGCCAGGTCCATCCCCGCACGCTCGGCGCGCACCCGCACCGCGGCGCGGCCCAGACGCTCCTCGATGAGCGAGGTGTGGGTGCCCTCCAACCCCTCGGCCACGAAGAGATCAAAGGTGGCGCTCGAACCATTGACGGGGATGTCCAGCGCCTGGGGCGGAATGATCGCCGCCGCGAGAATCTCGCCGCCGCGCACCATGGCGCTGAGCGACTCGGGCGTGGCCCCGTCCGGCGCCGCGGCGACCTCGACCCTGATCTCGCCCCGCTGCATGGGGTTGGCGTTCACGCCACTGGCAAGGTTGCCCTCGCCCATGATCTGTTCGAGCCCTTGAGCGGCTTCCTTAACCTGCTCGGCGGCGTCACGGTCGATGGACCTGGGGTCGAACTCCAGCGTCGCGGCCTTCACCAGTTCGCCAGTCGGGTCGATCACCAGCACCTTGCCGACCAGAGGCGGGGGCTTGTGCGTGGCGAGGATCACCCCGGCCACCGCGCCCACGGCCACGACGAGCACCGGCACGCCCAGCACCGCCAGGAAGAACGCCAAGGTCAGCGCCGTGGATTTGAAGTCGCGCCAGGCGACGATGAGCACCTTATTCACGGCTGAGCTCCTCCCTGGCCGTCCGGGCGGCCTCGGCGCCGCGATCGGCCATCACGAGGCGGATGAACACCTCCTCCATCGTCAGCCGACGGAGCTCGACGGATCGCACGGAGCACCGGGCCACGATGTGCCGCAGCACGTCCTGCCGGTCGGCGTTTCCCTCCAGCTCCAGCTCCCACGCGCCGGTCTCCGGCATCGGTTCGGCTCGGACGACGCCGGGAATGGAGGCGAAGTCCGCCGCCCCGTTGAGCGGCTCGGCGACGATGGTGCGCGGGTCAAACCTGGCCCGGATCTCCGCCAGCGTGGCGTCCAGCAGCTTGACGCCCTTGTTGATGAGAAAGAAACGGTCGCAGATCAGCTCCGCCTGGTGAAGCACGTGAGTGGAGAAGATGATGGTTCGGCCAAGACCGTGCAACTCGCGGATCAACTGGTTGAGCAGCGCCGAGTTGACAGGGTCCAGCCCCGAGAACGGTTCATCCAGAATGATGAGGTCCGGCTCGTGGATGACCGCGGCCAGGAACTGCACCTTCTGCTGCATGCCCTTCGAGAGCTCCTGGCACTTCTTGCGGTTCACGCCGGGCAGTTGAATCTTCTCCAGCCAGTCGGCGACGCGGCGCTTCGCCTCAGGTGCGTCAATGCCCTTGAGCCGGGCGATGTAGTGCAGGTAGTCGGCGACGCGCATCTTGCGGTACAGCCCGCGCTCCTCGGGCAGGTAGCCGATGCGGTCCTTGTTGTGCAGGGCGTCGGAGCCGAGCACCTCGATCGTTCCGCGATCGGGGTAGATGATCGACATGACCATGCGGATGGTGGTGCTCTTGCCGGCGCCGTTGGGGCCGAGGAAGCCGCACACGCTGCCGATGGGAACGGTCAGGTCCAGGTCACGCACCGCCTGCGTGGAGCCGTAGGACTTGCAGACGCCTCGGATGGCGATGGCGGGATCGGGCAATTCATCCTCTCCGTGTGGTCGATTCCGTGCGGCAGGCAGGGTGCAACTGTAGGTCGTGGAGCACCCGACTTCACGCGGGTTGTTGGGAACCGGTGTGATCCACTTTTGCTCTCCGACGACTCGGCCATCCCCGGGGGCGTCTGATTGACCGTTGCAGGGAGCCGTTGATCATCAGGCCGCGCTTCCGGCGGGCGGCGTGCTATCTTGTCTCCTTCACACGCGCGGCGTCGCCTGCTCTCATCCCGTTTCGCGGCTCATCATTGTTTTCGCATGGGCTTCATCACGCACATTCCCGGCACGAATCCGGTCGTCCAGCCGCCGCGTCACCCGCGGGCGAAGGGGGTGGGCATTGTCGGGCTGCACGAGGGCCGCACACTGCTCATCGCGCTCGACACGCGATGCGGGTACGCCTTTCCCGTGGCCGGCTGCGACCTTGATGAGGCCAAGATCGAGGCGGCCAGGCAGGTGCGCAGCGACCTGGTCTACACCACCGACTACGACGCCATGCTGGCCCGAGAGGACGTGGAGATCGTCGCCATCTACACGCCCGACGCGCTGCACGCCGAGCAGATCGTGAAGGCGTTCGACGCGGGCAAGGACGTCATCTGCACCAAGCCGCTGGTGAACTCGGTTGAGGGCGCCCGCGCCGTGCTGGAGGCGGGTCGGCGGACGGGCCGGAACCTGCTGGTCGGTCAGTCCACGCGATTCTTCGAGCCATTCCTGAGGCAGCGGCGCGATTTCGAGCGGGGGGTGTTCGGCGACGTGGAGCTGGCCGATGCTCACTACATTCACCGCATGGACTGGTTCTACGAGAAGTCGAAATGGGCGGTCACCGACACCGACTGGGTGTTCCTGGGGCTGTCGCATCCCATCGACCTGCTGCGCTGGTACCTGGGACCGATCCGCTCGGTCCACGCCACCGGCGCGACCAGCGCGCTGGGGCGGAAGTACGGGCTCAAGTCGTTCGACCTGTACACGGTCAACGCGATCGCCACGGACGGGCGACTGGGCCGCGCGATGGGCCACTACGGCGTGCATGAACTGCCGCGGGCGCGGAACTGCATTGAACTGATGCTGTACGGCTCGAAGGGGTCGTCGCTGGCGCAGTACCACGACATGCGGTACCTTCGCACCGATGCGGACAACACCGAGGTGATGGAGGACCACCTCTACGCCGGGCGGCACTACTACTTCAACAGCGAAGTGCATGGCATGCATTATGGCGAGTTCGCCAACTACGCCGAGCACTTCGCCAGGGCGATCATCGAGAAGGCGCCGCACGCGCCGGGGCTGCGGGAGGGCGTGGAGACGTTCTGCGTGATGGAGGCGGTGCGGCGGTCGGCGCGCACCGGCGAAGTAGTCCCGGTGGAGCCGATCCTGCGCGAGGTGGGGCTGGTGTGAAAGATGACGGTCACGGGAGGGGACGCCCGTGCCACTGATTCAGTCGCATACGGCCCCCCGCGCCGCTGAACAGCGGGTTACCTCGATGAGGTCAGCTTCACATCCGCATCCTTCATGGCCTTGACAAGCCGGGCCTCGATGTTCGGAAGGTAGGCGGCTTTCTCCTCCCCTTGTGCCTTGAGTGACGCCAGCAGACCCGTCAAGGCCCAGGGGTTCTCCGGGTGGCGGGCCAGATCGTGCCAGTAGACGATCTCCGCCTCGGCCGGGCGTCCGGCGTCCAGCAGCGCGGCGCCCAAGGCGTGACGAGGCGGGTAGAACCAATCCTCGGGCTCGTTGTAGCGGAGGGCGTCGTAATGCCGCGTGGCGGCATCAAAGTGCGCGATGGCTTCGGGCAGGTCGCCCGAGGCGCGGGCGATTTCGCCGGCGAGCAGTTGCTCCGCGGTGCGCAGAATGCCGGGGATCGACGAGTTGATGAAGATCAGGTCCGATTCGAGATCGGGATCAGTGATCGCCTCCGTCAGGCGCGTCAACTCCTGTTTCGCCTCGTTCACCTTGCCGGTGCCGGCCAGCGCCATGCCGCGCGCGAAGCGCCAGAAGGCGGTTTCGTAGACGTGATCCACACTCGGGCGCGGCTCGTTCAGGACATCCTGCCACCGGCTGAAGCGCACCAGCGCCGCCAGCGGCGTGATGAGCATCTGCTGCATGTTCTTCTCCATGCCGGGTGCGACGCGACTCGCCACCTTGCGGGCCGCCTCGAGCGCCGGGCCGGAGCGGGCGCGGAACGTCTCCGCCGCCCACAGGAAGTGAATGTTGTGCGGGTAGTACGCCGCGGGGTAGATGCCCTGCGCCCGGCACTGCGAGATATACCCCTCGTCCACCGCCACGGCCCGCACGTTGGCATTGACGGCGTCTTCGTATCGCCCGATGCGCAGGTAGATGTGCGAAGGCATGTGAACGAGGTGCCCGGCGCCAGGAATGAGCGCGCCCAGCGCATCGGCGCTCCGCTCGCCGCGGAACGGATCGGTCGATGCCTCAACGATGTGGATGTAGGCGTGATGCGCCCCGGCGTGACGGGGGTTGCGGCTGATCACCGTCTCCAGGACGCGGATCACGTCCTGCGTGCCAGGCCTCTGGCTGCCATCCGGGTTCCAGTAGTCCCACGGCATCAGGTTCATCAGCGCGTCGGCGTAGAGGACTGCCGCGTCGTCGTCGTGGGGAAACCGCTCATGCACGCGCTTCATGGCGCCGGCGAAGGCGCGGTCGAGCGCGGCGCGGTCGGCATCGGGCTTGTCGCTGTAGCGTGCGGCGAGGGCGTCGATGTACGCCTGCTCCAGTTCGCTGGCCTTGGGTCTGAGCGCGACGGCCCGCTGCAGCGCTGCCCATGCCTCGGGGATCGCCGCCGGGTCCATGGGCACGTTGATGTTCGGACCCAGCGCGTAGGCCTCGCCCCACGCGGCCATGGCGCAGTCCGGGTCGAGCCGGGCCGTCTCGCGGTAGGCGCGGATCGCCTCGGCGTGATTGAACCCGTAGGTGAGCGCCAGCCCCTGGTTGAAGTAGCGCTGCGCCAACGCTGACCTGGTGGTGACCGTGAACTGGTAGTCGCCCATGCCGTCGAGGAGCGGCGCCAGTCGCCCGTCGCGCGTGGTGGCGGCCAGTCCCTCATCCTGACGCGCCTCGCCGTGCTGGGCGATCGCGGCTGGCGACACAGTGACGGCGACGGCGATAGCGAAGCCGGAAACGAGAACGCCGCCGCGAATGCCCAGATCCCGCGTGGTGCTCATGGCGTGTTCCTCCGAGATGATTGGAACAAGTATACGCACGGCGATCCGGCCGCAGTACGTGCGGCCGGGCCGGCTCCGTGGGCGCCTCAGACCTCGTCGGTCGCCTGCAATCGCGCCTCGCGCCGGTCGGCGAAGATCGATGCCAGCACACCCACGGTGAGAATGCCGCCGATGATGGACAGCGAGAGCACGTCATTGATCTTCATGTCCGGCTCGTCGATGAAGTAGCCGTTCCACATCATCTTCACGCCCACGTAGGCGAGCAGAAAGACCAGCGACAGCTTGAGGTAGCGGAACTTGTCGATCAGTCCCGCCAGCGCGAAGTACAGCGACCTCAGCCCGCAGATGGCGAACACGTTGGACGTGAACACGATGAACGGATCGCTGGTGACGGCGAAGATGGCCGGAATCGAGTCAATGGCGAACATCACGTCGCTGGTCTCGACGAGAATCAGGGCCAGGAACATGGGCGTGATGGCGGTGCGCAGACCGCCCGATGGATTGGGCACCTTGACGAAGAAGTGGCTGCCCTCCACGTCCGTGCGCACGATCCACAGACGACGCGCGATGCGCACCGCGAGGTTGCGGTCCGGATGGATGTTCTCCGTCCTGGACAGCAGCATCTTGGCGGCGGTGGCCAGCAGCAGCACCCCGAAGACGTAGACCATCCAGTGAAAACGGGCGATCAGAACAGCGCCCAGCGCGATCATGACGCCGCGAAGAATCAGCGCGCCCATGATGCCCCAGAACAGCACCCGGTGCTGCTGGCTCAGCGGCACCCGGAAGTACGCGAAGATCGTGGCGATGACGAACATGTTGTCCACCGACAGCGACTGCTCGAGCAGGTAGCCCATGAAGAACTGCAGCGCCGCCGTCTTGCCCGGCTTGTGATGGGAGTGGTAGTCGTTGAAGTGGAAGAGGTTGTGCTCGTACAGGAAGTAGACGAGCACGTTGAAGGAGAGCGCCAGGGTCACCCACCCCGCGGTGCGCAGCAGCGCCTCGCGCACGCCGATGACGTGGGCCTTGCGCCCGATCAAACCCAGGTCCAGGGCGATCAGCACGAGGATGACGAGCACGAAGCCCGCGAAGAAGGCGATCAGCATGGTCCCATCCGGTCCGCGTTGATTCAGGGGATGTTGCGGGCCTCAGTCGGTGCAACGGCTCGGATGATAGCGACAGGCATGGGCCGGTCCCTGTCGCGTGCGTGTCCTCGCGGGACACGTGAAAGCCGACGCTTCCGCGCCTACCATGTCCGCCCGTCGAGGCGTGCTCCGCACGCCGGTTGAACGCCGTCAAGGGTCACCACATGGTCTGGTTTACGCTGATCACCCTGCTGTTCACCATCATCTCGATCGTGATGATTCTGATCATTCTCGTGCAGCGCCCGCAGGGGGGCGGACTGGCGGGCGCGTTCGGCGGTGCGGGTGGGGGCGGGGCCGACACCGTGTTCGGCGGACGCGTCGGAGACGTGCTGACGTGGACCACCAGCATTGTCTTCGCGGTCTTCCTGCTGGTGGCGGTGGGGTTGAACTGGCTGGACGATCTGGCTACGGAGCCGCTGACCACTCCTCCGGCGGTGACCGGCGCGGACAACGGCGCCACGCCGACGGGCGGGGGAACGGACTCGGGCGCGGCCACGGGCGGGGGAGGCGCTTCCACACCCGGCGGAACAGGGGGCGGTTCGGGCGGGGGTCAGTAACCCATGATCCGCTCCATGACGGGATTCGGGGTCGCCACGGCGGAGGATGCCGGCACCCATTACACCGTCGAAGTGCGATCGCTCAACAACAAGTACTTCAAGGGCACGCTGCGCCTGCCGGATGAGTTGCAGGCGCTGGAGGCGGAACTGGAGCCCGCGCTGCGACGGCGTCTCAACCGGGGCAGCGTGGTGCTCACACTGCAGTACTCCGACGTGTCGGAGCAGGCCGGGGCGCACATCAACACCGCCGCGCTGGCCTCGTACCTGAAGCAACTCAACGGACTGGGTTCAACGCTCGGCGACACGGCGGTGCGCGTTGATGTCGGCTCGCTGCTGGCCCTGCCAGGCGTGGTGGTGCAGCAGCCGCGCGAGGATCGGCTGGAGGCCGCCCGCTCCGTGGTGCTGCGTCTGGCCGACGAGGCCTGCGACCGGCTGCTGGCCATGCGCGAGCGCGAGGGGCGCATGCTTCACGACGACCTGCACCGCAACCGGGCCCTGATCGCCGAGCGGCTCGCGGTGGTGGCCCGGCGGGCCCCCGCGGTGGTGGAGGAGTACCAGGCGCGGCTGCGTCAGCGGGTGGAATCGCTTCTTCGTGACAGCGGCGCCGCCGTGCGCGACGAGGATCTGATCCGCGAGGTCGCCGTGTACGCCGAGCGATCCGACATCGCCGAGGAGATCGCCCGGCTCACCGCGCACCTCGATCAGTTCGGCGAGATCATCGACGCCACCGACCCCGAGCCGGCGGGACGCACGCTTGACTTCCTGACGCAGGAAATGCTCCGCGAGGCCAACACCATCGCCAGCAAGTCCAGCGATACCGAGATCAGCCGCGCCATCGTGGAGATCAAGGGGGCCATCGACCGCATCCGCGAACAGGTGCAGAACGTCGAGTAGACCACGGGTACGCCGATGTCCGAAGGGTCCACCCAGCCGGTTTCCGCATCGTCAGCGCCAGTCCGTGCGGACGGGCGCCTGGCGGCGGGTGCGTTCGTGGGCGTGCTGGCGGCGCTGCTGGTCATCGGCCTTTCGTGGGAGCCGACGCATCTGCGCGGCGTGCGCATGCTCCCGCACACCGTGACCGGACGTTTTGCATTGCCCGAGGTGGGGGAACCGTCGGGCATCGCCTTTCACCCTGGTCGCCAGTCGCTGTTTGTCGTGGGCGATGGCGGGGGGCTCGCCGAGGTGTCCCTGAGCGGGGCCGCTTTGCAACGGCGTGACCTGGGTCTGCGAAACCTGGAAGCCGTCACCGTTGATCCCGCCACGGGGCTGATCTACGTCGGCGTGGAGGAGGCGGAGCAGATTCTCGAGGTTGATCCCCAGACCCTCGACATCGCGCGTCGGTTCGACATCGAGCGCATCTTCGACGGGCGAACCGTTCTGGCCGAGGGCGGCGCGGAGACCGGGCTGGAAGGGCTGGCCTTCGTGCCCGACGCCGCTCACCCCGAAGGCGGTACGTTCTTCATCCTCAACCAGGCGTTCTCCGACGATGATCCGAACGACGCCAGCGCGATCCTGGAAGTGGAGGCGCCGCTTCGCTCGTCCACCGAGCGACGAGCGCCGGCCAGGATCATCCGCTTCTGGCCGGGGGAGATTCCTGACCTTTCCGCCGCGCACTGGGACGCCGTGCGCCGGCGGCTGTGGGTGGCGAGCGATCAACTCAACCTGGTGATGCTCTTCAACCCGGAATCGGGCGCGTTTGAGCATCGGTGGCGTCTGCCTGGCGTGGAGCAGGAGGGATTCACGCTGGATGACGCCGGTCATGCATGGATCGCCCAGGATGTGGGCGGGCTGATCCGGCTGCGGCTTGACCTGCCCGATGAGTGACCCGTTCGTTCGAAGCATCTCGCGTGTGTTTCGATTCCGGTACGATGATTCCCGGCACGTGCGTTCTTCCGCCCATCATGCCAGCGTTCGAGGGGGGCCATGACGAACACTCCTGAACCCGGAGGCCGACTCAACCGCAAGGCGCTCGTCGCGCTGCTGGAGGCGACGCGCGCCATCACGCTGGAGCGCGCGGTGGACCCCGTTCTGGAGCAGATCACCCGGCAGGCGGCGTCGATCCTCGAAGCCGAGGCGGCCAGCATCCTGCTGCTGACGGGCGAAGGCAGGGAACTCGAGTTCCGCACCGCGGTCGGCCCGGCCTCGGGGCGGCTGAGGCGCTTCCGCATGCCGGCGGACGCCGGTATCGCCGGTCAGGTGCTGCGCACGGGTCGGGCGGTCCGGCTTGACGAGGCGCGGGAGAATCGGCACTTCTTCGCCGCGGTGGATGAAGCCACCGACATGCGAACCCGCGGCATGGTGGCGGCGCCGCTCATCGACCAGGGCGAGCCGCAGGGGGTTCTGGAAGTGCTCAACCCGAAGGGTCGGGCGTGTTTCGGCGAGGAAGACGTTGAACTGCTCCAGCTCTTCGCCAACATCGCCGCCGGAGCGCTGCGCACCGTGCGGGTGCTGGACGCGGCCACCCGTGAGAACCGCGCGCTGCGGGCGGCGCGCGGGGGTGTTGAAGTGGTGGGGCAATCGCCCGCCCTGGCCGAGGCGATGCGACTCTGTCAACGTGTGGCCGGCGCCACCACCACCGTGCTGCTGCTGGGAGAGACGGGTACCGGCAAGGAGGTCGCCGCACGCGCCATTCACGCCGCCTCGAGACGGGCGGACAAGCCCTTCGTCGCCGCCAACTGCGCGGCGTTCAGCGATCACCTGCTCGAGAGCGAGCTCTTCGGCCATGAGAAGGGCGCCTTCACCGGCGCCGATCGGGACCGCGCCGGGCTGTTCGAGCTGGCCGAGGGCGGCACGCTCTTTCTCGACGAGGTCGGCGAGACCAGCCCCGCCACGCAGGCCAAGCTGCTCCGCGTGCTTCAGGAGCGCGAGTTCACGCGGCTGGGCGGCTCTACGACCATCCCCTGCGACGTGCGCGTTCTCGCCGCCACCAACCGCGACCTGCACGCCGACGTGGCCGCCGGGCGGTTCCGCGAGGATCTGCTCTACCGGCTTCACGTCTTTCCCATCCGCATGCCGCCGCTGCGCGAGCGGCGCCAGGACATTCCCCGGCTGGTCGATCACTTCACGCACCGCATCGCCGCCGACATGGGCGTTTCCGCGCCATCCGTCGCTTCCGGCGTGCTCGATGCGATGATGACCTATCACTGGCCCGGCAACATACGCGAGCTGCGCAACGTCATTGAGCGATGCGTGCTGCTGGCCGACCCGGATGTGCGGGTGGAGCATCTGCCGCCGGAAGTGACGCGAGGTGGTGCGGCAACCGACCCTGTCGGAACGACGACCCGGACAATTGCGGCAGCGTCGCAACCGGCGCCGCGAGCCGCGGACCAGACCTATGCGGCCCAGGAACGGGCGATCATCGCCGCCGCGCTCGATGCCGCCGACTGGAACCAATCCGAGGCGGCCCGGCGACTCGACGTGACGCGCGACTTTCTGCGTCACCGGATTCGCCTGTACGCGTTGACCCGTCCGGAATGAGCGATCGGGGAGCGGGCCTCGTCGGTTGGGCGTTCACCCCCAGCCGGTGCGGCTGCAGCCCCACCCTTCACCCGCGCACCCCCTCCGGCGCTCCAGAATCGGCGTCGATTCGGTCTGGCACGGTTCCTGCAATGGTTCATCCGGCTCCTCGCCCTTCCGGGCTTTCAGGAGTCGAACCATGTCACTGCCGACTCGCCCGATCATCCCGTTCCATGCAACGCTCACTCTGGCGTGCGGCGTGCTGGCCGCACCGGCCTTCGCGGGCCACTTCAACGGTGACGGCTCCGATGACACCGCGATCGGCATGCCCGAAACCATCGACACAAACGACTGGTTCGCCATCGTTCGTTCAGCGTGAACTTGTTCAAGGGAGTTCTCCCCGCCGGAGGGGATGGGGAGCGGCAGGGGAGGGGAAGGGGAGTGGAAGTCCGGGCCGCAAGGCCCGGACTGTTTTTTGTGTTGGCGCGTGCGGGTGTCGGGAGGGTTCATCATCCGGCGGCGGCGGGACTTGAGCCCGCCCGCGGACGCGGTTGGTCATGCGAGTGAATGATGTCGCCCTCCTCCGGCGTTTCGAGCGACAGTCGCGGCTTCCGCTTGTCGAGTTTGCCGATGACCCAGCCGTCATTGAGCATCACCTCCAGCGTCTGCATTGCGTGCTGCATGGCCACGCGACGATGCGGCGGCGGCAGCGTGGCGGCGAACTCGCGCTCCAGCGAAGTGAAGATCTCCCCCACGTTGGAGGTCGTGCCGAGCATCCGGATCAGGCGAGCGTGCATGTCCGCCACCGGCAAACGCAGATGGCCCTTGATGTAGCAGTCGATCGCCTCGATCCGGCCGTCCTGGTAGAGTGCGATGGGCTGGCGCTCCGCGCCGGTCAGGTTCAGCCGAAGCACGTTGACTTCGTTGAGTTGCCATGACGCATTGCGCTGCGTGAACATCTGCAACAGCTGCTTGGCCGCGGTCAGGTCGTAGCCGCCGATGCCGACCTGTCCGATGAAGTCGTTGGAGAACCCGCCTTGGGCCAGCCAGCGCCACGCCGCCTGCGGCGTCAGGCGCAATCCGGACTCGCGCGCGATCTCGGCGCAGTGTGCCTGCAGGTCAGTGAACTGGGCGTTGGCGGCGTACCAGAAGTCGGCGAATCGGATGTGCTGGCGCACTCGCGCCCGCTGGTTGTGGTCGTACTGGTCGCGCAGCCAGTCCGCGTTGTGCTCACCGGCGTCAAGGGCGATGATCGTGTACGCAGCTTCCCGCGCGCCGGTGTGCGTCAGCGTCAGCCCGGCCGAGAGAATCGGATCGGCGAATCCCGCCGCCTCGCCCACCAGCATCCAGTTCTCGCCCACGGTCCGGTCCGCCACGAAGGACCAGTCGCTGGTGGTCTCGAGGCGGCCTCGCGCCGTGGCGTTGGCCAGCAATCCCCTGAGCCGGTCCTCGCGCGACAGCGCCTCGTCATACAACTGCCGCGCGGTCCTGCCGGATTCCTTGTAGAACTTCGCGGGGCACACCAGTCCGACGCTGGTTCGCGTCGGACCGAGCGGGATGAACCAGATCCAGCCGAAGCCGACACTGACGACCTGAATGCGCGTGCCGCCCACGCCGATGTGCACCGCCCACTCGGCGTTCTCCCAATAGTCCCAGATGGCGATGTTCTGCAGCGCGGTGGGGGCCTGCACCGGAATCCCCAGCGCCCGGCGCATCACCCCGACGTGCCCGGATGAATCCACGTAGTGCCGCGCCTCAACGCGTCGTCCATCGGCCAGCGTCAGCCCCGTCACCCGGTCGCCCTCATGCTCCACGCGGCGCACCTGCGTCTGCTCATGCACCTCGCAGCCGAGCGACTCGGCATGGCGCAGCAGGATGTCGTCGTAGATGGCTCGGTCGACTTGGAAAGCCGTCTGGCGTCGCTGACCGACGAACTTCGCCGGCCTCGGCTCGTTCTTGAAGTCCTTGAGGGGGAGGAACTCGAAGTCCCACAACTCGCCTCTGCTCCCCCACTTGAAGGTGGCCCCGACCTTGATGGGAAAGTTCGCCGCTTCCACCTTGTCCCAGCAGCCCATTTCGTCCAGCACCGCGCTGATCGGCGGCAGCTGGCTCTCGCCGATGTGATCGCGCGGGAACCGCTCCTTCTCGAAGATGACCACACGCAGCGACGGAGCGTACTTCTTCAGCAGCGCGCCGCAGGTGCTGCCGCCGGGGCCGCCCCCGATGATCGCCACGTCACACTCGATTGTCCCGCCGCGCACCTCGTCCACGACCTGCACCCCACACGGCACCCCCGGTCGTGCCCGCATCACGGATCATTCACTGACCAAGATACCGCGCCTGGCGCACCCTGCCACCCCGAATCTCCACGTGCCACGGCAATTGGATGTGCCATTCGGTTCCGCGCGGCAGCCGCAGGCGGCTCGCCTCGGGGTACACGTCCACCACCACCGGATACGTGCTCCCGGCAGGCGTGGGCACCTGAATCAGCACCAACGGAATCGACGGCGGCGATTGCGCCAGTTGACGCAGGTGGGCGGCGCAGTGATGACACGTCTCCATGAAGAACACGATGTCGCAATCACCGGGAATCAGCGAGGGGTCCACCCACGTCGCCAGCACCGTCTCCCCGACCGGCTGGTCGATCCACGCGCCGGGCTGAAGCACCACGTAGCGGGGAAACCGAGCCGGCAGCCGCCACGAGCTGGAAGGGGTTCCGTCAGGCGGAGGCGCAACGGGCGGGGTTGAGCCATCGGACGGAGGCGCCTGCGATGCCGAGCCGCCCGTGCCGGACGAACCTGAGTCCAGGGGCGGCTGACGATCACCGACGGTCGATCCGGGACTGCGACCATCAGATGGACCATCCACCCTCGCCGCCTGCTGCACCCACAGACCCGCGACGACGGCCGCCGCCGCGCCTGCTCCGGGCGCCCACCAGCGCCAGGGTTGGCCGGCGAGCGCCGACCACGGACGGCTCAACGCCAGCAATGCCAGCAGCACACCGTCCACCACCATCATCACCCAGGGCGGCACGGTCAGGGCTGACCCGAAGCATCCGCACGAAGTCGCCCCTTCGGACATCTGCACCCCCAGCATGGCCATGAACGCCGCCAGCGCCGCCATGACGATCGGCCACGCCAGGCGCGGGGCGATGATCGCAGTCATGCCGATCAGTGCTTCGACCGCGATCACCAGCACCAGGAGGGCATGATGATCCCAGTACATCCAGCGCAGCAGCGCCGCCGGCAGGTCGGAGGGCGTCCCGAACAGCGTCTTGCCCAGCGCGCCCAGCAGGATGTACGCGCCGCCGGCGCGGACCACCAAGCCAGCGAAACCCGGGGCGTGCGGCGGCCATCGGCATGAACGGGGCGCATCAGTCATGAGAAAGACCTGCGAGCGGGTCAAGCTCATGGTAGCCGTTGAATCGCGCGCTTCGCGATGGAAGCGGTTCCCATCGTCATCGGCGAGGGTGATGTCGTGATGCATCGTCCTGCAAAAAAGAAACCGCCCGGCTGTGTGAGCCGGGCGGCTGAAACCTTCAGGATGAAGGATTCACGCGGTCGGGCGTAGTTCACGCACGACGACGGCGACGAGCCACGAGGCCGGCCGCGCCGAGCAGCGCCAGGGCGCCGGGGGCGGGGATCTCGTTCCACGTGATCTCGAGGTGCCAGTAGTCGAGCACGCCGAGGTCGCCGCCAGCACTGTCACCAATGCGCAGCTCCCACAGTCCGGCCATGTTCAGGCCGTCGTAGGTGGACAGGTCACCAGGAGCCGCCGCGCCGTGAGAGGGCTGGAAGCTCCTGGCGGGAATGGGATTCCCGAAGTTGCCCATGTTCTCGGAGGGGCCGCCGGTGCTCTCATCATCGTACGTGATGCGGTTGGCGAAGATGAGGTCGTTCGATGTGCCGCAGCAGCCGGTGCCGTCATCCGCGGGTTCCGCGAAGCCGGGGCGGCTGACGAGGGTGACGACCTGGCCGCCGGGGCCGACCAGCTTGATGGTCAGGTCGCCGGCCCACGTGTGGCTCATGCCAATCTGGACGTTGATGTCCTTGATGATGCCTTCCTGCTGAATCAGCAGGCGGTCAACCGCCATCGAGCCGAGCGTGCCGTTGTAGGTGTCGTCCGGGATCTGCACGTTGAGGCCGGGTCCGCGGCTGAAGATGGTGGTCACGCCCGCGAGGGCCGAGGGGGCGAGCAGCATGGCTGCCGCCGAGATGCCGAGTGCGAGTTTCATGATGCTTGGTCTCCTTCTCTCACCTGACGTCAGGAACAGGGGAACACACGTGTGCGGCAACGCGCCGCGAATCCGAAATCGCCGCCGACGAAGCGACGGGTCGGTCCTTGTCTGAGTTCATGGCTGACGCAACCCACGGCTCAGAACGGCCCGCCCCCAAGCGGGCCACCCATCAACCTAGCAGTTTTCTCGCATCGGGCAAGCGAAAACCGGACGGTTCGAGAGTTTTTCGAGTCGTGGACTCTGGAGGCGCGATGCGTCATCTTGCCAAGCCGCGCGCACGCAGTTTCTCCATTTTCACACGATGTCCCCGCGAGGACGTTCCTGAGCCAAAAAAAGCCATCGCCATTCGGATTGCCCAGATTGTCCAAGCCGATCAAACGGTGCGGATCGGAAAAAAACTTCCGAAGTCCGGATTTGAACCTTGGCATGGAATGAGATGGCTGTAGCATCCACCTCAGTGCCATTTCGCGATTCGGCTCGATGGTCGAGCCACTCCGGGGTGGCGATCAATAGCACGTTGCTCATGAAGTCGTCACGCTGCGGCGCGGCTGCTTCCGGGGAGCGCGTGAGAGGAGACATCAGATGAAGAAGTGTACGTTTCTGGGCGCAGTCGCCTGCGCCGCGGTCGGGTTGTCGGCCCACGCCGGGATCGACTTCGTGACCCAGACGCCCGACGCGGTGAACGGCTACTTCGCCGACTCCACGGGAAGTTCCCCGGCTCAGCGCATCGCCGACAACTTCGTCAGCCAGGCCTCGTGGAACATCGAGTACATGTCGTTCTGGGGCGGGTATTTCCCCAACAACACCCCCGTGACCGATGCGTTCACCATCGAGTTCCGGGCTGACAACGGCGGCCTGCCCGGCGCCGTGGTCCACACGACCACGCCGGCGAGTCTGGTCCGAACCGCCACCGGCATCGTCATCTTCGGCGTGGATGAGTACCGCTACGACGTCGTCCTGGCGGCTCCCGTGTCGCTTGGGGCGGGCACGTTCTGGGTCTCCGTGACCAACAGCACCAACTTCGGCTCGTCGTCTTCGTGGTTCTGGGAGACCAGTTCCGCCGGCGGCAACCAGGGGTCGTGGAGCCCCGACTCGGGCGGCACGTGGAACGGCCTGCCGAACGACCTGTCGATGATTCTGGGCGGTTCCGTCCCCGCTCCCGGCGCGCTGGCTCTGCTCGGCGCCGCGGGTCTGGTGGCCCGTCGCCGTCGTCGCGCCTGAACGCGATGACCTCTCCGTCGAGCGCCTGAGCGATCGGGCTCTCCTTGTTCAACAGCCGACCCGGCCTGCGACTCCCCGCGGGCCGGGTTTTTCGTTGCGGCTTGCACCATGATCAAGCGGCGTCCTGTGGCGCCTTCGGTAAGGATGGATCAGGACGAAGACAAAGGTTCACGCGCAACCCATCACCCGTTGACATCATGGAACCGATCGAGTTCCCATCATGCCGAATCCCCCCATCTTGACAGGGATGCGGCCCTTTCACGGGGCAACGTGCATTGACGATGCGCGACCATCCCTTCCCTCCGCAATGTTGGCGGATTTCTTTTGCAACCAGCCGGAGTTGCGGTAGGATCACGATCGGCAACAACGTCTGCGGCGCGGCGTTCGTGCCCGCAGGGTTGGTTGAACAAGCGACGCTCCCGATTCGGAAAGCCGCCGTGCAGCGGCTCCGGGGGGCAGCGAGAGGAGATAGACATGAAGAAGGTTCTTGGTTTTGCAGCGGTGGCTGCCGCGTTTGCTGGCGTGGCTCAGGCCGACGTGCTCTGGCACCAGGCCCCGAATACGGGCGCTGCCGCGTACGTGGATCAGGAGTTCTCCGACTTCCCGACGTTCAGCACCTACGGCGTCAGCGACGTGACATTCGGCGCCGCGGCGACCATCACCGATGTGACGGTGTACTTCTCGGTCAACGCCGGCTGGCCGGGCGTGATCACCCAGGGGCGGCTGAACATCTTCGCCAAGACCGGGTCGCTGCCTGGTGGTGGCGATGATCCCGGAACGGGCACTGTGGTCAACGTGGTGGTGACCAACATGGGCACCCACATGACCATCAAGGCGAGCGGCTTGAACATCGGCGTCGGCGCCGGCTCGTACTGGATCGGTCTGACCCCGATGACCACGTTCGGCACCCACGGGCAGGCCTTCAACATGCAGGCCACCGGCAATGTCGGCGACCCCACCGCCTTCCGCAACCCCGGCGGCGGCTTCGGTCTCGGCACCGCGTGGGGCACGAACGTTCTGTTCGGTGGTCCGGGCTCGGATCACGCCATCACCATCGAAGGCACCGCCATTCCCGCCCCTGGCGCGCTGGCTCTGCTCGGCGCTGCGGGTCTGGTGGCCCGTCGTCGTCGTCGCGCCTGAATGCGATGACCGCATCGTGAGCGCCCGACCAGTCGGTCGCTCCTGAGAGACATCACCCAGCCCGGCCCGCCTCGCGCGGGCCGGGTTGCTTTTTGGCGATCTTTCTCCCGGTGTTCGGACGATGCAGGATTCGGCGTTCCATGATGGCGCGGACAGGAGGTCCGTGATTTCCAACTCCAAGGTGGTCGATGCGGCGTCCACCCTGCGATTATCTGCCTACAGTCACCGCACGGAGGATCGTCCGATGGGTGGATCACGAATCGTCGGGGCGGGTCGTGCCGGGGGTTTGTTCCGAGGGCTGACGCGGGGGATGATCGTGTCCGGGTGGGTTGCCGGCGGGGTGATGCTGGCCGCCATCGCGGGAGGCGGCCTGCTGGGCGGGTGCAGTTCGTTCACGGCGGACTTCGCCGCGTTGACCGAAGACCTCATGCCGCCCACCCCCAGCGAGGCGGCGGTGATGATGATGGACCAGTACGACGCCGAGAAGCGTCGCCGGGGAACATCCCTCATCGCCAACTCACCCTTCGGCGGGGCTGATCCCTACGTCAAGTTCTACGCCGACCGGCTCAACCCCGATCACCCGGACCGGGAGACGAACCCGATCGTGATCGCCACGCTCATCCGGGCGCTGGCGCGTCATGGTCAGCCGCCTCACGCGCTGACCATCGCCACGTATCTCACCCACGAGTCGATCCAGGTGCGGTGGGAGGCGGCCAAGGGCCTGCAGCGGCTGCACAACCCCGCCGTCACGGGCGCCATCTGCGCCGTGGTGCTCAGCGAAGCCCAGCCGGCTGATGTGCGGGTGGAAGCGGCGGACGCGCTGGGGCAGTACCCGGAGGATCGGTCGTTCCAGGCGCTGGTGGCGGCCTTGTCGGCGCGGGAACTGATGCTCAACCGCATCGCGGCCCAGTCGCTGGCCACGCTGACCGGGCAGGACTTCGGGGAGGACGCCCGCGCCTGGCTGCGCTGGTACAACAACAATCCAGCGCCCTTCGCGGGCAAGCGCGAATACCTCTATCCCACCTACCAGCGCGACGACACGCTGTTGGAAAAGGTGGCTTTCTGGAGCAGGAAGACGTGGGAGACGCCTCAGCAGCCCGCGGGACTTCGGCCCAGCGAGCACAAGTCCACCTATGGCGACGCCGATAACAGGAGCGGCGGGTCGGGCGGCTGATGCCCGCTCGCCTCGATGGTCCTGATCCCGGCTTGCCTGGCCCGATTCAGTCAGGGAGCCGGGGGAGTTGTCATGCCCAGCGCATCCAATGCGACATCCCGGCGCGGTCCACGCAGCGCGGCCGAGGGCCTCACCGCATCGAAGGTCATCGGAGATGGCGTCATGCGAGCCCTCGTGGCGGAGCGCGGCGCGGCGCGGCTGGAGCGCCGTCATCCGGTGCCCGCGGCGCGAGAGGGTGAGGCGATCCTGCGCGTGACACGGGCGGCGGCGTCACGGCTCGAGGTCGAGGCGGCGTCCGGATTGTTCGGCTTCACCGGCGTGCCGGGGTGCGATGGCGTGGGCGTGGTGGAAACCGGCGGCGGGAGAAAACTGGCGGGCAAGCGGGTGGTGTTCTCACCCGTCGTCTCATGCGGCCGGTGCGCCCTGTGTACGCGCGGGCTGCCCGTCCACTGCCGCAAGCGCGAGGTGACGGGGCTGCTGGGGCGCGACGGCGTGCTGGCGGAGCGCGTCGCGGTTCCGACGCGCAACCTGGTCGAGGTTCCCGAGAACGTGGACGACGATCGGGCGGTCTTCGCCCACGCGGTGGGGGCGGCGCTGCAGGCCTCGCGCCAACTGCGCATCGAGGGCAAGCCCTACATCACGGTGCTGGGCGATGGTCACCTCGGGCTGATCACGGTGCAGATTCTGGCGCGGCTCAACGCCTCGGTGCGCCTGCTGGGGCGATTCTCGGAAAAGCTCGCCCTGTGCGAGAAATGGGGCGTCAAGCATCGGCACATCGACGACGTGGGACGCCGGGCCGATCAGGACATCGTGGTGGACTGCACGGGCGCGCCCGACGGCCTGGAGCTGGCGATGCGCCTGGTGCGCCCGCGCGGCAAAATCCTGCTCAAGTCGCTGATGAGCCAGCCGACGCTGCAGGGCGCCGGCGCGGTGGGCGGCGTGGACCTGTCGCCGCTGGTGGCGTCCGAGGTTGAACTCATCGGCTCCTTCGGCGGCTCCGTGGCGGACGGGTTGCGCCTGATCGAGCAGGGCAGGGTGGACGTGGTGTCGCTCATCACCCGACGCATGCGACTGGACGACGGTCCGGCCATTCTGCGCGCCGCGGGCAGCCCGGAGAGCATCCGCGTGCTGGTGACCCCGTAGCGAACCTATCCTCGGTCATGCGCATTCTTCTGACCGGGTTCGAACCGTTTGGCGGTTCATCGGTGAATCCCTCGCGCGAAGCGGTGCTGGATCTGGCCGCCGGCTGGGCCGCGGGCGGCGCAACCGAAGTGGAGCTGCACGCGCTGATTCTGCCCGTGGTGGGGGGCGTCGCACCGCGGCGCGTGTGTGAGGCGATCGACCGGCTGCGACCGCACGCGGTGGCGTCGGTGGGTGAGTCATCGCGGGCGAGCGCCATCACGTTCGAGCGGCTGTTCATCAACGTGCGCGACTACCGCATCCCAGACAACGCGGGGCGAACGGCGCGCGAGCGACCGATCGTGCCCGGGGGACCGCTGGTGCTGGAATCATCACTGCCGATCGACGCCATGCGTCGCGCCGTGCGGAAGGCGGGCGTGGCGGAGGCGGCGTCGTACCACGCGGGCACGTTTCTCTGCAACGAAATCGCATACGCGACGCAGGCGCACCTGAGAGCATCGAGGTCGCGCGGACGCATCCCCGCCGGGTTCATTCACGTGCCGCGATTGCCGGCGCAGTTGGCGGGCTCGCCAGCGGGCGAGGCCGCTGCGCCGTCGATGCCGCTGGAGGACATCGTGCGCGGACTCGATGCGGCGCTGCGGGCGCTCATCCGGTCGTTGAGAGGTGCTCACACGCCATGACCAGGTCGCGGACCTCATCAGCGCAGCCCCACGACAGCGTGAAGCCCGCGCCGCCGTGCCCGTAGTTGTGGATGACGTGGCAGCCGTCGCCGAGCGGCCGGCGCTCCAGTCGAACGGCGTCACGACCGGGCCGCAGTCCGACGCGCACGCCCAGCACACGGGCGTCGGCAAGCCGGGGTTCGAGTCGGCGGCAGGCGTCAAGGATGCTCCGCGTGACCGATTCATCCGGCTCGACAGTCCACTCGCCTTTCCGCGACGTGCCGCCGAGGATGCAGTCGTGCGTGCGCGGAATGAGGTAGGTCACGCCTCGCGGGTGGTGATCGTCGGAGAAGCCGCGCGTGATGCCGGGGGGGCGCTCGACGCGGACGACCTGCCCCTGGATGGGGTACACGGCGTCGTCGCCGACCAGTTCCCGTGCGCCCAGCCCCGTACAGTTGACGATGATGCGGCGCGGGGCGCGCAGTTCATCGAGCGACGTCACATCGCGCTGTTCGATCACGGCGCCGAGCGCCGAGGCGCGATCCATCAGCCAGGGCATGTAGACCGAGGTGTCGGTCACGGGAGCGTCGATGACCCATCCGGCGCGGTAGCCCGTGGGCAGTTCGTGCGCCGCAGCCGGACGGGCACCGGGGATCATCGTGGCCCACCACGGCGTGGCGTTCGCGTCCTCGCCGCCGCCCGGTTGGATGAGTTCGACATACGGGATGACGGAGACGCCCGGTACCCCCGCGCGGGCCATGTCATGCAGGGTGCGGTACGTCGCCGCGCCCCACGCGGTGACCTTGTCGCGCGGGCCGGCCATGTAGGGGTACCACACGGCGGCCGCCACGCTGGAGGTGATGTGGGGCGCGACGGCCCGGGCGAGGAGCCGCACGGAGAAGCTCGCTTCGAGCAGCCGGATGGCGCACGACAGCCCGGAGACGCCCGCTCCGATCACGACGATCTCGTTGGTCCGCGCCGATCCCATGAGCGGCGATTGTACGACCGGGCCGGCATCCGTCGCAGGGGCGGTCGAATGCCCCCGTTTCGGGTTCCCATCACCGCCCGCTACAATCGCCGGCTTTGAACGATGATCGTTCGACAACCGGCGGCATGGATGAGCCAGCGGTGGAGGTCTCGACCCCCCTGAACCCCGATGCCCCGCCCAGCGGCCAGGCGGTGGTGGAGGAAACCGAGGCCCTTGGGCAGACCGAGGGCGTCATCCGCTCCGGCAAACTGGCGGGCAGGACGCTGTGGTCGGCGGTGTGGATTCTCGCCCTGCCGATCATGCTCCAGCAGACCATGCAGGCGTGCGTGGGGCTGTTCGACAAGATCATCGCCGGCTCGCTGCCGGGCGACATGGTGGTGCCCGCCATCGACGGCTTGGGCGTCGGGGCCTACGTCGGCTGGTTCACGGGCATCGCCATGGCGGGGCTGGGCATCGGCGGGCAGGCGATCATCGCACGGGGCATCGGTGGGGGCGACACGACGCTGTCCGCCCAGGCGCTGGGACAGTCGATCTCGCTGAGCGTCATCTGGGGCGCGCTGGTGGGCGTGACGCTGTGGTACGCCGTCACCCCGCTGGCGGCGGTGTGCGAGCTGACGCCCGCCGCCACCATGTACGCCGAGCAGTACGTGCGCGTGATTGCGGTGGTGATGCCCTTCACGGGCATCATGATGGTGGGGGGGATGTGTCTGCACGGGGCGGGCGAGACAGCCAAGCCGTCGATCATCGCGCTGGCGGTGAACGTGGTGAACATCCTGGCCTCGTGGACGCTGTCGGGCGTGGATGTCAGCGTGGGTGGAAGCGTCGTCGAAAACCCATTCCCGTTCGACCTGCACGTCTATGGCATCGCGGGCGGTACGGCGGCGGCGTACGTGGTCGGGGCCATGATGACCCTGCACGTGCTCATCCGCGGTGTGCGCGACCTGCGTCTGGAGGCGCCGCGGCTGGCCCCGGATCGTTCGATGACCTGGCGCATCGTACGCATCGGCGTTCCGGGCTTCGCCGAGGGCATCTCGATGTGGCTGGTGAACCTGTTCGTGCTGCGCTTCATCGGCGAGATCGCCCTGCGCGAGGCGCAGCGCGGCGGATCGGGCGAGGGGCTTCAAGGAGCGCACATCATCGCGGTGCAGTGGGAGGCGTTCAGCTTCCTGCCCGGCTTCGCCATCGGCACCGCGGCTGGGGCGCTGGCGGGGCAGTACCTCGGCGCGGGCAATCCGCGCATGGCCCGCAAGGCCATTCTGGTGTGTTTCGCCGTCGCCGCGTCAATCATGGGGGTGCTGGGATTCGTCTACATGTTCGCGGGTGAGTTCCTCACCGCGATCGTCAGCACCGCGCCGGTGCACCTGGAGAACGTGCCGCCCGTGCTCTTCATCTGCGGGCTGGTGCAGGTCTTTTTCGCGGGCGTGCTGGTCATCAGGCAGGGGCTGCGCGGGGCGGGTGACTCCACCTGGGCGTTCATCATCACCTCGGTGTCGTGCTATGGCGTTCGGCTGCCTGCGGCGTACATCCTCGGGGTGACGTACGACCTGGGTCTGCCGGGCGTGTGGATCGCCCTGTGCGGCGAACTCATCGTGCGCTCACTGCTCTTCGGCGGGCGCTTCCTGCACGGCGGGTGGGCGAGGATTCGCGTGTGACCGCGACCGGGCGCTTTGACTGGAACGCAAGGTCGAGACGATCAGAAGAAACGGCGATGGCGGCGTCATCACGCCCCGAGCGCCAGCCGCTCCGCCAGGATCGACGGCAGGCCCGCCGCATGGGTGGCGTCCTGCGCGGCGTCGATGTCGTACATCACGCGTCGGATGGTGAATGTCCAGCGGCGCGTGTTGAGCACGCCGAAACTCGCCCGTGGGTCGTTGTCACGCGGCTGGCCCACCGAGCCGGGGTTGCAGATGTAACGGCGTCCGGATTTGAGGGCGAGCGACTGTCCGTCCAGCAGCGGGAATGATGCAATCTCGGCGGGCTTGAAGTAGTCCTCGACGTTGGCGCTCGGCGCCTCGAATACCGCGGGCACGTGGGTGTGACCGACCAGGCACACTCGAACATCCACGCCTCGAAACGCGCGGGCCGCCATGCCCGCGTCGTGGATGTAGTCGTTCGGCCCCGGCACCGGGCAATTGTGGATGCACATCACGTCGTTCTCGACGTAGGTGACTTCTGGCAGCAATCGAAGCATGTCGAGCTGATCCGCCCGCATGGCCTCGCGCGTCCAACGGATGGCTCGAAGGGCGTTGCCGTTGAAGGTGGCGGCTGCGGCGAGGTTGAAGGCCGCCTCGTCGTGATTGCCGCGCACCGAGTGGCGGCAGCGCGCCATCACGAGATCGAGGCACTCGCCCGGGAATGGGCCGTACCCGACGATGTCGCCCAGGCAGATGATCTCGCGCAGCCGCAGGCGGCGGATTTCCGCCAGCACGGCCTCGAGGGCGTGCAGGTTGCCATGGATGTCCGAGATGACCGCGATGCTGGTCATGCGTCTCCCGTTTATCGGGTGGATCGGGGGAGAATGTCAGTGAAACGCAGGAGGAAGGCGTCAAGGGATCAGGGCATCGAGACCTTGGAACGTGCAGCGATCCAAGCCGCTCGGAACCGGGCACCCGGGACTCGCGGCGAGGCGCGATCTGGCGCAAGTTCTGCGCGTCGTGCCCAAAGGCGCTTCAACCCTACACTTGTGTGTACCGTCCGCAAGGAGTTCCGATGCCTCTGTCGTCCGAGCAGATTCTCGATGCCCTTCGTACCGTGCAGGATCCCGACCTGAAGCGCGACCTCGTCACGCTGAACATGGTCAAACAAGCCGAATCGCGCGGCAGCACGGTGGCGGTGACGATCGAGCTCACCACGCCCGCCTGCCCCATGAAGGATCGCATCCGCGCTGACGTGGAGCAGGCGATCCGGGCGAAGAGTGCGTCGGCTGGCCAGCCAGTTGATGGTGTTGACGTGACATTTACCGCCAACGTGCGCACGCCGCAGGACCAGTTTCAGGGTCGTTCTTCCCCGCTGCCGGATGTGCGGCACGTCATCGCCGTGGGCGCCGGCAAGGGAGGCGTGGGCAAGTCCACGGTGTCGGTGAACCTCGCCGTCGGGCTGGCGAGACAGGGGGCGTCGGTCGGGCTGCTCGATGCCGACATCTACGGCCCCAGCGCGCCCACCCTGCTGGGGCTGGAAGGTCATCGCGTGCGTCTGAAGACGGAGCAGATCCTCCTGCCCATCGAAGTGCATGGCATCAAGGTCATGACCATCGGCAAACTGGTCGATCCCGACAAGGCGCTCATCTGGCGCGGGCCGAAGGCGCATGGGGCGTTCAACCAGCTGGCGATGCAGACGGAATGGGGTGAACTGGATTACCTGATCGTGGATCTGCCGCCCGGCACCGGCGACGTGCCACTCTCGCTGGCGCAGCTGCTGCCGCTCAGTGGAGCCGTGATCGTGTGTACGCCGCAGAAGGTGGCGCAGGATGACGCGCGGCGGGCGGTGCGTATGTTCCAGCAGTTGGGCGTGGAGATTCTCGGCATCGTCGAGAACATGAGCTACTTCGTGGGCGATGACGGCAGGACATACGACCTGTTCGGGCGCGGCGGCGCGCAGATGATGGCGACGGATCTGTCGCTGCCTTTTCTGGGCGCGATGCCGATCCACATGGACCTGCGGGTCAACAGCGACGCGGGCACGCCGCTCAGGAACTGGGGCAACCCCGTGCTGGCGCGAGAGATCGACCACGTGTGCGGCGAAGTGGCGCGGCAGGTCGCCATGCGGGCGATGGCCGGCAAGTTCGTTCAGCCGACGCTGTCGATCCGGTAGCGTCCGGGTGAATCATGCCCGGATGCGAGGATCGACCGTGGCGCGTGTCGCCGCGCGTGTTTCATCGCTGAACCCCTGGCGCAGTCGCTGCCACACGCTCACGGTTGCCTTCCGGGCGGCGGGCAGGCCGCGATGCCAGACGGCGTGAGCCGAATCGCGGACGGCGTTCGTGGTGGTTTCACTGGCTCGGTTCAGTCGATCGCGCCAGCCCGGAACGGCGGTTGCGGATGAGCGGGAGGCGCTGGCGTCGCTTGCATCGGCATGGGACGATGGGGGCGCGGGGAACGACTTCGCCGGATCGGCGCCGGACGAAGCAGGGGCATGACCGGCATCGCGCGACATCCACGCGCGAGCGATCGTGCAGCCCAGGAGACACGTCATCAGCAGGCCTTGCAGTCCGAAGCCGACGGGTGAGATGGAGGCAAGATATAGCGTGCCCAGCGTCCACCACGACGCCCAGCCGATGAGGACCGCGTGACCGAGGCGCCGGAAACGGCGGACGGGCAGCAGCGTCATCACCGTCGCGGTGATGACGGCGGCGATCTGCGTCCACAGCAGGGCCGTTCCCAGCCAGCCGGCATAGGTCAGCCCCCACACGGTGTGATCGACGCCCGCGGACTCCAGCCCGAAGACGCGGCCCTGGCCGCCGCTCAGGGCGATCCAGACCAGCCCAAAGATGCTGGCGCCAATGAAGAACCACGAGCCGCCCAAAGCCCACTGGCGACGCGTGAAGCCAGGGTTCGCGGCCTGCGCGACCCGGCGAACGGCGGCGGGGGGGTTCCAACCAGGCATGATGCGTCTCCCAACGGCGGGTTGCCATTCGGTGATTGGGAGAGCGGGGGGTCGGGTTTCATTCAACCGAGAGAGAGCAGAAACGTGACGAAGCGGTACTGGACGACCGACGAGGCGATGAACAGCACGAAGAAGGACGCCAGCCGCCACGGGGCGGCGATGATGGAGCGAGCGCGGGATGAACTGTCGCCGGGATCAACGCCGCATTCGGAGCACACGCCTCGCGGCTGGCCGCGCCGGTCGTAGCCGCAGTTGGGACAGAGGTGCGGGGTGACCGGCCGGCGGATTCGGAGTCCCATGACCGCGACCGGCAGCAGCATGAAGTGAATCGCCGGTAGTTGAGTGAAGAAAAACGTCTCATCCATGCCGAAGAGTCGGACCCCGGCGGCGACGAGCCCCAGACTGAGGGGAGGAAGCGTCACCAGCGGGGTGGTGAAACGAATCGACAGACCCCACCCCGCGAGGCAGAACGGCGGCGAGAGAATTAGGCCGCACAGTCCCCCGATCACCAGACGCATCAAGCCCGGCTGAGAGAACAGCCCCTGGTGGGCCGCCATCGGCGCTGCGTTGATGAGGCCAACGGCGATCGACGTTCCCACCAGCAGGCCGATTCGCAGGACCGTTGTCCCTCGGGGGGCTTTCGTGACATGTGCAACACGGTCGCCCGCGATCGTATTTCCACCCGTCTGTTCCGATGGGTCTGAATCCGTCACGGGCGCCATGCTAGCACAGGGCTCACGCGATGGCGGCGACGGGCGAGGGTTTGACACGCCTTCTCCGGGCGATACGCTGCCCGTATGGACCGCGGAGATCACGTCCAACACAGCATTCGCACGGTTGGTCCCGTGATTCGCGCCGACCTTGGCCGCCGCAGCACGCCCAACCCCGCCGACGATGCCGGGATTGCGGCGCTGGCTTTTCAGCACGATCTGGTCCTGTTGATGCGAGATCGTCTCTTCGAGTCCGTCCCGCGGGCGCCGCGGCGATGACCCGACCCCGCTACGACCTGCTCGCGATCGACCTCGATGGCACGCTGCTGGGGCGCGACGGCGGCGTGTCTTCGGCCAATCGCCGCGCGCTGCAAGCCGCCCGCGATGCCGGCATCGAGGTCATCATCGCCACGGGCCGTGCATGGGTCGAATCGCGACATGTCCTCCACGACATCAGGCACGAGGGGGTGTTCATCGGCGCGGGCGGGGCCACCCTCAATCGGTCCGAGGACGGCGCCACCCTGCGGCGTCACGTGATGGACCCCACGCTCACCGTCCGCATCGCGAGGTCGTTGATTCGTCACGGCCACCTCGCCCACCTGCTCAAGGACGGCCCCCGATCGGGCTACGACTACTTCATCGTGGGCGAGGGCGAACTCGACCCGGCCACACAGTGGTGGTTTCGCTCCTTTCCCGTGCGGGCCAGATTCGCCGAGTCTGTGGAACTCGATGACCACCCTGACGAGACGCTGCGCTGCGGCACAGTGGCGGTGTCGGGTTCGCTGCAGCGCGTGGTGGACGAACTGCGCGAGGACCTGGGCGACCAGGTCTTCATGCAACACTGGGCCGCCGTCACAGAATCGCAGGCGGTCGGCGCCGCCACGCACCTGCTGGAGGTGTTCAACCCGCGCGTGGACAAGTGGACCATGCTTGCGGAGTACGCCGCCCAGCGGGGCGTGCCGCCCGAGCGCATCGCGGCCATCGGCGACGGGCTGAATGATGTGCGCATGGTTCGGCAGGCGGGACTGGGCGTCGCCATGGGCAACGCCGACCCGCGCGTGCGCGACGCGGCCGACCGTCACGCGCCGGATCACGACCGCGACGGCGTGGCCTACGCCATCGAGCGTCTCTTGCACGGCGCGTGGTAATCCGCATTCTCTCAACCAGTGGGCCGCTCGATCCAGCGCGTGAAGCAGCGGTTGCACAGGGTCAGCCGCACGTGCCGGTGAACCTGATCCATCAGCTCCCGCTCCGACAGATCGCGCATCGACTCCACGAGCGAGGCGATGCCGTCCCCTTCGTCCTCCGCCGGATCATCCCCGTCTGGCGGCGAGGGGTCGGCGACCGCGTCGATGGCGACCACCCAGAACTCGCCGCGCCCCGTCCGAAGCAGCGCGCCGCAGCGGTGACAGAGTGACGGATCGGCCTCCACGGCGGATGATAGGGGTCGAGCGCGCGTTTGACGGAATGCGCCCTGATCCTCACGAGGATATGTCCGCCCCCTCCCGCACGGCCGACACGGCCGTGGCATGCGGCGAGCGTCTCGCGTCAGACCTCGAATCGCATCTGATCGCGATCGCGGATGAAACGAAGCTCCAGGTATCGAGCCACGTAGTCGAGAATGCTCGTCGTCTCGGGAATCGAGGGATTGCTCGTCGGCCCCATCGGCTCGAAGCGCATGCCGCGGAAGCGGTCGCAGGCGTCCTGCAGGGGCAGGCCGTACTGCAGGGCGATGGAAAAGGCCCGGCAGAATCCCTGGATCAGGCCGGAGAGCGTGGAGCCCTCCTTGCTCATCTTGATGAAGATCTCACCCGGCTGGCCGTTCTCGAACAGCCCGACTGTCAGGTATCCCTCGTGTCCGGCGATGGCGAACTTGTGCGTGACGGACCGGCGCGTGGTCGGCAGCACGCTGCGTCGGTTGGCGGTAAGCATGGGTGGTTGCACCTCGTCGGCCATGAAGACACTGTAGGTCGCAGACGCGGCGCGTCGATGACGCTGATCCGTCTGGCGTCCCGCGGTTGAAGATATCGGTCTGCCCGCCGCGTTCTGTGCATATTCAGGTCGGCGTGGCGCTCAGACGCCAACCGATCAGTGCGCCGCCAGTGACCAGTGCGGCGAGGCCCAGCACGATCCGCGGCGCTCCCCGCAGGTGAGTCGCTCCAGCCACCCCGAGCGCCGCCAGAATCAGCAGCGACCCTTCGATGGCAAGGTGGGCGAAGCCGGTCGCCACGCCGAACGAGGCGGCCTGCAGGATCCGGTCGTCACCGTCGGACCCGCCTGCGGAGAACCACGTCGCCCGCACCAGCCGGGCCACGGACACCATGCCCACGCACAGCATCGCGCCGTAGACGGCCGCCCATGCGCCGATCGAGAGCGTCGCCAGCGGGCTGTGCCTGGCGAGGATGCCCAGCGTCATCGCCCCTTGCAGGACGACGACGCCCGTGGCGAGTCGGAGCGGTTCGTCAGTCCGCATCAGAGCCGTCAGGGCGGCCTGCGCGGCTGAGAGGATCAGAATCACCAGCAGTCCGCCGGGCACGTGCGGCTCAGACCCGTGGGGCGGCACGCGGGGGGTGTTGACCCACAGCAGCACCACCGCGGAGGCGAAGAGCGTCTGCCCGACGCCGATCGACAGCCGGTTGGCCGATGCCAGCAGCAGCGTCACCGCGCCGACGAGCGCGAGCATGAGCAGGGGGAAGAGCGCCCCGCGCAGCGACAGCCGCCGCGAGACGCCCAATGCAACCGCCCCGACCGCCAGCAGGGCGAACCCGACGGCTGGCGCGACGGTACGACCGCTCCACCACGGTACATCTGCCACGGGCCGTGCGGCCAGGGCGATCAACGGACCGATCAGCACGATCGGTAGCCACAGGTCGGTCATCAGCCCTCTGGCCGATCCGTGCGACATCGCCGGGCTCGCCAAAGCGGGCGCGACCGAGCGGATCACCGTTCGCACCAGCAGGGCGGCGGCAACGGCGTGGATAGCGAGAAGCAGCCAGTCAACCATGCGGGAGGCAGTGTAGCGATGCCGCGCGACCACCGTCCGGGCGCGACTGCCGTCCGCGTGGCGATACGCCCGTATGCTTGCCCGGATGCAGACGCTCTCCGACATCCGGGCCATGCTGGCGGCCAGGGGCATCACGCCCAAGCATCGGCTCGGGCAGAACTTTCTGCACGATCAGAATCTCATCCGCAAGTTGATTGACGCGGCGGGCGTCGCGGCGGGCGAACTCGTGCTCGAGGTCGGCCCCGGCACGGGCGCGCTCACCGAGGCGATGCTGGAGCGCGGTCTGACGGTTGTCGCCGTGGAACTCGACGCCGACATGGTCGCGATCATCCGCGAGCGGCTGGCGCGGCATCTCGGCGGCTCGCTCACGCTCATCGAGGGCGACTGCCTCGACGGCAAGTACGCGCTCAACCCCGCGATCGCCGCCGCCCTTGCCGGGCGATCCTTCACCCTTGTCGCCAATCTGCCCTACAACGCCGCGACACCGCTGATGATGAACCTGCTGGTGGATCACCCGGAATGCCGCGCGTTGTTCATAACGATCCAGAAGGAAGTCGCCGAGCGGCTGGTCGCGAAGCCGGGCACGAAGCAGTACGGGCCGCTCGCCATCATGGCCCAGATGCTGGCGGCGGTGGAGGTGATCGCCACGCTGCCGCCTACCTGCTTCTGGCCCGCGCCCGAGGTGACAAGCGCGATGGTGGGGGTGAGGCGGAGGGGAGAAGAGAAGCCGTCAGCCGTCAGCCATCAGCCGCCGGTGGAACCGGGAGCGACGCTCACGCCGGATGAAGCGCGGTCGCTGTCGAAGTTCGTGACAGGTCTGTTCACCAAGCGGCGCAAGCAGTTGGGCACGATCCTCGGGCGCGATCGTGCCGACTGGCCGGAGGGCGTCACGCCCGACCTGCGTCCGGAGGCGCTGACGCCGGCCCAGGCGGTGGCGTTGTGGCGGGTCGTGGCCCGTTGATATCCATGTCCATCCGTGTTCATCCGTGGTTACACTTCGACCATGACCCAGGATCTCCGAATCGGCATCATCGGCGGCAGCGGGCTGGGCGAGGCCCTGCTGGGCGGCGTCGAGGCCCGCGTGACCGGTGAGCACTTTCCCGACACGCCCTTCGGCAAGCCCAGCGGGGTCATCACGCTCGGATCGTTCGGCGAGGCGCCCGTCGCTCTTCTCGCGCGGCATGGCGCCGGTCACATCATCAACCCCGCTGCCGTGCCGTCGCGGGCCAACATCTTCGCGCTCAAGCAACTGGGGTGTACGCACATCATCGCGTCGGGGGCGACCGGCTCATTGCGCGAGGCGATCGAGCCCGGGCACCTGGTGCTGTGCGACCAGCTAATCGACCGCACCAACGGGCGAGCACGCACGTTCTACGAGCGGGCGGCGGTTCACGTGGAATTCGCCGATCCCTTCTGCCACGTGATGCGGGCGTGGCTCAAGGAGGCCGCCCAGTCGCTCGACGACGTGACCGTGCATGACCGGGGCACCTATGTGTGCATGGAGGGACCGGCATTCTCCACGCGGGCGGAGTCGAACATGCACCGGCTGTGGGGGGCGGATGTGGTGGGCATGACCGCCCTGCCCGAAGCCCGGCTGGCGCGCGAGGCGGAAATGGCCTACGCCCTCATCGCTCTGCCCACCGACTACGACTGCTGGCGACCCCGCGGCGACCACGCGGGGGGGTCGCTGCTGGAGGAGATCATCGGCAACCTCCGCCGAGCCGTGGATGCGTCCATCGCGCTCATCCGTGCGGCGTTGAGCGACGTGACAATCCTGCGGGAGCGTCCCAGCGCGGCCCACGACGCGCTGCGGCTGGCGATCTGGTCGGACAAGGCGAAGATCCCCCGCGAGGAAGTCGAGCGTCTGCGGCCGCTCTGGGGGCGGTATGTTCCGTGACGAATGGGCTGCTCGGTTGGAATCTCGGAGCAGATTCCGCTCTCACCGGGAGAGGGCCGGGGGTCGTTTGATCGCGTTCGATGTCGTCGGCGGCCGCCTTCTCCCAGCGGGAGAGAGTCGGGGTGAGGGCGTTTCTTGGCCGGAAACGATGCATGAGGACTCCGATCAAAGTACGGCGAGATGCTCCAGGGGTTCCGCTTGTCGATGCCGCCGCCTCTTTCGAAACCCTCCGGTGTCGTTGGATCGTGATCCGGAGTGTTCGGGATTCGGGATTGGGGGTGCGACCGCCCGGTAGACGCCCCATCCTCCCTTGACCTTCCGATCGACCGGGCTACATTGTTCACACCTCGCCGGCACGTCCGACGTGGCGTACAATCGACCGCTGATTCAGCACATCTCGGGGCGGTAGCTCAATTGGTTAGAGTGCCGGACTGTCGATCCGGTGGTTGCGGGTTCGAGTCCCGTCCGCCTCGCTTCGATAAACCTTGCTGAACCCGTAGGTTACGGGTACCCCCCGAAGGTCGGGGGCGCAGCTCGAAACGATTTCCGCGCGGTGCGCGCACCGCGCTGGAGTTTCGGGAGGTGCCCCCGTGCCGAAGACCCCGGGCTATCGCAAGCGCCACGACCGCAACCAGGCCATCGTCACCCTGACCGACGCCGGGACCAAACGGCGGCGGGATTACTGGCTGGGCGAGTACGGCTCGCCCGAGAGCCGCGAGCTGTACCACCGCGTCGTCGCCGAGTGGGAGGCCAACGCCCGCCGCCTGATCGACCCTGACTTCGAGAAGCCCGCTGCTGGCGGGCCGGGCGGCGACGACGGGGCGGACGGCTCGGGCGGCATTACCATCTCCGAGCTGTGCGCCCGCTTCTGGCGGATGCGTGCACCGCAGTTCAACGCGAACGAGCAGGGTCACTTCAAGGCCCTCATCCGGCTCCTTCGGCGCTCGTACGGCTCGACGCCCGCTTCCGCGTTCGGGCCGCGGCGGCTACAGCGGCTCCGCGACGAGATGATCCGCGACGACGAGGAGAGCGGCCGTCGGGGCTGGGGCGTCACCTACACCAACGCGCAGGTGCGGCGACTGTGCCGGCTCTTCAAGTGGGCGGCGTCGCAGGAGATCGTCTCCGCGAGCGTGAGAGTGGAGCTGCTGGCGGTGGACCCGCTCAAGCCCGGGCGCTGCGGGGCGCGGGCTGGGCGGGTCGTCAAGCCCGTCCCGGTCGAGGTGGTCGAGAAGACGCTGCCGTACATGGCCAGCCCGGTCGCCGCGGCTGTGCGGTTGCAGTTGCTCACCGGAGCCCGGCCCGACGAGGTGCTCAGTCTGCGGCTGTGCGACATCGACACATCGAGCGGCGACGGGGTCTGGGTGGTCCGCCCCGAACGGCACAAGACGCAGTACATGGGGCACGACCGAGTGCTCTTCCTCGGCCCCAAGGCGCAGGCCGTGCTGGAGCGGTTCATGGACCGCCCGCCGGGCGCGTACCTCTTCTGCCCCGCGGAGGCGGACGCCGAACGCCGCGCGTCCCGGGCGGCGGCCCGCACGACGCCCCTCTCGTGCGGCAACCGTGCCGGGACGAACCGCAAGGACGAGCCGAAGAAGGCGGCGGGTGAGCGCTACGACGCGCGGGCGTACTACCGGGCGGTGCAGTACGCTTGCGACGTAGCCTTCCCGCCGCCACCGCCGCTGGCCAAGCGGGACGACGAGACGAGGGAGGCGTGGCGGAAGCGCCTGTTGGAGACGGGACTGAAGGCCGACCTCGACGCCTGGCGCAAGGAGCACCGGTGGTTCCCGTACCAGCTCCGCCACACGGCCGCGACCCTCTACCGGCGGGAGCACGGCTTGGAGGCGTCGGCCCTCGTGCTCGGGCACGCGAGCGCCCGCGTCACGGATGCGGTGTATGCCGAGCGCGATCAGTCGAAGGTGGCCGAGATCATGCGGCGGGTGGGATAGAGCGATCCGCAGTAGTATTCAGCATGCCGACTCGGGAGATCACCGCGCACCATGAGGACTTGATCTACTCTGCGTTGCTCGCCTCGTTCTGGCGAAAGCGGGCGCTTGCGAAGTTCCTTCGGAGCTGCGGGATCTCCGAGAACTTCGTCGCCTCCTGGCATCAGGAGGAGTCGAAGCGGGACTTTCTCGATCGACTCTTTGAGCGACTCCGGTCGACCGACAAGGGGCCGGCGGTCCTTCGTCAACTGGGACGAGAGCTGGCTGAGCAGGTCACATTCCCGGACCTGCAGGGATGGGAGGATACCGAACAGAAGACCAGACAGGCGGTAGAAGCGGTCAATGCCTTGCGTCACTATCAGACGGACGAGGCCGAGCGCGTTCGCCAGGAGAGGCAGCGAATTGAAGCCCGGGAGCGATACGCCGCCGAACGCGCTCGGGCGGCTCGTTCACAGCAGTCCCTTGCGAAGTTGAAGCAGCGGCTGGACGAGCTGACGGGCAGTCTTGGCACGCAGAAGTCCGGTTACGACTTTGAGGACTGGTTCTTTGACCTTGTTCAGTTCTCAGAGGTTGATGCCCGACGCCCGTACAAGCACGAGGATCGACAGATCGACGGGTCGCTCTCGCACAACGGCACCACATATCTTGTCGAGCTCAAGTTCACGATGGAACAAGCGGGCGCGCCGGATGTTGACGTCTTCCGCCGAAAGGTCGAGACGAAGGCCGACAACACGATGGGCATCATGATTTCAATGGCTGGGTACTCCTCGGCCGCGATCTCGGCAGGCTCGGGTCCGCGAACACCGTTGTTGCTGCTCGACCACGCACACATCTACGCGGTGCTAGGCGGCGCGTCTGACCTGCGGTCGGTCATTGAGCGAGTGCGACGTCATGCCTCTCAGACTGGTGAGGCATTCTTGCCCTTTGCGAAGTTCAATGGCTAAGGGCACTCGCTCCGTCGCATCCCGAGTTACCCACAACGGAATCTCGGAGGAATTCTGATTGTCGTGAACGGCCCTCCCATCGCGGGAGGGCCGTTGTCGTTGGTGGGCCGCGCGGTAACTCGAGTTACCGAGTTACGGCCGCAAAACAGCGTGGATTCTTCCCCCGTCGCAAGCAGCCCGAGCCCCGTGAGGGCCGGGTCAGACGAGCGAGGAGTTCCACGTGTTCCAGCAAGACTCAATCGGTAAGGCGACGGACGGGAACGATGAGGCACCTGCTGCGGAAGAGCATATCACGCTCTCGCAGGCGGCGAAACTCGCCCCGGGCCGACCTTCGCCCAACTGCGTGTGGCGGTGGTGCCGCGAGGGCGTCAAGGCTGCGTCCGGCCAGCGCGTGCGGCTCAAGCACGTGCGCTTCGGCTCCCGCATCTACACCACGCGCCAATGGCTGAGCGCCTTTGGCCTCGCACTTGCCGAGGCGGACGCTGCCCACTTCGAGCGTGGCGAACAGGCCACGGAGGTCAGTGCTCCTCCCACATCGCCCCGCCGTAGCGGGCGTTCACGCGGAACCGCGCGCGATGAGGCCCGCCGTCGCCACGACCAGGCAGAGCGAGAACTCGAGGAGGCGGGCCTGTGAGCACCACGTTTCCTCTCTCGACCGGCCCGCCGCTCGTGCGGCTCGGCCAAGGCGATTACGTCCGCGACATCTTTCCGCAAGACCTCATTCCTGATGGAGACCACATGACCACGAACACCCTGATGAACCAAATCACCAAGGGTCGCAGGCCCAAGCCCCGCCGTGTGATGCTGTACGGCACGCATGGGATCGGCAAGAGCACGTTCGGCGCGATGGCCGAGAATCCGATCTTCATCCCGACCGAGGACGGCCTCGGCGACATCGACTGCGAGTCGTTCCCGTTGGCCAAGTCGCTCGGCGATGTGATGGCCGCGCTCGAGTCCCTGTACTCCGGCGAGCACGGATACAGAACTGTCGTCATCGACTCGCTGGACTGGCTCGAACGGCTCATCTGGCAGGAGGTCTGCGAGGACGAGCAGGCCGAGAGCATCGAGAAGATCGGGTACGCGAAGGGGTACGCCTTTGCCATCGAGAAGTGGCGGACGGTGCTCGGCGCGCTCGACGCCCTCCGCAGTGACCGTGGCATGACGGTGATCGTCATCGCGCACGCCAAGATTGAAAAGTTCGAGAACCCCGAGACGGTTCCCTACGACCGCTACTCGCCCCGGCTGCACAAACTCGCGTCAGCGCTCGTGCAGGAATGGGCCGATGAGGTGCTCTTCGCCACGTACAAGGTTCTCACCGTCAAGGTGGACGAGGCGTTCAACAAGGCCAAGCACAACGGCGTCGGCACGGGGGAGCGGATCATCCGCACCGTCGAGCGGCCGGCGCACGTCGCCAAGAACCGCCTGAACCTGCCCGAGGAGTTGCCGCTCGACTACCGCGTCTTTGCGGAGCACGTCGCCGCCTCGCGCGGTGAGGCCGCCCCGATCACCCCCACCCAGAACACCGACGCCGCGCCCAGCGAGGGCGCGGTCGCAACCAACTGAAAGGACTCTGACCCATGGCGAACCTGAACAACTTCGACGCGAACAACGTGGACCCCTCCGTCGCCCTCGACCCGATCCCCGCGGGCAAGTACATCGCCGTCATCACCGAGACGGAGATGAAGCCGACCAAGGCCGGCGGCGGGAAGTACCTCCAGCTGACCTTCCAGATCGTCGACGGCGATCACAAGGGCCGCCTGGTCTGGGCGCGGCTCAACCTGGAGAACAAGAGCGAGATGACGGTGAAGATCGCGCGGGGCGAACTGTCCGCGATCTGCCGCGCCGTCGGCGTCATGGCCCCGAAGGACTCGGTCGAACTCCACAACATCCCGCTGGAGATCAACGTCGGGCTGAAGAAGCGCGACGACAACGGCGAGTTCACCAATGTGATCAAGGGATACGCCAAGAAGGGCGGGAACGGGGGCGGGGGCGCTGCGGGCGCTCGCGTGCCCGCAGGCGTCGGCCCGGGGAGCACGCCGCCGTGGAAACGTTGAGCGCAAGTGGCCGCGTCCTCGTGCTCCCGTACCCGCCGAGTGTGAACCACATCTGGCGGCGCGTGGGGCCGAGGACCGTCATCAGCCGCGAGGGCCGGCGCTACCGCAAGGACGTGTGCGCCGCCCTCGCGGCGATGAAGGTCGAGCGGATGAACGGTCGGCTCGCGGTGAGGGTCACCGTCTGCCCGCCCGATCACCGCCGGCGCGACCTGGACAACGTGCAGAAGGCGCTGCTCGACGCGCTGGCGAAGGGCGGTGCGTACCGCGACGACTCGCAGATCGACCGGTTGGTTGTTGAACGCGGCCCGGTGACGCCGGGCGGCAAGGTGCTGGTGGCCATCGCGCAGATGTCCGGCAAAACAGGAGCACACGCATGAACACGCGGACTGACAGGTGGCGTCGAGTCACGATTGAGTTTGGCGAAGAGCAGGTGACCACGGTCGGATCGCTCAAGACCGAGGGCCCGGAGAGCGACGGCCTCGCGAGCGGGATTGCGTTCTGTCTGTCGTGCGTGCTCCGGCAGCTCGATCTGTCCGAGGTCGAGGTCGCCGCGCACCTGCTCAGTAACGCGAACGCCAGGAACGTCAACGAGGAGACCCTTGCGCAGGCCGGCGGTCGCTTCCTTCGCCGCCGAGCGGGATCGGGCGCGTGATGCAACTGCGTCCCTACCAATCCGAAGCCGTGGCCGCGGTGTACGAGCACCTGCGGACCCGCGACGACAACCCCTGCGTGGTGATTCCCACCGGGGGCGGCAAGACGCCCGTCATCGCCACCATCTGCCGCGACGCGGTCGGGCCGTGGACCGGGCGCGTGGTCATCCTGGCCCACGTCAAGGAGCTCCTGGAGCAGGCGGCGGACAAGCTCAGCACCATCGCGCCCGACGTGCCCGTGGGCATCTACTCAGCTGGCCTGAAGCGCAAGGACCTCGGCTACGCCGTCACTATCGCCGGCATCCAGTCCATCTACCAGCGGGCGTGCGACCTCGGGCCGGTGGACCTGCTCATCGTGGACGAAGCGCACCTGATCCCGCCCGATGGCGAGGGGATGTACCGCCAGTTCATCGCCGACGCCAAGGTCGTGAACCCGCTCGCGCGGGTGATCGGCCTGACGGCGACGCCGTTCCGCATGAAGTCGGGGCCGATCTGCGAGCCGGGCAACATCCTCAACCACGTCTGCTACGAGGTCGGCGTTCGCGAGCTGATCGTGCAGGGCTTCCTGTCGCCGCTGCGCACCAAGGCGGGACTCCAGAAAGTCAGCACCGAGGACCTGCACGTTCGCGCCGGCGAGTTCGTCGCCAGCGAGGTCGAGGACCTCATGGACAGCGACGCCCTGGTCGAGGGCGCGTGCGCCGAGATCGTCGAGCACACCAAAAGCCGTTCCGCCACGCTGATCTTCTCGTCGGGCATCCGGCACGGGCAGCACATCGTGGAGGTGCTGAAATCCAAGCACGGAGTCGAGTGCGGGTTCGTGTCCGGTGACACACCCGCGGGCGTGCGGAGCAGCATCCTCGACCGGTTCCGCTCGGGGGCGCTGAAGTACCTCTGCAACGTCAACGTGCTCACCACCGGCTTCGACGCGCCGCACATCGACTGTGTGGCGCTGGTGCGGCCGACCATGTCGCCCGGGCTGTACTACCAGATGGTCGGGCGCGGCTTCCGCCTGCACCCCGGCAAGGCCGACTGCCTCGTGCTCGACTTCGGCGGCAACGTGCTCCGGCACGGCCCGGTGGACGCGATCCGCATCGCCACCGACGACCGTGGCGAGGGCGAAGCGCCGGCGAAGGAGTGCCCGCAGTGTCACGCGCTCATCGCGGCGGGCTACCAGACGTGCCCGGAGTGCGGACACCAGTTTCCCGAGCCCAACAAGCAGAAGCACGAGGCGCAGGCCAGCACCGAGGGCATCCTCAGCGGCCAGACCACGCGCGAGGAGCACCACGTCAGCGAGACGACGTACCACGTTCACATCAAGCGCGGGGACCCCGACGCGCCGCTGACGATGCGTGTCGAGTACCGCGTCGGCTTCAACCGCTACTTCCGCGAGTGGGTCTGCTTCAACCACACCGGGTACGCGCGGACGAAGGCCGAAGCGTGGTGGCGGGCGCGGTCGGTCGAGCCCGTTCCCGGCGGCACCGAGGAGGCGGTCGAGCTCGCGCGGGCCGGGGCGCTCGCCTCGACGCTCTCCATCACCGTCGAGAAGAAGGCGGGCGAGCAGTTCGAGCGGGTGGTGGCGCACCGCCTCGGCGATAAGCCGCCTCGGCTTGAGGGCGACGAAGGCCTGCCCGAGTACGCGCCCGCTAGCACCACGTACGGCATCCCAGACGACGAAATCCCCTTCTGAACAGGAGCACACGATGATCACGATCACGATCGAAGAGACGGATAGGGACGGCCACGTGGTGGGCCGGCACGTGGCTTCGGCCCCCATCGACAAGACTGACGCCAAGGGCGTCGGGTCGCTGCTGGCCCGCAGCGTCGGCGGGCTGATGTACCACGGCCAGACTCGGGCGGAGGTCCCGCTGCTGCTCGCGGCGGCGGGCACGCACCGGTCGAGCCGCTGCACGCAGGCGATCGCCCACGCGATCGGGCTGGCGAAGTACGACTACAGCTTCGACTACGCAGTGAAGCCCGTCGTGGACCTCGACCGGCTCCTCGACTACCGCGCGAGCAAGAAGGACCGCGAGCACGCGGCACAGATGCTCAAGATCATGGGCGCCAGCGTCAAGACGAAGGGGGATGACGAGTAAACCGATGAGCAACGGCCCGTCCAATCTTCTCGACGCGGCGCGGTGGTACCTCGCGCGCGGCTTCGCCCCGATCCCCGTTCCCGCGGGGTCGAAGGTGCCGGTGCTCAAGGGCTGGACCGATATGCGCCTCGCAGAGGCCGACCTGCCCCGGCACTTCAACGGCACCGGGAACATCGGCGTTTTGCTCGGGGAGCCGAGCGGTTGGCTCGTGGATGTGGACCTGGACTGCGAGGAAGCGGTGGCGCTCGCCCCGGCGTTCCTGCCCCCGACGGGTGCGAAGTCGGGCCGGCCCGGCAAGCCGTTGTCGCACTGGTGGTACGTCTGCGAGGGGGCGAAGACCCGCAAGCACCAGGACCCGGCGTCGAAGAAGATGATCGTCGAGCTACGAAGCACCGGGGCGCAGACGGTGGTCGGCCCGAGCGTGCATCCCAGCGGGGAGTTGTACGACCCGCTCGAGGGCGAGCCCGCCGTGGTTGATGCCGAGGAGCTTGCCGCTGCTGTTGCGGCTCTTGCTGAGGCCGTGGTCGGCGGGCGACGCCAGGGGGCGGGAAAGGCGGCGGGCGCGGAATCCGCGCGGAAATCCACGCCCATCCATGTGGCAGGAACGCCATCCGCGCCGGAAGCCGCGCATCCGCGCACCGTGTTCGCCGGGTGTCCCGCCGGGGATGCGCTGGTTCGAAGGGCTGGTGCCTACCTCGACAGCATCCCGCCGGCGATCTCAGGCTCGGGCGGGCACAGCCAGACGTACGCGGCCGCGACGGCGATGGTGCACGGGTTCGGCCTCGACCCGGAGGCGGCGTTCTCGCTGCTGTGGGACCGGTACAACCCGCGGTGCGAGCCGCCGTGGTCGGAGAAGGAACTGCGGCACAAGGTCAGCGACGCCGCGAGCAAGCCGCACGATCGCCCGCACGGGTGGCTGCGCGATGCGGGCCCGGTCGAGGCCACCGACGTGGATCTCTCCGGGTTCGATCCGGAGCGACGGCGCGGCGCGCCCGAGCGTCCACGCTCTGAGAGGCCGCCTGACCCAGGGCCGTTCCCCGAGCACCTCCTCCGCGTCCCCGGCTTCATCGAGCAGGTCGTGGCGCACAATCTGGCGACGGCCACACGGCCGCAGCCCGTGCTGGCGCTGGCGGCCGCGATCTGCCTCCAGGCCGTGCTGGCGGCGAGGAAGGTCCGCGACGAGCGAGGCAACCGGACCAACGTCTACTGCGTCGGCGTCGCCCCCTCCGGCGCGGGCAAGGACAACGCCCGCAAGGTGAACAAAAACATCCTCTTCGCCGCCGACATGGTCGAGCACGAGGGTAACGAGGACCTTGCGTCCGACGCCGGTCTCATCACGGCCGTCGAGGCCGAGCCGGCGATCCTGTTCCAGATCGACGAGTTCGGCCGCTTCCTTCGCACCATCGGCGACCCGAAGAAGGCCCCCCACCTGTTCAACGTGCTGACAGCGCTCATGAAGCTCTACAGCAGCGCCGACACAGTCTTCCGGGGCAAGGCCTACGCCGACAAGAAGCGGAACAAGGTGGTCGATCAGCCGTGCGTGAGCGTTTACGGAACGACCGTCCCGGAGCACTTCTTCGAGTCGCTCACCGCCGACAGCCTCAGCGACGGGTTCATCGCCCGGTTGCTGGTGTTCGAGGCGGCGGAGACGCCGGCGCGGCAGCGCGCCAAGGCGACGGGCGTCCCCGACGCGATCAAGCAGGCCGCTGAGTGGTGGGGATCGTTCAAGCCCGGCGGCAACCTCGCCCCCGAGCACCCCCAGCCGATCGTGGTCGAGGCCACGCCGGAGGCGGGCGCGGTGTTCGATGCGCTCGCCGCGATGGTGGACGCCGAGTTCGGGAAGCCGGATGAGACGGGAAGGTCGCTGTGGGCCCGTGCCGAGGAGAAGGCGTGCCGCCTCGCGCTGATCTACGCCTGCTCTGCGAACGCCCAGAAGCCGGTCATCGACGAGGACGCCGCCCGCTGGGCGTGCGACCTGTCGGAGTACCTGACCCGCCGGATGCTCTACATCGCCCACGAGTGGGTCGCCGACGGCGTGTTCGACGCCCGGCAGAAGCGCGTGGTGCGGGTGGTGCGCAAGGCGGGCGGAAAGATCTCCCGCAGCGAACTCTGCCGCAAGACACAGTGGTTGACCCAGCGGGAGCGGCAGGAAGTGATCGACAACCTCCTGGAAACGCAGCAGTTGCGGCAGGAGGAGGAATCGACGGCAACCCGGCCGAGGGTCTGGTATGTGCTGGCATGAGCCGAAAAGTTCAATCATTCATCCATTCACCGCGCGCGCACGCGGGTCGCGTACGCGCGGGCACGGACATGGGCGTAAGGGAGGTATTGAAAGATTGAAGAATCTCTCTCTTTCATCATGTACTCCCCTGACCCCTGACCGGGCCGCGCCTACCGAGAGCCAAACGGCGCGCGGGGTGGTTGCGAATGGTTCCTTCCCGCCAGAAACCGCCAAGCAGCGCCGCCGGGAACAGCCGCAAGGGGAGACTGAGTTTGTTTGCGCTGTCCGACCGGGGGCGGGTGGGGCGGGCTTGGGGTACGCCGCCCCGCCAGGAACGCGACGTGGGCCAACGTGGGCCGTCCCGCGGCCAACGGGCGTCGGGGGGTGGGCGGCCCGTAGTGGGCGGGATTCGGGGCGCTGAACGCCCCCGGACGGGCCCGTAGCCCGAGCGATCCATCCAACCAGCGATCCAGCCATCCCCGGACCTGCCGCATGTGCGGCGGCCCACCACGACGCCCCACGCGCTGGCGCTTGGCGCCGCGCGTCCGAACGGAGATCGCTGTGAACATCGAGACGCTTTCCATCGACGCCGTCAAGGAGTACGACCGCAACCCTCGCACCATCAGCGACGCCGCCATCGACGCGGTCGCCAAGAGCATCGAGGCCTTCGGCTTCAAGATCCCGATCCTGATCGACGCCGACGGCGTCATCATCGCCGGGCACACCCGCCTCCGCGCCGCGCGGAAACTCGGGCTGAAGGAGGTGCCGACGATCCGGGCGTCCGACCTGACGCCCGACCAGGTCAAGGCCCTGCGGATCGCGGACAACAAGCTCCATGAGCTCTCCGCGTGGGACATGGAGCTCCTGCCGATCGAACTCGCCGACCTCAAGGGCGTGGACTTCGATCTGGCGGTGCTCGGTTTCAGCGCCGACGACCTCGCGGCGATCATGGCCCCCGCAGGGAATGATGGCCTCACCGACCCGGACGATGTGCCCGCACCACCGGACGCAGCGACGACGGTGCCCGGTGACATCTGGGTGCTCGGCAACCACCGGCTCATGTGCGGCGACTCGTCGAAGCCCGAGGACCTGGACCGCCTGCTCGACGGGCAGCCGATCCATCTCGTGAACACGGACCCGCCGTACAACGTGAAGGTCGAGCCGCGCAGCAACAACGCGATCGCCGCGGGCATCACGTCCTTCTCGCGGCGCGAGGACCTGCAGTGCGAGCGTTCGCAGAGCGAGCGCGGCAAGAAGGACCGCGAGCGCCTGGCCCGCAAGAACACCCACCACCAGTCGATGGACCTGGCCCGGCACCCCGAGAAGGCCCAGCCGACGACCAGGAAGATGCGCGCCAAGGACCGGCCGCTGGCCAACGACTTCGTCTCCGACGACGAGTTCGATCGGCTGCTCGCGGCGTGGTTCGGCAACATCGCCCGCGTGCTGATCCCGGGCGGTGGGTTCTACATCTGGGGCGGTTACGCCAACTGCGCCAACTACCCGCCGGTCCTGAAGGCGATGGAGTTGTACTTCAGCCAGGCGATCATCTGGATCAAGGAGCACCCGGTCCTCACGCGCAAGGACTTCATGGGCAATCACGAGTGGTGCTTCTACGGCTGGCGCGAGGGCGCTGCGCACCGTTTCTTCGGCCCCAACAACGTGCCGGACACATGGTCCATCAAGAAGGTGAACCCCAACGCGATGGTCCATCTGACCGAGAAGCCGGTCGAGCTCGCTCGACGGGCGATGGAGTACTCCTCGCGCCCGGGCGAGAACGTGCTGGACCTCTTCGGCGGCAGCGGCTCGACGCTCATCGCGGCGGAGATGACGGGGCGGCGGGCGTACCTGATGGAACTCGACCCGCTCTACTGCGATGTCATCGTGCAGCGCTGGGAGAAGTTCGCGGGCCGCAAGGCGGAGCGGCTGACCGCGGAGGCGCGGTCGTGATTCACGACTCAACCTACTGCGTGCTTCCTCAGGAAGGCGGCGACATCGGACTTGGGGACGCGACCCTGGGCGACCTCGATCACGTAGTCGGCCAATGCGTCGTCATCGATCGCGATCTCGATTCCGTTGAGATCGAGGAACACCAGTGCCGCAGCGGTGCCGGTCCGCTTGTTCCCATCCACGAACGGATGATTCTGCACGATGTGGTAGAGATACGCCGCCGCCATCTCGAAGAGGTCCCCGTGCAGGTACCTCCCGTCGAACATGGCGCGCGGCGTGTCCACGGCGGAGGTCAGCAGCCCAGGATCGCGCAGGTCCGGGCTGCCGCCGTACCGCTCGATTTGGTCCTGGTGAATCGTCAGGACGTCATCAACGCCGAGGAATATGGGCTGGTCCACGCGTCACTCCGCGAGCTTGCGGAGGGCCTTGCCGTGCCGGGCGTTGATCCTGGCGAGCGACTTGCCGACCCGGGCGCCGCGGCTCTCGGGGCTCACGGGCGTGATCGTGAGGACCTTCCCGTCCGTGCTCACCTCCAGTGGCGAGTCCGGCTCGATCCGGAGGAGTTCGAGGATGGGCTTGTCGATGATCAGGGCGTAACTGTTGCCGTGCTTGGTGAGCGTCTTGACCATGCGGGCCTCCGTGGCGTGATACTACGATGTATGTACGAAGTATATCCATCGGCGGTTCAGGGACAAGGCTTGAGGCGGGTGGATACGCCGCAGAAACGCCCCGGCAACGGGCCGGGGCGGGAGCATTCTCGGACTGACGCTGGGGGGTCAGTTCGCCTTGCCCGCGACGAAGACGCCGCGCTCGTGCTTCTTGAAGCGGGCCTTGTCTCCCTTCGCAGCGATCTCGCGGATGATGGCGGCGTAGAGCGTGGCCTCGGGGGTCTTGCCGCCGGGCGAGCGCCACAGGCCCTTGGCCTCCATCGCGGCGATCATCTCCTTGGCCCGCATCGGCACCTCGCTGGCGGCGAGCACCTGGGCGGCGGCGTCGAGCGCGCTGACGCGCTTGGGCTTGACGGGCTTCGGAGCCTTCAGCACCTTCGGCGTCGTCGCTGCATTCGCCTTGGACTTCGGGGCCGTCGAAGCCTTCGCGGCCTTGTCGCTCTTGGGTGCCTTGCTCTTCGCCTTCGCGTGGGGCGCGTCCGGGGCGGGGCCGAGCACCGCCGGGCCGAAGACCGCGACCGCCGCCCGCTCGGCGAGGCGGTGGGCCTCCTCGCGCGTCGGCGGGGTCGTGTCGTCGGGCGTCGCGGTTGCCTTCGTGGCCTTGCGGGCCTTCCACGCCGCGCTTATCTCGCGCTGGACCTTGCCCATGTTCCTGACCGATCCCTTGCGTGCCATGTCGGACTCCTTCTGTCGGGTGCGAATGCCCGCCGCACGCTGCGGCGGGTCGTGGGGGGAAGCGTGGCGGACGCGGCTCCCCGCGTCGCCGCGCGGCGGGGGTCACTCGGCGTCGCGCAGGAACTCCTCGATGCGCTCGCGCTCCATCCCGCTGAGGAAGCCGACCAGGTAGATCAGGTCGCTGCGGACCTTGCCGAGGTTGCCGGGCAGGCCCCAGTTGCGCGGGTCGGCCTTGGCTCGCTCGTCGTGCTTGTCGAGCTCCATCTCGAGCACGTCGAGCAGGCGGGCGATGTCGCTGCGGCGGGCGGCGTAGATCTCGGCGGCGGTGGGTTCGGTCTTCGTGGTCTTGGGGGTGCGCTTGGTCATGGTCGTGCTCCTTGGGGTTCGAGGTGCTGGTGGTCTCCGGTAAACACCGAAGCCCGCGTGACGCGGGCTTCAGGTCGTCGGGTCGGTTGGGAGTTCGGGGTTTCGCGGCCCCGCCGGGGCTTCCCGCCCGGTCGCTTCGCGGGCCGCGTCGGTTCGTCCCTGGCGGTAGCCGGTGTGCAGCCCCTCGCGGTAGCCGCTCTCGAAGGCGTGGCGGACCAGGTCGCGGATCGACCAGACCGGGATCTCGTGGATGTCGAGGCAGTCGCGCTTGCGCGTCTCCAGCGTCTCGAGCAGCAGTTCGACCTTGGCCCATTCCATCTCGGCGTCGAGGGCCTTCTGCTTGGTGATCGCGTCGATGTTGGTGCGCTTGGTGCTCACGGCGGCGTCCTTTCAGCGGTTGGTGGTGATCGAGGCGAGGAGGGCGGCGATCGCGTGGGCGACGTTCAGCACCGCCGCGGTGGTGCGGACCTCGTCGGGCGTGCCGAGTCGGAAGGACGCGCTCGAAACAGTGACCTCCCACACCGACCCGTAGGCGACGTGGGCGTTGATGCAGATCGGGCTGCCGCCGGGCGTGGGCAGGTCGATGCTGACCTCCGGGTTCGCCGTCCCCCCCGCGTCGCTGTGCGCCACCTTGGCAAAGCCGAAGGGCGTGGTGTTGGCGAGCGCCCGCAGGGCGGGGAGCATCGCGTCGAGGTCGGCCTTGGTCGGGATGGTGTTCTTCGTGTTCATCGCTGCGCTCTCCTTCGTGGGGGTCGCGGGGTTCCGGCCCGCGTTGTGACACATGAAGCCGTGACATCGCGCGGACATCAAGGCGATTCGGCGAGGATTCGCCGAGAATCTGCGGCTTGTGGGCAAACATGCCGACACGGGGCCACCCGGGCGGGAGTTCCAACGCCGGGAGGTCCGGGATGACTCCCGAACACGCGCCTAGTGCCGGCCCCTCTCCCGCCGCACAGGGAATGTCCCGGCTGAATCCGGGCGCGCTGTCGGTGGCCGACGCCGCCCGCGTGCTGTCGCGCCTCGGCGGCAAGTCCGTCACGGAGGAGATGCTCCGCGCCGACATCGACGCCGGCGCGCCAACGAACGCGAACGGCACCATCAACCTCGTGCATTACGCGGCGTGGCTGGTGAAGGAGATGGCGGCTTCCGGAGGTGGTGGTGGCGATTGACCCGCGCCAACTCAGGCCCGGCGAACTCGCGCGGTTGCTGAACAGCACACCGCTGGGCGAGGTGATCAGCGAGCGGCAGCTCCACCGTCACCGCACGCGCGCGGGGTTCCGCGTCGTGGCGGATGGCGACGCGGGGAAGGTGGATCTGTTCCGGTACGTCGCGTGGCTCGTCACGACCCGGCACGAGGCGCTCGCGGAGGCGGCCCGCCAGCCGGAGGGGCTGACAGGCTACGAGGCGATGAAGGAGCGGGCGCGGCAGCGCAACGCCATGCTCTCGCTCTCGGGGAGGGACATCGGCGACCTGCCTGAGGTGGCAGACCCCAAGCGGAAGGAGAGGGCGGCACGCGACTTCCGGTACTTCTGCGAGGCGTACTTCCCGCAGACGTTCCACCTCAAGTGGTCGGACGATCACCTGAAGGTCATCGCCAAGATCGAGCAGGCGGTGCTGGAGGGCGGGCTGTTCGCGATGGCTATGCCGCGCGGCAGCGGCAAGACCAGCCTGTGCGAGACCGCCTGCCTCTGGGCGCTCGTGTGCGGGCACCGGGAGTTTGTGGCGCTCGTCGGCTCGGACGAAGAGCACGCGGCGGGGATGCTCGAGTCGATCAAGGCGGAGCTGGAGAACAGCGAGGTCCTCGGGGCCGACTTCCCGGAGGTCTGCCATCCCATCCGCTCGCTGGAGGGCATCCACCAGCGTGCGTCGGGACAGTTGTACCAGGGCAGGCAGACGCACATCGGGTGGACGGCGCGCGAGATCGTGCTGCCGACCATCCCGGGTTCGGCGGCGTCGGGGTCCATCATCCGCGTCGCGGGGATCACCGGGCGCATCCGTGGCATGAAGCACAAGCGCGTCGATGGCGTGAGCGTTCGCCCGTCGCTCGTGCTGATCGACGATCCGCAGACCGACGAGAGCGCGCGGTCCCCGTCGCAGTGCGCCAACCGCGAGCGAATCCTCGCCGGCGCGATCCTGGGCCTGGCTGGGCCGGGGAAGAAGATCGCGGGGCTGATGACGCTGACGGTGGTCCGCCCGGACGACCTGGCCGATCGCATCCTCGATCGGGACAAGCACCCGCAGTGGCAGGGCGAGCGGACGAAGATGGTGTACGCCTTCCCGGCGCGGGAGGCGCTGTGGCAGCGGTACGCGGAGATCCGGGCCGAGGGGCTGCGCAGCGACCGGGGCATCAAGGCGGCCACGGAGTTTTACAAGCAGCACCGGATCGCGATGGACGAGGGTGCGGTGGTCGCCTGGCCCGAGCGATTCAACCACGACGAGATCTCCGCCCTCCAGCACGCGATGAACCTGAAGCTCCAGAACGAGGCGGCGTTCTTCGCGGAGTACCAGAACGAGCCGCTGCCGGAGGTGCAGGCGACTGACGACCTGCTCAGCGCCGACCAGATCGCGGCGAAGTTGAGCGGGCACCCGCGCGGAGAGGTGCCCCTGGGCTGCACGCGCCTGACGATGTTCGTGGACGTGCAGGGCAAGGCGCTGTTCTACCTGGTGGCCGCGTGGGAGAACGACTTTACGGGCTACGTCATCGACTACGGCACCGAACCCGACCAGAAGGCCCCCCACGGGTACTTCACGCTCCGCGACCTGCGGCGGACGCTGGCGACGGCCGCGCCCCGTGCCGGTGTCGAGGGAGCGATCTACGCCGGGCTGGAGCGGTTGATCGGCGCGACCGTTGCCCGCGAGTGGCGGCGCGACGACGGCGCGATGGTGCGCATCGACCGCTGCCTGATCGATGCCAACTGGGGCTCGTCCACGGACGTGGTGTACCAGTTCTGCCGCCAGTCCCCGCACGCGGGCGTGCTCATGCCCAGCCACGGGCGGTACGTCGGGGCGTCGAGCGTCCCGTTCTCGGATTACAAGCGCAAGCGCGGCGAGCGCGTCGGGCTCAACTGGCGCGTGCCCGTGGTGACGGGCAAGCGCGCCGTGCGGCACGTCGTCTTCGACACGAACTACTGGAAATCGTTCGTGCACGCACGCCTGGCGGTGCCGATGGGCGACCCTGGCTGTCTGTCTCTCTTCGGCAGCAAGCCGGAGGCGCACCGGCTCATCGCCGAGCACCTGACCAGCGAGTACCGCGTGAAGACCGAGGGTCGGGGCCGCACAGTCGATGAGTGGAAGCTCCGCGTCGACGGGCTCGACAACCACTGGCTCGACTGCCTTGTCGGCGCGGCGGTGGCGGCGTCGATGCATGGGGTGGTGCTTTTCGGAACGGACGCCGAGGCAACGCCGCGCCGGCGGCTGCGGCTGTCGGCGCTGCAGCACGGGAGAAAGACATGGTGAAGGACTCACCGGCTGTCAACCCGAGTGCGCGCGAGGCACGCGGCCTGCGATGCCCCAAGTGCGGGTGCGGCCACCTTCCGGTGCGGTACACGCGGCAGCAGAACGGCCACATCATGCGGGTAAGACGGTGCCGCCACTGCGGGCACCGCGTCGTCACCCGCGAGCGTCCGTAGCGCCGCCCCCCCCCTGGTACACATCTGTACGAACCTGCTGCGCCGAGGAGTCTCCGCGAGGTTTTGACGCGGCGGCGCGTCGGAATGGGTGGATGATCACGCACATCCCACCCATGACCGACGCGCGCACCGCAGCCAAACTCAAGCTCGAACTGCGGCTGACACCCGGTGTCGACCGCGAGGACGCGGCGCAGGAGGCATGGCTCGCGCACATGGAGGGACGCAATCCTGCCCGCGCCGTCAACACCTTCGCGCAGCGCGAGCGGCGGTACCGTCGCAGGCAGCGTGCCGTAGGCGGGCGTGCCGAAGTGCTCGGCGCGACGGAGCACTGCCATGCCCGGTGATCCCCAAGCCACGCCCGGTCTTGACCACACCATCCGCGACAACGCGTCTCAGCCCGCGAAGGCGTCGGTGGACGGCCAGACTGTCGAGCAGCATTCGCTGAAGGACCAGATCGAGGCGGATCGGTACCTCGCGTCGAAGCAGGCCGCGCGGACGCCAAGGAATGCCCTGCGGCTGACGCGACTGGTTCCGCCCGGGGCGGAGGGGGGCTGATGCTCGGACTCTTCAAACTCCGTTCGAGCACCCCCCACGCTCCCGCTCCGCCGAGGGGTCGCTCGGCCCACAAGGGCGGCTTCCTGCGTCGGCTCGTCGTGGGCACCGCGCTCCGCGCCGGGTTCGACTCGGCCGTCACCAACGACCTCAACCGCAAGCATTGGGCCAACGCCGACGGCCTGAGCGCCGATGCGGCCGCTTCGCCCGAGGTTCGGCGGACGCTCCGCAACCGCGCCCGCTACGAGACGGCGAACAACGCCTACGCGAAGGGCATCGTGCTGACCCTCGCCAACGACGTGGTGGGCACCGGCCCGCGCCTGCAGCTGCTCACCGAGGACGACGACGCCAACGAGCGGATCGAACAAGCGTTCATGTCGTGGACGAAGGCGATCGGGCTGCCGGAGAAGCTGCGCACCATGCGGGCCTCCCGCGCCACTGATGGTGAAGTGTTCGCGGTTCTCGTGAGCAATCCCCGACTGCCGACGCCCGTCAAACTCGACATCCGGCTCGTCGAGGCCGACCAGGTCACGACGCCGGACCTCTGGCCCGTGGACGACAACGCGGTGGACGGCATTGTCTTCGACGCCTTCGGCAACCCGGTCGAGTACCACGTCCTCAAGGGGCACCCGGGCGACACACGCACCGGATTCCTTGGGATCGAGTACGACCGCCTGCCCGCCGAGTCGGTGCTGCATTACTTCCGGGTCGATCGCGCCGGACAGAGCCGCGGCGTCCCGGACATCACGCCGGCGCTGCCGCTCTTCGCGCAGTTGCGCCGGTTCACGCTGGCGGTGCTGGGCGCGGCGGAGACCGCCGCCGACTTTGCGGGCATTCTCTACACCGACGCCCCCGCCAACGGCGAGGCCGAGGCGGTCGAGCCGATGGACGCCATCGAGCTCGAGGCCCGCTCGCTCCTGACCATGCCCGGCGGCTGGAAGATGGCGCAGGTGCAGGCCGAACAGCCCTCGACCACCTACGCCGAGTTCAAGCGTGAGATCCTCAACGAGATCGCCCGCTGCCTGAACATGCCCTTCAACGTCGCGGCGTGCAACTCGTCGGGGTACAACTACGCCAGCGGTCGCCTCGACCACCAGACGTACTTCAAGAGCATCCGCGTCGAGCAGGAGCACCTGGCTTGCGTCGTGCTCGACCGGCTCCTCGACGCGTGGCTGCGCGAGGCGGTGCTGATCTCGGATCTGCTGCCGCTCCCGGTGCGCACGCTGGTCGCCGGCGGTCAGAGTCTCCCGCACCAGTGGTTCTGGGATGGCAACGAGCACGTGGACCCGGCCAAGGAGGCGACGGCGCAGGCGACGCGTCTGGCGTCGCACACCACCACGCTCGCAGCGGAGTACGCCAAGCAGGGACGCGACTGGGAGAACGAACTCCGCCAGCGGGCCAAGGAATTCTCGCTGATGAAGGAGCTGGGGCTCGCGCCCGAGCAGGCCGAGTCGCTCGCTCCTGTCGGTACGGGCAAGGAGGACGACGATGCCGAGTGAACGGCTGCTGAACCTGTGCGCACCCGTCGAGGGTTGGATCGAAGCCGCCCCTGCGACGGGCGATGGGCAGGCCGCGAGCCTTCGCCGGTTCTCGATGGTGGCCTACACCGGCGGGCCGATGGTCCTGGCGGGCTGGCCGCACCCCGTAGTCGTCGACCTCGCGGGGCTGCAGGTCGCCGGCGGCGGCTTGAAGAGTCGCCCGATCCTCAAGGACCACAATCGCTCCCTCATCGTCGGGCACACCGATTCGGTCCGCATCGAGGGCTCGCAACTGCTCGTCTCGGGAGTGATCTCCGGGGCCGGGCCTGTGGCGCGAGAGATTGTCGAGAGCAGCCGGAACGGCTTCCCGTGGCAGGCGTCGCTGGGCGCGATCGCCGGGCAGATGGAGTACGTGCCCAAGGGCAAGAAGGCCTCGGCCAACGGACGCGAGTTCGAGGGCCCCGTGCTGATCGCACGCAAGAGCACGCTGGGCGAGGTGAGTTTCGTGGCGCTGGGCGCGGACGACAACACGAGCGCGGCGGTCGCCGCCGGCGCTGTGCGGCCACCCACATCAGGCAAGGAGGACGACATGACGTTCGAGCAGTGGCTTGAGGCCAAGGGCTTTGACCCCGCTTGCCTCACCGACACGCAGAAGACCAACCTCGAGGCCCTGTTCAACGCCGAGTCCCAAGCCCCCCAGGGGGCGGGCGGCATGGATGCCGATCCCGACGGGGACGGCGAAGCGGGCGAGAGCACGGACGCCACCCCGCCGATCGCCCGCCTCCGCGCCGAGGTGGCCGCCGAGTCCAGGCGGATCGCCGAGGTCCGGCGGATCTGCGCTGTCGGCGGCGGGAAGCACGCCGAGATCGAGGCCAGGGCCATCGCCGAGGGTTGGGACGCGAACAAGACCGAGCTCGCGGTGCTCCGCGCCGAGCGCCCGTCGCTGGTCGGGGGCGGCGTTCGTGGCGACAAGGACCCCGCTCAGGCGGGCCTCGCCCTGGAGGCCGCGCTGTGCCTCTCGGCGGGTCTGCCCGAGAAGCAGGTGGGCGAGTGGTACGACGATCGCACCATGAACGCCGCGTTGGCACGCGATCTGCGCGGGGCGGGGCTGCACTCGCTCATGTACGAGGTCATCCGCGCGGGCGGCGAGCACGCGCGCCCGGGGCGCGTGGACAACGACACCATCCGGACCGCCTTCAACGCCGAGCGGCGGCTCATCCAGGCGGCGGGCGGGGGTGGGGGTTTCACCACGATCTCGCTCTCGGGCATCCTGTCCAACGTCGCCAACAAGACCATGCTCGCGGCGTACACCGCCGTCGAGAGCGTCGTGGGCCACTTCTGCGCCGAGACGGACGTGAACGACTTCAAGGAGGTCACGCGCTACCGGCTCACCGGCAACGGCGTCTTCGAGAAGGTCGGCCCCGACGGAGAGCTCAAGCACGCGGGGCTCAGCGAGCAGGCGTACACCAACAAGGTCGAGACGTTCGGGCGGATGATCGCGCTCACGCGGCAGATGATGATCAACGACGACCTGGGGGCGTTCCTCCAGATCCCGCGCATCATCGGGCGCATGTCCGCCCTCAAGCGCGAGGAGGCGGTCTTCGAGCTGCTCCTGGCCAACCCGGCCAACTTCTTCGGCGTCGGCAACAAGAACTTCTTCTCGGGCGCGGACACGGCCCTGTCGATCGATGCCCTGACCAAGGGCGAGCAGATGTTCCTCGACCAGACCGACACGGACGGCAAGCCGATCCTGCTAGCCCCCGCCGTGCTGCTCGTGCCGTCGTCCCTCAAGGTCGCGGCCCAGGTCCTGATGACCGAGACGCGGATCAACGAGACGACCACCACCGACAAGGGCAAGCCCAGCGTCAACCCGCACGCGGGCAAGTGGAAGCCGGTCGCCAGCCCCTACCTCAACGCGCAGGGCATCTCGGGCGGAAGCGCCAAGGCGTGGTACCTCTTCGCCAACCCGGCGGACGTGGCGGCTATCGAGATCGCGTACCTGCGCGGCAAGCGCACGCCGACCATCGAGAGCGGCGAGACGGACTTCAACACGCTGGGGATGCAGTGGCGCGGCTACTTCGACTTCGGCGTCGCCATGCAGGACTTCCGCGCGGCGGTCAAGAGCAAGGGCGAGGCGTAACCCCCCATGGGCGACTCGATCCCGATCGGAGGCGAAGGCGGCGATGGCGAGCCGGGCGGCGAGCCCGGCTCCGGAGGATCACAAATGTCCACGACGAAGTTCGTACACGAAGGCGCGGCGATCGACTACACCCCCGGGGCCGATATCCCCGCGGGCACGGTCGTCGTGCAGGGCGAGTTGGTCGGCACCACGCGCGTCGACCTCAAGGCCAATCAACTCGGCTCGCTGGCGGTGCAGGGAGTCTTCGACTTTCCCAAGGCCGCCGGCGCAGGCACGGCGTTCACCGTCGGCACGCTGGCGTACTGGGACGCGATCGCCAAGGTCGCCACCAAGACCGCCGCCGGCAACAAGGTGATCGGCAAGGCCGTGCGTGCCGCGGCGGATGCCGACACCACGGTGCGCATTCGCATGTCGCAGTAACCCCGGCGAGAGGAGGCTCGGCATGGGTGACCTGCTCGAACAGGGCGCAGCGTTCCTCGACGACCAGCGGCATCGGCACATGAGCCGCACCGTGGTCTACAGGCGCGGGGCAGACGAGAAGGAAGTCCAGGCCACCATCGGCCGCACGGAGTTCGAGCAGGCGGACGAGGCGGGCCTGATCCACCGCGTCGAGTCGCGGGACTTCCTCGTGCGGACGGCGGATCTGGATCTGGGCGCTGGTCCGATCCTCCCGCGGGCGGGCGACCAGGTGCGAGAGACGGTTGGTACGAGCGTGTTCGTGTACGAGGTCAACGCCCCCGGCGGGCAGCCGCCCTGGCGATTCAGCGACCCGTACCGGCGAGTGATGCGGGTTCACACGAAGTTCGTGGGCACGGAGGCGTGATGACGGGAGCAAACGCACAGAACGGCACCAACGGCGGCAAGGCGTCGCTGCGCGTGCAGTGGGCGGGGATCGTCGTCATGATCCTGTTTGCGGCGGGCGCGATGACGGTCCAGTGGGGCGTCGTCACCGCCAAGCTCCAGCAGGTCGAGAAGCGCCTGGACGAACTGATCGTCGAGGCCCGGGCCCTGCGCACCGAGTACCAGGCGATCGAGCGGCGGGTGTCGTACCTCGAAGGGCGGCTGAATGGGAGGCCGGGGCAGTGAGCACTATCGCAGCCATTGCCGACGCCGTCGCCGCGCACATCAACGCCGGGACGTACTCGCGCCCGGTGAGCGCCAAGCGGATGTACCAGCCCGCCTTCACGCTGGAGGACCTCAAGGACCTGCGCGTGTCGGTCGTGCCGCGGACGGTCGGCATCTCCGCCGCCAGCCGTGACAGCAGCACCTTCGAGTGCATCATCGACGTGGGCGTGCAGCAGAAGCTGCCGGCCCCCCACGAGGGCGAGCAGGCCGAGATCGACGCTCTGCTCGACCTCGTCGAAGAGATCGCCGACCGCCTGCGGCTGGCGAGGCTCCCCGGCGCACCCGAGGCCGCGTGGGCTGGCATCGCCCACGAGCCGGTGGTGGCGAGCGAGTCGCTGGAGCAGCACCTGGTGTTCACCAGCGTCCTGAGCGTCACCTACCGGGTGCGGGGGTAGCCAATGAGGAACTTCATCGCGCTGAAGATCGACCTGGACAGCACCTACGTATCGCTCTCGGCGACGCCGCTGGTGGCGACGTGCACGCTGACGTTCGCGCACACCAACACGCAGGACGCCACGCTCAAGGGGACCGACGGCAAGGAACTGCTGATCCCGCCGGGCGCGCAGTATCGCCTGGAGCGCGTGGACCTGTCGCAGATCCAGATCAAGAGCAAGGCGGGCGAGTGCGCGTACGTGGTCGGGCACGGCGGCTGAGCCCCCACCTCACCCCCACGAGAGGCAAGGAGACCGGCAATGGCGATCAAACTGGGCATGGAGGCGGTCCTCAAGTACAAGGTCGGCGGGCAGGCCGGCGGCGGCGCGTGGACGGCCCTTGGCAACGTCAAGGACGTGACGCTCAACCTTGAAACCGGCGAGGCCGACGTGACCACCCGCGCCAACGCGGGCTGGCGGGCCACCGTCGGCACGCTCAAGGAAGCCAGCGTCGAGTTCGAGATGGTGTGGGACACTGGCGATGCGGGGTTCACCGCCATCAAGAACGCCTTCTTCAACAACGCCGTCATCGGCCTTCAGGTCCTCGACGGGACCAGCGGCCAGGGCCTTCAGGCGGACTTCTCGATCACCAACTTCTCGCGCAGCGAGGCACTCGAGGAGGCCATCACCGTCTCGGTCACCGCCAAGGTGACGTACTCGGCCACGGCGCCCTCATGGATCGGCGGCTAACTCACACGGCAATCAGTCAGGAGGCACGGATGCGGGCATTTACCGACAACGCGGGCAGGCAGTGGCAGGTCGAGATCAACGTCGCGGCCCTCAAACGGGTGCGCGGCCTCGTGCGCGTGGACCTCATGCAGCCCATCGAGGGCACGGGCGGGCTGCTGGAGCGGCTCGTCCGCGACCCGGTGCTGCTGTGCGATGTGGTCTACGCCCTCTGCAAGCCCGAGGCCGACACGCGCGGCGTCAGCGACGAGGACTTCGGCCGGGCGATGGCGGGCGACGCCATCGAGCACGCCACCGCGGCGGTGCTGGAGGAGCTCGTGTCTTTCTGCCCGAGCCCGAGGGACCGGGCCAACCTCGGGCGGGTGCTCCAGGCCACGCGGGAGGTGATGGACAAGGCGCGCGACCTGGCGACGCGGCGGATCGATCACCTGATCCAGAGCGGGGAACTGGATCGCCTGGCGGAGAGCGCGCTGGGCGAGGACCCACAGCCGCCGACGCCTGGCGGCACGTCTGGTACTGCGCCGGAGCCGTCGGCGTCGATCCCGGCCCACTGACGCTCCGCGAGTTGATGGAGATGCTCGAAGGGCGGCAGCGACACGACTGGTCCATCGCTTCCTCGTGCCTCTCGGTCATCGCAAACCTGCACCGCGATCCCAGGCGCACGCGATCGTTCAAGCCCAGCGACTTCGACCCGTTCGCCGCCCACGCACGCCAACGCCCAGTCACGGTGCCCGTCTCGGTCCTCAAGGACGTGTTCATCGACGGCAGGCTCCCCGCAATCACCCCCGCACCGACCAAGGAGGATCACAGATGACCACCCGCCACTATGTCTACCTCGCCGGCCTGGCGCTCCTCACGCTCGTGCTCGCGTCGTGCGCCGGGATCGACTTGGGCGACCTCGTCAAGGTCAAGACGCCCAACGCCATCCAGCAGACCACCGGCCTGCGCGCGACGCTCTCACTGAACGAGGCAGAGGCCGAGTACCAGAACTGGTTCAACCAGACGCAGGCCACCGGCGCGCAGTGGAAGGGCAACATCGAACGGGCCGGCGAGGTCCGCGGGCTGCTCGGGCAACTGACGCTCTCGGCCCTCGACACCGTGGGCCCGACCGTCGCGGGCCTGCCCGTGCTCGGGCCGGCCCTGCCCGCGCTCACCGGCATCGTCGGTCTGTTCATCGGATCGGGCCGTCTCCGCAAGGAGAAGGAGGCGTCGTTCAACAAAGGCCTGGAGAAAGGCCGCGGCCTGACGGGCGAGGCCTGATCGGTTCCCGGTCCCGGTTCCCCCCGCTCCAGCGAGCAAGGAGGCTCCCATGCAGATCGTCCCCGGCAAGTTCATCCGCGTCCCCAACAAGCCGCCGTACCAGCACCCCGCCGCCAGCCCCGACTACTTCGCCACGCGGGGCGAGGTGGTGTGTGGCGGGCGGCGCGCGGATCTCGACCTGCTCTTCACGCCCACGGAACTGCGCCGGGCCGCGCACCGGGCGCAGAAGAACCGCGAGGACATCCCGCCGGCGAAGCGGCGCACGCTCCTGGCCCTGATCCAGCGGCTGCTGTGAGGCGACTCGTGGGGGGCGGCGTGATCACCATGCGGATCAAGGACGTGTTCTTCGACCGGCACGTCGTGATACGGGCGATGGACTCGGACAAGCGAAAGGTGCTCAGCCAGGCCGGGGCCTTCATCCGCACGGCGGCCCGCACGAGCATCCGCAAACGCAAGGGGACCGCCCCGCCGGGCAAGCCGCCGCACTCGCACGAGGGAAGCCTGCGGCGGCTGATCCTCTTCGGGTACGACAAGTCGAGTGATTCGGTCGTGGTCGGTCCCGTGGGGTTCGCCAAGAGCACCGCGCCCAAGGCGCTCGAGCACGGCGGCGAGACAGTCGTTCATCAACGCCGCCGGGGGCGGCTCGTGTCGCGGAAGGTGAAGATCGCCGCGCGGCCGTTCATGGTCCCGGCGCTGGAGAAGGAGCGGCCGAAGTTGCCGCTGCTGTGGCGCAACTCCATCCGGAAGGGAGGCTGATCGGTGGCGGACACGCGGGGCATCCGGGCCGGACGGGCGTTTGTCGAACTCGGTGTGAGCGACAAGCTCAGCGCCGGGCTCCGCCGCGCCCAGAAGCGCCTGGAGGCCTTCGGCCAGGGGCTGCGCAGCGCCGGCACACGCCTGGCGGGCCTCAGCGCGGCGGCGGTCACGGCCCTGCTCGGGAGTGTGAAGGTCTTCTCCGGCATGGGCGACGCCCTCGACAAGATGATCCTGCGCACCGGCGTCAGCGTCGAGACCCTCAGCGAACTGGGCTTCGCCGCCGAGCAGGCTGGGGCGGACATGGAGACGCTGGAGAACGGCCTGAAGTTCATGCAGCGGTCGCTCGTGGACGCGGCGAAGGGCTCGGCGACCGCACAACAGGCGCTCTCGCTACTCGGCCTGTCCGTGGCCGACCTCGCGGGCCTCTCGCCGGACCAGCAGTTCAAGCGCCTGGCCGATCGATTGTCGCAGGTCACCGACCCCGCGTTGCGCACCGCTCTGGCGATGGAGATCTTCGGGCGGGCTGGGACGAAGTTGCTCCCCCTGCTCTCCTCCGGCGCGGCGGGGATCGAAGAGTTGCAGGCCCAGGCCCGCAGCCTCGGCCTGACGGTGAGCACGCAGACGGCCAGGGACGCCGCGGAACTCAACGACACGCTGAACATCCTCTGGCGCGTGGTCAAGCAGGGCGTCTTCGCCATCGGCGGGACGCTCGCGCCCACGATCAAGGAACTGTCGCAGCGGATCACCCGCGTCATCGTCGCCGCCACCGACTGGATCAAGCGGAACAGGGAAGTCGTCGTCTGGGCCCTCAAGGTCGCGGCGGGGGTCGTGGTGGTCGGGGCCGCCCTCATCGGCTTGGGCGTGGCCATCACCGGCATCGGCGCGGCGATGGGCGTGCTGGCGACCGTCGTCTCGGGCATCGGCGCGGCGTTCGGGCTGGTCGGAGCGGTGCTGGGCGCGCTGCTCAGCCCTATCGGCCTGATCGTCGCCGCCGTGGTTGGGCTGGGCGCTGCGCTCGTGGTCACCAGCGGCGCGGGCGGGGCGGCACTCGAGTGGCTCGGGGAGCAGTTCACACGCCTGCGCGACTGGGCCACCAAGGTCATCGGCGGCATCTCCGATGCCCTGGCCGCCGGCGACATCGCGCTCGCCGCCGAGATCCTGTGGCTGAGCCTGAAGGTCGCCTGGCAGCAGGGCATCGCGGCACTCAACAAGGTCTGGCTCCAGGCCAAGCAGTTCTTCGTCGGCACGGCCCAGTCCATGTGGTACGGGGCGCTGGCCGCCGCCGAGATCGGCTTCCACGCCATCGAGGTCGCGTGGATCGAGACGACCGCGTTCCTCTCCAAGACGTGGACCAACTTCGCCACCGGCTTCCAGAGGGTCTGGGAGCAGGCCTCGTCGTGGGTCGCCAAGCGGATGCTGGAGATCCAGGGGCTGTTCGACTCCGGGCTGGACGTGGACGCCGCGAAGAAGGCGGTGGACCAGCAACTCGAGTCCCGGCTCGTGGAACTCGAGGACGCCGCCCAGCGCGACGTGGCCGCGCGCGAGCGCCGCCGCGCCGCCGAGCGCGAGCAGGCGGCCGCCATCCACGAGGCCACGCTCGCGGCGATCGGCCAGGACTTCGAGAACGCGCAGGACGCGCTCCGCAAGGACACGGAGGCGGGCCTTGCCGAGTCGCGTGCCGCCCTGGACGCCGCCAAGGAGCGCCTGGCCGCCGCGATCGAGGAGGCCCGGCGCAAGCGCGAGGCGGCGGACGCGGAGCGTGGTCCTTCCAGGTCTCCCCGCGACCTCATGGCCGAGTTCGAGGACCGCGTAGCCGGCCTGGGCGACCTGCTCGCCAAGGGGATCAGCGTGCGCGGCACATTCAACGCCAAGGCCGCGCAGGGACTCGCCGCGGGCAGCGACGCCGCCGAGCGCACGGCCCGGGCGACGGAGCAGACGGCCCGGCACACCAAGCGACTGGCCGATGCGGCGGGGACGGGCGGATTGTCTTTCGGTTGAACGGAGTAGCGGATGCCGATCGAGGTGCGAGAAAAGTTCGAGTCCCGCCGCCTGGTGAAGGCCGCCAACGGCGCCAACTCCTCGGCGGAGCTGGCGTACATCGTGCTCGGCACGGACAACGACATCGCCGCGCGCGACGCCCTCGAGGCCGAGGCCCCGACCAACTACGCCACGCTGCCCCGCCAGAGCGTGCAGATCGAGCCGCTGGGCCCGGGCCTGTGGGACGGCGTGGTCCGGTACGCCCTCGCGGGGGGCGGCGGCGGGGGCGGCCTGCCCACCGGCGAGTCGTCATTCCAGTTCGACACCGGCGGGGGCACGCAGCACATCACCCAGTCGCTGGCCACCGTGCAGCGCATCCCCGCGCCGGGCATGGTCGCGCCCGACTTCCAGGGGGCCATCGGCGTCAGCGCTGACGGCGTCGAGGGGATCGACATCACCGTCCCCGTCTACCACTTCGCCGAGACGCACTACAAGCCCGACGTCCAGATCACGGGCGCGTACAAGGGCGTCCTCTTCAACCTCACCGGCAAGGTCAACGGCGACTCCTTCCGCGGCTTTGCCCCCGGCGAGGTGCTCTTTATGGGCGCGAGCGGCTCGAAGCGCGGCAGCGGCACCGAGGCCGACTGGGAGATCACGTACCGCTTCGCCGCCAGCCCCAACGTGACGGGGCTGTCGATCGGCCCGATCAACGGCATCAACAAGAAGGGGTGGGAGTACCTGTGGGTGCGGTACAGCGACCAGGAGGACACCGCCGCCAAGGCGCTGGTGAAGCGCCCCATCGCGGCCTACGTCGAGCGCGTGTACGAGAGCGGGAGTTTCGCGGCATTGCAGTTGGGATGACCCCCACGAGAAGACATGGGTGACGACCTCCGCAAAGTCCGGCCCGGCGATCCGCTCCGCATCCCCGCGCGGGCGTACAACGCCTTCGTCGATGCGGCGCTGGAGTCGAGGCGTCGCCAGCAGGACCGCCGCGCCGGTGAACTGTGGGACGGCGGGCGCTCCTTCATCGGCGGGGGCGTCGTGGCCGTGCGCAACGACAGCGGCGCGGACCTGGAGCGCTACCACGCCCTGGCCATCGACAGGCCGCTCTTTCTTCCCGGCGAGGACGGCCCGGAGAAGTCCTTCCAGAACCGCCTGGCCTTCAAGGGCATCACGCCCACCGACGCGACGCGCCCGGGCTCCTTCGCCATCGCCCGCGAGCCGATCCCGCAGGGCCAGGTCGGCCTGTGCGTCGTCCACGGCGTCACGCCCGCGCGGGTGCTCATCGAGGACGAGGAGCACGCCTTCGCCGAGGTCGCCCCCGACGAGACGGTACTCACCTCCGCGGGCTCGGGCGGCACCGTCATCCTCTGGAAGGAGGAAGGCGTCGGCGAGAAATGGGCGCTGGTCGAGGTGGGACGGCCTCGTGGGGGCCGGATCGTCGCCATTCTCGGCGAGGCCCGCGAGATCGAGGGCGAGCGCTTCCGCTGGCGCTACCCGTGGACCGAGGCCGCCATCGACGGCGACCCCGGCAGCGACACCTTCGGTCGGTACATCGCGCTGGAGGAAGGGCTGTCCTCCAAGGGCCCCGGCGGCGAGGAGGACCCGGCGCGCTGGGCGGTCAACAGGTTCGAGAGCCACCACAGCGAGGTGCCCGAGGAAGAACCCGAAGGCACCGACGGCTTCGGTGGCGTGCGCTCCCTCTTCGTGCCCGGGCAACTCGACCCGCAGGACCCCGCGGGCTACTGCCCGCGCAAGGCCGCGGTGCCGATGCTGCGCCCCATCCTCAAGGGCGTCGCGGTCGAGATGTTCGCCGAGCGCGACACGCGCGGCAAGACGGTCTGGGCGTTCCAGGCCCTCAACGGAATGGAGCTGGTCGAGTTCGATGTCCCGGTGTGGCTCTATGTCTGACCCCCACGAGGTTATCCCGGTTGACCTGGAAGCCCGCCGAGAGCACGAGCGGAGGAAGTACGTCGCGCTCATGCCCACCGGCTACGGCTCGACCAATCACGGGCGGCTCGCGTACCGGCTCGTCCAGGGATTCAAGCCCCGGTTCGTCGTGGATTTCGGCTGTGGCCGGAACCTCTTCATCCAGCACCTGCGGCGGCTGGGGATCGACGGGCTCGGCATCGACTTCGCCTTCCCGGAGGCGGACATCGTCGCGCCCATGCACCGCGTGCCGGTCTCCGCGGGCATCGCCGACGCGGTGACGTCCTTCGACGCCCTCGAGCACGTGCTCCCCGAGGAGGTGGACGAGGTCCTCGACGAGATGCGGCGGATCGCGGTGCCCGGCGGTCGGTTCGTATTCTCGATCTGCACGCGTGAGAGCAAGACGAAGGTCAACGGCGAGGGCCTGCACCCGACGGTGCGGCCTCTCAAGTGGTGGCTCGACCGGATCGGCCGCGTCGGCACGGTGCGCCAGGGACTGGGTGCGCCTCGTGGGGGGTACATCGCAGGGGTGTTCAACCATGCATGAGGGCTTCTCATGAGAGAGAACGGGGGCGACATCGCGGCGTTGCAGTCGGGGCTCAAGCAGCGCAGGCCGGCGCGGAGCGGCGTGCGCCTCTACACCGCCGACTTCGATTCTGTCTCCCTCTGCGACTTCTATCGGAGTCGCTCGGCGTTCCTGATCCTCTCGGGACCGTCGCTCGCCCAACTCGACCTGTCGCGGCTCAACCAGCGCGGCATCGTCACGATGGCCGTCAACAACGCCTGGGCCGTGCATCGTCCGACGCTGTGGACGTGCGTGGACGACCCCGGCCGCTTCATCGACACGGGCTGGAAGGACCCCGGCATCCTGAAGATCGTGCCCGTCTCGCACTTCGACAAGCGACTGCGCGTGCAGAACCCCGATGGCTCGTTCCGTGCGAGCGCGTTCAAGGTGCGGCAGATGCCGGGCGTGCTCTTCTACCGCCGCAGCGACCACTTCGACCACAGCCGATTCCTCAAGGCCGACACCATCAACTGGGGCCAGGACGGCGAGCACACGGACTCGCTGGGGATCAAGGGCAAGCGGAGCGTCATGCTCGCCGCGCTGCACCTGCTCCATTACCTGGGCTTCCGCACGGTCTACCTGCTCGGCTGCGACTTCAAGATGGCCCGCGACCGGCGCTACGCCTTCGACGAGCACCGCAGCAAGGACGCGATCCGCCACAACAACATCCTGTACGAGAGCCTCCAGAAGCGCTTCGAGGCCCTGAAGCCGCACTTCGAGCAGCACCGCTTCCGCGTGCTCAACTGCGCGCCCGACCCCGAGTCGTGCGCCCTGAAAGCGTTCGAGTTCGTGCCCTTCGAGCGGGCCGTGGCGGACGCGGCCGCCGAGTGCTCGAAACCCATCAGCACCGCCGGGTGGTATCAGCCCGCCAACCCAACGCAGGAGAACCAGGGATGAGCGACGAGCCACGCCGGTACTTCCTCTACATCCCCGTGTGGGCCTCCACCGGCGGCCCCGGCGGCTCGGGTTCGGGCTCCGGCTCGTCGGGCAGTTCGGAGAGTTCCTCGTCGGGCTCGTCCTCGTCCAGCGGGAGCAGTTCGTCGGGTTCGTCAAGCGGGTCATCCAGCAGCGGCTCGGGCTCGTCGAGCGGCTCGTCCGGCGCTTCGAGCGGCGCGAGCAGCGGGGCCAGCAGCGGTGCGTCGAGCGGCGCATCGGGCAGTTCCGGTGCGGGCAGCAGCGGCGCGTCCAGCGGTGGCGGCGGCAGTTCGGGCGCATCGGGCGGCTCCGCCAGCGGCGGGTCTGGGAGCGGCGGATCGGGCAGCGGCGGCTCCGGAGGCGGAGGCTCGGGCGGAGGAGGATCGGGGGGCGGGGGCGGCGGAGGAGGAGGTGGCGGTGGCGGCGGAGGCGGGGGTGGCGGTTCGAACTGCCTGCTCTTCGGCACGCTCGTCCGCCTGGCCGACGGCCGCGTCACCACGATCGAGAACCTCAAGCCCGGCGACAGCGTCGCCACCATCAAGGTCCCCGGCCTCGAGGTCGACGTCCCCTACCGCGCCCAGTACCAGTGGCTCTCTCACCACGGTATGCGCGGCACGATCCCGACCGTCGGGCGCGTGGCCAGCGTGAAACTCGGCGAGCACACCGGCTTCGTGGTCATTAACCGCCGGATCAAGGCCACGCCTGAACACCCGTTCCTGATGCGCCGCGGCGATGAGTGGGGATTCACGTCGGCCGAGCTGCTCAAGAGGGGCGACTACCTGATCGGCGAGCGACTCGCCGAGGAACTCGTCGAGACCATCGAGCGGATCGACGCGCCAACCCGCACCGTGGCCATCCACATCCCCGGCACGAACACGTTCTCGGCCGAGGGCGTCTGGGTCCACAACGACATGCCCGCGACGGCCCACTCCTCTGGCTCCGGCTCGAGTTCCAGCGGCTCGGGCTCCGGTTCCGGCAGCGGCTCGTCGGCCAGCAGCAGCGGCTCGTCGGCCAGCAAGTCCAGCGGCTCGTCGATGTCGTCGAGCTCCTCCTCCGGCTCCGCCAGCGGCAGCGGCTCCAGCAGCCAGTCCAGCGGCGGACCGGGAGGGACTTACTCGATCTGAAGTTGAACGGATACGAGCACGGGGCCTCAAACGCACGCGATTCCGTCCCTTCCGGGATTGAATCTCGGCAATTCCCGTCCAAATACCGATCGATGTGGGTATCTCGTTTTAGACCATCGGGTGATCGGATTGACATGGCTATCGCACATGTTATACTGATGGCCATGACGAGCAGGCGTTCGCCGGAAATCCCGAGTGACTACCCGACTCGCGTGAGGAGACTGCGGGACCGCCTGGGCCTCACGCAGGTCGAACTCGCGAGCCGACTCGGTGTGGCCTTTGCAACCGTGAACCGGTGGGAGAACGGCCAGACCTCCCCGTCGCCGCTCTCCTGGCAGCAGCTCGTCCGGATGGACGAGGGGAACGCTGAGGAGCAGTCGTCAGTTACCACCGCCGTTGCTGCCCCCTCGCTCGACTTTACTGGCTCATCCGACGTTGTGCGTGCACTGGCGGAAGGCGAGCGTCTGAGTTTCGGGCACCTCTTCAATCCCGCGTTCGCCACAGAAATCTCGCAGATCGACCCGCTGCCACACCAGCGGATTGCGGTGTACGAGCACATGCTGTCGCAGTCGCCGCTCCGCTTCTTGCTGGCTGACGACGCAGGCGCGGGCAAGACGATCATGACGGGCCTGTACTTGCGGGAGATGAAAGCCCGGCGACTCCTGCGGCGGATCCTCATCGTCCCGCCCGCGGGCCTCATCGGGAACTGGCAGCGCGAGTTGCGGACGCTGTTCGACATGGACTTCCGGATCATCACCGGGGCTGATGCCCGCGACGAGAATCCGTTCATCGGCGAGGGTAGTGATCGACTGATTGTGAGCGTGGACACGCTTGCCGGGGCGAGAATGTTCGCCCGCCTGCGCGAGCAGGGGGTGTTGCCGTACGACCTCGTGGTCTTCGATGAAGCACACAAACTGTCCGTTGATCGAGGGGCAGACCTGCGTGTACGGAAGACGGAGCGGTACAAACTTGCCGAGGCTCTTGCTGGCGTGACGGGCTTGGACGATGCGTGGCGGCTGCCGTGGACCGTGCAACACCTCCTTCTCCTCACAGCGACTCCACACCAAGGAAAGGACTATCCCTACTACGCCCTGTGGAGACTCCTTCTCCCCGAAGTGCTCTCCACGCCGGAGGCATTCGAGCAGTATCCGACCGACCGCAAGGCCGCCCACTTCATTCGGCGCACGAAGGAGGAGATGGTCCACCTGAGCGGAGCTCCGCTCTATCCGAAGCGGATCTCGGACACGCTCGGGTACGACCTGTCGCAGGGCGAGGTCAGCGAGCAGTCCCTCTACGACGAGACGACCGAGTACATGCGGCATGTCTACAACCGGGCGAAGGTGCTGAACCGATCGGCGGCTCGCTTGGCCATGAGCGTCTTGCAGCGGCGGCTTGCCAGTTCAACCTACGCGCTCCTCCGCTCGTTTGAACGTCGCATCGAGAAACTCGACGACCTGATCCGCCAGATCCAGCAGGGCAAACTGACCGAGGAGCAGATGGTCGTCTTGCAGCGGCGGCTCGCCGAAGAGAAGGACCTTCTTGACACGACCACGGCCGACGAAGAGGAGACGAAGAACGGCCGCGAAGAGCACGAACTGTCCGAGGAGCGGCTGCTCGCGGGCGTTGTTGCCGCGTCGCTCGCCGACCTCGTCGTGGAGCGCGAGCAGGTCGTCAACCTCCGCGAACTCGCCAAGAAGGTCCACGCCAAGGGGGAGGAATCGAAGTTCGACAAACTCCGTGAGGTGCTCACGCAGGATCGGTTCGCGGGCGAGAAATTCATCATCTTCACCGAGCACCGCGACACGCTGGCGTACCTGATCAACCGGCTTGGAGGCATGGGCTACACGGGGCAGATCGCCCAGATCCACGGCGGCATGGACTACCTCCAGCGCCAGGACGAGGTTGAACGGTTCCGCAGGCCGCACGCAGACGGTGGAGCTCGCTTCATGATCTGCACGGATGCCGCGGCCGAAGGCATCAACCTCCAGTTCTGCTGGATCATGATCAACTTCGATGTGCCGTGGAACCCGGCCCGCCTCGAGCAGCGCATGGGCCGCATCCATCGGTACGGCCAGAAGCACGACCCGGTGCACATCATCAACCTCGTCGCGCCGAGCACCCGCGAAGGCCTGGTGATCGAAACGCTGCTCAAGAAACTCGAAGCGATCCGTCTCTCGCTCGGCAGCGACAAGGTCTTCGACTCCATCGGGCGGCTCTTCGAGGGGCTCTCGATCAAGGACTACATGGAGCGGGCGGTCGTCGGCGACAAGGACGCCGTCGCCAGAGAGCTGGCAGGCCGCCTGACCGACGAGCAGGTCGCGGCGCTCGAATCGCGCGACCGGATGCTCTACGGCGACGGGGGCGACGTGAAACGCCAGTTGCCCCGGTTGCGCGAGGACCTGGAGCGAGAGGCCTACTGCCGATTGCTCCCCGGCTACGTGCGGCAGTTTGTCGAGAACGCCGCGCCGCTCGTCGGTCTCAAGATCGATGGGGACATGGACGCCGAGTTTGCCTTTGTGCCGACCGAGCCGGGCGCGGGGTCCGCTGTCTTTCATGCGCTCGACGTCTACCCCGCCCAGCGCCAGCGACGGCTCACCGTCGTGCGCCCCGAGCAGCGCGACCAGGCCGTCTGGATTCACCCCGGCGAGCCTGTGTTCGAGCGGTTCCGCGCAACGGTCAGAGATCAACGAGGCGACGAGGCGCTCCGTGGAGCAGTGTTTGTCGATCCGACCGCCGATCGGCCATATCTCTTCCACCTCGCCCTCACCAACGTCGTCCGCCAGGCGGACCCGGAACTTCCGGACCTCGCGAACGAAGAGCCGATCGAGTGCCGACTCATCGGTGTCAAGCAGTACGAGGGCGCTGAGGTTTCGCTCTGCCCCGTGGAACATCTTCTCCTGCTCAAGGGTGGGCGCGGCATCCCGGGCGCAGCCGCGCAGCGGCTGGCCGTCCGCGCGCCGACACTCAAAGAGCAGGCCGAGGCCTTCGTTGTCGAGCGAGTGAGCCGCGACATGGCGACAAAGCATCGCCGGCAACTCCTGGACACACTGGCCGAGCGCGAACGATTCATGCAGCGCGGCTTTGACTACCAGGAAGCCGAACTCGCCGCGGCCCGCGTCAAACTCTCCGAGAAGGCCCGCTCCGGCAACGCCGCGGCCGCCAAGGCCCTCGCCGAGATCAAGGACCAGCAGCGGTCGCTGGCCGATCGGCGGCGCCTCGCCCTGGCTTCGATCCGCCGCGAGCCCGAACTGGTGACCCCGGGCAGCGTGACCTTCCTCGCCCATGCGCTCGTGGTTCCCTCCACCGACCCCGAAGACCGCAAGCGTCACGATGCGGAAGTCGAGCGGGTGGCGATGGACCTGGCGCGGGCGTTCGAGGAGGCCGCCGGCGCGAGAGTTGTCGACGTATCCACGCCGACGCTGGCACGCGCCGCGGGGCTCACCGACAACCCCGGCTTCGACCTGCTGGCGATCTACGAGGGCGGCGAACGCCGGGCCATCGAGGTCAAGGGCCGCGCCGGTACGGGCGATGTCGAGGTTTCCAGCAACGAGTGGGCCCGCGCGGCGAACCTGCGGAGCGGCTACTGGCTCTACGTCGTCTATGACTGCGCGTCGCCCGCGCCGCGTCTCGTGCGCGTGCGAGACCCCTTCGCTACTCTGCTGGCACGGGCAAAGGGGAGCGTGCTCATTGGTGCAAGGGCGGTGAGCGAAGCGGCGGAGGACTGAGCCTGCGGGTCTGCAAGACCCTTGAACGGAGTGCAATCATGGCATTTGAGAATCGAATCGCCCTCATCAAGAAGATCCAAGACCTGCGAGGCTCCACGGTCATCTGTTACCTCACGAGCCTGCGCCCCAATGCCCCGGCCCAGATGGCCGACGATTCGGTGCGCGTCGTGTTCGACCATCTCCTGAGGTTCCAGCAGCGACCGATCGAGCAACTCGACATCTTCCTGGTGAGCAATGGGGGCAGCGGCACGGTCCCGTGGCGGCTCGTGTCCGTGTTCCGGGAGTTCTCGAAGTCGTTCTCGGTTCTCATTCCTTACCGCGCCTATAGCGCCGCATCGCTACTCGCGCTCGGTGCTGATGAGATCGTGATGCACCCCTTCGGCGAACTCGGCCCCATCGATCCGACGGTGTCGAACGACTACAACCCCGTTGAGCCGGGCACCGGCCGCCGGATCGGCATCAGCGTGGAAGATGTCCGGGCCTACGTGAACTTCGTGAAGTCTGTGGGGATTTCCCACGAAGACGAACTGGTGAAGACGATCGAGATCCTGGCGAACAAGGTCCACCCGCTGGCACTGGGCAACGTCGAGCGGTTTCTCGCCCAGTCTCGGATGATCGCCACGAAGATCATGCGCACGCACATGCGGAACGCGGACGATCACACGATCAAGGACATCGTGGAGAACATGGCATCGAAGTTGTACTTTCACGGGCACCCGATCAACCGGCGAGAGGCGAAGGAAGACCTCAAGCTCAAGGTCAATAGCGACCTGCCGCCGGAACTCGAGACGGCGATGTGGGACCTATACCTCGACTACGAGGTCGAGTTCGAGAACCTCTCGGTGTTCAATCCGCACGCAGAACTGTCTGCGATGCCTGACCCGCAGCCCCCCGCGCAGGGTCAGCCTGCACCGCAGAAGGTCAAGACCTTCGACCTGATCCACGCGATCGTGGAGAGTTCGCCGCTCTCAAGCAAGCACGTCACTCGCCGGCGGTACCAGATGCTTCCGAGCCCGCCGGGACAGGTGATGATCCAGGAGGAGATTTTGTCGCAAGCTTGGAGTCATTCACCGGCACCCGCGGCGGCGAGCCCGTCGGGACCGTCGTCGTCATCGCCTGCGGGTGCTCAACCGGCCGGGAAGAAGGCGCGGGCGAAGCCGGGCCGGAAGTCCCGACCTGCCAAGGGGTAGACCGGCTCCCAGAGTTGCCCGTGGAGAACACCATGCTCGTTGAGATCACTCGCGTCGCCATAGCACACGTCCGACCAGCCTCTGAACGAGCCCGTCCGTGGGTCGCTCTCGGCTTCCAGGGTATCGGCCGCCATGCCTCCGGAGCCTGAATCCCGGTTCGTAAAGAGTAACCGATGGTTCCCGTTCATTCAACCCGTACCGATCCCGAAGGTTGCTGCTGCCCCGATAACCCGGCTGAAACGCCCATGAAAAGTGCCTGAACCACCCATGACCGACTTCCCCCGCCTCATCGAGCACGCCTTCCCCCTCAAGCAGGCCTCGCTGGACTCCGTCCACGAGAAGAACGTCCGCCACGGGCACATCTCCACACTGCACATCTGGCCGGCCCGGCGCCCGCTCGCGGCGTGTCGCGCGGCGCTTATCGCCACGCTCCTGCCCGATCCTTCCGCCCAGCCCAAGCCAGACGGCATGAGCGATGCGCAGTGGGAGGAGGAGATCCGCCGCCGCCGCAGGGAACTCTGCGAGAAGATCGGCGGGCGCGTCGTCAAGCGGATCGAGAAGAAGAAGATGCCCAACGGCCAGACGGTCGAGCGGGTCAAGGAAGAGACCGAGGGCGGCATCCTGCACTGGGGCCGCGAGACCGAGAACGCCGAGACCCTCGAGTGGTTCCGCCAGGAGATCCGCAAGGCCTACGGCGGGCGGGCCCCCAAGGTGCTCGACCCCTTCGCCGGCGGCGGGGCCATCCCGCTCGAAGCCATGCGCCTGGGGTGCGAGGCCACGGCGGTGGACATCAACCCCGTCGCGTGGTTCATCCTCAAGTGCACGCTGGAGTACCCGCAGAAACTCGCCGGGCAGACGCGCCCGCTGCCGGAGTTCATCCTGCACGACGACGCCTTCATGACCGAGTTCTTCACGAAGGCCAAGGGGTACAGCAAGGCGGAGGCCGCCGCCGCCATCAAGCGGCTGCACGCCGGGAGCAAGAAGAAGCCCAAGCCCGGCGCGAAGCAGGCCGACGCCGGGCTGCTCTTCAGCCCGCCCGGGGGGGCGGAGGGGGCGGACAAGGAGATCCAGGCCGACCTGGCGTGGCACGTCCGCGCGTGGGGGCAGTGGGTGCTGGCACGGGCGAGGAAGGAACTGGCGCAGTACTACCCGACCTACGCCGACTTCGAGCCCATCAAGAAGGACCAGGTCGCCTACGAGCACCAGCCGATGCGCCTCGTGCCGCTGAAAGAGGACGGTACGCCGGACATCGAGTCGCTGAACGCCGAGTTCAGCCAGGAGTACCTGGAGGACAAGCGCAACCCGCGCTGGGTCGCCAAGCCGACGGTGGCGTACCTCTGGGCGCGCACCGTGAAGTGCAAGAACTGCCGGGCAACGGTGCCGCTGCTCAAGACGCGGTGGCTGTGCAAGAAGGCCAGCAAGCGCGTGCTCCTGACGATGGAGCCCAGCGCCGATCGCACGGGCGTGGTGTTCGGCATCGAGGCGAACGTGCCGACCAGGGGGGGCAATGCGGCCCAGAAGCGCGAGCACGACAAGCGCCTGGGGGCGGGCACGATGTCTAGGGCCGGGGTGAAGTGTCCTTGCTGCTCGACAATCATCACAATGAGCGACATCTCCCTAGACGGGCGCGAGGGTCGCATCGGTGAGGTCCTTTACTCTGTAGTTGTCGAGGGTCCAAAGGGCAAGGAGTATCGACTTCCCACGGAACACGAGCATCACACCGCTCATGTTACCGACTCAAGCCTCCAGCATATCTATGGGAAGCTCCCCGTCAGCGTGCCAGAAGACCGGATTGATCCGGCCAGCACACGATCAATTTCGTGCCATGAATATGGCCTGAACACCTACGCTTCACTGTTGACGTCTCGCCAGAAGGCGTTCGTCGGTACAATTGCGGGGGCAATCAGAAACATCGATATTGCGGGGCAGAGCGACGATCCGTGGTTTCGAGGTCTCGCAGCCTATATGGCGGCCGTTTTGGACAAGTGTTTGGATTATGGCAATACACTCGCATCGTGGTACACGCAAAACGAGCAGATTACCCATCTGTTTAATCGCTACGCGTTACCCATGAAGTGGGACTTTGCAGAGACATCGCCGATCGGTGGGGCATCGGGCAGTTGGATGTCAATGCTGGCATCTCTTAGTCGATCGGTCGGCGTCACTTCTCAGGCATTGGCGGACGGTACAAAGAGCGCGAGCGTAGACAATCGCTCCGTGCTGGATTGGAGCTCTGACCATGTCTATGACGCCGTCGTGACAGATCCACCGTACTACCAAGCGGTGTCGTATGCTGATCTCTCCGATTTCTTCTACGTCTGGTTGCGACTGATTTACGCTGATCGCATCGATTCATTTCGCGAGGCACTGACGCCGAAGGAAGGCGAGATCGTTCAACACATCCGTTCAGACAAGGATCGAGAGGACGAACGCAGGAAGTACGAAGATTGGATGGCGCAAGCGTTCGCCAAGGTGTATGACCTGCTGCGTGAAGGTGGTCGCTTCGCAATTGTGTTTGCGCACAAGGACCCGATGGCATGGGAAACGTTGGCGGCTGCGATCATTCGCGCTGGCTTTACGGTTGATGCGAGCTGGCCCATTCAAACAGAGATGCCGAATCGCAGTCGCGGCTTTGGACTCTCGGCGCTATCGACGTCGATCTGGCTGATTGCTCAGAAGCGAAGCAGGGCCGCCCGCCCCGGCTGGGACAACCGCGTGCTCGAAGAGATGCGTGCCAACATCGCGGTCCAACTGCGCGAGTTCTGGGATGCGGGCATACGCGGCCCCGACTTCGTGTGGGCCGCCACCGGCCCCGCGCTGGAGGCCTACAGCAAGCACCCCGTCGTCCGCAAGGCCAACGAGCCCAACGCCACCATGAGCGTGGGCGAGTTCCTCAACCACGTCCGCCGCATGGTCGTCGATTTCGTCGTTGGGCGAGTGCTCACCGGCGAGCAGGGCGCGGACCTGGCCGCGGCCGACCGGCTCGACGAGGTGACGGCCTACTACCTGCTGCACCGGCACGACTTCGGGATGGATGAGGCCCCCGTCGGCGCGTGCATCTTGTACGCGACGGCGTGCGGGCTGTCGGATGCCGAACTGGAGCGGTCGTGGGACATCCTCGTCGGCGCGGGGGGCGGGGGCGATGCCCAGGCCGACGACCTCGGCGAGGATGAGGACGCCGAGGGCGACGACGGCGACGCCGACATGGCGGGCGGCGAGGGCGGCGGCAGCAAGGTGAAACTGAAGGCGTGGAGCCAGCGGAAGGGGCGGAGTTTGGGCTACGAAGCCCCCGAGGGCAAGGCCGTGCCGCTGATCGACCGCATCCACCGGCTGATGCACCTGTGGAAGGACGGCGACCTGCACAAGGTGGACGAGTACATCGACGAGCACGGGCTGCGGCGGAACGAGTTGTTCAAGCGGGTGGTGCAGTCGCTGATCGAACTCTCGACCAACAGCGAGCGGTCGCTGCTGGAGAGCATCAGCAACCACATCGGGGCGAAGGGCGCGGTGCGTGACCGCGGGCCGGAGTTGTTCGAGGTACGCGCAAGCCAGTGAAAGATGGACGCCCGCTTTCGCGGGCGTCGGGCCGTGCCTCTCGACACGGCGGGGTGACTGGGTTGATCGGACAGAAGCATACCGCGGCCTGAGCGCGGCGTCACGGCAAAGGATGGATCGCATGGCAAAGCAACCCTGGAAGGCCTGGCACGAGGTGGTCCGACTGCGGGAGGACCTGCGGTCGGGCGACCTGCCCCTGCACATGTTCGCCGCGGACCTGTACGAGGTCATGATGCAGAACGGGAAGCGGCCGATCTACGAGAAGCCGGAGGAGTTCTTCGCGCTGACCTTCCCGACGCACAACCTGCGGAACCTGGTGAAGGACGTGGTGCTGCGGCTGGCGGGGAAGAACGACAAGGCGGTTCGCCAACTGGAACTGACCTACGGCGGCGGCAAGACGCACACGCTGATCACGATGCGGCACCTGGTGCACGACCCGGCCAGGTTGCCGCACCTGCCCGCGGTGCGGGAGTTCATGGAGACGATCGGGCAGGATCTGCCGCGGGCGCGGGTGGCGGCGCTGTGCTTCGACAAGATCGACGTGGAAACGGGGTGCGAGGTCCGATCTCCCGACGGCGCGGTGCGCCGCCTGAAGCACCCCTGGAGCATCCTGGCGTATCAGGTCGCGGGCGATGATGGGCTGAAGTTGATGAGCGCCAAGGGCGTCGCCGAGGAGCGGGAGACGCCGCCCGCCGAGAACACGCTGACCGACCTGCTGTCGTTGCCGTCCAGGCAGGGCATGGGGACGCTCGTGCTCCTCGACGAGGTGCTGCTGTACGCGAAGGTGAAGATCCGCTCGGAGCCGGGTTGGATCGACATCCTCACGTCGTTCTTCCAGTACCTGACGCAGGCGGCGGCGAAGGTGAACCGTTGCTGCATCGTGGCGTCACTGCTGTCGAGCGATCCGAAAGACCAGGCAGATGACCTGGGCAAGCGCATTGTGTCTGATCTGTACGACATTTTCCAGCGTCAGCGCGAGGAGGCCGTGCAGCCGGTGGAGAAGGACGACGTGGCCGAGGTGCTGCGCCGGCGGCTGTTCGACCCCGTATCGGGCCAGGACCGCGATAGTTGGCGGCAGCATGTCATCGCCGCGCTCAAGGGGATCACGCCGCTCGACGAGCAGACGGGGAAGGCCGGGGCGAGCGCGGAGGAGCGATACCTCAAGAGTTACCCCTTCCACCCCGAGTTGACCGAGGTCTTCTACACCAAGTGGACGACGATTGATCGGTTCCAGAAGACCCGCGGCGTGCTGCGCACGTTTGCGCTGGCGCTGCGCGAGGCCGAGAATTGGGACGATTGCCCGCTGGTGGGCCCGGCGGTGTTCCTGAACTCGCCGAAGCAGGGTGGGCTTTCTGAGGCAGCGCGAGAGCTCGTGCTGATTGCCGACACCACCGTCACGGATGGTCAGGCGACGAGGTGGACCGGCATCATCCAAAGCGAACTCGACGTTGCCAAGCGTGTGCAGGCGGACTCCGTCGGGCTGAGAGTCCGCGAGGTCGAGCAGGCGGTCATCGCGACGTTCCTCCATTCGCAGCCGGCCGGCCGGAGCGCGAAGACCCGGGACCTTATGCTCCTGGTCGGTCCATGCCGCCCCGACAAGATCGAGTTGGAGAAGGGGCTGGCCCGCTGGGCGCGGAGCAGTTACTGGCTCGATGATGGCGATCTGCCCGAGAAGGACGGGCAACTTCCGACCGAGTGGCGGCTCGGGAACCGCCCGAACTTGACTCAGATGCAGGCCGCGGCGGCGGCGCAGATCTCCGATGACGTCGTCAAGGCCAAGATGCTCGAGGAGATCGGACGAACCAAGGCGCTCACGAGTGGGGCCTCCGCGTTCGGCGTCCGCGTCCACACGCTTCCTACCAAGCCTCGCGACATCGAGGATGACGGCCTGTTCCACTACGCCGTGCTGCCGCCGAGCGCCGCGTCGGACTCGGGCAAGCCCAGCGCGGAGGCGAAGCGGTTCCTTGACGAGACGACCGGCAGCGACAAGCCGCGCGTGTACCGCAACGCTGTCCTGTTGCTGGCGCCTTCGCGCGAGGGGCTCGACGTGGCCCACGCGCGGGTCCGCGACCAGCTCGCATGGGAACGTGTCCTCGATGACCTGACACCGAAGAACGATGAGGATCGCAAGCAAAAGGGGTCTGTGGATGTGGCCCGCCTGCAGACGCTCAAGATCAACATCGACAAGGCTCGCGCCCGCGTGCCGGAGGCGATCCGCCAGGCGTACTGCATCGTCGTGACGGTCTCAGAGAAGGACGAGGCGCAGGCCTTCAAGGTCACGGTGACCGACGAGCCGCATTTCGACACCATCAAGGGCGATTCACGCTCCCGCGTTCAGGACACGGCGATCACCGCAGAAGCCTTGTTGCCCGACGGTCCGTACAACCTGTGGAAGGGTGGGGAGACGAGCCGGCGCGTGAAGGACCTGGCGGGCGCATTCGCCCAGTTGCCGCACCTGCCGAAGATGCTCAAGGCGCAGGCCATCGTCGAGACGCTGGTTGAGGGGTGCGTGCAGGGGACGTTCGTCCTGAAACTCACCCGGCCGGATCGCACGTTCCGGACCTGGTGGCGCAGCCGTCCGGACGAGGCCGCGCTGAACGACCCGGCACTCGAACTGGTCCTTCCCGAGGCGGCGGAACTTGGCGAGATTTCAGGCGAACTTTTAGCCCGGGGCACGCTGCCCGGTCTGTGGGCTTCGGATGAGATCACCGCTCACGATGTTCTTTCGTACTTCGACGGGTCCAAGGTCGTGCAGGTCGACCGCGGTGGCTTTCCCGAGCCGATGACGGTTCCGAAGGCGGCAGAGGTCGTCGTCAACGCCGCGATCTGCGAGGCTGTGGAACTTGGGAAGGTGTGGTTGATCTCCGGGCCGGCCAGCCTTCTGGGCGAGCCAATCCCCGCGGGTGTGTTGACGCCAACAGCGAGGCTCCGTCCCCCCCCCGCGACCCTGTCGGCGGCGTCGCTGCTCCCCGAGAATCTCCCCGCGGCCTGGCAGGATGGTTCGGCGTCCGCCCTGGCGCTCGCGAGTGCGCTCTCGCAGGCCGCTGGAGTCGCCTTGCCGTGGAAGACGATTCGAGACGCAATCTCCGGCGCACTCCAGGCTCGGTTCGTGGAACTGACGGACGATTCCAATGATTGGCCATGCGATCTTGTGGCCGCGAAGTCCATCCGGCTGAAGGTCGCAGCCGCCCAGGTGCCGTCGGGCGGGGGCGGAGGTGGCGGAACGGGTCGTCGCCCGCCGCCCCCGAACGTCTGCGTGGCTGAGGCGGACTTCGAACCTTCGCAAATCCAGGACCTTGGCGACGCGGTTCCTCGGCTCCTCGACATCAAGGCCAGAACCAATGTGTCGCTTCGATTCCACGTCCGCCTTGAGATCGGTGATGGTGTGACCGCACCCGATCCGAAGGTCGTGGAAGATGTGAATCGGGCTCTCGAAGGTCTGGGAGGCTCGTTCAAGGTGAACTGAGCACCCGCCGCGCATAAACACAATCGAGAGGGGATCGCGCTCTTCAGGAGGTGTTGCACACATGGCGCAGTACTCACCCAAGAAAGTCATCCGGAGCATCTCGAAGGCACTCTTGCAGCGGTACTTCGCTGGCCGCAGACTGCTCGGTGACTTCAAGTGGGGCGAGTACAAGGAGGGCGATCCCGACGCGATTGTCAAGGCGATGGAGGACCTGGAGACGGGTGACAGAGTGGCCGTGGACGCGGACTTCGCCACGGTCAGCGAGCTTGCCACCGACGGCGGGTCGCGACTGATCTACGAGGAGGCCTCATACTTGAAGAAGCCGTGGGTCAATAAGTTGGCCGACATGGCGAACGACATCGAGCGTGCGCTCCTCGCGTTGATCGAGGATCGGCAGCTCATCGAGACGGTCTTGGCTTGCAACGAGATGGACCGATTCGGCGAGAGCCGATGGCAGCGGTGGAACGTCGGCAAGCGGCTGCATGTGAACGATGACGACCAGCACAAGGACCGACTCGAGAATGCACTACGCGAGATCTTCAGGCACGAGGGTCGGGGCAAGCACTGCCATCTGGACCCCGTCGAGCGCCGCGATCCGGAGCGGTACTGCCTCTTTGCGTACCCGGAGGACTACCCCAAGACCGACCTCGGCTATGACAGCAAGGGCAAGTTCGCACGACAGATCCGTCGTACAGCCACCGAGATCATCTTCGTCTACCGGCGCGAGGACGGCGTGCTTGAAATGATCGCCGGCGGCGACCAGAAGCGCCGGGAGAAGATCGCCGAGGCCTTCTGCAAGGAGATCCTCGGACTCAAGATACTGCCCGATCCCCGCGCCAACCCTCCGTTCTCACTCGACGTGCTCAAACGTGGCGACTTCGCGTTCAAGACCGCCCCGGCCGACAACGTTGAACGGGTGGAACTTCGGCTCCTGCGCTTCGACCTGCCAGGGAAAGGGTATCGTCGCCTGGTGCTGTCGGGGCGTCCGACGCCGGACATGCCGAATGTCCTTCGGGGCATGATCGAAGAGGCCATCAACACGACCAAGGTACCACTCTCGGAGCTTCATGTGTCCCAGGCACGTCTGTCCTTTCGCTTCCGCGGGCAGAACGGCAAGCGTGGCAAGACGCTGACCTTCGAGGTCACGTACCCTGATCGGTGCAACCTGAAGGACCACGGACTCGATGTCGTGGCGAAGAAGTACCTGGTGGAGTGGAAGATCGCCAGTGCATGACGACTTTGGCAGGCTTCTGGCACGCGTGGAGCATCTGCGGGACGGCGTTCTGAGTCCGCAGGATGCACGGGCATGGCCGCGCGAGTGGCTGGCGTCGCTTGAGGCGCTGGGCATCGTCGAAGCGGCCGGCTTCGCCAACGAGATCGTCCTTGACGGCGGCGATCATGAGTGTTTCGCTCCGAACCTGGGATTCGAGAAGCATCCGCACGACCCGAACAGGCTGATCTGCGTTCATAGGTGCATGAACGGGTGCGGAAGGGTCATTCTGGAGCCGCGTGACTTTGAGCAGTGGCGGTTCAGCCTGCTCGGGCTCGCCGAGGCAGTTCGGTGCGCCATTGGAGCATCTGGAAGAGTCGTGGAGGACGCGCCGGGGCGCATCGTGCTGATCGGGACGGCGAGCGTCGCGGGCCAGGTGGGCGATGTCTTCCTGGGCTTCGGCCTTGCCCGGCCAGACGCCGCTGGGGTGGCCGCGTCAGCGACGCGGCTGGTGGCCTCCGACGGTCCAGCGTTGCTCTCGGTCGGCGTGAAGCCGGGCGACATCTGGTCGGTCGGCAAGCGGCCGATGACGGCGGTGCTCGCCGAGCACGCCCGCCTTGGCACCGAGGGGCTCGATCTCGACCTGGCCAAGGTCTTCCCAGCGTCAGGGCTGGTGGAAGTCAAACCGGACGCCTGGATCACCGTCACTGCCGCCGCGAAACTGCTGCTCGCCGACGT